>NZ_CP035495.1:3180401-3816482 GCF_004135345.1 Xylanimonas allomyrinae
TGTCCCTCAAGAACAAGATCGCCATCGTCACCGGCTCCAGTTCCGGCAACGGGCGAGCCATCGCCCTGCGCCTCGCTGCTGAAGGCGCCACCGTTGTGTGTTCAGACCTCCGGCCCGGGGCCCGCGCCGGGGGCTACGAGGAGGACGGCGACGCCGAGACCCATGACCTGATCGCCAAGAACGGCGGAGCGTCCATCTTTGTCAAGGCCGACGCTAGCAATACCGCCGACATGACCAGACTGGTCGAGACCGCCGTCGCCGAGTACGGCCGTCTCGACATCATCGTGAACAACGCCGGCATCTTCACCGGCCTGTCGACGATCGTCGACGAGCGGGAGGAGGACTTCGACAGGACCATCGCGGTCAATCTCAAGAGCGTCTGGCTAGGGTCCAAGCTCGCGATCACCCAGTTCCTCAGGCAGGACATCGTCGGCCCCTCCCGGGGCAAGGTCATCAACATCGCCTCGATCGGGGGGCTCGTCGGTCTTGCTCAGGAGCCTGGCTACTGCGCCTCCAAGGGGGCTGTGGTGAACCTGACTCGCCAGTTGGCCGTCGACTTCGCCGCCGAGCAGATCAGTGTCACCGCGGTGTGCCCGGGCTTCCTCGCGACCGCAATGGTCCGTCCCTTCCTCGACGACCCCGACCTCAACCAGATGCTCCACGACCAGTCGCCGTGGCCGAGCCTCGGGACCGCAGAGGACGTCGCCAGTGCGGTCGCGTTCCTCGCCTCTGACCAGTCCCGGTGGGTCACCGGGTCGACCCTCACCGTCGACGGCGGCTTCACCGCGCGCTGAGCACAACATCCGCCTGCGGGCGCGCCGTAGAGTCGCCCTTCTTCGGCGCGTCCCGCTCGCCGTTCATCGGGCTCGGGGTCGAGACGGTTGATGAGGCATGGGTTCGTCCGGCTGGCGGTGTGTCTGGGATTGTTGTTGCTGGTCAGCGGCAGTGCGCGCCGGGGCGCCCGTCGAAGGTGGTGTCGAACGCGTTCAGAGCGCCCTTCCAGCGTCGGGTCCAGCGGGCGCGGCCGTTGCCGGTTGGGTCGAAGGCCATGACGGCGAGGTCGACGCACTTGAGCGCGGCCTGCTCGTTCGGGAAGTGAATCGCTCGCGATGTAGACGCCGGCATTGACCGGGTCGAGGCCGACGTTCGCGACGACGGGCAGACGGAGGATCTTGGCCGCGTGGCTGGCCCGGCAGGGATGGCCGTCGCCGAGGAGCAGCAGGCCGGGCTTGCGCCAGGAGGCCTCGGACGCGAGCTGCGCTGCGCGCGAGCGTGCGCCGGCGAGCGACAGCAGGTCGGTCCGCACGGTGAGCAGAGTCAGGTCCGCCGCGCGAGCAGCGGCTCGGGCGACCCGGCGAGCCCGAGGTGGCCGGCATCGACGATGACGTCCTGCCCGGCCGGGTCGAGATCCGCCAGGGCATCGGCGAGCGGCTGCCGCAGCCCGCGCGACCCGGCTGCCTGCGTGTGCGTCTGGACGCGAGCCAGGACCGAGGCCTCGACGTCGGACACCCGGAGGGAGACGACGGTGGACCCGATGCTCTCCGGGGCCGGGGCGACGTCGGCGTTCGTCGACGCTGTGTTGCCCTCAGCGGTGCACCGATGACAACGAACCAGTCCTGCCAGATCCGTGGGATGTCAACGAAAAACCCCGGGAGCACGAGGCTCCCGGGGTTCCGGCGCGGAGGATACGGGATTTGAACCCGTGAGGGCGTGAACCCAACACGCTTTCCAAGCGTGCGCCATAGGCCGCTAGGCGAATCCTCCTGGTTGCTGCAGCACGGCAGCCACAGAAGGATACCGGACGCGGACGCGTGCCCCGGAACGAGGTGGTCCGGGGGCCTCGGGGGCTGGCCGCAGATGCACCCCCGGATTTCGGTGACGGCGCGGCGCTCCGTTAGGCTGAGCGGTAGACCCCTCGTGCGGCGTCATCGTGCCGAACTCCCCAGGGCCGGAAGGCAGCAAGGGTAGGTGCGCTCTGGCGGGTGCACGGGGGGTCCTTTGCTGCCCTGCGCGACCCGCTGACCTGCGCATTCTCAGCAGTCGAGACGACGGTGTCTCGTATCGCAGGATTTTCCCGTCGCCAGTTCGCTCGCAAGCGTTGTCGGAACGCATGATGACGCCATGCCCGCCACCACGACGCACGCCGCCTCGACTCCGCGCCTCACGCCGCGCGCCGTCATGTGCCGCTGCCTCGTGCAGGCCGGGCGAATGCGCTGCTCGGTGCGCTGAGCCCGGGATCGTTCGACCGCCCTCGCGCGCCGCTCCGCCGTCGGCCTCCGCGGCACCGTGCCACGACGCACGGGCATTCTCCCCACCCCTCGCTCCACGGGCGCGGCACGTGTGCCGCTGCCCGCCCACGGAAGGAACACCATGTCTCGCTCCCGCTTCTCCTTCGCCGCCCGCTCGGTGGCGGCGTTCGGCGCCGTCGCGTCGCTCGCCCTGGCCGGCTGCGCCAGCTCCGGCTCGGACGAGGTGTCCGCCGGGTCCAAGGAGGACCCGATCGTCATCGGCATCGTCTCCAGCGGCGAGGCCTACTGGGACACCTTCAAGGCGAAGGCCGAGGAGGAGGGCATCTACGTCGAGCTCAAGAACTTCTCGGACTACCAGCTGCCCAACCAGGGGCTGTCCGACGGTGACCTCGACCTGAACCAGTTCCAGCACCTGCAGTTCCTCGCCGACTACAACGTCAAGACCGGAAGCGACCTGACGCCGATCGGCGCCACCGCCGTCTACCCGCTCGACCTGTACTCGACCAAGGTCGACGACGTCGCGGACATCCCCGACGGCGCCGAGGTCGCCATCCCGAACGACGCCTCCAACCAGGCCCGTGCGCTGCTCGTGCTCCAGGACGCCGGGCTCGTGAAGCTCAAGGGCGGCGGCACGTCGTTCTCGACGGCGGCCGACGTCGTCGCCGACGAGTCGAAGGTCACCGTCACGGCGCTCAAGGCCGACCAGACCCCGACGGCGCTCCAGGACCCGAAGGTCTACGCGGCCATCGTCAACAACGACTACGTGCCGAACATCGACGCCGCGCACCAGAAGCCGGTCTACTCGACCGACGCCGACTCGAGCGCCAACGACCCGTACATCAACGTCTGGGTCTCCCGGAAGGCCGACGCCGACAACCCGACCTTCAAGAAGCTCATCGAGATCTACCACGAGTCGGAGGTCACGGACGGCGTGATCGAGGCATCGGGTGGCACGGGCGTCATCAAGGACAACTCGCCGAAGGACCTCCAGGACATCCTGGCGACCATCGAGAAGAACGAGAAGGCCCAGGGCTGAACCTCCTGACATCCTGATCATCGTGAGCGAACCCATCATCAGCTTCCGGGACGCCGCCAAGGTGTTCCCGGGCGGGCGCCGACGGCCCGAGGTCCGGGCCGTCGACGGCGTCACCCTCGACATCGCGGCCGGAGAGATCTTCGGCGTCATCGGCTACTCGGGCGCCGGGAAGTCCACCCTCGTGCGGCTCATCAACGCGCTCGAGCGGACGACGTCGGGAGCGGTGGTGGTGGGCGGCACGGACCTCACGGGGCTGGGCGAGGCCCGGCTCCGTGAGGTCCGTGCCGGCATCGGGATGATCTTCCAGCAGTTCAACCTGCTCGCCTCGCGCACGGTCGCGGGGAATGTCGCCTACCCGCTCGAGGTCGCCCGGTGGCCGCGCGGCGAGCGCGAGGCCCGCGTGCGTGAGCTGCTCGACTTCGTCGGCATCGCCGACAAGGCGGACACCTACCCGGCGCAGCTCAGCGGCGGGCAGAAGCAGCGCGTGGGCATCGCGCGGGCGCTGGCGACCAACCCGCGCATCCTGCTCGCCGACGAGGCGACCAGCGCGCTCGACCCCGAGACGACGCGCGAGGTGCTGCGGCTGCTCCAGCGCGTCAACCGCGAGCTCGGCATCACCGTCGTGATCATCACCCACGAGATGGACGTGGTCCGCTACTGCTGCGACCGCGTCGCGGTGATGGAGCACGGCAAGGTCGTCGAGACGGGCGCCGCGTACGAGATCTTCTCGCGGCCGCAGGCGGCCGTGACGCGCCGGTTCGTGGCCACGTCGCTGCGCGACAGGCCGTCGGACGAGACCCTCGCGCGGCTGCGCGAGAGGCACCCGGGGCGGCTCGTCGTCGTCGGCATCGACGAGGTCACCGGGTCGACGCGCGCGATCACGCAGGTGCTGCGGGACCGCGGCGTGGAGCCCGCAGTGGTCTACGGCGGCATCACGGAGGTGGCGAACAAGCCCTACGGGTCGCTCACGTTCGAGCTCGCCGGGTCCGACGACGCCGTCGCCGCCGCGGTCGCGCACCTGCGCGCGGTGACCGACGTCGACGACCTGGGCACTGCCCGGGCGCCGCGCACCGTCCCGTCGCTCGCGGCGGGGCGGGCTGAGGCCACGCCGGGGCGTGACGCCCGCGAGGTGCCGGGAACAAGCGGCGAGCGACGTCCCGGGGGCGGCCCCACGGGCGGACCGACCGGGCTCGTGGAGGGGAACGACTGATGGACTGGGCAAACCTCGGGCCGCTGCTGTGGCAGGCGGCCGGCGAGACCCTCTACATGGTGCTCATCACCCTGGTCGCGGGCGGGTTCTTCGGCCTGCTCATCGGATTGGGCCTGTACCTGACACGGTCGGGGAACCTGCTCGAGAACAAGGTGGTGTTCACCGTTCTCAACGTGCTGATCAACATCCTGCGGCCCGTGCCGTTCCTCATCTTCATCGTGGCGTTGGGGCCGCTGACGCGTGTGGTGACGGGCAGGACCGTCGGGATCGACGCGTTCACCTTCCCCATGTGCGTCATGGCGTCGGTCGTCTTCGCGCGCCTCGTCGAGCAGAACCTCGTGACCATCGACCCCGGCGTCGTCGAGGCGGCACGGGCGATGGGTGCGTCTCCGCTGCGGATCATCCGCACGGTGCTCGTTCCCGAGGCGCTCGCGCCGCTCATCCTGGGCTACACGTTCCTGTTCGTCGTCGTGCTCGACATGTCGGCGATCGGCGGCTACCTCGGCGCCGGCGGGCTCGGCGACTTCGCGATCGTGCACGGATACCAGCAGTACAACTGGGGCGTCACGTTCGTCGTCGTGGTGATCTTCGTCGCGGTGGTGCAGCTCGTGCAGCTGCTCGGGAACACGCTCGCGCGCAGGGCGCTGCGCCGGTAGCCGGCCGGTGGCTGCGGGTGCGCGTCCGCGCACGTCATCTCTTCGTCACGCGCGGGTGCGGGCGACGAGCTGGCGCGAAAGCCCGCGCACCCTCGTGCCAGCGTCCCCAGGCGACCCGCCGCGTGTCGGTGTCGCCGTCTAGGGTGGTCGGGTGACCACAGCCCTGTACCGCCGCTACCGGCCCGAGACGTTTGCCGAGGTCATCGGTCAGGAGCACGTCACCTCGCCGCTCATGCAGGCGCTGCGAAGCGGACGGGTCAACCACGCGTACCTCTTCTCGGGGCCGCGAGGGTGCGGCAAGACGACGTCGGCGCGGATCCTCGCGCGCACGCTCAACTGCCACGCGAACACGCCCGAGACGCCGATCGACACCCCCTGCGGGACCTGCCCCTCGTGCGTGGAGCTGGCGCGCGGCGGGAGCGGGTCGCTCGACGTCGTCGAGATCGACGCCGCCTCGCACGGCGGCGTCGACGACGCCCGCGACCTGCGTGAGCGCGCGACCTTCGCGCCGACGCGCGACCGGTTCAAGATCTTCATCATCGACGAGGCCCACATGGTCTCGCCGGCGGGGTTCAACGCGCTGCTCAAGATCGTGGAAGAGCCGCCGCCGCACATCAAGTTCGTCTTCGCGACGACGGAGCCGGACAAGGTCATCGGCACCATCCGGTCGCGCACGCACCACTACCCGTTCCGGCTCGTGCCGCCGGACGTGCTGTCGCCCTACCTCGAGTCGTTGTGCGCGGCCGAGGGAGTGACGCTCGGCGGGGGTGTGGCTCCGCTCGTGGTTCGCGCGGGGGGCGGTTCCGTGCGTGACTCGCTCTCGGTGCTCGACCAGCTCATCGCGGGCGCGACCGGCGGGACGGTCGACTACGACCTGGCCGTCGGGCTGCTCGGCTACACGCACGCCTCGCTGCTCGACGACGTCGTCGACGCGCTCGCCGCGCGGGACGGCGCGTCGCTCTTCCGCGTGGTCGACCAGCTCATCGCCTCCGGGCACGCGCCGCAGCGGTTCGTCGACGACCTGCTCGAACGGCTGCGCGACCTCATCGTCATCGCCGTCTCGGGAGACGCGGCGGGCGCCGTGCTGCGCGGGCTGCCCGAGGACCAGCTCGCCCGCATGGCCACGCAGGCCTCGCGCCTCGGGATCGCCGAGCTCTCACGCGCGGCCGACCTGGTCAACGCCGCGCTCACCGAGATGACCGGGGCGACGTCGCCTCGCCTGCACCTGGAGCTGCTGTGCGCGCGGCTGCTGCTGCCCGGGGCGGACCAGGGGGCCGCCGGCCTGGCCGCGCGCGTCGAACGGCTGGAGCGTGGAGCGATCGACGGCGCCGCGTCGCAGGCACCGCGAGCCGCGCGGCCGCAGAGTGCCGAGGTGGCGGGGGCCGTGCGCGCCGGCTCCCAGAGCGGGCCGGCCGCCGTGCGCGCGGCGATCCAGGCGAGCCGCGGCGCCACTCCGGCACCGACGACGGCCGTCGGGGCGGATCCCGTGAGCGCCGGTCCGGCAGGAGGCGACCGCGTGAGCGACGGCCACGCGACGGCCGACCCGGTCGCGGCCGTCGCGGCCGGGACCCGAACGGCTGGTCCTCGGCCGGAACTCGGCGCGAGCGTCCCGGATGCCGCGCCCGCCCCGCCGGCGGTGAGCGGCCCGGATGCCGTACCCGCGCCGCGGGCGGCGAGTGCCCCGGATGCCGCGCCCGCCCCGTCGGCGGCGAGTGGCCCGGATGCCGTCACCGCCCCGGATGCCGGACCCGCCCCGCAGGCGGTGAGTGGCCCGGATGCCGTCACCGCCCCGGATGCCGCGCCCGCCCCGCAGGCGGTGAGTGGCCCGGATGCCGCGCCCGCCCCGCGGGCGGCGGGCGGTCCGAGCACCGCGGAGCGGGCCGCGCCGGAGGGTGTGCCGCGTCCCGGCAGTGCGGGAGCGTCGCCGGGTGGTGGCGACGCTCCGGGTGGCGGGGAGGGTCTCGCGCCGGGTGATGGCGGGGGGCTCCACGATGCCGCTCCCGCGGCGGCCGAGGGTGGTGTGTCGGAGGCCTCGGCGCCGAGCATCGCGCCTTCGGTGCCTGCGGCCTCGGTGCCGGCAGGCGCGCCCTCCGGACGCGGGGACGATGCTGCGTCGGAGGTCACGACCGAGATGGTCCGGCGTCGCTGGCTCGAGGCGCTGCGCAGTATCGGGAACCCCGGTGCGGTCGCGTTCCTGAGCGAGAACTCCGAGGTGCTGAGCCTGGAGAACGGTGTGCTTCGCGTCGGCTTCGCTCCGAGCGTCGTCGCGCTCGCACGGCGGGGTCGTCCGGAGACGATCAGCGACGCCGTCTACGGGACTCTCGGCATTGCGGTGCGTGTCGAGATCGTGGAGGTGGAGGTGCCCGGCGGTGCCCGTCCCCGCGATGCGGCGCCCGCTCGTCGCCACGACGACCCGCCGGAGCAGGACGACCCCGCGCCAGCGTTCCGGGTCGGCGCGCAGGCTCCGGCGTCCGGCGGTCCCGGCAGCGCGGAGTCCCCCCGGCCAGGCGGTCGTGGTGAGGTTCGGTCGAACGACCCTGTGGCACCCGCCTCGCAGCATCGTCCGCTGGTCGCGGTCGCGCACGCTCCGGCTCAGCCCGCCGCCCCGTCTCCCGCGTTCGACGACGCCGACGCCGCGTGGCTCGCGGGCGTGTCCCTGCACGAGCCTCCGCCGGACGACGACCCCGAGCCGCCCTTCGACGAGCCCGAGCCGGCGGTCGCGCGACCCCGGCTGCGTCTGGTCGAGGAACGACCTGACCTGGGCGAGCCGGCGACGGCGGCGAACGTGCCACCCCGCGCGGACGCGATGGCTGCGGTCGTCCCGACGGCCACCACCGCTCCGGCGGGTGCGGCGCCCGCTGCCGCGGCGCCGACCCAGCCCCGGGTGACGCTCGCGCCGCCTGGTCGCTCCGGGGCGGCGCAGGACGCGGTCGAGGCGGTCCAGCGGCGCGCGCTCGCCTCACGCGCGGGTCGCCCGTCGGCCGGTCCGTCGTCGCCGGGACCGGACCCTTATGACGACTCCTCTGCCGACGACCCCGACATCGCGGGCAGCGGACTGGTGGGCGTCCCCTGGTGGTCAAGATGCTGGACGGCACCGTCATCGACGAGCAGGTCGACCAGGGGTGACGGGTTCCGGCCGTCCGGTGGTGCTGCACATCGTTGCCGCCGTCGTCGTGCGCGACGGGCGGTTCCTTCTGGTGCGCAAGCGGGGAACGTCGGCGTTCATGCAGGTGGGCGGCAAGATCGAGCCGGAGGAGCGCCCGCTCGACGCCCTGGTCCGGGAGGTCGAGGAGGAGATCGGTGTCGCGCTCGACGCCGACGCGGTGCGCCCGCTCGGGCGGTTCCGTGCGACCGCGGCCAACGAGCCGGGGCACGTCGTCGACGCGCACGCGTTCGACGTCGATCTCCCGCCGGGGGCCGAGCCGCGACCGTTGGCCGAGCTCGCGGAGCTCGTGTGGGTCGACCCGGCGTCACCCGTGGCGCCGCTTCCGATCGCGCCTCTGTCTCTCGACCTGATCGCCGCGTGGACGGAACGGCACGCCTGACCCGTGCGGGCGGACCGGGCGCGTGGCGGCGGACGTCGCCGGCGCTCCGGCGCGGCATGATCGGCACCTGTTCTTCACCCCGCCGATGCCTGGATCGAGGGGTGCGCGCTCGAGGTGTGCGTCGCGCGACCGGGCACGCCGTTCGTGCGAACGGCCCGGGTCGCGCTCTCCGACGGCGGCGGAAGCGCTGAGGTCGGGGTCGACGAGAACGTGTCGTTCGGGGAGACGGAGCTGCTGCGGGTCTCTCCGCAAGCCGCTGACCTGCCCGTCTAGTCGTTGATGTGCGGATTGTGCTCACGCGCAGCGGGTGCCGGTGCGCGTTCACGCGTTGAACGCACACGGGTGTGTGCGCTATCAATGCGTCATGTCGAGCACACCGAGGTCGGGCTCTGGGTCGCAGGCCGCGCTGCGGGGCCTGAACACGGCTGCGCTCGTGCGCACGTTGACGGCTGCCGGGCCGCAGCTGCAGGCAGATCTCGCCCGGGTCACCGGGTTGTCGCGTGCGACGGTGTCCAACATCGTGGGCCTGGAGAGCGCTGCCGGGCGCATGCGTACCGAGCGCGTGCTGCGCGACGGGCGCTGGGGGGTGCGCGTCTCGCTGGTCCCGGAGGACTGGATCGTCGTGGGTATCGATGTCGGGCGCACGCACCTGCGGGTCGCCGGCTGCGACACCGCTCGCAGGACCTTCGGTGACCGTGAGGTCGCGCTCGACCAGGGGCACGCGCCGGAAGACACCCTGCGCCTGGCGTCGCAGCTTCTCGATGAGCTCGTGGCCGATGCGGGGTTCGAGCGTGCGCAGGTGCGCCGGTGTGGTCTCGCGGTGCCCGCGTCGATCGGGCGCGACGGTGCCGTCGTGCAGCAGTCGGTGCTGCGCCAGTGGTCGGGCCAGGATCTCGCGTCGTTCGCGTCGGGCGCGCTGGGGATCGACGTCGTCGTCGACAACGATGCCAACCTCGGTGCGCTCGCCCATGCCGCGTCCGCTCCGGGGGGCAACGACGGCACGCTCGTGTACCTCAAGGTCGCCAGCGGCATCGGTGCGGGTATCGCCATCGGGAGCGAGGTCTACCGCTCGACGAGCGGGCTGGTCGGCGAGCTCGGGCACGTGCGCGTCGTCGACGGCGGCCAGACCTGCTACTGCGGTTCGCGCGGGTGCCTGGAGACCATCGCCTCGACGCGCAGCGTCGTCGCCGACTTCGAGCGGGCCCACGGAGGGCATGCGGTGCTCGACGACGTGCTGGCGGCCGCCGCGCAGGACGACGCCGTCGCGCTGCGGATCGTCGCCGAGGCGGGTGACGCGCTGGGCCGGGTGCTCGCGGTCGTGTGCAACCTGCTGAGCCCCGACGTGCTCGTCCTCGGGGGGCCGCTCGCGTCCGTCGGGAAGCCGCTGCTCGATGCCGTCGTCGCGTCGGCGCGCAAGCGCGCACTGCCCGCGGCGATCGCCCGCACGCGGTTCCGGGTGTCGGAGTTCGAGCCCCGCGCCGAGGTGCTGGGGGCCTGCCTGCTGGCGCTCCAGGCGTCCGGGATCGCCCAGGGAACGATCACAACTAAATAACGCAGCGATCAAATCCGCGTTCAAGACTTGACGACAGTGCTCCTGACTCCATAGGTTCCAGACCGTCCGGCAATTGGCGCCGGGATGTCGACGGACCGCGACGATGCGGTCCGAGAGGAGCACGTGATGCGCGACTCGCTCCCCATCCTCGAGATGCGGTCGATCACGAAGACGTTCCCGGGCGTACGTGCGCTCGACGACGTGTCGATGACGGTCGCCCAGGGCGAGATCCATGCAATCTGCGGCGAGAACGGCGCGGGCAAGTCCACCCTGGTCAAGGTGCTGTCGGGCGTCTACCCGCACGGCACCTACGACGGGGAGATCGTCTACAAGGGCAAGCCCGTCGCGTTCAAGGACATCCGGTCGAGCGAGCACGCCGGCATCGTGATCATCCACCAGGAGCTCGCGCTCATCCCCGAGCTGTCGGTCGCGGAGAACATCTTCCTCGGCAACGAGGTGCGCGGAGCGGTCGGCATCGACTGGCAGGCCACGCGCGAGAAGGCCAGTGAGCTTCTGGCCACGGTGGGCCTGCGCGCCGACCCCGACGCCCTCGTCAAGAACCTCGGCGTCGGCCAGCAGCAGCTCGTCGAGATCGCCCGCGCCCTGTCGAAGAACGTCGAGCTGCTCATCCTCGACGAGCCGACGTCGGCGCTCAACGAGCACGACTCCGAGCTTCTGCTCGACCTGCTGCGCGGACTGAGAGATCGCGGTCTGACCTGCATCATCATCTCCCACAAGCTCGGCGAGATCACCGCCGTCGCCGACGCGATCACGATCATCCGCGACGGGCGCACCGTCGAGACGCTCGACGTCACGTCGGGCGACGTCACCGAGGACCGCATCATCCGAGGGATGGTCGGCCGCTCGCTCGACGCCCGCTTCCCGGACCACACGCCGCACATCGGCGAGACGTTCTTCGAGGTCGAGAACTGGACGGTCGAGCACCCGCTGCTGCCGGGGCGGCTCGTGTCCAAGGGGGCGAGCTTCTACGTCCGCCGTGGCGAGATCGTCGGGTTCGCCGGGATCATGGGCGCGGGCCGCACCGAGCTCGCTCGCTCGATCTTCGGCCGCAGCTACGGGCGCTGGATCAGCGGCACGGTCAAGATCGACGGTGCCGAGGTGCGTCTGCCGACGGTCAAGTCGGCCATCGAGCACGGGATCGCCTACGTGCCCGAGGACCGCAAGGCTCTCGGGCTCAACCTTCTCGACACGATCCAGGACACGGTCGTCTCCGCCGCGCTCAAGAAGGTGCGCGTCCGGGGCATGCTCGACGAGGCCCTGGTGCACAGCGCGGCCGAGGGTTACCGCACGTCGCTGCGCATCAAGGCCAACAGCGTCGAGGAAGGCGTCGTCAAGCTCTCGGGCGGCAACCAGCAGAAAGTCCTGCTGGGCAAGTGGATGTTCCCCGAGCCGGACCTGCTGATCCTCGACGAGCCGACGCGCGGCATCGACGTCGGCGCGAAGTACGAGATCTACGGTCTGGTCCAGGCGCTCGCCGACGCAGGCAAGGGCGTCGTCGTCATCTCCAGCGAGCTCCCCGAGCTGCTCGGGCTGTGCGACCGGATCTACACGATCTTCGAGGGCACGATCACCGGGGTCATCGACGGCGCGGCAGCCGACCAGGAGTCGCTGATGCGGCTCATGACCGGGGCCGGTCCTGCTCACGCAGGCGCGGCCTGAGAACCCCCCACCCACCTACCCACGACCAGGAACGGACGAAGGCAACCGACGATGACGGCACTCAGGCAGCTCTTCAGCGGAGGAGCGCGGCAGTTCGGCATGGTGTTCGCGCTCGTGGCGCTCGTGGTGACGTTCCAGATCACCACGGGCGGCAAGGTGCTCACGCCCACCAACGCGCAGAACCTCATCAACGGCAACTCGCACGTGCTGCTGCTGGCCATCGGCATGGTCATGGTCATCATCGCCGGCCACATCGACCTGTCGGTCGGGTCGGTCGCGGCGGCCGTCGGCATCATCGTGGCGCTCGTCATCCGGGACTGGGGCGTGCCCTGGTGGGCGGGAATCATCATCGGCATCGTGTGCGGCGCGCTCATCGGGGCGTGGCAAGGGTTCTGGGTCGCCTACGTCGGCATCCCCGGCTTCATCACCACACTGGCCGGGTACATGTTCTTCCGCGGCCTCAACCAGTACATCGGCAAGTCCAACACGGTGCCGGTGCCGGAGCAGATCCAGTTCCTCGGTTCGGGCTACCTGTGGGAATGGGGCCCCAACACCGGGATCAACAACTCGACGCTCGTGCTCGGCCTGGCCGGGATCGCGCTCGTCATCTGGAGCGAGGTGCGCCGCCGCACGACGGCGCGCCGGCTCGGCGGCCAGCCGGTGCCGACCGTCGTGTCGCTCGTGCGGGCCGGGACGCTCGTCGTCGTCATCGGCTACCTCACCTTCCTGTTCGGTTCGGGTCGCTACGGGACGTCGTTCCCGGTCTCGGGCGTGATCCTGCTCGTGCTCGTCGCGCTCTACTGGTTCCTCTCGACCCGCACCATCACGGGCCGGCACGTGTACGCCGTCGGCGGCAACCGGGCTGCGGCCGCGCTCTCGGGTGTCAACATCAAGCGCACCAACTTCCTGGTCATGATGAACATGTCGGTGCTCTCCTCCGTGGCCGCGATCGTGTTCGTCGGCCGCGCGACGGCGTCGGGCCCGTTCGACGGGACCGGCTGGGAGCTCGACGCGATCGCGGCCGTGTTCATCGGCGGTGCGGCCGTCTCCGGCGGCGTCGGCACCGTGACCGGGTCGATCATCGGCGGTCTCGTCATGGCCGTGCTCAACAACGGGCTCCAGCTCATGAGCGTCGGGTCCGAGCGGACGCAGATGATCAAGGGCCTCGTCCTCCTGGCCGCCGTGGCCTTCGACGTCTACAACAAGGTTCAGGGTCGGCCGTCCCTCATCGGCCGGATGACCGGTTCACTGCGGCGCTCGCGCCCCGAGGAGGCAGTGGAAGCTGCCCCACCGGTGCGCCAGACCGTCTGACCACCCCACCCGCGCGGGGGCTTCCCGCGAGATCGAGCGTCCAACGGTGGACGCACAGTCGAAAGGTGCAGTGATGAAGAAGTGGAAGTCCGCGCTCGTCGCCCTCGGGGCGATCGGGGCGCTCGCGCTCGCAGGTTGCGGGTCGTCGGAACGTGACGGGGCGGCCGAGAGCCCCTCTGACGCCGCGAGCGGGTTCGACGCCGGAGCGGCCATCGGCGTCGCTCTGCCGCAGAAGACGTCGGAGAACTGGGTGCTCGCGGAGCAGCTGTTCAACGACGGCCTCAAGGACGCGGGGTTCAAGCCCATCGTTCAGTTCGCGAACGGCGGCGTGACGGAGCAGCAGAACCAGATCGACGCCATGGTCGAGCAGGGCGCCAAGGTCATCGTCGTCGGCGCCATCGACGGTTCGCAGCTCGGCACCCAGCTCAAGGCTGCCAAGGACGCGGGCGTCAAGGTCATCGCCTACGACCGGCTGGTGAAGAACACGGACGCCGTCGACCTGTACGTCGCGTTCGACAACTTCCGCGTCGGTGAGCTCCAGGGCCAGGCGCTCCTGGACGGCCTCGCCGCCCGCAAGGGCGCCGGCCCCTACAACATCGAGCTGATCGCCGGGTCGTCCGACGACGCGAACTCGACGCCGTTCTTCGAGGGCGCGCTGAGCATCCTCCAGCCGAAGATCGACGACGGCACGCTGACCATCGTGTCGGGCCAGACCTCGTTCGAGCAGGCCGCCACGCAGGGCTGGAAGGGTGAGAACGCGCAGAAGCGCATGGACACCATCCTGTCGGGCTTCTACGCCGGCGACACCAAGCTCGACGGCATCCTCTCGCCCAACGACACGCTCGCCCGCGCGGCCCTGACGGCCGTGCAGCAGGCGGGCAAGGACGTGCCGGTCATCACGGGCCAGGACTCCGAGGTCGAGTCGGTCAAGTCGATCGTCGCGGGCGTGCAGTACTCGACGATCTACAAGGACACGCGTGAGCTCGTCGCCAAGACGATCGACCAGATCAAGCTTGCGCAGCAGGGGCAGGACTTCGAGGTCAACGACACGACGTCGTACGACAACGGCGTGAAGGTCGTCCCCGCCTACCTGCTCGAGCCGAAGATCGTCACCCAGGAGAACGCTGCCGAGGTGTACGCGAACGACCCGACGCTGGGCCCGCTCACCAAGTGATCCAGAGACGGCGCGGCCCACGCAGCGACGCGGGCCGCGCCGTCGCCTTGCATGCCCGACGAGCGAAACGGAACCTGGCTCGATGACTTCCCTCCTGCCGAGCGCGAGCGGCGCCTGGCTCGACGACGAGACCCGACGTCTGCTCGCGTTCGGCGCTCGCGCCGCGCTCCCCGCGGGGGGCGCCGCCTACCTGGACGACGACGGCCGGCCGGTGCCGGCGCTCGGCGTGCAGACCTGGATCACGGCTCGCACGGCGCACTCGTACTCGCTCGGCGCACTGCTCGGCGTCCCCGGCAGCGCCGAGGTCGCGGACGCCGCGCTCGCCGGGCTGACGGGTCCGCTGCGCGACGCCGCCCACGGCGGATGGTTCCATGCGCGCGACGCCGCGGGCACGCCGGACATCGCAGCCGGCAAGACCTGCTACGACCACGCGTTCGTCATGCTGGCCGCGGCGTCGGCGACCATCGCCGGGCGTCCGGGCGCGGCCACCCTGCTCGACGAGGCCACCGCCGTCTACCTGGACCGGTTCTGGGACGACGACGCCGGCCGCCCCGTCGACGCGTGGGACTCCTCTTTCACGACCCTCGACAGCTACCGCGGCCTGAACGCCACGATGCACTCCGTCGAGGCGATGCTGACCGTGGCCGACGCGGTGCCCGAGGCCGACGCGGCAGCGTGGCGCGCGCGCGCGGGGCGGGCCGCCTCGTTCGTCGTCGACCTGGCACGCGGCAACGACGCACGTCTCCCCGAGCACTTCGGCCCCGACTGGGCTCCCGACCTCGAGCTCAACCGGGACCGGCCCGGCGACCAGTTCAAGCCTTACGGTGCCACGCCCGGGCACGGGCTCGAATGGGCTCGCCTGCTGCTGCACCTGGAGGCCGCCGCCCCGAGGCGTCCGGCGACCTGGCCGAGACGGCCGTCGCGCTGTTCGACCGTTCCGTCGCGGACGGATGGGCCGTCGACGGCGCGGAGGGCTTCGTCTACACCACCGACTGGTCCGGGGTGCCCGTGGTCCGCACGCGCATGCACTGGGTGGTGTGCGAGGCGATCGCCACGGCCGCCGCCCTGCATGCCCGCACGGGCGACCCGCGGTTCGCGTCCTGGTACGCGACCTGGTGGGACTACGCCGACCGCTACCTGATCGACCGGGAGCGCGGCTCGTGGCACCACGAGCTGGACCCTGCCAACCGCCCCGCCGCGACGGTGTGGCCCGGCAAGCCCGACATCTACCACGCCGTGCAGGCCACGCTGCTCCCGCGTCTGCCGCTCGCCCCGATGCTCGCCCGAGCGCTGCGCGAGGGGGCCCTGCGCGGCGACGCCCTGCGCGAGGGTGCCCTGCGCGAGGACGCTCCGCCGGAGCGGGCGCCGCACACGAGGACACGGCCGTGAGCGTTCGCTTCGTCGTGCTGGGCGAGGCGCTGGTCGACGTCGTTCCCGACGGCGCCACCGGCGCCCGCGACCTCCCCGGGGGAGCCCTGCGAACGTCGCGGTGACGCTCGCGCGGCTCGGGCGCCGCGCCACCCTCGTGACGGTGCTCGCCGACGACGCCCGCGGCCGGCTGGTGCGCGCGTGGGCCGAGGCGTCGGGTGTCGCGGTGGCAGCGTCCGCCCCGGCGTGCGGCCGGACGTCGACGGCCGCCGTCGTGCTCGACGCGCAGGGCGGTGCGACCTACGACTTCGACCTGACCTGGGACCTGCCCGCCGTGGCCGCGACCGGGCAGGTGGCCGGTGCCGGCGTCGTGCACGCCGGCTCGATCGCGACGGTTCTCGACCCGGGCGCGTCGTCCGTCGAGGAGGCGATGCGGGCCGCGCGCGGGCACGCGCTCGTCTCGTTCGACCCCAACGCGCGGCCCGCGATCACGCCCGACGTCGCGGCGGTGCGCCCGCGCGTCGAGCGGCTCGTGGCGTTGAGCGACGTCGTCAAGGTGTCGGCCGAGGACCTCGCGTGGTACCACCCGGACGAGGACCCGCTCGACGTCGCGCGCGCGTGGGCCGTGGCGGGCCCTGTCGTGGTGGTCGTGACGCTCGGCGGCGACGGCGCCGTCGTGGTGCGCGGCGGCGACGTCGTTCGGGTGCCCGGTGAGCGCGTGGCGGTGGCCGACACCATCGGCGCCGGTGACACGTTCATGGGTGCGCTGCTCGACGCGTTCGCGGAGCGCGGGGCCGTAGGCCCTGCGGCGCGGGAGGTGCTCGCGGCGCTGACGACGCGGCAGCTTGCCGACGCCGCACGCTGGGCGTCCCGCGCGGCCGCGGTGACGGTCTCGCGCCCCGGGGCGGACCCGCCGACGCGGGCGGAGGTGGCGGCGCCCGCACCGTGACCGCGGGGCCGTCGCAGGCGGATCGTGTGCGGTCGTGGGGGCCGAAGAGGGGCGCCACCGCGGGGTGCTGTCGACCGCCTCGCTCTACAGTCGTGACCGGAGGGCGTCGAGAAGGGAGGGTCGGGGCGGTGGCCGTCACCATGCACGACGTCGCACGGCTTGCCGGCGTCTCGATCAAGACGGTGTCCAACGTGGTGAACGACTACCCGTACATCCGGCCCCAGACGCGTGCGCGCGTCGAGGCTGCGATCGAGACGCTCGGCTACGAGCTGAACGTCACCGCGCGCCAGCTCAAGCAGGGGCGCACGGGAATGATCGGGCTAGCCGTTCCCGATCTCCGGGTCCCCTACTTCTCCGAGCTGGCCTACTCGGTCATGCGTGCCGCCGAGGATCGTGGGCTGACGCTGCTCATCGAGCAGACCGGGCCGATGGGCGAGCGGGAGCTCGACGCGCTGCGCGGGCAGAAGCGCCGCCTGACCGACGGCCTGATCTTCTCGCCCGTGTCGATGAGCCCCGACGACACGACGCCGCTGGCGGTCACCTACCCGCTCGTGCTCCTCGGCGAGCGGGTGTTCCAGGGGCCCGTGGACCACGTCACGATGGCCAACGTCGAGGGCGCGAAGGCTGCGGCGTCGCACCTGGTGGAGCGTGGCTGCCGTCACGTCGCGGTGATCGGCGCGCACCCGGGTGAGGTGGTCGGTTCCGCGGGTCTGCGCCTGAAGGGGTTCCAGGCGGGGCTCACCGAGGCGGGGCTCACGCCCGACCCGCGGCTGGTCGGGGTCGCGGGGCGCTGGGTGCATGCCACCGGTGCCGAGGCGATGCGGCAGGTGCTCGACACGGGGGCGCCCGTCGACGGCGTGTTCGCCATGAACGACGCCCTCGCCCTGGGTGCGTTGCGTGAGCTGCACCGGCGCGGGTTCGCCGTCCCCGACGACGTCGCGGTGGTGGGGTTCGACAACATCGCCCAGACGTTGTACTCCGAGCCCCCGCTGACGACGATCGACGTCAGCCGCAAGCACATCGCCCATGAGGCCGTGCGGATGCTGATCGAGCGGATGGAGGGCCTCGATGTGGCACCGCGGCTGCTGACCGCACCGTTCGAGCTCGTCGAGCGGGCGTCGACGGCGAGACAGGGAACGACGTAGATCGAGCCACGCCGCCGTGGGGGCACGTCGGCCGCCGTAGGTTCCGACCAGTGCTGGACGCAGCACGGGAACCCGAGGAGGTCCTCCGCATGACGCAGCCGGTCTGCACCCGCCCTGCCGCCGCGTGCCGCGGCACGCGGGCTTTCGCTCCCGGGGTCACGCCATGAGCGCTTCGGCAGATCGCCGCGAGCCGCTGGCCGTGGTCGCCCTGGCCCTCGCCGTGACGGGCGTCGTGACGTTCCTCCTGGTGCCCATGGGTGTCGCGATCGCGCTGGTGCCGACGTTGTGCGTGCTCGCCGTCGCGTCGAGCGTGGTCGCCGTGAGGCGGATCGGGACGGCCGGCGGTCGGGGGCGCGGTCTTGCGACGGCGGGGTTCCTGGTGGGTGGCGCCTGCCTGGTCGCGTTCGGGACCTTGCTCGTCATGGGCGTGCTGACGAGCGCGTTCTAGCCGCAGAGGCCGAGCGGGAGGCGCGCCGGACGGCGTGCCTCCCGCTGCCGTGCCGGGCGGTGTCCGTCATGCGCTCCGACCCGGCGGCGGCGGCGTGCCAGCGCTCCCGGCACATGGCGCCAGACGGAGCGGGCGCGCGGTCGGCCGGGTGTTAACGTTCTCGACGTCATCAACTACAACGATGTAGAACCGGGTAGCGGCTCCCCGCGATCCCGGTCCGGAGGATCGATGTCGACCATCACCGAACACGAGCGCAGCCGCACCGGCCGTCGCGCCCCGGCGCGAAGAGGCGGGCTCAAGTCCGTCTTCTTCTCGCAGAAGGCAGCGCCGTACATCTTCGTGCTGCCGTTCATCGTGACGTTCCTGGTCTTCTGGGGATTCCCGATCGCTCGATCGGTCGCGATGAGCTTCGAGCACATCGTCCCCGGCCGGTCCTACTTCGTCGGCCTGGGCAACTTCGAGCGCATGTTCGGCGACCGCATCTTCTGGGTCGCGGTGACGAACTCGCTGCGCTACATGCTCGTCACGCTCGTCCTGCTGATCCCGATCCCGCTGACACTGGCGGTGCTGGTCAACTCGAAGATCGGATCGCCGCGGATCAAGTCCTTCTTCAAGGCCGCGATGTTCGTGCCCGCCCTGACCTCCGTCGTCGTGGCCGGCATCATCTTCCGGCTCATCTTCTCGGAGTCGAGCACCGCGCTGATGAACCAGGCGCTGGGCCTGATCGGGCTCGACCCCGTCCGGTGGCTGCGCAGCGGCGGCACCGCCCTCGTGGCCCTGGTCGCCATCGCCCTGTGGCGGTGGACCGGCGTCAACATGATGTACTTCCTCGCCGCGCTCCAGTCGGTCCCCCAGGAGTACTACGAGGCCGCCGAGCTCGACGGCGCAGGCCGGTTCAAGACCTTCATCCACGTCACGCTGCCGTCCATCCGGCCCACGATCGTCTTCGTCACCACGATCTCGATCTTCGGCGGGCTCGCGATGTTCGTCGAGGCCTTCATGCTCTGGGGCGGCGCGAGCTCACCGAACAACGTGGGCCTCACGATCGTCGGCTACCTGTACAGCCTCGGCGTGCAGCGCGGTGACATGGGCTACGCCTCCGCCGTCGGCGTCGTGCTGCTGCTCGCCGTCCTCATCATCAACTTCACTCAGCTCACGCTGACCGGATTCTTCAAGAAGGACAATCGATGAGCGCGATTTCCTCTTCGGGCACCGCCGGCCAGACCCTGCGCGAAGACGACCCGAACCGCCTGTTCCGTGGGCGCTCGCTCGCCATGAGCGCGGCACTCATCGTCATCGCGATCATCGCTCTCATCCCGCTGTGGGCGATCTTTGCCGGCACCTTCCAGGACGGCATCCGGCTCATGCGAGAGGGCCTGAACCTCAGCATCGACTTCGAGCAGGCGGGCTTCTACAACTACCGGTTGCTCTTCTCCGCCGAGTCGGGCAACTACTTCCGGTGGTTCGGCAACTCGCTGATGGTGACCGGCATCCAGACGGTGCTCACCCTGTTCATCTCGGCATTCGTCGCCTATGGCTTCGCCAAGTACGAGTTCCGGTTCAAGTCGAGCCTCTTCGTCCTGGTCATCGTCCTCATGACGGTCCCGCTCGAGATGATGATGCTGCCGCTGTTCCAGCAGACGAACGCGATGGGCCTGCAGAACACGCACGTCGCACTGTTCCTGCCCTTCCTCGCCTCGGCCATCACGATCTTCTTCTTCCGGCAGTACCTGGCGGGAATACCGACCGAGATCATCGAGGCCGGGCGCGTCGACGGCGTGAGCGAGTTCGGTATCTTCTTCCGCCTCGTCCTGCCGCTGATGAAGCCCGCCATGGCAGCGATGGCGATCCTCAACGGAATGATGGCGTGGAACGCCTTCCTCTGGCCGCTGCTGGTGCTCAGGTCCAACGAGCTGTTCACGCTGCCGATCGGCCTGAGCTCCCTGCTCAGCCCCTATGGGAACAACTACAACCTGCTCATTATCGGAGCGTTCTTCTCGCTCTTCCCGATCCTCATCCTGTTCCTGCTCTTCCAGCGCTTCTTCATCAGCGGCATGACCGCCGGTGCGGTCAAGGGCTGACCCGACGCACAACACCCAACCCACACGAATTCAATCGAAGGAGATTGACCACCATGCGAATCCGCAAGCAACTGGCGCTGGCGGCCACGACCGCACTGCTCGCGACGGGTGCCCTGTCGGGATGCTCGGCCGACGGCGGAGACGGCGGGGGACCGCCGGTGGCGGAACCTCCGCCCCGACGGTGCGACCACCCTCAACATGATGACCTTCGTCGAAGGTCACGGACACTTCATGGCCGCCATGGCGGAGAAGTGGAACGAGGAGAACCCCGACCGGGCGATCGACCTTCAGTTCAACGTCACGGGCTGGGACGAGATGCACAACCAGGCGCTGCTGACGCTCACGAGCGGCGGCGACGTCCCGGACATCGTCGACCTCGAGATCGGTCGCTTCTCGGACTTCGTCCGCGGTGAGCAGATCCTCGTCGACCTCACGCCGTTCGCCGAGCCCTTCCGGGACTCGATCGTCGAGGCTCGCCTCGACCTGTACAGCCGCGACGGAAAGCTGTTCGGCCTCGACTACCACGTCGGCGCCACCGTCGCGTTCTACAACGCGGCGCTGCTGGAGGCCGCGGGCATCGACTGGACCACCATCCGGACGTGGGAGGACTACCGCGACGCCGGTATCGCCTACACCGAGGCGACGGGCCGCCACTTCGGCGTGACCGAGACGTCGGCATCGTGGCAGCTCCAGGTGCTGCTCGCGCAGCTCGGCGGCGAGCTGATCGCCCCCGACGGCACGCCGGACCTGACCAACGAGAAGGTCGTCGAGGCCATCACGATCCTGCAGGACATCGCCGACCAGGGCGCATCGAGCCCCATCCCGGGCGGTCAGGCCGACCACGAGCAGGAGGGTCGCCCCGCCTTCGCCACGGGTGACTGGGCCGCTGCCATCATGCCGATGTGGTACGCAGAGCGCTTCCTGACGTGGCAGCCGGAGAACGCGGGCCAGTGGGTCGTCGCCGCGCCCCCGACGATCGACGGCGCCGTGCAGGCCACCGTCGGCGGCGGCGGCACCGGTACGGCCGTGCCGCTCGCCTCGCCGAACGCCGACCTCGCGGCCGAGTTCGTGGCCTTCGCCAAGCTGTCGGTCGCCGGCAACGAGCTGGTCTGGTCGGAGCTCGGGTTCGACCCGCTGAACATGGACGTCTGGACCGACGAGTCCGTCACCCAGGACCCGGACAACGCCTACGTCCAGTTCTTCGCCAACAACCCGTTCGACGCTCTCAACGAGATGGGCGACGCCATCGGCCTGCTCCAGTCGCAGAAGGCCGACGCCTGGCCGATCGTGAACACGATCATGACCACCGACGTGCTCAACAACATCTTCGAGAACGGCATGAGCATCGAGGACGCCCTCAACCAGGGTCAGGCCGACGCCCTCAACCAGGCTCGCTGACCCCTTCCTCGACAGAAGGAGGCCGGGTCTCCTGGCTCATCCCGGGATACCCGGCCTCCTTGCGCCACCGAACCCCCTGATCAGCAGTTTTGGAGCACTCATGCACAACGCGTCCGTGACCGTGAACCCGGCGTTCGTCGTCGGGCCGGTCCGCCCCCGTACGTTCGGGTCGTTCGTCGAGCACCTGGGCCGGTGCGTCTACGAAGGCATCTACGAGCCCGGCCACCCGACCGCCGACGCCGACGGCTTCCGCGGGGACGTCGCCGAGCTCACCAGGGAGCTGGGCACGACGACGGTGCGCTACCCCGGCGGGAACTTCGTCTCCGGCTACAAGTGGGAGGACGGCATCGGCCCCAAGGAGGACCGGCCCGCCCGCCTCGACCTGGCCTGGCACTCGACCGACCCGAACACCGTCGGTGTCGACGAGTTCATGCTGTGGTGCCAGAAGGTCGGCGTCGAGCCGATGATGGCGGTGAACCTGGGCACGCGCGGGGTCGCGGAGGCCCTCGACATCCTCGAGTACTGCAACATTCCCGGCGGCACCGCGTGGTCGGAGCAGCGCAAGGCCAACGGCGCCGAGGACCCGTACCGCGTCCAGATGTGGTGCCTCGGCAACGAGATGGACGGACCCTGGCAGACCGGTCACAAGACCGCGGAGGAGTATGCGCGCCTCGCGACCGAGTCGGCGCGGGCGATGCGGCAGATGCAGCCCGGTCTTGAGCTCGTCGTGTGCGGCTCGTCGTCCTCGGACATGGACACGTTCGGCACCTGGGAGTACACGGTGCTCTCCGAGGCCTACGAGCACGTCGACTACGTCTCCGCCCACGAGTACTACTACGAGGACGGCGGCGACCTGGCCTCGTTCCTCGGCTCGGCCGTGAAGATGGACCGCTTCATCAAGTCCGTGGTCGCGGTCGCCGACGCCGTCCGCGCGGCGGGCAAGCACGACAAGCGCATCAACATCTCGTTCGACGAGTGGAACGTCTGGTACCAGCAGGCGACGCCGTCGAAGCCCCCGACGGGCGACGACTGGCCCGTCGCCCCGGCGCTGCTCGAGGACGTCTACACCGTCGCCGACGCCGTCGTGGTCGGCGACCTCCTCATCACGCTGCTGCGCAACACCGACCGCGTCCACGCGGCCTCGCTCGCCCAGCTCGTCAACGTGATCGCCCCGATCATGACGGAGACGGGTGGCCGGGCGTGGAAGCAGACGATCTTCCACCCGTTCGCGCTCACGGCCAACAACGCCCGCGGCGACGTGCTCCAGGTGGCGGTCGACGCCCCGACGATCGCCACCGAGCGCCACGGCGAGATCCCGGCGCTGTCGGCGGTCGCGACGCACGACCCCGCGACGGGCGACGTCGTGGTCTTCGCGGCCAACCGCTCGACGTCGGACGCGGTGGCGCTCGACATCGACCTGTCGGCCTTCGCCGGGCTGGAGATCGTCGAGGCGCTGACGTACGGCAACGACGACCCGTACTGGACCGCGACGGCCGACGACTCGACGTCGGTGCTGCCGGCCCACAACACGACCGCCGTCCTCGCCGACGGACGCGTGACGGCCGAGCTGCCCGCCACGTCGTGGACGATGGTCCGGCTCGGCACGACGGCGTGATGCCGTCGCGCGTTCTGCCGCAGCCCCGGTCGGCGACCACCGGACGGGTGGTCGTCACCGGGGCTGCCGGCCGGCTCGGGGTCGCCGTCGTCGAGGACCTCACCGACCACGGCTGGGACGTGGTGGCGGTCGACCAGACCCCGCCCCCGGCCCGGGCGCCGGGGCGGTTCGTCACCGCGGACCTGACCGACTACGGCCAGGTCGCCGAGCTGATGAGCGGCTTCGACGAGTCGGCCCCGGCCACCGCCGTCGTCCACCTGGCGGCGGTCCCCGCCCCCGGCCTGCGGCCCGATGCCGCGACCTTCGCGAACAACGTCCCGGCCACCTACAACGTGTTCCGGGCAGCGCGCGCGGCAGGGGTCCGGAACGTGGTCTGGGCCTCCTCCGAGACGGTGCTGGGCCTGCCGTTCGCCGTGCCCCCGGTCTCGGTGCCCGTGGACGAGGAGATGCCGGTCCAGCCGTGGAGCACCTACGCCCTCGGAAAGGTCTGCGAGGAGGAGCTGGCACGCCACCTGGTGCGGTGGGACCCGGAGCTCAAGATGGTCGCTCTGCGGTTCTCGAACGTCATGCACCCGCAGGACTACCTGGAGTTCGACACCTGGCAGGACGACGCGTCCGCGCGGCGGTGGAACATGTGGTCCTACATCGACGCGCGCGACGGCGCGCAGGCCACCCGGCGTGCGCTGGAGGCCGATCTCGTGGGGTTCGAGGCGTTCATCATCGCGAACTCCGACACCTGCATGCGCCGCGACTCGGCCGACCTGCTCGACGAGCAGTTCCCCGGGATCGAGCGCACGCGGGCGATCCGCGGGCGCGAGAGCCTGCTCAGCATCGACAAGGCGCGCCGCCTGCTCGGGTACGAGCCGCGCCACTCGTGGACGACCTGACCCACTGCGCACCGCCACCGACGAAACGGAGTCCCCACCCATGACACTCACACACGGTCTTCCGGTCGCCCCGTCGCGAGGGCGCCTGCGCCCGCTCGGCCTGGACGACGTCACGATCGACGGCGGGTTCTGGGGCGAGCGTCAGGACCTGAACGCCGCGGCGACGATCCCGCACGTCGAGTCCTGGCTCGAGAGGCTCGGCTGGATCGGGAACTTCGACGCCGCCGTCGAGGGGCGCCTGCCGGGCGACCGGAAGGGCCGCGAGTTCTCCGACTCGGAGACCTACAAGCTCCTGGAGGGCATGGCGTGGGAGCTGGGCCGCCGGCCGGACCCCGCCCTGCAGGCCCGGTTCGACGCGATCGTGGCCCGGGTCGCGGCCGCGCAGGAGGCCGACGGGTACCTGAGCACGATGTTCGGGCGGCCGGGGCAGGCGGCACGCTACTCGGACCTGGAGTGGGGCCACGAGCTGTACTGCTTCGGGCATCTGATCCAGGCGGGCGTGGCGCGCGCCCGGACGGTCGGCCTGGACGACGAGCTGGTGCGGGTGAGCGTGCGCGCGGCGGACCACGTCTGCGACGTCTTCGGGCTGGGCGGGATCGCGTCGGTGTGCGGGCACCCGGAGATCGAGGTCGCCCTGGCGGAGCTGTACCGGGTCACCGGGCAGCGCCGGTACCTGGACCAGGCGAGCCTGTTCGTCGAGCGGCGCGGGCGCGGGGTGCTGGGGGAGATCGACTTCGGCCCGCAGTACTTCCAGGATGACGTGCCCGTGCGCGAGGCGACCGTGTTCGACGGGCACGCGGTGCGCGCGCTGTACCTGGCGGCCGGCGCGGTCGACGTCGCCGTGGAGACCGCCGACGACGGTCTGCTGGCCGCCGTGACGTCGCAGACGCTGGCGACGCTGGCGCGGCGCACCTACCTGACGGGAGGAATGGGCGCCCACCACGAAGGGGAGTCGTTCGGCGCGGACTTCGAGCTGCCGCCGGACCGTTCCTACTCGGAGACCTGCGCGGGGATCGCGTCGATCATGCTCAACCACCGCCTCGTGCTGGCCACGGGCGATGCCCGCCACGCGGACGCGATCGAGCGCACGCTGTTCAACATCGTGGCCACCGCCCCGGCCGCGGACGGCCGGGGCTTCTACTACACGAACACGCTGTACCAGCGTGTCGAGGGCACGATGCCCGACCCGGACGAGCCGAGCGCTCGTGCCTCCTCGGCGGCGCGCCCGCCGTTCTTCGCCGTGTCCTGCTGCCCGACGAACCTGACGCGCACGTTCGCCTCGCTGGGTGCGTACCTGGCGACGGCCGACGATCACGGCGTGCAGGTCCACCAGTACGCCCCGTCGACGATCAGGGCCGTCGTCGCGGGCGAGCCGGTGGAGGTGAAGGTCGCCACGACCTATCCCGCGACCGGGCGCATCACCGTGACCGCGGTGACGGCGCCGTCGGCGGGGTGGTCGCTGACGTTGCGCGTACCGGGGTGGGCGTCCGGCGCGCGCCTCGCGTCCGCGGGAGGTCCCGCCGAGCCCGTCGAGCCGGGGTACGTGACGGTGGCGGGCCCGGCGACGGGGGAGTCCGTCGTGCTCGAGCTGCCGGTCGACGCCCGGTGGACGTGGGCCGACGCGCGGGTCGACGCGGTGCGCGGCCAGGTGGCCGTCGAGCGCGGCCCCGTCGTGATGGCACTGGAGTCGGTCGACCTGGGTGCCGACGTCGCGACGGCCCGGGTGCGCACCGACGCGGCCCCCGTCGAGGCCGAGGGGCGGGTTCTGGTCCCCGTGCGCACGGTGGTGCCGCACGACGGCGGCTGGCCCTACGGCACCAGGACGGAGGACGACGGCGCTGCCGAGCGTCTCGTCCCGCTGATCGCCTACCACTCCTGGGCCGAGCGCGGCCCGTCGACCATGCGGATCTGGATGCCCGAAGGCTGACGCGCCGGTGGTGGAGGCCGGCGCCGGACGACCGGGCACCGGGCCGTCAGGCGCCGGCCTCCACCACCGCGACGCCGTACGGCCCCAGCGCGATCGACCCTTCGACGGGACCGCCGCCGAGGATGTCGGTCCCGGCCAGGCCGTCGACGTCGACCGTGTGCGCGCTGCCCGTGGTGTTGACGACGAAGGTCAGCACCGTCCCGTCGTCGCGCACGCGGCGCGAGAGCTGGACGCCGTCGGGCGTGGGGACCCCGGCGGCCTTCTCGCCGAGCAGGGCGTCGACGGTGGCGCGCAGCCCGTCGCCGCACGGGAACGTCGCGGCGTAGAGCACGCCACCGCCGCCGCCCGACGGGCGGAACGTGAGCGCGGGTGTGCCGGCGTAGAACTCGCCCGCATAGGTCGCCAGCACCTGCGTGCCCTCGTCGGCGTGGACGACGTCGGCGAGGATCTCGCCCGACGCGGCGTGCACGCCGCCGTCGGTGAACGTGACCGGCACGCGTGTGCCGGGCGGGAGCGCGTCGGTCTCGTCGATCCAGACGCCGGCCAGGTCGCGGAACGGCACCGGGGCCTCGCCCTGGAACAGCAGGTCGGACTCGCCGACGAGCGCGCTCATCGGCGTCAGCAGGAGGCGGCCTCCGGCCTCGACGTACGCGCGCAGCGCGGCGATGGTCGCCTCGGAGAGCAGGTACAGGCACGGGGCGATGACGGCGTCGTAACCGGTGAGGTCGCTGTCGCGGGAGAGCAGGTCGACCGGCACGTTGCGGCGTGACACCTCGGTGTACCAGCGCAGCGTCTCGTTCACGTAGTCGAGCGAGACGCTCGGGCCGGCCGAGAAGCCGATGCCCCAGCGCGACGGCCAGTCGAAGACGATGCCGACCGTGCCGTGCTCGACCTGGGACCCGAGCACGCGGGTGCCCACCCGCCCCAGCTCGGCGCCGAGCGCGGCGACCTCGCGGAACTCGCGCGTCCGCGCGGAGCCGTTGGCGCCGATGACGGCGCCGTGGAACTTCTCGCAGCCGCCCGCGGACTGGCGCAGCTGGAAGTACTGGACGGTGTCGGCGCCGCGGGCGACGGCTTGCCAGGACTGCGCCCGCAGCTGGCCCGGACGCTTGAGCGAGTTGTACGGCTGCCAGTTCTGCCGCGACGGCGTCTGCTCCATGAGCATGAACGGCTTCTGCTTCCCGACCGCGCGCATGAGGTCGTGCCGCATGCTCACCTCGGCCGGGCTCGTGTCGAACGCCGGGTAGGAGTCCCAGCTCACGACGTCGACGTCCTCGGACCACGTGAAGTAGTCGTAGTCCTCGAACGTGCCCATCATGTTGGTGGTGACGGGACGCACCCGGTCGAAGCGACGGATCGCCGCCTTCTCCTCGCGGTACGACTCCAGGACCTGCGCTCCGTAGAAGCGCCGGTAGTCGAGCGCGGCACCGGGCAGCACCACCTTGGATCCGACGAAGGCGGCGTTGCTCGTCGTGTCGGCCGAGATGGCGTCCCCGCGCTGGTCGGGCGGGAAGATCTCCGCGAACGAGTGGTAGGTGTGGGACCAGAAGGCGGAGTTCCAGGCCTGGTTGAGCGCTTCGAGGGTGCCGTACCGGGATCGCAGCCATCCGCGGAACCCCTCGGCGCACAGGTCGCACCAGCAGAACCCGCCGTACTCGTTGGAGACGTGCCAGGCCACCAGGTTCGGCTCGGCGCCGTAGCGCTCGGCGAGCTTGCCCGCGAGGGCCGCCGCGTACGTCCGGAAGGTCGGCGAGCTGATGCACGGGTTGTGCCGCTGGCCGTGGCGCCGGCGGGTCCCGCGCTGGTCGACGCGGTTGACGTCCGGGTGGTGGAGCGACATCCAGGCGGGGATGGCGGCGGTCGACGTGGCGAGGACGATCCGCATCCCGGCGTCGGACACCGTGCGGACGATCCTGTCGAGTCGCGCGAAGTCGTAGACGTCCGCGGACGGCTGGAGCGAGGCCCACGCGAAGACGTTGAGCGTGACGCTCGTGATCCCCGCCTCGGCCAGAAGGGCCATGTCCGTGGCCCACACCTCCTCGGGCCACTGCTCTGGGTTGTAGTCGCCGCCGTAGAGGAACGTGTCGGTGGGGAGCGTCATGGCCGTACTCCGAAGGCGCGTAGGGGAGGTCGTGTGCAGTCCTCAGCCTGGCCGACGGCGAGGACCGGTGGCGCGAGACCCGTGGGCGGCGTCCGAGATGCATCGGGTCCGCGGCGCACGCGGCAACCTGCCGCGTGGGCGGCGTCACGCAGCCGGCGGACGAGGGCTCTGGTCCCGGCTGCGCGCCGGGCGTAGACTGCGGGCGGCCCGATCTGGGTCATCGTGACGTCGGCACCATTGGCAGCGCCGGCACCGGGACGAAGGAGGTGGCACGCCCCATGCGCAGCGAGCCCCCAGTAGTCCCTGCCGCGGCTGACGCCCGGCGGATTCTCTCCACCGCAGCGACGCCGCGGCGCACCCCGCGTCCCAGCCCACGTCCGGTCGGCGCGCGCACCCTGGTGCGTGCCGCGACCGCACGCCCGCGGAGGTTTCCATGACCACGTCCCTGCCTGCCCGTGCCCCCCGATCCGAGGCGCCGCGCGCGATCCCGCGCGGCCTCGGCGGCGTGCTGCGCCCGCGCCGTCGGCCCACCGAGAACACCGTCGTCCAGCGCGAGCGCGTGGCGACGGTGCGCCGCAACGCCGTCGTGACCTCCGCGATCTACGACGACGGTCACCGCACGTCGAGCCACGCACGGCTCGGCGAGACGTTCCGGGCGCTGCGATCGCGCCCCGGCGGCATGGCGTGGATCGGCCTGGAGCGGCCCGACCCCGCCGAGCTGGCGACGCTCGCCGCCGAGTTCGACCTGCACACGCTCGCGATCGAGGACGCCATCCAGGCCCACCAGCGGCCCAAGCTGGAGCGGTACGGCGAGACCCTGTTCGTGGTGCTGCACGCGGCGCGGTACGACGACGCCGCCGAGGAGGTCGAATTCTCCGAGCTGCACGTGTTCGTCGGCCCCGACTTCGTCGTCACGGTGCGCCACGGCGCCTCGCCCGACCTTCCTGCGGTGCGGCGGCGCATGGAGGCCGACCCGGAGATGCTCGCGCGCGGCCCCGAGGCCGTGCTGTACGCGATCCTCGACGCCGTCGTCGACGGGTACCTGCCCGTGGTCAACGGCCTGGAGAACGACATCGACGAGATCGAGTCGCAGGTCTTCACCACGGGCGCCGAGGCGTCGCGGCGCATCTACGAGCTGTCGCGCGAGGTCGCGGACTTCCTGCGCGCGGTGCGCCCGCTGCGGCAGGTGTGCCACGCCCTGACCCAGGGCTTCAACAAGTACAAGGTCGACGACGAGCTGCAGACCCGGCTGCGCGACGTCGTCGACCACCTCACCGAGGTGGCCGAGCGCGTCGAGACGCAGCGCGGGGCGCTGCGCGACATCCTCACCGTCAACGCGACGCTCGTCGCGCAGCGGCAGAACGAGGAGGCCAAGGTGCAGAACGAGGAGGTCAAGAAGATCTCTTCCTGGGCGGCCATCCTGTTCGCCCCGACCGTCGTGGGCGGTATCTACGGCATGAACTTCGACGTCATGCCCGAGCTGCACTGGGCGTTCGGCTACCCGTTCGCACTCGGGCTCATGCTCGCGGTGAGCGGCGTGCTGTGGGGAGTCTTCCGGCTCAAGCGCTGGATCTGACGCCACACGGCCGGCCGGGCACGCGCGGGCCGTAGGCTGTCGGGCGTGTATGAAGGCGCAGTCCAGGACCTGATCGACGAGCTCGGCCGCCTTCCCGGCGTCGGCCCCAAGAGCGCCCAGCGCATCGCGTTCCACCTGCTCGCAGCCGACGCCGACGACGTGCGGCGCCTCGCCGACGCGCTGCTGGAGGTCAAGGCGCGCGTGCGGTTCTGCGAGGTGTGCGGCAACGTCGCGGAGTCGGAACGCTGCCGCATCTGCACCGACCCGCGCCGGTCCGACGACGTCATCTGCGTCGTGGAGGAGCCCAAGGACGTCGTCGCCATCGAGCGCACGCGCGAGTTCCGCGGGCGCTACCACGTGCTCGGCGGGGCGATCAATCCCATCGAGAACGTCGGGCCCGATGACCTGCGCATCAAGGAGCTCCTGGCCCGGCTCGCCGACGGCCGCGTGCAGGAGGTCATCCTCGCGACCGACCCCAACGTCGAGGGCGAGGCGACCGCCACCTACCTGGCCCGGCTCATCGGGCCGATGGGTATCACCGTGTCTCGCCTCGCCTCCGGGTTGCCCGTCGGGGGAGACTTGGAGTACGCCGACGAGGTGACGCTCGGGCGGGCGTTCGAGGGACGTCGCGTCGTCGGCCGCTAGCCGGTAGCGATACCGGGGCCCCGCCGAGCCGAAGGGAGCAGGGCATGGGCGAGATCCGCTCGGGAAGTGACCTGCGAGAGGTCGCCGAGAAGACGCAATCCCACGTGCGCGCGTTCCTGTCGACCGTGACCGAGGTGGCCTCGGGGGCGGCGCCGGGCGCTGAGCTGTCGCTCCTCCTGCTGGCGACCAGCGACCTGCTGTCCGCCGGCGCGCACCTGGCCGCCATCACCGACGTCGTGCCCGTCGAGCGGTTCGAGCCCGACGCCGGGCCCGACACCGACGTCGACCCGCTGCGCATGGCGCTGGCCCGCATGTTCGACGGGTTCGACGACTACGTCGAGGTCGTCGACCCGGTGCTGGGCACCGAGATCGGCCCGGCCTCGCTGTCGGGCGACCTGGCGTGCGCGGTCGAGGAGCTGGCCAAGGGCCTGGCCCACTACGACGAGGGGCACGAGCTCGAGGCGCTGTGGTGGTGGCAGTTCTCCTACCTGTCCTCCTGGGGCGAGCGCACCGCGTCGGCGCTGCGCGTGCTCCAGGCGGTGCTGGCCCACCTGCGCCTCGACGTCGAGGACGACGTCGCGCAGGAGGCCGAGTACGACGCGCTTCACTCCTGACGCCGCGCCCCCAACGCCGCGCTCCTGACGCCGCCCGGGCGGCGTCAGGCCACGCGCGTGCCCTGGGGGAGGTGGCGGGTCGGGATGCGCAGGCGGTTGACCGCGATCACCACGGCGCCCGCGCCCAGCAGGAACTGGAACCCCAGGCCCCACGGCCACACCGGGTTCTGGCTGGGCTCGACCTCCGCGACGGGCGAGTCGGGCCGGAAGATCTCCCGCCCCCGGTGGTCCCAGCGCGTGAAGTTGCCCGTGCAGTAGTCGGCCTCGTCGGAGGCACCGGTGCGCACGTACCGCACGCCGTACTGGAGCAGTGCGAGCGGGCTCGGCTCGTACGCGCGCGCGACACTCTCGGCGTCGTCCGGCAGCGGCTGGACGTCGGCGACGACGACGAACGGGTTGGGGGCCAGCAGCCACCAGGTGCGTTCGGAGTGCCACACCTCCTGCCGCTGCGTCTGCCACTCGCACACCGACGGGTCGTCCGTGTCGCCGTCCCAGTTCGACGGGACAGTCCACACCCGGACGTCGGCCTGCCCCGAGACGAGTGGTGCCGACAGGCCGAAGAGCACGGGTCCCAGCACCGTCAGGGCCCCGATCGTCAGGTAGGTGAGCACCGCCGCCCCCGACGTCTTGGTCACCAGCGCGGAGAACCCGAGGCCGACGGCGCACACCACCAGCAGCACGGCGGCGAGCACGAGCAGCGTCGTCACCAGCGAGAGCACCGCGACGCCGCCCGCGGCGAGCGCCCACACGATGAACGGCACGCTCACCACGAGGAACGCGAGCGCGGCCGTCCACGCGGCGAGGAGCTTGCCGAGCACGATCTCCGCGGGGCTGAGCAGCGTCGCCTGGAGCGTGGCCAGCGTGCCCGCGTTGCGGTCGCCGTTGATCGCGGACGCGCTGAGCGTCGGCGCGACGAGCAGCCCGAGGAACAGCACGAAGAACACGACGATGCCGAAGATGAGCGGCCCGAGGTCGGGCGCATCGGCGGCGCTGCCGGCGAGCGACCGCAGCGCCCCCGTCGTGAGCGCCGTGATCGCGCCGACGACGACGAACCACACCACCAGCGCGACCTTCCAGCGCGTCGACCGCACACGCTGGCGCAGCTCGAGCCGGGTGACGGTGCGGATGCCGTGACCGGTCACCCGCCAGTCGCCGCGACGCCGGTTCCCGGAGCCCGACGGCGGTGCGGTCGCCACGTCCACGGTGCTCATCGCCGCTCCTCCTCCAGGGCCAGGTACGCCTGCTCCAGCACGCCGCCCGCGGGGGCGAGGCTGACGACGGGGACGCCGTCGCCGACGGCGGCGCGCAGCAGCGCGGCTGCGGCGGCGTCGCCGTCGAGCTCGACGAGCGCGCCCTCGCCGTCCGGTGGGGCGAGCGCGTAGCCGGAGCGGTCGAGCCACGCGCGCAGGCCCGCGTCGTCGAGCGCCGTGACGCGCCACGGACGGCGCTGGGCGGCGGCACCCGCGACCGACTGCGTCGCCACGGTGCGCCCCCGCGACAGGAAGACGGCGTCGTCGGCCATCTCGTCGAGCTCGGCCAGCACGTGGCTCGACACGAGCACGGTCTTGCCCTCGGCGGCGAGGCGTCGCACGAGCACGCGCAGGTCGACGCGTGAGCGCGGGTCGAGGCCCGAGGCCGGCTCGTCGAGCAGCAGCACCTGCGGGTCGTGCACCAATGCACGGGCCAGGCCGAGGCGCTGCTTCTGCCCGCGCGAGAGCACGTGGGCCGGGGCGTCGGCGTACTCGTCGAGGTGAACCAGGGTGAGCAGCTCGGCGGCGCGCGCGGCGCCCACCTCGCGCGGCAGGCGGTACGCGGCCGCGACCGTGGTGAGGACCTCGCGTGCGGTCAGCGAGTCCCAGGTGCCGAAGACGTCGGGCATCCAGCCGGTGCGTCGCCGCGCCTCCAGCCCCTGCGTCACGGGGTCGAAGCCCGCGACGGTCACGGTCCCGGCGTCGGGGACGAGCAGGCCCGCGAGCACGAGCAGCAACGTCGTCTTGCCTGAGCCGTTGGGGCCGACCAGCGCCGTCACCCGCCCCGGCAGCGCGTCGAGGTCGACGCCGTCGACCGCCTTGACCGCGCCGAACGCGCGCCTCACTCCGACGGCGCGGACGCCCCCGGACCCACCGCCGTCGGTGCTCATCCCTGGAAGGTAACGGGACGTGCGCGGCCTGAACAGGACGAAACGCTCGCCAGCGGCGTGTGCGGCCGCGGGACGACCCCGCGCGACGCCCCCGCGCGACGGGATGCGACCATGGGCCGGTGCCCGAACTCGACCTGGCGACCTGGGTCCTCCTCCTGCTCGCCGGCCTGACCGCGGGCTGGGTCGACGCCGTCGTCGGCGGGGGCGGGCTGATCCAGCTCCCCGCGCTGCTGCTCGTGCCCGGCATGACGCCCGTGCAGGCGCTCGCCACCAACAAGGTCGGCTCGATCATGGGCACGTCGACGTCGGCGGTCACCTACGCGCGGCGCGTGCAGCCCGACCTCACCACGGCCGCGCCGATGGCGGCCGCGGCGCTCGCGGGCGCCGTCGGGGGAGCGGCGCTCGCGTCGCACCTGCCCGCCGCCGCGTTCAAGCCGGTCATCCTCGTGGTGCTGGTCGCCGTGGCGGTCTACACGGTCGCGAGGCCATCGCTCGGCACGCACACGCGCCTGCGCTGGGAGGGCAACCGGCACCGCGTCTCCGCCGCTGGGACCGGCCTGGTCATCGGCGTGTACGACGGCGTGCTCGGGCCGGGGACGGGCACGTTCCTGGTGATCGCCCTCGTCGGGGTGCTGGGGTACGCGTTCCTGCCGGCGTCGGCGCTCGCCAAGATCACCAACTTCGCGACCAACCTGGGGGCGCTGATCTTCTTCGTGCCCGCGGGCCACGTCGTGTGGCACCTGGGGCTCGCCGTGGGCGCGGCCAACCTCGTGGGCGGGTACGCCGGGGCGCGCATGGCGGTGGCGAAGGGGTCGCGGTTCGTGCGCGTGGTGTTCGTCGTCGTCGTCGGGGCGCTCATCGTGCGGCTCGGGTATGACGTGGTCACCGGCGCGTAGCGCTGGCACGCTGCAGAGCATGAGCACGACAGCGAGCATCGCGAGCACGCCCGAGCCGCCCTACACGGCCGTGATCTTCACGTCGCTGCGCACGCCCGGCGACCAGGGGTATGCGCGCATGTCCGCGCGCATGGAGCAGCTCGCCCGCCGGCAGCCGGGATTCCTGGGGATCGACTCGGCGCGCGAGGGTGCCGGCATCACCGTCTCCTACTGGTCGGACGACGACGCCGCGGCCGCCTGGAAGCAGGTCCACGAGCACGTCGTGGCGCAGCGGCGCGGGCGCGACGTCTGGTACGCCGACTACGTCGTGCGGGTCGCGACGGTGACGCGCGCATACGGGCCGGACGGCGCCCGTTGACGACCCCGGGCTGAGACACGGCCGTCGCGCCCGGCGTCGGGCACGTACCATCGACGGGCAAGCACAAGCACCCGGCGGGCCGTTGAGAGAGACGGAGGCCGGCGACAGAAAGAGCAGAACATGGCACTGGTCGTGCAGAAATACGGCGGATCCTCGGTCGCGGACGCGGACAGCGTCAAGCGGGTGGCCAAGCGCATCGCCGAGGCCAGGCGGGCCGGCAACGACGTCGTCGTCGTCGTCTCGGCGATGGGCGACACCACGGACGAGCTTCTCGACCTCGCCGGGCAGATCACGCCGCTCCCGCCGCAGCGCGAGCTCGACATCCTCCTGACCGCGGGCGAGCGCATCTCGATGTCGCTGCTCGCGATGGCGATCAACAACCTCGGAGTCCGGGCCAAGTCGTTCACCGGTCAGCAGGCGGGCGTCATCACCGACGCCGTCTACGGGCGCGCGCGCATCGTCGACGTCGTGCCCTCGCGCATCCGCGAGACGCTCGACAAGGGACAGGTGGCCATCGTCGCCGGGTTCCAGGGCGTCAACACCGACACCAACGACGTCACGACGCTGGGCCGCGGCGGGTCTGACACGACCGCCGTCGCCATCGCCGCGGGCCTGAGCGCCGACGTCTGCGAGATCTACTCCGACGTCGACGGGGTGTTCACCGCCGACCCGCGCATCGTCCCGACCGCGCGCAAGATCGACCGCCTCACCTACGAGGAGATGCTCGAGCTCGCCGCGTCGGGCGCCAAGATCCTCGCGCTGCGTGCCGTCGAGTACGCGCGCCGCTACGAGGTGCCGGTGCACGTGCGCTCCTCGTTCTCCCACGCCGGCGGAACCCTCGTGACGGGGACCTACGGCGACCTGCTCGACCCCAACGCACCACAGGAGGGTGACGTGGAAGCCCCGATCATCTCCGGCGTCGCACACGACCGCAGCGAGGCCAAGATCACCGTCGTCGGCGTGCCCGACGTGCCCGGCATGGCCGCACGCATCTTCGAGGTCGTGGCCGCCTCCGGCGCCAACATCGACATGATCGTGCAGAACGTCTCGGCCGCGCAGACCGGGCTGACGGACATCTCGTTCACGCTCCCGAGGGCGACGGCCCCGCGACGATGTCCGCGCTCGCCTCGGTGCAGGCCGAGCTCGGCTACGACTCGCTGCAGTTCGACGACCAGATCGGCAAGCTGTCGCTGATCGGCGCCGGCATGAAGACCAACCCCGGCGTCTCCGCCCGGCTGTTCGGCGCGCTGCGTGACGCCGGCATCAACATCGAGATGATCTCGACGTCGGAGATCCGCATCTCCGTGGTGACCCGGGCGGACTCGCTCGACTCCGCGGTCAAGGCGGTGCACTCGGCGTTCGGGCTGGACACGACCGAGGGCGAGGCCGTGGTCTACGCCGGGACCGGGAGGTGACGGGCATGGTGCAGATCAACCCCGAGGGTGTGAACGTCGCCGTCGTCGGCGCGACCGGGCAGGTCGGCGGCGTCATGCGGCGCCTGCTCGCCGAGCGGCGCTTCCCCGTCAAGGAGCTGCGGTGCTTCGCCTCCGCCCGCTCCGCCGGCACCGTGCTGCAGTACGAGGGGCACGACGTCGTCGTCGAGGACGTCGCCGCCACGCCCACCGAGGCGCTCGCGGACGTCGACATCGCCCTGTTCTCGGCCGGAGGGTCGACCTCGAAGGAGCACGCGCCCCGGTTCGCCGAGGCCGGCGCCGTCGTCGTCGACAACTCTTCGGCGTGGCGGCGGGACCCGCAGGTGCCGCTCGTGGTCTCCGAGGTCAACCCCGAGGCGATCGGCGAGGCCGAGCTCGGGATCATCGCGAACCCGAACTGCACGACCATGGCCGCGATGCCGGTCCTGGCGCCGCTCGCACGCGAGGCCGGCCTCGAACGCCTGCGCGTGGCGACCTACCAGGCCGTGTCGGGATCCGGGCTCGCTGGTGTCGCGGAGCTCGCCGGGCAGGTGCGGTCCGCCGCCGCGCAGGACCTGGAGGCGCTCGCGCACTCCGGGTCGGCGGTGACGCTGCCGGAACCGGTCGCATACGTCGCACCCATCGCGTTCGACGTCGTCCCGCTCGCCGGGTCGCTCGTCGACGACGGGTCGCTCGAGACCGACGAGGAGCAGAAGCTCCGGTTCGAGTCGCGCAAGATCCTCGGGCTGCCGTCTCTCGCGGTCGCCGGGACGTGCGTGCGCGTGCCGGTGTTCACCGGCCACTCGCTGGCGATCCACGCCGAGTTCGGCTCGCCCCTGACCCCCGAGCGGGCCGTCGAGCTGCTGTCCTCGGCCCCCGGCGTGCAGCTCGTGGACGTGCCGACGCCGTTGGCCGCAGCCGGAGCCGACCCGTCGTTCGTCGGCCGCATCCGGGTCGACCAGTCCGTGCCGGACGGGCGTGGGCTCGTGCTGTTCGTCGCCAACGACAACCTGCGCAAGGGTGCCGCGCTCAACGCCATCCAGATCGCCGAGCTCGTGGCCGCCGACATCGCCGAGCTGGCGACGCTGGAAGCCGCGGACGCTCAGTAGCGCCCACCGCCGCCCGGTGGCTCACCACCGGGCGGCGGTCACGCCGCGAACGCGCCCCCGGGGCCGAAGACGCGCTTGGCGAAGCGCTCGCCGATGCGGCGGTGCGCGGGCGTCGTGGGGTGCAGGTTGTCCGGCAGGGGCAGTTCGGCCTCGTCCGCCTTGCCGAACAGGTCGCGGCCGTCGAGGTAGTACAGGTTCGGGTCGTCCACCGCGCGCTCGGCGACGATGCTCGCCAGTTCCTTGCGGATCACGCGCAGCGTGAGCTTGCCCGCGTTGGCCTCGGCGGGGTCGCCCGTCGCCACGAACCGCAGCTCGCCCCGGGCCAGCGCCTCGACGTCGAAAGCGCCCGGGCCGGGCGTAGCCTCATGGATGGGGCAGAGAATCGGCGACACCACGAGCAGCGGCGTGCCCGGGTGACCGTCCCGGATCGTGTCGAGGAACCCGTGGACCGCCGGGCGGAACGCGCGCCGCCGCATGACGTCGGCGTTGACCAGGTTGATGCCCAGGCTCAGCGAGATGAGGTCCGCGGGCAGGTCGCGCATGGTCCGCGCGAGGAACGGGTCGGCCATCGCCGAGCCGCCGAAACCCAGGTTGAGCAGATCAACGCCGCCCGCCAGCGCGGCCACCGCCGCCCACGTCCCGGTGGGGTGCGTGGCGTTCGATCCCTGGCTGATCGAGCTGCCGTGGTGGACCCACCGGCGGCCCGCGACCGGGGCCGGCCGGACGGGCGCGTCGCTGCGCAGCTCGACCAGATCGAGCGTCTCCTGGTGCGGCAGCCAGATCTCGACGCGCTTCTCGCCCTCGGGCAGGCCCTCGGCGACGACGCCGCGGACCTGCCCCGGGGTCGTCTCCACGCCACCCGTGCGCGGGTCCATCGTGACGAGCGTGGCGTCGTCGAGGGAACCCTGCGCGGTCAGCGCACCGTCGACCACGACGTCGAAGACGCCCGCCGGGCGGGCGGGCGCGCCACGGTACGCGTACCGCGTCGCGATCGCGCGCAGCTCGACCCGTCGCGCGGCGGTCGTGACGGCGACGCGGACCCCCGCCGGCTGCGACTCCACCATGGTGAGCTGCGCGTCGGCGGCCTGCGCGCGAGCCCACGCGGGCAGGCGATGGACGCGCAGCCCGGAATCGGTCGGCTCGAGCTCGACGGCGCCGCGGACGAGATCCGGGGTGATCGGGGTGGTGTACATGAGGTCCTCTGCCGTGGGTGGGTGCGTCGTGAACTTACCGTTCAGCAGGTGGTGTGGCCGTCGAGGGTGTCGCAGTAGAGGCGGGTGTGGGCTTCGGTGAGGGTGTAGGTGCCTGCGGTGCTGGTGGTGGTGAGGGTGTCGGGGATGTCGGTCCAGGTGGGGGTGCCGGTGATGCGGTATTGGCCGTGCCAGGTGGTGGTGAGGGTGATGGTGACGTCGGTGCGGTAGTGGATGCCGTCGGGGGTGGTGCGGGTGCCGGCGGTGTGGCCGGTGGGGGTGTGGGGGTCGCCGAGGCGGGTCCAGGCGTGGGCGGTCCAGTGGTGGTCGACGTCGGGGTCGCCGGGGGTCCAGGGGTGGCCGGGGTCGGTGGTGGTCAGGGTGGGGCCGGTGGGGGAGAAGGGGTCGTCGAAGTCCCAGGTGTAGTGGGTGGGGAGGGCGCGGATCTCGACGGGGACGTCGAGCAGGGTGGTGTGCTGGGTGGTGGGGGTGGGGGTGGTGTAGGCGGGGTACCAGGTGTTGAGGAGCAGGGTGGGGGTGGCGGTCTGGAGGGTGGCGGTGGGGGTGGGGATGTGCATCGTGGTGAAGGCGTTGCGGGCTTGGGTGGTCAGGTCGGCGGGGGTGATGCACTGGGTGCCGGTGACGGGTTGGGGGGTGGTGTAGGTGCCGTCGGGTTGCAGGTGTTGGACCCAGAGGGGGTCGAGCTGGTAGGTGTCGGGTGGGCAGGTGAGGGTGGCGGCGAGGTTGACGCTGCCGTCAGGGCAGGAGCCTTGGAAGTACTCGGCCCAGGTGACCATGGGGTCCAGGTCGGTGACGGCGCAGTACATGTCGTTCGCGCGCAGGTACTTGACCGGGGGTGGTGTCGAGGGGTTGGGCTCACGGCCCCCGTCAGGGGTCGACGTCCACGCGGAGTCCTCGGCAGAGACCGTGAACGAGTCGTCGGTGTCGTCGGTCTTGCCGCCGTAAGCCGGGGGTTCAGTGGTGCCCTGCGCAAGATGGAGCGCGAGCACTGTCAGGGCGGCAACGCCGCGGGAGGTCGCCCGCATGTCAGTCCTTGGGCTTGTCGGCAACACCGACGATCACCCATGCGTCGTCGCGGCGTGCGACCTCGACGCGGAACTGCGACCGGACAGCGCTTTGCTCCCACAGGACATCACCCGTGCTCGTCATGATTCGCGACGAGCCTTCTTCGGTCTGGACGTCGATAGGCCATATGCCCGTGGGTGCGTCCTGCTGGTAGGTATGGAGGATCGTCGCGGCTGTGTGCCCGCCGTCGAATGAGTCTCCGCGCTCGGCGATCTTTCTTGCCTGGTCCCGACGTTTGGCGCAGAACTCGCAGGACTGGTGCGACATCGCCTCCCACTCGGTGGTGTCCCCGGTCGCCTGCATGTACGAGTCGAGTTCCAGGAAGTACCTGGCCGCCGCTTCCGCGCCCGCAGGTCCGTCGTCGTCCATCGCGGCGGGTCGCGCGGGCTTGATCACCACCCGTGACGCCGTCGGGCTCGGGGTGGGTGCCGGGCTCGACGCGGCCGGGGCGGGGGACGCGGCAGACGTGTCGCCGTCGGGCGAGCAGGCCGTGAGGCTCAGCACCACGCCCACTGCGGCGAGGGACGCGGTGCGGGCAGCGCGAGTGCTGGCAGCGCGAGTGCGGGCAGCGCGGGTGCGGGCAAGGAAGGTGCGGGTCATGCGGGCGGTCCCCCTGTCGTGCGGTCCTGCGCGCGGGTCGTCCGGGTCCGCGCAGCCGACAAGATAACCGCATCGGCCGACCTGCCGGAAACGCCTGTGGACAACGTTTGCGGCATCGCACTCGGCATCGAGGACGCGGTGGGGTCGGGCGCGGGACGACGGTGGGCGGCTCTTCTGGTGCCGTGGCCGGGCGTGACGCAGGGTCACTGCGTCACTGCGTCACTGCGTCACTGCGTCACTGGGTCACTGGGTGACCGGCTTGGAGCGCCCGCCGCGAAAGGCGGGTCATCCTATGCAGCGCCTACCGGGCGCGTCACGTGAGATCTCGCGATACGGGAGGTCGAGCCCCAAGTGCGTCTCAGCGTTGCGCTTTCGTAACCATCTTTGGTTCTGTGGACGCGCCCGCAAGAACCGACGAGAGGAGCTCAGCGTGCTCACCGTGACAGACAACGCGCGAGCGGTAGTCGAGGACCTGGCTCAGCAGGCCGGCATCCCCAGTGAGGGTGGTCTGCGGATCGCCCAGTCCATCGGCCAGCCCGGCAACTTCGAGCTGGCACTCGTGCCGGCGCCGCAGGCCGACGACCAAGTGGTCGACGAGGCCGGTGCCACGCACGTGTTCGTCGAGAAGGAGGCCGCGCCCGCACTGGATGCGCTGAGTCTCGACACCGATCCGGAGGCCCAGGGTCCGGGGTTCGTCCTCACGCCTCAAGGCTGAGTCACCGAGCGTCGACGACGGCCGTCGCCCCGCCTGGGGCGGCGGCCGTCGTGTGTGCCGCCCACGGTGCCCGGTCGTGGCGACGCGGGACCGCTCGGCGGCACAAGGGTGCGCGCTGGATCCTGCCCGGGTGTGCGTGACGCCCCGAGCGCCGCGCGAGCCGGTGTGCGGGCCTTGGCTCAGGACGGGTCGTCGCGGTCGGTGCCCGCCGATTCCATGCCCGGGGAGCCCCGGGAGCCCGCAGGTGCGGGGTCCTGCGTGCGCCGTGCGCCGTGTGCCGGTGCGAAGCCGTTCGAGCGCAGGTCGTCGTCGATCAGCACCCGCAGCAGTTCTACGACCACCTTGCGGTGGCGGGGGGAGAGGTGGTCGACGTCGGGCGGGAGCTCTTCGGCGAACGGGGGCCCTGGCAAGGGCTCGCCTGCGGCGGCGAAAGCCTGGGACTCGGGGACGTTGGCCAGCCAGGCGACGGCACGGATGGTCGCCGGGGTCGGGCGGGACTTGTAGGTGCCCGCTGCGAGGGCGCTCAGCGTGGTGCCGACGATCCTGAACCCGTTCTCCTGAGCCCTGCGCGCGAGCTGGCGCATCGACGACGCCCCGGACCGGTCCTGCGCCTCGCGCGCGAGGTCCTGGAGTGTCTGGCTCATCGGCTCCATGACGTTCCCCCCCGTCTGGCAGCGGTCGGCGCGTGCCACGACGACCTTGACAACCAGCAGTTTCATCATCGCAGGTGGGAACGGACTTTGCGGGAAATTGTCTGACAACGAGCGGCAAATGCGGTATACGGCACTTGATAACGTTTCCGAACCGGCCGTTAGAACGGGCTCGTGCGAGCACGTCGGCCGCAAGGAGGACCGCATGTGGGTGAAGGACCCTGAGCTGATCCGGTGGACACGCCAGCAGCGCCGCTACACGCAGCGCGACCTGGCGTTTCTGGTCCGCCGTTCCCAGGCGGCGATCTACGCCGTCGAGGCCGGGAAGCTCCGGAGCATCGGGGACGACTTCGCCCTCGCGATCGCGCAGCGTCTCGACGTGCCGTGGGAACTGCTGTTCCAGGCCGACTCCGACGGCGAAACCGCGCCCGCGAGCCCCGTACGACGTGGAGCTCGACGGGCATCCTCCGCACCAGCCGCTGGCCCCGAAGCGGCTGTCTCCCCCAGCGCAGGCGACGACCCCGGGGTGGCGTCGCGACGAGAGGTGTTCGAACAGTGACTCACAGGCCCGCACGATCCCCCATGTCCCGGAGAGGAGGGGCGAGTACCGGTGCCGAACGCCGCACCCCGTGCAGTCCGGCGCGCCCGCGAGTGCTGCGGCTCGTCGCCGGCCTCGCCGCGGTGACCCTCGCCGTCGTCTCGGGCGGCCTCGTCGCGACGTCGGCAGCGGCCGACGAGCCAGACCTGACGACCCTGGTGACGGCAGCCGATCCGGGCAGCAACCTCAGCCACGGGCCGACGGAGCAGCCGACCGACCAGCCAGGCGACGAGCCCGGTGACGGTGGTGCCGAGGAGGTCAAGGAGCAGAGGCTCGACGATGCGGACGCGTCCGCGGACGCGTCCGGCCTCGCGGAGGAAGGACCGGCCGAGGCGGCGTCCACGACGCCCGACGCGGTCACTCCAAGTGATGCCGTCGAGCGCGCCGACGCCCGCGGTCCCCCGGCCCCGGGTGGCCAGCACGCGGTAACGCCTGCCGCAGACGCGGCTCACGCGACCGTCGTCGTACGGACCGGCGCGCCGGGCACCCGGCTGGGCCTCGCCACCGAGGCCAGCGAGGGCGTTCCCCTGACGTTCGACTGGGCCGAGGCGACCTCCGGGGCGAACGGCGAGGCCGTCTTCACCATCCCTGTCCGCTCCACCACGGGCGGCGCCATCACTGCCGACGGCGTCGCGAAGAACCAGCAGCTCTGGGTGCGCGCAGTCACGGCCCCTGCGGGCTACTCGCTGCCGACCACGCTCGGCGGAGGGCCGCTGACGGCATCGGCCAACGACCAGCACCGGCTGCTGCCCTACGCGTTCCAGACCCCCAAGCTCGTCGCCGGCGAGACCTCTCGGTCCGGCGTGACGTTCATGAGCCAGCCGAGTCAGACCGGCACCTCCGACGCGCGGTACTCGGCGTCGAGCGGCACCTGGGCGGTCGTCCGGGACAATCCGACGATGCCGCGCTCGTGCTCGGGCCTCGACGTGGCGCTCGTCCTCGACTTCTCCGCCTCTGTCACCGAAGCCCAGGTCGCACAGGTCAAGAGCGCGGCGAACGCCTACATCGACGCGCTCGGCGGGACGCCGTCGTCGATGCAGGTGTTCCCGTTCGGGACGAAGGCGCTGACGGCCTCCAGCAAGCACGCACTGACCACGCAGAGCAACGTCGACTACCTGAAGCGGTACGTCACGCAGTTCAGCCGCCCGAGCAACCAGTACACGAACTGGGACAGCGCCCTGAGTGCGATCCCGACGGGCGTCTTCGACGTCATCGTCGTCGTCACCGACGGCATGCCGACCGTGTACGGGAACGGGTCGACGGCGGGTGGCTCGGGCGTCACACGGTTTGTCGAGATGGAGGCCGCGATCGCCGCGGCCAACGAGCACAAGAGCGCGCGCACCCGTGACGTGCCCGAGGGGACGCACATCAGGGCGTTCGGCGTCGGGAACGGCATCAGCTCACCCGCCGCGCTGGCCAACCTCGAGGCGATCGCCTCCAAGGACGCCGTCACGCGGACTGGCGACTACGCGGCGGTCGCCGCGTCGCTGCGGGCGCAGGTGCTGGCCGACTGCACGCCGTCGGTCTCCGTGACCAAGCTCGTCGAGCCGTGGAACGGTGGCGTCGACGACCGCACGCCTGCCGCGGGGTGGGAGTTCACGGCGTCCGTCGACGGGATGGCGTTCGGCGAGGAGGCGCCCACGCAGACCACGCCCGACGGTGGCGGCGTCATGTGGCGATTCAAGGCCGACCAGCCCGGTGACCTCGCGAACGTGACGATCACCGAGGCGCAGCAACCCGGCTACCGGATCGTCCCGCAGGCGGGCCAGAACGCCGCGTGCGTCGTCAAGAACGCGTCGACCCCGGTCGAGGGCTCGCCCCTGCGCGTGACCGACGCCGACGACGGGTTCACGATCGCCGACCTCGCGGGCGGGGACATGGTGACGTGCACGGTCGTCAACAAGGAGCCCGCGCCACCGGTGATCGGCGGCCTCTTCGCACAGGGTCGCGCCCACGTCGACTACGACTGGGCGATCACCAAGGAGGTCACCAACGACCCCGACGGCGACCGCACCTGGGAGACGACACCGGGCGAGGACGTCTCGGTCGACTACCGGCTCACCGTCTCGGCGACGAAGGACGTGTCGCCGCTCGACGTCGAAGGCTGGGTGACGGTCACCAACCCGTCGTCGGCCGAGCAGACGCTGAGCCTGCCGTCCGTCACCGTCGGGGGCGTCGCCGCCACGGTCCACGTGCCGTCGGGCGAGGCGCCCGTGGTCGCGGGCGGCGGAGCGGTCACCCTCCGCTTCACGGCCGCGCTCGGCGCCGCGGACCTCGAGGAGTGGATGCTCGAGGGCGGTGAGGTTCCCGTCGTCGTGAGCGTGCCCCACCGGCCCGACACGACGAGCGGGCTCAACCTCGACGACGTCGTCCGCACCGTGCGGGACGCGACCGCCGTCGTCGGGGACGACTTCCCCGAGCTCGCGCGGGCGTACTCGCCCGCCGAGCGCACGCTCGACGCCGAGGCCGTCATCGCGGCGGGCGGAACGGTGTTCGTCTACACCGCCGAGCGCGGCGGCAGCGTCCCCGCGGACGCCAGCGCGACGTTCGTCAACACCGCGACCGTCACGCCGAGCGACACGCCTGGCGGCGACCCGCGCGAGGACGACGAGAACCAGGACGCGGGCGCGCTCACCGACGACGAGACCGTCACCGTACGGACCCCTCCGCAGTACGACCTGGCACTGCGACTGTGGGTCGCCGAGGTGTGGCGCGACGGCGTCATGGTGTTCGAACGCAACGCGGACCCGAGCGACGCGGGACCGGACTACGCGATCCCGCACGTCACGTTCGACCACACCGAGGTCGACATCCGCGTGGGTGACCTCGTGGTTCACGACATCCACCTGTTCAACCAGGGCGACCGCACGGCACGGGTCGAGGAGATCGTGAACTACCGCGCGCCCGGACTGGAGCTCGCCACCACCGAGTCGATGGACGGCGTCGAGGGTCACGACAACGCCGGCTGGGAGCTCGCCGGCGACGGCTTGCTCCACCTGCCGATGGGTGACGCCGGCCTGGTGCTTGCACCGGGCACCTCGTCCGAGGTCAGCCTGACCCTCCAGGTCGCGCTGGACGCACCGGAGGAGGACGAGTACGTCGACCGGTTCTCGTTCGCCGAGATCTCGCGCTTCAGCGGTTGGGTTCCGGCGAGCCGGCCGGCCGCCGCGGGTGCGGTCTTCGCCGCGCCGCTGATCGCGGCCCGCGGTCTGGACTGTGCGACCGCGCTGGCCGTGCCGCTCGCCGCGGAGGTCCACGACGGCGTTGCCGGTGCCTGGTCCGCCGACGTCCTCGACGCCGACTCCGTGCCCGACAGGCACAACGGCGGGATCGACCCCGACGAGCAGACGCTGGTCTACCACTCGTGGGAGGACAACGAGATCGACGAACGCAACACGACCATGCTCTGGGACGACGAGAGCACCGACCACGACAACGACGAGGACGACCACGACGGGTCCATCATCCGCGTGGCCCGGACGGTCGCCACGGTCCCCGAGGGGTCCGGTGCACCAGGGCCCGGGACGAACGCGCCGGCTCCCGGTGAGAACACTGCCCCGGCGGAGCCCCAGGGGAGCCTCGTCAGCGCGCCGGTCACGCTCCCGGTGACGGGCGCGACGGTCGCGGCCACCGCGGCGGTGGCGGTTCTGCTGGCCGCCGTGGGTGTCCTTCTGGTCGTTTCGCGCAGGGCGCGTCCGCGCGTCTGACGGCGACCGCCTCGCGATCCCGGCACACCCTCGACGGGCGGTGTGCCGGGATCGCGGCGTCTCGTCCCGTGGACCGGGCGGTCGGTGCCGGCGCACGAAGATGAGACACTGGACCAGGCGCCCGCATCTACCGGCGCCGACGTCGTGGAGATCGCCCCCCAGGGGAGCGCGCGCGGCGACCCACGACCGGCGCCTCGCGCCGTGCCCACGAAAGGCACCATGAACTTCTCTTCCTTCGGCCTGCCCATGCCCGTTGTCGACTCCCTCGCGGAGCGCGGGATCACCGAGCCGTTCCCGATCCAGTCGGCCTCGCTGCCCGACTCCCTGTCCGGCAAGGACGTGCTCGGCCGCGGCCGTACCGGCTCGGGCAAGACCATCGCGTTCGCCCTGCCCGTCGTCACCCGCCTCGCCGGCGGCCGCCGCGCCCCGCGCCGCCCGCGTGCGCTGATCCTCGCCCCGACGCGTGAGCTCGCGCTGCAGATCGATGCGACGACGGCGCCGCTCGCCGCGACCCTCGGCCTGCGCACCACGACGGTGTTCGGCGGCGTCGCGCAGTCACGCCAGGTCGCCGCGCTCGACGCGGGTGTCGACATCCTCGTCGCGTGCCCCGGCCGCCTCGAGGACCTGCTCAACCAGAAGCTGCTCACGCTCGACGCGATCGAGATCACGGTGCTCGACGAGGCCGATCACATGGCCGATCTCGGGTTCCTGCCCGGCGTCAAGCGCATCCTGGACCGCACGCCGCAGCGCACGCAGCGCCTGCTGTTCTCGGCGACGCTCGACAACGGCGTCGACGTGCTGGTCAAGCGGTACCTGCACCAGCCCGTCACGCACTCGGTCGACGACGCCGCCGCGCCGCCGCCCCAGATGACCCACCACGTGCTGGCCGTCGCGGACGCGGCCGCCAAGCGCGACGTCGTCCAGCAGCTCGCCGCGGGAACCGGGCGCCGGGTGCTGTTCACCCGCACCAAGCACCACGCCAAGAAGCTCGCCAAGCAGCTCACCGCGGCGGGCGTGCCCGCCGTCGACCTGCACGGCAACCTCGGCCAGGGCGCGCGTGAGCGCAACCTCGCGGCGTTCACCTCGGGTGCGGTGCGCGTGCTGGTGGCGACCGACATCGCGGCGCGCGGCATCCACGTCGACGACGTCGAGCTCGTGGTCCACGTGGACCCGCCGGCCGAGCACAAGGCGTACCTGCACCGCTCGGGCCGCACGGCTCGTGCCGGGTCGGGTGGGGACGTCGTCACGATCATGCTTCCCGAGCAGCGTGGCGACGTGGCCGACCTGACGCGCAAGGCGAAGATCAGCGTGCGCCCGCGCCCCGTGGTTCCGGGCGACGCGACTGTCGCGGCTCTCGTCGGGACGGTGCTCGCGCCGGTCGCCCCGCGCCCGCAGGCCGCCCCGGCCCAGCAGACGCGCCAGGGCCAGGGCCGGACCCAGCAAGCCCGGACCCAGCAGGCCCGCCCGCAGCAGGCCCGGACCCAGCAGGCCCGCCCGCAGCAGACCCGGGCGCAGGCGACCCGGCCGCCGCAGTCCTCGGGTCAGCAGACCGAGGAGCAGCGGTCGCCGCAGTCGCGCTCGCGGTCGCGCCGTCGTCGTCGCCCGGGCGCGAGCCAGGGCCGCGGCGCCGTCACAGGCTGAGCGGACCCACGATCCACACGGCGCCCAGCACCAGGGCGCCCACGGTGACCACGAGGAACACGGCCACCCACACCAGGCCCGGCAGCCCGGTGAGCCGCGCGAGCTGGTCCGCATCGGACTGCCGTGCGGCTCGCCGGGCGCGCTGCGCCTGGAGCTCGAACACGGGCCGTACCGCGCCCAGCAGCAGAAACCACGTGACCACGTAGGCCACGGCGGCCTGTGCCGGCTCGTCGAGGAACCACGACACGAGCACGAGCCCGACGCCGGCCACGAGCACCGACCACAGCCCGAACAGGTTGCGGATCTTGAACAGCACGAGCGCCAGCATCACCACCAGCAGCCACAGCAGCCCGACGGCGTAGCCCGCGCGCAGCAGCCACGCCGCACCGAGCCCCACGAGGCCGGGGCCGACGTACCCCGCGAACGTCGTCGCGACCATGCCGAACCCGCGCGGGCGCCCCGCCGTGATCGTCAGGCCCGAGGTGTCGGAATGGAGCCGGATCGCGTCCAGGCGCCGCCCGGCGAGGGTGGCGACGAGGGCGTGAGCGCCCTCGTGCGCGATGGTGATGACATGCCGCGCCGTGCGCCACACCGGCCCCACGAGCACGACGGCGAGCGCGACGAGCCCCGCCGCGAGCACCACTTCCTGCGCGGGCGCCGGCACCGGTGACGTCGCCGCCTCCCAGATGCGCGCGAGCACGTCTTTCACTCCGCTCACGTTCACGGGAACCAGAATGCCCCCTTCGTTGTTCACGCCCTCGGAGGTGAGAAATGACAAAGCAGTACGAAGTGACCAAGACGAACGACCAGTGGAGGGCTGATCTCTCCCCGAGCGAGTACGCCGTCCTGCGCCAGGCGGGCACGGAGCGTCCCTGGACGGGGGCGCTGCTCGACGAGAAGCGGGTCGGCATCTACCGGTGCCGGGCCTGCAGCAACGAGCTGTTCCGTTCGGAGACCAAGTTCGACTCGCGCTGTGGCTGGCCGAGCTTCTACAGCCCGCTCGCCGGCGATCGTGTCGAGCTCATCGAGGACCGCAGCCTGGGCATGATCCGCACCGAGGTACGGTGCGCCCGCTGCGGCTCCCACCTGGGGCACGTCTTCGACGACGCGCCCCAGACTCCGACAGGTGACCGGTTCTGCATGAACTCGGTCAGCCTGACCTTCGAGGAGCAGGAGGGCTAGCGCGCCGAGGCAGGGTCGTCATGGGTGTCGCGCCAGCGCACCCAGTCCTCGGAGTAGCGGCGCAGCAGCGTCGCGAGGGTCGCGACGTCGTCCTGGTTCCACTCCGAGAGGGCCCGCCCGAGCGCGTCGATGCGCCCGTCACGCGCGGCGGCGAAGCGTGCTTCGCCGTCGCGCGTGAGCGTGATGAGCTGGCCGCGCGTGTCGTCAGGGTCGACCTCGCGCTGGATGAGGCCGAGGTCCGCGAGCCGCGAGAGCTGCCGCGACACGGTGGCCCTGCCGACACCGAAGTGTGCGGCGAGGTCGGACCCGCGCGTGCCGGGATGCATGTGGATGTGGGCGAGCAGCGGGTAGGCGCTCGCATCGAGCTCGGGGTGGACGACCAGGGCGATCTGCGCCGAGGACGACGCGGCCCGGCGCACCAGGATGCGCAGCTCGCGCTCGAGAGCGCTGAAGGGGTCGCTCGACGGGTCGGGCGCCGTGATGGCATGCGTCATGCGCCCATCATCGCCCCTGAACAGGCGGGACGGTAGGCGGCAGGCCGCAAACGGCGAGGCCGGGGCGCCCCGTGCTGGGGTGCCCCGGCCTCGCCGTCGGCGCCGATCGGATCAGCGGGACGCGGCTCCGGCGTCGTCCGCGCGCCCGGCGACGCTCGCGAGCACCGCCTCCTTGCCGGCGTCCGGGGCGGCGACGGTGGTCGCGGGTGCGGCGTCGGCCTTGTCCTGCTCCGCGAGCACCATCTCGATGCCGGAGCGCTTGCCCAGGGGACCTCCTTGATGAACAGCGTCGCGACGAGCGCGATCACGGCCATCGGCACGGCGATGAGGAAGATCTCGGAGATGCCGTCGGCGTAGGCGTTCTCGACGATCGTGCGGACCGGGCCCGGCAGGGTCGACATGTCGGGCACGGCCGAGGAGCTGCCGCCGAGCGCGTCGGCGGGGATGCCGAGGGTCGCGAGCCCGGTCAGCAGGTCGTTCTTGACCTGGCTGGCCAGCACGGCGCCCAGGGCCGAGACGCCGATGGCGCCGCCCAGCGACCGGAAGAACGCGACGGTCGCGGTGCCGGTGCCCATCTCGTGGACGGCCAGCGTGTTCTGCACCGCCAGCACCAGGTTCTGCATGAGCGCACCGACCGACAGGCCCAGGCCGAACAGGTAGATGCTGATGAGCACGAAGCTCGTGTGCGCGTCGATGGTGCTCATGCCCACCAGTGCGCCGATGAGGACGACGCCGCCGCCCACCATGATCGCCTTGTAGCGGCCGGTGCGGGAGATGATCTGGCCGAGCACGATGCCCGCGAGCATCGTGCCGACGACCATGGGGATGGTGAGCAGGCCGGACTGGGTCGGCGTCTTGCCGCGCGAGAGCTGCAGGTACTGCGACAGGAACACCGCGGTGCCGAACATCGCGACGCCCACGGCGATCGAGGCGACGACGGAGAGCACGAACGTGCGGTTGGCGAACAGGTGCATCGGGATGATCGGCTCGTCGACCTTGGTCTCGACGACGATGGCCGCGACGAGGCTCGCCACCGCTGCGGCGATCATGAGCGCCGTCTGCCACGATGCCCAGTCGAACTCGTTGCCCGCGAAGGTGACCCACAGGAGCAGCAGCGAGACGCCGATCGAGATGAGCGCGGCGCCCCAGTAGTCGACGCGGACGACCTTGCGCGGGCGTGCAGGCAGGTGCAGCGTCTTCTGCAGCACGATGATCGCGGCGACGGCGAACGGGATGCCGACGAAGAAGTTCCAGCGCCAGCCGAGCGCGGAGTCGGTGATGACGCCGCCGAGCAGCGGGCCGCCCACCTGCGACACCGCCATGACGCCGCCCATGATGCCCATGTACCGCCCGCGCTCACGCGGCGAGACGATGTCGGCGACGAGCACCGTGGCGAGCGCCATGAGGCCGCCGGCGCCCAGGCCCTGGACGGCACGGCACGCGATGAGCATGCCGATGTTCTGCGAGAACCCGGCGGCCGCGGCCGAGACGACGGTGATGACCAGGGCGATCTGGACGAGCGACTTGCGTCCGAACAGGTCGGCGAACTTGCCCCACAGGGGGGTGGAGACCGTCTGGGCGAGCAGCGTGGCGGTCACGACCCAGGTGTACGAGCTTTGCGAACCGCCCAGGTCCGCGACGATGCGTGGCATCGAGGAGGACGTGATGGTCGCCGCGAGGAGGGCGACGAACATGCCGAGGATGATCCCGAGAGAGCCTCGAGGACCTCCCGGTGGGTCATCGCCGCCGGCGTGGCCGTCGCGGTGGTGGTGGATGACATCAGTGAGTGCCTTCTTCGTCAGTGGCGGTGAGGGGAGGTTCGAGGGCGGCGTCGAGCGGGGCGTCGTGCGCGCTGGTGATCGCCTGGGCGACGCGGCGCACCTGGTGCGAGGCCTGGGCGATCTCCGCGGGCGACCAGAGGGTGAACGCCCCCCCGAGCATCTCGGCGAACTGCACCGCGAGCTGCTCGGTGAGCGCCTCGCCCTGCTCGGTGAGCTCGAGCACGCGGACCCGCCGGTCGGCGGCGTCCACGGTGCGGCGCACGTACCCGGCGTCGACGAGCTGGCTGACCTGCCGGCTGGCGACCGACACGTCCACGCGGAGCTTGGCGGCGACGTCGGTGAGCTGGACGGGGCCGCATGTCGAGAGCAGGCGGACGACGCCGAGGCCGGCGCGTGGCCAGTCGAGTCGGCGTGCCAGGTGCAGCCCGGCCTCGCGCTGGGCGCGCGCCAGCTCCTCGAGCGCGGAGAAGAGGTCCTCGGCGGGGGGCTGGGAGCGGTGCTGCGGGGCGGCCGAGGTGGCCGCTGCGTGTGCGATCACGAACACTCCTTAGTTGCTGAGCGCAACAATAACCCCAAGTGCTTGCAGCAAGCAACTATGGGGGGAACCCGGACGGAGCGCCTGGCGGGCACACTGGACGACATGAGCGAGCCCCGCTTCCGCCGCCCTGCCCGTCTCGACCCGCGTGACGCCGAGAGCCTCGCGGACCCGAGCGATCCCGCTCTGCGCGACGAGGTGGCGCACACCACAGCTCGCGCCGTCGTGAGCAGGGCGCGCGCCTCGGAGGACCCCGTAGTCGTCGAGCGGCTCGTGAGACTCGTCGAGACCGAAGGGCTCGACGCCGTCGCCGCCCTGTGGTCCGACGCCGCGCCCGTCACGCTCCCCGGGGCGCTGTGGCGCCTGTACTCGTTGCGGGAATGGGTGCTGCGCGACCCGCAGACGGTGGGACTGCGCTACCGCCTCGGAGCCGGTGCCGCGCCCGTGCACGAGGCGGTCGCAGGCGTTCCCCGCCCGCCGGAGCCGGCGGACCTGCGGGCGCTCGCCGACGCCGTGCTCTCGGGCGTCTTCGCGGGCGACCTCGCCGTCGCGCTCGAACGCGCCGCCGCGTTCTGCCGCATCCTCGCCACGGGTGCCGCCTTCGACGCCGACGCCCGCGAGGCCGCAGACCCCGGCGGCGCCGACCGCATGACCCGCGGGGCGTCGGGACTGCTGCGCACGGCCGAGGAGCTGGAGCAGGCTGCCGGGTACTGGCGTGCCGGCATGCTCGACTAGAATGCAGGGGCGACGTCGGGCCGAGGTTGCCCCGGGCTCCATCTTCAGCCGCTACGAGCGGCCACGCGCCGAGAGGCGCTTCCCGGTCCGGCGTCGCGCTCCTCGTGACAGCGGCCGAGGAACTGTCTCGCTCGGACGACGGTCGGCGCCAGCGCGTCGTGGAGCGTGCCCCTGGAGCGCGGGGCATTTACCCTGTGTTCGCCCCCGCTTCACCTTCGACTTCCTCCGACTGGAGAGCTGACGTGCGCTTGCGTCTGACCCCGCGCGACACCACCTACTTCGATCTCTTCACCACGCTCGCCGGGCATGTCGTCACCGGGGTGGGGCTGCTCGCCGAGCTGCTCGGCGCGGACAAGGCCGGGCGCAAGGAGATCGCTGCACGGTTCGTCCAGGTCGAGCACGAGGCCGACGCGGTCGCCCACGAGATCACGATGCGTCTCAACCAGACGTTCGTGACCCCGTTCGACCGCGACGACATCTACGGCCTCGCCAACGCGCTCGACGACATCATCGACGCGATGGAGGAGGCCTGCGACCTCATCGTCCTGTACAAGGTCGAGGAGCTGCCGCGCCGCGTCCCCGAGGTCGTGCAGGTGCTGCAACGGTGCGCCGAGCTCACGCACGACGCCATGCCGCGACTGCGGACCATGGAGGAGCTGCGCGAGTACTGGACCGAGATCCACCTGCTGGAGCACCAGGCCGACCGGCTGCACCGCAAGCTGCTGGCCCACCTCTTCGAGGAGACGACGGACGCGATCACGCTGATCAAGCTCAAGGAGATCGTCGACGTGCTCGAGGACGCGTGCGACGGCTTCGAGCGCGTCGCGACGCTCGTCGAGACGATCGCGCTCAAGGAGTCCTGACGCGTGGAGGCAGCACTCGTCGTCCTCGTGGTGGCGCTCGCACTCGGCTTCGACTACACCAACGGCTTCCACGATGCCGCGAACGCCATCGCGACCTCGGTCTCGACGCGTGCGCTGACGCCGCGTCTCGCCCTGATGATGGCCGCGGTCATGAACTTCGCGGGGGCGCTCCTCGGGACCGCCGTCGCGGAGACGATCGCGAAGTCGATCGTCGCGCTCGACCACGCCTCGACCACCGTGGAGCTGCGGGTGGTGCTGTGCGCGCTCGTGGGGGCGATCGTGTGGAACCTCATCACGTGGTGGTTCGGGCTGCCGTCGTCGTCGACGCACTCGCTCATCGGCGGGCTCGTGGGGGCGGGGCTCGCGGGGGTCTGCCGATCTTCTGGCGTGCGATCCTCGACAAGGTCGTGCTGCCCATGGTCGTCTCGCCCCTGGTGGGCTTCGTGCTCGCGTTCGCGGTGATGATCGGGCTGCTGTGGCTGTTCCGTAATGCGGCCCCGGCCCGCGCGCATCGCCGGTTCCGTATCGCGCAGACGGCGTCGGCGGCGGCCATGGCCCTCGGCCACGGCCTGCAGGACGCGCAGAAGACGATGGGCGTCATCTACCTCGCGCTCATCTCGGTCGGCTGGGCCGATCCCGCGGACGGCATCCCGCTGTGGGTCAAGCTCGCTGCCGCGGCCGCGATCTCGCTCGGCACCTATTCGGGCGGGTGGCGCATCATGCGGACGCTCGGGCGCCGCATCATCGAGCTCGATCCGGCGCGTGGCTTCGTGGCCGAGTCGGTGTCCGCGACGGTGCTCTATCTCAACGCGTTCGTGCTGCATGCGCCTGTCTCGACGACGCACACCATCACGTCGGCGATCATGGGCGTCGGCGCGACGCGCCGTCTCTCGGCCGTGCGCTGGGGGGTGGCGAAGAACATCGCGATCGCGTGGGTGCTCACCATTCCGGCCGCGGCGGCCGTCGCGGCGTTCGCCACCTTGCTGGTGACGATGTGGTGACCGCGTCGCCGCTCAGCTCAGCGGAGGCGTGACCCGTTCGACGGCGACGACGCGCGGGCCCTTGGGCGTGTGCGTCACGTGGGCGACCAGGAGCTCGCCTGGCTCGAGGAACGGGTCCTGCGGCGGGAGCTGGTCGGCCACGCTGCGGCGCGAGTGCTGGCCCAGCACGTCGAGCACGGTCGGCAGGACGGGCCGGTGCGTGCACAGCACCGAGGATCGCGGGGTCTCCAGGAGCTGGCGGACGGTGCGCGCGACGCGGGCCGGTGACTGCTCGTGCTGCGTCTCGGTCAGGTGCTCGCTGTACCAGGGCCGCAGCTCGGCGGCCTTGACGTACGGTGCCACGGTCGCGGCGCATCGTTCCCAGCGGGAGCTGACGACGCGGCTGACCCCGTAGGAGGCGAGCACCGGGACGAGGGCCGCGGCGTGCGCGTACCCGATGGGCGTCAGCGGCCGGCCCAGCTCCTCGCCGTGCCAGGCCGCGCGGGGCAGGGCGCGGCCGTGCCGCGCGATGACGACGGCGTGCGTCGCGAGCCGGCCCTGCTCGAACTCTTCGACGAGTGCGGCGAGCGGCTTGCGGTCGGCGCGGCGCGTCAGGCGGGCGACCGCGTCGGTGGCGTCGAGCCAGCAGACCTTGTCGATCTCCTCGGGTGACGCCGGCGGCACGGTCTGCCGGGCGGCGAGGGCGTGCCGGTGGCGTTCCGGCCGGGCGCGGTGCGCAGCCCAGTACGAGACGGTCTTCCACCGGCCGTCGGGCATCCGGTAGCGCAGGCCGGGCAGCGGCATGCCGAGCACGACGGGCTTCGACGTCTCCTCGGCCACCTCGCGGACGGCGGCCACCTGGTGGGACTCGCCGGGCTCGAGCTTGCCCTTGGGCCACGACCAGTCGTCGTAGCGCGGGCGGTGGACGAGCTGCACCTGGAGCTTCTCGTCACGTACACGCCAGACGAGGCCCCCCGCCGTCTGGACCGCTGGGACGCGTGCCGTCACCGGCTCTGGTCCCTGCGCCGGCGATGACGGCGCACGAGCACGGCCTGCAGGTCGGCGAGCTGCTTGCCCTCGGCGTCCTTGTGGTGCCGGGTCCAGGCGCCGTCGGGGCCGAGGTGCCACGAGGACGTCTGGTCGGAGGCCGAGACCTCGAGCAGGTCGAGCAGCTCGGCGACGTGACCTTCGTCGGTGATGCGCACGAGCGCCTCGACTCGACGGTCGAGGTTGCGGTGCATGAGGTCGGCCGAGCCGATGAAGACCTCCGGCCCGGTCTCGGGACCCTCGCCGATCGCCGGCCCTGCCGCGTTGGCGAACGCGAAGATGCGCGAGTGCTCCAGGAACCGGCCCAGGATCGAGTGGACGCGGATGTTCTCGCTCAGGCCCGGCACGCCGGGGCGCAGCGCGCAGATGCCACGCACCACGAGGTCGACCTGGACACCGGCCTGCGACGCGCGATACAGCGCGTCGATCGTCGCCTCGTCGACCGCGGAGTTGACCTTGATCTTGACCCACGCCTCGTGGCCGGCGCGCGCTGCCGCGGCCTCACGTTCGATGCGTTCGATGAGTCCCGAGCGGACGGTGCGCGGCGCGACGAGCAGGCGGTGGAACCGCGACTGCGGCGCGTACCCCGAGAGCTGGTTGAACAGCCGGGTCAGGTCCTGGCCGACGTCCGGGTCGCACGTCAGCAGGCCGTGGTCGGTGTACAGGCGGGCGGTCTTGGGGTGGTAGTTGCCCGTGCCGACGTGGCAGTAGCGTCGCAGCCCGTCCGCTTCCTGCCGCACCACCAGCGAGAGCTTGGCGTGGGTCTTGAGGCCCACGATGCCGTAGACGACGTGGACGCCCGCCTCTTCGAGCTTGCGGGCCCACGAGATGTTGGCCTGCTCGTCGAACCGCGCCTTGATCTCGACCAGCGCGAGCACCTGCTTGCCGGCGTCGGCGGCGTCGATGAGCGCGTCGACGATGGGCGAGTCGCCGCTCGTGCGGTAGAGCGTCTGCTTGATCGCGAGAACCCTCGGGTCGGCTGCCGCCTGCTCGAGGAACGTCTGCACCGACGTCGAGAACGAGTCGTAGGGGTGGTGCAGCAGCACGTCCCGGCGCTTGATCGCCTCGAAGACGTTGGTCGGCGTGGCCGACTCGACCTCGGCGAGCTGGCGGTGCGTCGTCGGGACGAACGACGGGTAGTGCAGGGCCTGCCGCTCCACGTCGGCGATGACGTTGAGGCCCGTCAGGTCGAGCGGTGCCGGCAGCAGGTAGACCTCCTCGGGCGAGACGCCGAGCTCGCGCACCAGCAGGTCCCGGATGCGGGGGCTGATGCCCTCGGCCAGCTCGAGGCGCACCGGCGGGCCGAACCGGCGCCGCAGCAGCTCCTTCTCCATGGCCTTGAGAAGGTTCTCGGCGTCGTCCTCCTCGACCTCGAGGTCCTCGTTGCGCGTCACGCGGAACGTGTGCGACTCGACGACCTCCATGCCGGGGAACAGGTGGTCGAGGTGGCGGGCGATGACCTCCTCGAGCGGCACGAACGACGTCGGCCGCTGTGCTGCGCCTCCCGACGACGGGTCGCTCGGGCGTCCCCGCTCGTCCACCGCGATGAACCGCGGCAGCAGCGGCGGCACCTTGACGCGCGCGAAGTGCTCCTTGCCCGTCAGCGGGTTGAGCACCACCACGGCCAGGTTGAGCGACAGCCCCGAGATGTACGGGAACGGGTGCGCGGGGTCGACCGCCAGCGGCGTGAGCACCGGGAAGATCTGCTTGCGGAAGAACTTGTGCAGGCGGTCCTGCTCGCGCGTCTCCAGGTCGTCCCAGTGGACGATCGTGATGCCCTCGGCCATGAGGGCGGGCTGCACGTCCTGTGCGAACACCTTGGCGTGCCGGGACATGAGCCGGTGCGCGTGCCGGCTGATCCCGGCGAGGACCTCGTGCGGCGACGACCCCGACGCCGCCGTCACCGCGATGCCGATCGCGATGCGCCGCTTGAGGCCCGCGACCCGCACCATGAAGAACTCGTCGAGGTTCGAGGCGAAGATCGCCAGGAACCGCAGCCGCTCCAGCAGCGGCAGGTCCGCGTCCTCCGCGAGCTCCAGCACACGCTCGTTGAACGCCAGCCAGCTCAGCTCGCGGTCGGCGAACCTGTCCTCGGGCAGGGGCGGGAGCGCGTCCTGGGCGGCGTCGCCGCCGTCGTCGGCGCTCGAGTCCTCCGCGATGTGTTCGGCGATGTGCGCCGCGAGCTCGGGGTCGATGGTACGGGCGAAGCGCCCGCGGTCGTCACGGACCCGGATCTCTGGCGTGCTCATGCCTAGATCATGGCATCGTTCGGGCGCCCATACTGGACATCGGCCGTCTCTCGCATGAAGCCTGCCGCGCGGTAGACGGCGATTGCAGCCGAGTTGTCGCCGTCCACGTACAGCACCGCACGTTCTGCGTGCCGCGCCAGGTAGGCCAGCCCGACGCCCGTCAGCGCCGCACCCAGCCCGCGGCCACGGTGCGCCGGGTCGACGCCCACGGCATAGATCTCTCCGTCGGAACCCTGCGGCCCCTCGGTCACCTTGGTCCAGATCGACCCCGCGAGCGCGCCGTCGGGCCCGGTCAGGAGAAGGAAGCCTTCCGGGTCGAACCACGGCGCGGCCATACGGTCGCGCAGGTCCGCGACCGTGAGGCGTCCCTGCTCGGGATGTGCGGCGAACGCGCGCGCGTTGAGGGCCACCCACGCGTCGTCGTCCCGGCCGGGAACGAAGGCACGCACCGCGTACCCGGTGGGGAGCGGCGCCGGTGCGGGGGCCGGCAGCGGCCTGGTCAGGAACAGCAGCTCACGCACGACGACGTAGCCGGCGCTCGCGGCGAAGGCCCGCGCCGGAGCGAGGTCCCCGTGCGCCCAGACGCGCAAGGCCTTGCCGCGCTGCCCTGGGGTGCCACTGAACTGGGGCAGCCGGGCGTCACGCTCGGCCGTGCGCAGCAGGAGCCGGCCGAGGCCGCCCCGGCGGTGCTCGGGGTGGACGACGATCTCGGCGCTCGCCGTGCCCCCGCTGCGGTCGATCTGTGCGTACCCGGTCACGGCACCGGTCCTGGAGCGTGCGACGGCGTGCGTGAGCCACGGCTCGTCGGCCGCCAGGCGCAGCAGCGGTTGCTCGGACAGGGGGGAACGCCGTCGGCCTGGCACGTGGTCTCGGCCAGTGTGCGGACGGCGTCGGCGTCGATGGGCGAGAGCGGACCGATCTGGAGCGGCACGGCGAAGCGCATGTGCCCATCGTCCCCTACCCGGGCCGCGCGAGGTCCTGGGATGAACCGAGGGGTGATTTCCCGGGCCGTGCGCCGTGGCGTTCGGTACGCCCGCCGACGATCGGTCACGTAGTCGAGGCGCTGGAGGAACCATGAGGCGGGTTGTCGGGAACACTCGCGGTGCGGCCGCGGTCGCAGCGGCGATGGGCCGAGTCGGCGACCATCGGGTCCCGCCCGGCGTGCGGCATCATCGCGCCGCAGGTCGCCCACCGGCGCGGCGGCGGATCGCGGTGGTGGGCATCCTTGTGCTGCTCGTCGGCGTGCTGGCCGCCGTACTCATCGCCCTGACGCAGACGACCCCTCCTGCGTTCGCCGAGAGCAACCCGGCGAACAGCACCGTGCGTGGCGCGCAGACCTGGTACGCGTACGTCGGCGCCGGCGAGAGCCTGTCGGTGCGGTTCGACCGGGCCGGACGGGACTACAACGGCTGGGGTGACACCAGCAGGATCGAAGTCGCAGGCCCTGAGAACGGCGGCGCGGTGGTGTTTACGTGCGACGTCGACCTGAGTACCAGCTCGCCCTGCACCTTTACCCCCCGGAGAGGAGTACGCCGGGGGTCTACAGCATCGAGCTCAAGCCACGCGAGAACTCCTCCAACACGCTCGGCAATGTCACCCTCAACTGGGACATCACGGTGAAGAGGGGCGGGGTGGCGCGCCCCGGTCGTGTCTGGACGGAGCACTACGTGCTCCGTGACGTGTACAGCAGCAGCGCAGACACCAGTGTGAACCTCGTGCTCTACTACCAGTCGGTCTACGGGTTCACCTACAAGACCCAACGAAGCGGCCTGAACGGCGCCGACTCGCGGTTCGTCGCGAACGCCTACGGGGCCGTCAACAGAGACAGCTGTACCTCGTCCCACCTGTCGATCCCGAACAGGGAGCTCCGGGACGCCAAGAATGTCTCCGGGGAGTACGGCGAGCTCGGAATCCCTGCGGACAACACGAAGTGTCGGTTCACGCCGTACAAGATCTTCTTCGAACCGCCAAGCGAAGACCTTCCCCCCAGCGTGACCGTTCCCGACAAGGCGACGGGATCCATGAAGACCACGTGGCTGCGCGTGAGCCCTCCGGAACCACAAGAGATCAACGTGACGAACCTGACGTTCGCCCCCACGGGCGAAGGGTCGCGTGCCGGAGTCATCACCTTCGGCGTGAGCAAGCACGACGGTCAGGCGGTGGTACAGGTCGACGTCAACAACGACGGCCAGTTCGACGGTCCCCTCGACCGGGTGTTCGACGTCCAGGTGCTCGCGGGCGAGCAGGTCAGGCTTCCGTTCGACGGCAAGGACGCACGGCGCAACGACATCTCACCGACCACGCCGCTGGCGGTGCGCGTCGTCGTACCGTCCACAGGAGAGGTTCACTTCACCGACTTCGACGTCGAGATCCTCACCAATGGTCTGGAGGTCACGCGACTCAACGGCCCGCAGGCAGGCCGGACGAACGTCTCGTGGAACGACACGCTGATCGACAGCCAGACGAGGAGCGGACTCGGCAAGTGCTCGCGGGTGAGTGCCACCTCAGGAACCAACGTCGACAGCACACCGGGTGTCCACTACTGGGGCATGGGCGACTGCATCGTCGAGGAATCCGACAGGCCGAACGTCTGGAACCCCAGGGGGCTAGCCAGTCGGAACACCTTCGGGACGTGGGGCAACCTCGCCGCGATCGACAACTGGGCGAACGTGCCGGTCAACCGGCAGGCCACGCTCGAGGTTCCCGCGTTCTCGATCGCCAAGGAGGCCACACCGGCTGCGGGCACCGCCGTCAAGCCCGGTTCGAAGATCACCTACCAGATCACCGCGAGCCCGGTGAGGTACAAGTTCCCGGCCACGGGCAATGACGGCGACGCGTGGATCCCCGCGACCACCTGGAGCGGGCGCTACGCCGACTCCGCCGCGTCGGTCGCAACCTCGGCGACCATCGACTGGTCCACGCTGGCGAACAACCCCGGCACCGGCAATCGTGCCTCCGTCGCATCCACGAAGGACGGCTACTCCTGGGTCGGAACCGCGGTGCCGATCGGATCGGGCGTGGTGACCACGTACGACGCGACGGTCAAGCCGGCGAGCGAGCTGAGCGACCGCGCGCAGCTGCGCAACCTCGCGTTCGTCGTCACCGGGGACACTCCCGTACCGCCGCCGACCTGCGTGCCGGGACTGTGCGGCGAGACGGTCCACCCCGCCGAGGTGATCGACGTCGTCAAGACGTCCAACCCGGAGGACGGGACAAAGGTCGATCCCGGCGGCGTCATCCAGTTCACGCTCACGTTCACCAACCGCAGCGCCGTCGCGGTCACTCCCACGTACTCCGACAACCTGGCCGGCGTCGTCGACGACGCCGTGGTGGACCGCTCCTCGATCTCGGCCAACAACGGGCTCCAGGCCCGATGGACCGACCAGGGGCCGGCGATCGAGGTGGGCGGCACGCTGGCCGCGGCAGGCGCCTCGGGGCCGACCGTGGGCACCGTCACCTACCGGGTGACGGTCAAGGACTCCGGGTTCGCGGACGGCGTCGTGCGCAACGTCGTCGTCGTGACGGGTCAGGATCCTGGCAGCACGTGCGCGCCGGGCGACCCGCTGTGCACCGAGCACCCGGTGACGGGGAGCTTCTTCGTGACCAAGACGTCCGACCCGGCGACCGGCGCGTACGTCTCCCCGGGGGACACCATCACCTACACCGTCACCGCAACGGGGCGCGGGACGGGGATGGCGGGCATCGTCCTGGACGACAACCTCAAGGGAGTCCTCGGGAACGCCACGTTCGTCGCGGGATCGGCCACGCTGACCGTGGCCGGTGGCCAGCCGACTCAGGTCGCCGACCCCGTCGGCGCGCGCCTCGTCTCGGGCTCGTTCGACCTGGCCGAGGACGAGACCGGCGTCCTGCGCTACTCCGTGAAGGTGAACGACGGCGCCTGGTCGAAGAAGCTCGACAACGTCGCGGGCGGGCGCGGCGAGGGCGACACCCCGCCCACCACGTGCGACCCGTGCACGACGACGCACACGGTCACGGCACGCATCGAAGTCCTCAAGATGAGCTCGTCCCTCGGCGGGTCGGCGCCGATCTCGGGCTCCGAGTGGGCGGTCTACGTCGACAAGGACGGCCTGATGGGCGAGCAGGTGACGAAGCCGGCGGTGCAGGCCGTGCCGGGCACGATCGGCAGGTTCGAGCTCGCGGGCATCGTCCCGGGCACCTACTGGCTGACCGAGACCCGTGCGCCGGACGGCTTCACCCTCCTCGCGGAGCCGGTGCGCTTCGACGTCAGCGACAGTGGTGCGGTGTCGCTCCGCGACGCGGACCGCCAGGGTCAGGCCGTCACCACGGTGGTCGACCAGGGCACGGCGGTCATCACCGTGCGGAACGTGACGACTCCCGTGATCCTGCCCCTGTCGGGGGACACGGCGAAGGGGTCCCGGCCGTACACGGTGGCGGGAGGGTGCCTGCTGGTGATGTCGCTGTCGACGCTGCTGGCCGAGACCACCAGGCGCCGCCGCGCCCGGCGGCACGGCAGCCGCGCGTGAGCCGCGGCGGAGCGTGAGCCGCAGCCGAGGTCCAGGTCGACGGCCTGGACCTCGGCTGCGCTGTGGGTGGGGGGGACGGCGCTCAGGACCTGCCCGAGCCGGTGCCGAGTCCGGCCGTGATCAGGTCCATGACCGAGGCGTCCGCGAGCGTCGTCGAGTCGCCGACCGCGCGGTTCTCGGCGACGTCACGCAGCAGGCGGCGCATGATCTTGCCCGAGCGCGTCTTCGGCAGCTCGGGCACGACGAGGATGCGCTTGGGCTTGGCGATCGGCCCGATCTCCTTGGCGACGTGGTCGCGCAGCTCGGCCTCGACCGCGGTCCGACCCTCGGGGGTCGCGGCACGCTCGGCGTGCTCGCCGAGCAGGATCACGAACGCGACGACGGCCTGCCCGGTCGTGTCGTCCGAGGCGCCGACGACGGCGGCCTCGGCCACGACGTCGTGCGACACCAGCGCCGACTCGATCTCCGTGGTCGACAGGCGGTGGCCCGAGACGTTCATGACGTCGTCGACGCGGCCGAGCAGCCAGATGTCGCCGTCCTCGTCCTTCTTGGCGCCGTCGCCCGCGAAGTACAGGCCGCGGAACCGCGACCAGTACGTGTCCTCGTAGCGCTGGCGGTCGCCCCAGATGCCGCGCAGCATCGCGGGCCACGGTTCCGTCAGCACCAGGTACCCGCCGCCGCCGTTGGGGACGGGGTGCGCCTCGTCGTCGACGACGTCGGCGCTGATGCCCGGCACGGGCACCTGCGCGGACCCCGGCTTGGTCGCGGTGATGCCTGCGAGCGGGGTGATCATGATGGCGCCCGTCTCCGTCTGCCACCAGGTGTCGACGATGGGTGTGGTGTCGCGGCCGATCACGCGCCGGTACCAGATCCACGCCTCGGGGTTGATGGACTCGCCCACCGAGCCGAGCACGCGCAGCGACGTCAGGTCGTACTGGGCGGGCACGTCGTCGCCCCACTTCATGAACGTGCGGATCGCCGTCGGGGCGGTGTAGAGGATCGAGACCTTGTGCTTCTCGATGATCTCCCACCAGCGGCCGCGGTGCGGGGTGTCGGGCGTGCCTTCGTACAGGATCTGCGTGCCGCCGTTGGTCAGCGGGCCGTAGACCACGTACGAGTGGCCGGTGACCCAGCCGATGTCCGCCGTGCACCAGAAGACGTCGTCGTCCTTCAGGTCGAACACGACCCGGTGCGTGTACGCGGCCTGCGTGAGGTAGCCGCCCGTCGTGTGGAGGATGCCCTTGGGCTTTCCCGTCGTGCCCGAGGTGTACAGGATGAACAGCGGGTGCTCGGCGTCAACCCACACGGGCTCGTGGAAGGTGTCGGCGGACTCCAGGGCGTCGTGCCACCAGACGTCGCGGCCCTCGGTCCACGCCGTCTCCTGCCCCGTGCGGCGCACCACGAGGACGTGCTTGACCGTCTCGGTGCCCTCGCCCGTGAGCGCCTCGTCGACCGCAGGCTTGAGCGCGCTGGGCACGCCGCGGCGGTAGCCGCCGTCGGCCGTGATGACGAGCGAGGCCTCGGCGTCGGCGATGCGGCTGCGCAGCGCGTCGGCGGAGAACCCGCCGAAGACGACGGAGTGGGGCGCGCCGATGCGCGCGCACGCCAGCATCGCGACGACCGACTCGACCAGCATCGGCAGGTAGATGACGACGCGGTCGCCCTTCCCGACGCCCAGGGCCGCGAGCGCGTTCGCGGCGCGGGCGACGTCGCGCTGCAGGTCCGCGTAGGTCACCGTGCGACTGTCGCCCGGCTCGCCCTCGAAATGGATCGCGACGTGATCACCGCGCCCCGCCTCGACGTGCCGGTCCACCGCGTTGTACGCGGCGTTGAGCGTGCCGTCGGCGAACCAGCGTGCGACCGGGGCGTCCGACCAGTCGAGCGTCTGGGTGAACGGGGTGCGCCAGGAGATCAGCTCGCGTGCCTGCTTCGCCCAGAACCCGAGCCGGTCGGCGCTGGCGTCGTCGTACAGGCTGGGCCCGTAGTTCGCGGCCGCCACGAAGGCGGGGTCCGGCGGGAAGGTGCGCGTCTCGTGGAGCAGGTTCTCGAGGCCGCCGGCCTCGGGTTGTTGCGTGGTCAACGGAGGTACCTCCAACTTCGTCGCGGGCGGCTCCGCTCCATCGCGGGGCCGCGGACGCGAGTGTAGACCCACAGGTGACAGGGGTCACAGGTCTTGAGCGATCGAGGGATGAGATCACACTCCTGCGGCCTGTGTGCGGCGTGCCGCCGTTCTTAGGCTGGGTCATCGTGAGTCTGCTCTTCGAGCCCGTGCGGCTGCGCGACCTGACCGTGACGAACCGCGCGTGGCTGGCGCCGATGTGCCAGTACTCGGCGGTCGACGGCCTGCCCGACGACTGGCACCTGGCCCACCTGGGTGCGCGCGCCGCCGGCGGGTTCGGGCTGCTGCTCACCGAGGCCACCGCCGTCGTGCCCGAGGGACGGATCTCCCCGCAGGACGTCGGCCTGTGGGGCGACGAGCACGTCGCCGCATGGCGCCGCATCACCGGGTTCGTGCACGAGCAGGGGGCCGCGATCGGCGTGCAGCTCGCGCACGCCGGCCGCAAGGCGTCGGTGTTCCGCCCCTGGTCGCCCGTGCAGGGCAGCGTGCCGCGGGCCGAGGGCGGATGGCCGACCCTCGGCCCCACCGAGGTGGCCTTCCCCGGCTACGCCGCGCCCGCGGCGATGACCCCAGCGCAGATCGCGGCCGTGCCCGGGCAGTTCGCCGCAGCGGCCCGGCGTGCGCACGCGGCGGGGTTCGACGTCGTCGAGCTGCACGCCGCGCACGGCTACCTGCTGCACCAGTTCCTCTCGCCACTGACCAACCGGCGCACCGACGACTACGGCGGCACCCCCGAGAACCGGGCACGGCTGCTGGTCGAGACCGCGGACGCCGTGCGAGCGGTGTGGCCCGACGGCAAGCCGGTGTTCGTGCGCGTCTCGGCCACCGACTGGACGGACGGCGGCCTTCACGTCGACGACGTCGCCGCGGTGGTCAAGGACCTGGCGGCGCACGGCGTCGACCTGGTCGACGTCTCGACGGGCGGGCTCGTGCCGGCACAGGTCCCGGTCGCGCCTGGCTACCAGGTGCCGCACGCACGGCGTGTGCGCGAGCTGTCCGGGCTGGCGGTTGCCGCCGTCGGGCTCATCACGTCGGCCGAGCAGGCCGAGCAGGTGCTCGGCGACGGTGCCGCGGACGCGGTGCTGCTGGGCCGCCCGGCGCTTCGCGACCCGCACTGGCCGCTGCGCGCCGCACGCGAGCTCGGCGATGCCGTCGCCTGGCCTCCGCAGTACCAGCGCGCCGCCTGGCGGTGACCGGCACCCCGGAGGCGGGGTGCCGGTGTCGGGATGCGGGTGTCGGAATGCGGAATGTCGGGGTGCCGGTGCGGAGGGGGCAAGGCACGCGATTGCGGCACCCGGGAGTCAGTGTCGACCGGGTGCCGCGCTCGCCGGAGGGCACGGGTAGCAGGCGCCTTGTCCTGCTCCGTCACGGGACCTGGCCCGCCGGAGTGTCCGTTGAAGGGGACTACCTTGGCGTGGGTTCCGTGCCCTGCCGTGGTGTTGCTGTACCTCCATCAGACTCCTGCGGAGCGGGTTGCGCAAGGCGGGACGACGCCGCGTGACCGAGGCCACGCGCACGGGGCTCAGCGGCGCCGCAGCGCACGCCACACCAGCACCCCGGCCACCGCGGCGGCCAGCACGCCCAGCACGCCGAGCACCGGCGTCGGCGGGCGCAGCGTCGTGCGCAGCGAGACGGGTCGCGAGAACGCGAGCACGCCCCAGCCGCGTTCGGCGGCGAGCCGGCGCAGCGTGCGGTCGGGGTTGACCACGAACCCGTGACCGACGGCGTCGAGCATCGGGGCGTCCGTGATCGAGTCGGTGTAGGCGTACGACCGCTGAAGGTCGTAGCCGTGCTTGCCCGCGAGCTCGCGGATCGCGACCGCCTTGTTCTCGCCGTAGGCGTAGAACTCCATCTCGCCCGTGTACTTGCCGTCGGCGACGCGCATGCGCGTGGCGACGACGTGGTCGGCGCCCAGCACCGTGGCGATGGGCTCGACCAGCTCGACTCCCGACGCCGAGACGATCACGACGTCGTGACCCAGCTCGTGGTGCTCGGCGATGAGCTCGACGGCCTCGGCGTACACGTAGGGGTCGATCACGTCGTGCACCGTCTCGGCGACGATCTGGCGGACCTTGTCGACGTCCCACCCGGCCGCGAGCTCCGACAGGTGCTTGCGCATGCGCTCGGTCTGGTCGGCGTCGGCACTGCCCACCACGAAGAGGAAGTGCGCGTACGCGGTGCGCAGCACGTCGACTCGGGTGACGAGACCGCCCTCGTAGAACGGGCGGGAGAGAGCGGCCGACGCGCTCGTGGCGATGATCGTCTTGTCGAGGTCGAAGAATGCGGCGACACGGCTCACGGGCCGAGCCTAGCCGGGGGGTGCGGTTCCCGGGCCGCGGGCGGGCCGACGGCGGTCGAGGTCGGCGCGTGGGCGGCGCGTGGGCGGCGCGTGGCCGCGGGCCGGCGGTGCCCGGGCCGGGGCGCTCGGGCCGCGGCCTGCGCGGTGGCGTCGCCCGCGCCGGGGTGGACGGCGCAGGCGGTCTCGACGCCGGTCGCGATGGTCGTCGGAGGCGGGTTCAGCGTGCGGGGAGCGCTGTGCTTCCTGCCGGCGGTGCGCCAGGGGAAGGCGCTGCGTGCCACGGGCTTGCTCGGGGCCAGCGTGTGACGGGTCCCGTTCGGCGGGCCTCGTCCTGCGGGAGGCGTGCGGGTCGTCCCGAGCCGCGGCGCGGTGCGAGCGAGGCGGGCCGCGGTCCGTCCCTCTCGCTTGTCCACAACCGGCGGTGAGACCGGCCCACGGCTCCCGTCCCGGGAGCAAGAGTCCGCGGCATGGGACACCGAACCACACCACTGGTCGCCGTCGTCGGAGCACGCGGCGGCGCCGGGGCGTCGTGCGTCGCCGCCGCGGTCGCGCACGGGCTCCGCCGGGCACACGGGCGCGGCGTGCTCGTCGACCTCGACGCGGGCGGGCCCGGCGTCGAGGTGCTGCTCGGCGTCGAGGACGAGCCCGGCGCCCGCTGGCCCGAGCTCACCGGGGCACGCGGCGACGTCGACGGCCGCGGACTTCTGGCGGCGCTGCCGCGCTGGGGCGCCGTACCGGTGCTGTCCACGACCCGGCTGCTGCCCGCCGCGCCCGACGACGACGTCGTGCTCGACGTGTGCGCCGCACTGCTGCGCTCCGGTGAGACCGTCGTCGCCGACCTGCCCCGGCCCGGCGCATGGACGCCCGCGGTGCGCGCGCTGCTCGCGGACGCCGACGAGGTGGTCGTGGTGACCACGGCGTCGATGCCCGGGGCCGCCGGCGCGGTCGCCGTGGCGCGGGCGCTCGACGGCCTCACCGGCGGCGCGCGGGCGCGGCTCGTGCTGCGCGGGCCGGGTGCCGGCCGCGTCGAGGCGACCGACGTCGAGCGGCTGACCGGGCTGCCCGTCGTCGCGCAGGTCGGCGAGGACCGGGCGCTCGCCGGTGCCGTCGAGCGTGGCGAAGGGCCACGAGTCGGGCGGGGCACGCGGCTCGGGCGCGCCGGTGCGCGGGTCGCGGAGCTGCTCGCGGCAGGGCCGACGGCGCTCGTGGGGAGCCCGCGATGAGTGCCGTCGACGATGGGCCGCGCGACCTCGGCCTGCGCGATCTCGGCCCGCGCGACCTCAGTCTGCTCGATCACGGACTGCTCGATCACGGCCTGCTCGGCGACGTGCGCGGGCGGCTCGGCACGCGCGACGTCGACGACGCGGCCGTGGGTGCGGCGCTCGTCGCGAGCGGGCGCGTGCTCGGCTCCGACGCGCTGCGTGAGCTGACGCGTGCCGCACGTGCCGAGCTCGCCGGGGCCGGGCCCCTCCAGCCGCTGCTCGACCTGCCCGGAGTCACCGACGTGCTCGTCAACGGCCCGCACGACGTCTGGCTCGACCGCGGGCACGGGCTCGAACGCGCCGACGTGAACCTCGGCACGCCCGCGACCGTGCGGTCGCTCGCCGTCAGGCTCGCCGCACTCGCCGGGCAGCGGCTCGACGACGCCGCGCCCGTGTGCGACGGACGGCTCCCGACGGGACGCGGCTGCACGCCGTCGTCGAGCCCGTCGTGCCCGCCGGGGCGGCGCTCTCCCTGCGGGTGCTGCGGCAGTCGTCCCTGAGCCTGGACGCGCTCGCCGCCGGGGGTGCCGTGCCGCCGGGATGGAGAGCGCTGCTGCGGGGACTCGTCGCCGGGCGTGCCAACGTGCTGATCTCGGGCGGGACCGGCACCGGCAAGACGACGCTGCTGGCGGCGCTGCTCGGACTCGTGCCGCACGACGAACGGCTCGTCACCGTGGAGGAGGCGCGCGAGCTCGCGCCCGCCCATCCGCACGTCGTGCCCCTGGTGACGCGGCGGGCCAACGTCGAGGGCGCCGGAGCCGTCGAGCTCACCGAGCTGGTACGGGCGGCGCTGCGCATGAGACCCGACCGCATCGTCGTCGGCGAGTGCCGCGGAGCCGAGGTACGCGAGGTGCTGCTCGCGATGAACACCGGGCACGACGGCGGGATGGCCACGGTGCACGCGAACGCCGTCGAGCACGTGCCGGCACGGCTCGAGGCGCTCGCCGCGCTCGCCGGGATGCCGCGCGAGGCCGTGGCGGCACAGGCGGTCGCGGCGGTCGACGTCGTGCTGCACGTGCGGCGCGAAGGTGGGCGGCGGTTCGTGGCGGCGGTCGGCGTCGTCGGGCGCGACGGTGCCGGGTTCGAGGCGCGCGAGGCGGCGCGGTGGGACGGGGCGAGCTCCCAGGCGAGCGTCGTGGACGTGTGCGCCTGGGAGCGCGTGGTCGGGCAGTGGTCCTCGTGATCGGGTTGACCGATGTGCTGATCGGCGGGTCGGCGTGCGGGCCTGCCGCGGGGCTGGTGGCGGACCTCGGTGCGCGGGCCGGGGTGCCGCCGGCCGGCGGTGCGGGGGGTGCCGTCGTCGTCGGTGTCGCCGTCGCGATCGCCGTCCGGGTGGCCCTCGGCGCAGGCGGGCGGCGCGCGTCGGCGGTGCTCGGCGGGCGGGGCGGCGGCCGGGCCGGGGTACGCGGCACCGGTGCGGGCCGAGGATGGCTCGCGTCGCTCGGTGGTGGTTCGCGCCGAAGCGCGACCGGGGCGGCCGCGTCCAGGGCCGGCACGTGGCCCTGGCGGAGAGCCGTAGGTCCGGGCGACGTCCGAGTCGTGGTGGCGCAGGTCGCGGCGCTGCTGCGGGCCGGAGCGCCGCCGGGCGCGGCGTGGACCCGTGCGGCGGGCGTCCCGGTCGACGCGCTCGGCGTGCCCCAGGCAGAAGCGCTCGGCGATGTCGTCGGGCGGTCGCCCGCACGGGCCGTCGCCGCCGCGACCCGGCTGGCGCTCACGGTCGGGGCACCGCTCGGGCGCGTGCTCGAGGCGGTCTCCGACACGCTCGCCGCGCAGGCCGACGCCGATGCCGAGCGGGAAGCCGCGCTGGCGGGTCCGAGGGCCACCGCGCGGGTGCTGTGGTGGCTCCCCGCAGTGGGGGTGCTGCTGGGCTGGGCGCTGGGCGCAGACCCGTGGGCCGCAGCGACCGACGGCGGTGCCGGGACGGCGGCCGTGTGCGGAGGGCTCGTGCTGCTCGCGGTCGGGCGCTGGTGGACCGGGCGGCTGGTCGCGGCCGCCCGCAAGGCGGGTGACGAGGCGTGAACACCGTCGTGCTCGCCGCGGCCGGAGGACTGGCCGCCGCCACGCCATGGCTGCTCGCGTCCGCCGCTACCAGACGGCGATGCGCCCGGCTCGGTGCCGCACCGCCCGCCGCACGCGACGCCGTCGACGGCTTGGGCATCGAGGTCACGGTCGTGCTCGAGCTGCTCGGGGCCGCGCTGGGCGCCGGAGCGGGAGTGCCGCGCGCGCTGCAGGCGACGGGTGACGCCGTCGGCGGGATCGACGGCGTCGCGCTGCGGGCCGTCGCGGCGAGCCTGCGGCTGGGCGCCCCCTGGACCGAGGCGTGGGGTGGCGTGCCGCCACGGCTCGAGGTCGTAGGGCATGCGCTGCGCCCGGCGTGGGAGGAGGGCGCCGCACCTGGCGCCGCCCTCCGTGCGGCGAGCGACGAGCTTCGGCGGTCCCGCCGCGACGCCGCGCGACTCGCAGCGGGACGGCTGGCCGTGCGGCTGGTGCTGCCGCTCGGCGCGTGCTTCCTACCGGCGTTCGTGCTGGTCGGGCTCGTACCGGTGCTGCTGGCGCTGGGTGTGGGGCTGCTCGGCAGGTGACGGCAGCCCACCAAGGACGTCCCGGCAGACGCCGGGTCGAGGTAGGCACCGCGGCCACGCGCCGCGGTGCGAACGAAAGGGGGAAGGCATGGACGAGGAGACGACGGCCCCCGGGCCGGAGGCGGGCATGGCGACGGCCGAGTACGCGGTCGCGACGATCGGAGCGGTCGGCCTGGCCGGACTGCTCATCGCGATCCTCAAGAGCGACATGGTGCGAGGACTGCTGGAGAACATCATCACCACCGCCCTGTCGGTGGTGTGAGGCCATGACGAGGGCACGGGCCCGAGACGGTCGGGGGCGCGCACCCGCCGGAGGCTGCGCCGAACGCGGCGCGGTCACCGCGGAGCTCGCCGTCGGGCTACCCGTCGTGGCTCTGCTGCTCGTCGCGGTGCTCGCCCTCACGGCCGCGTCCAGCGCGCAGCTTCGCGCGCTGGACGCGGCCCGGGCCGGGGCGCGGGCGCTGGCGATCGGGCAGGAGGAGGCGCAGGTGCGCGCGCTCGTCGCGACCGTGGGAGGCGAGGGCGCGGTAGCCGAGGTCCAGCGAGACGGAACGTGGGCAGTGGTCGAGGTCTCGCGGCCGGTCGGCGGCGGATGGTTCGCGCACGGCCCGCTGCGCGCCACCGCGCGGGCGACGGCGTGGGTCGAGCCGTGAACGCCCCTCGGCCCTCCGGCGGCGTGCGCGTCAGCGCCCCTGGGGGCCCGCGCGGGCAGCGTCCGGAGGACGATGCACGACTCCGCGCGGCAGACGGCGAGCGCGGCGCCGGGACCGTGCTGGTTCTTTGCCTCGCCGCGGTCGTGCTGCTGCTCGGCCTCGGTCTCGCCACGCTCGGCACCGCTCAGGTCACGCGCGATGCCGCCCAGGGGGCCGCGGATCTCGCGGCGCTCGCGGGTGCGACCGCGCTCCGCGACGGTCTCGACCCGTGCGGCACGGCCCGTGAGGCGGCGGTGCGCAACCACGCGTCCCTCGCGTCGTGCGATCTCGAGGACGGCGGCATCGTCGGCGTCGTGGTGACGCGGCCGATGCCCGCCGTCCCGGCATGGGCGGGAGGCGAGGCCGGCGCTCGCGCCCGGGCCGGGCCGCGGCTCGGGCCGGGCTGATCCCGAGGCGGCGTCGCCCGCTCCCGGACCGGCCGAGCCCCGCCGCGTCGCCGAGCGCCGGGCTCGTCTCTGCGCGGCGCAGGCCCGGGCGTGGGTCGGCGAGGGCTCGGACGCGGGTCGGCGTGGGCCGGCGAGGCCGGGACAGAGGAGGTGCCGGCGGGGTGCGAGCCGACGCCCGCCAAGCCGACGGCGACCGCGGCCGATGTGCCGACGTGCTCTCCCTGCGGGGCGGCTGGTCCGTCAGGCGCTCGGCGCGTGGCGCAGCACGGCGTCGAGGAGCGTGACCGCCGCGGCCTTGTCGAGCGGGCTGTTGTAGCTGCCGCACTTGGGCGACTGCACGCACGCCGGGCAGCCGTGGTCGCAGGGGCAGGCGGCGATCGCATCGCGCGTGGCGCGCAACCACACCGCGCCGAGCCGGTACCCGCGCTCGGCGAACCCGGCGCCACCCGGGTAGGCGTCGTAGACGAAGACCGTCGCCTCCCCGGTGTCGGCGTGCAGCTCGGTCGAGATGCCGCCCAGGTCCCACCGGTCGCACGTCGCCAGCAGGGGAAGGAGCCCGATCGAGGCGTGCTCGGCCGCGTGCAGCGCACCCGGCACGACGTCGGCGTCCAGGCCCGCTGCGCGCAGCACGAACTCGGGCACCGACCACCACACGGCGGTCGTCGCGAGGGTCCGCTCGGGCAGGTCGAGGGCCTCGGTGCCGAGCACCTGCAGGTCGGGCAGCCGGCGCCGCTCGAAGCTGACGACCTGGCTCGTGACCTCCACGGGCCGAGCCCCACGTGACCGGCCCCCATGACCGCCCGGTCGTGGCCCGCCCCGGCCCGGCGTCCGGCGCCGGCTCCTCGACCACGATCGACATGACCTCGCGCGACCACGTCCCGTGGTCGACGTCGCGTCGCACGACGAGCGCGACGCGATCGGCGAGATCGAGGTGGTCGACCACGAACGTCGTGCCCTGGTGGACGTACACCGCACCGTCGTGGACCTGGCCGTCGGCGGCGCCCGCGTCGACCGTCCCCAGCAGCCGGCCGGTGGGCGCCTCGACGACGCGCACGGGTCGTCCGCCCGAGCCGCGCAGATCGGCCATGCCGGCCGCGGGCTGCGCGTGCGTCCAGTACCAGCCGGAGGGCCGGCGTCGCAGCGCCCCGCCCTCGACCAGCTCGTCCAGCACGGCCCGCACGTGCGCCGGGTCGCCGAACCGGGCCAGGTCCTCGGAGCGCAGCGGAACCTCCTGCGCCGCCGCGCACAGCTGCGGGGCCAGCACGTAGCGGTTGGCCGGGTCGAAGACCGTCGCCTCCAGCGGCGCGTCGAACACGGCCTCGGGATGGGTCACGAGGTAGGTGTCGAGCGGGTCCTCGCGGGCCACGAACGCCACCAGCCCGTCGGCCCCCGCGCGCCCGGCGCGCCCCGCCTGCTGCCACAGCGACATGCGCGTGCCGGGCCAGCCCGCGATGAGCACCGCGTCGAGCCCCGAGATGTCGACGCCGAGCTCGAGCGCGTTCGTCGTCGCCAGGCCCAGCAGCGCACCCGAGCGGATCGCCTGCTCGAGCTCGCGACGCTCCTCCGGCAGGTAGCCGCCACGGTAGGCGGCCACACGCCTCGACAGGTCGGCCGACACCGGCCGCAGGTGGTCGCGCGCCGCTTGCGCGACAGACTCCGCGCCGCGGCGCGACCGCGTGAACGCGAGCGTGCGCGCCCCGTGCGCCGCCAGGTCGGCCAGCAGGTCGGCCACCTCCGCGGTCGCCGTGCGGCGCGGGTGGTCGGCCGCGCCGTCGGCCGTCACCACGGGCGCCTGCTCACCCTCGGCGTGGCCCGGGTCCAGCGGGTCGGGCAGCAGCCACGGGTCGTCGTCGCCGGGCGTGGAGCGCGCGAACGCGAACGACGCCAGCTCGGGCGGCTGCCACAGTGCCACGGTGCGCCGCCCGGACGGCGACGCGTCCGCGGTCAGCGCGACGACGTCGTCGGCGCTCACCCCGAGCAGCCGTGCGGCGCTCGCGGCGGGCTCGGCCGACGTCGCGCTCGCGACGACGAACGTGAGCGCCCCGCCCCGGTGGTGCTCGACGAGCCGGGCGAGGCGGCGCAGCACGAGGGAGACGTGCGCGCCGAACACGCCCCGGTAGGTGTGGCCCTCGTCGACGACGACGTAGCGCAGCGCACGCAGGAACCGCGACCAGCGCCGCTGGTTCGGGAGCAGCGAGAAGTGCAGGAAGTCGGGGTTGGTGAGCACGACGTCGGCGTGCTCCTGCACCCAGCGGCGCTCCTCGGCGGGGGTGTCGCCGTCGCAGGTGGCCACGCGCAGGTCGCGCCCGGCGTCGTCGGGCATGGCCGCCAGGACGCGGTCGAGGGCCGCGAGCTGGTCGGCGGCGAGCGCCTTGGTGGGGGACAGGTAGAGCACCGCGCCCCGTCGTTGCCGCGGCAGCCCGCGCCCGACGGCGGTCAGCGCGGGCAGCCAGAACGCGAGCGACTTGCCCGAGCCGGTCGACGTGGCGAGCGCGACGTGCCGTCCCGACCACGCGGCCGAGGCCGCGTCGGCCTGGTGCACCCACGGGCGCCCGACGCCCAGCGACCGGTAAGCCGCGACGAGGGCCGGGTCGGCCCACGCGGGCCAGTCGGCGGTGCGGCCGGCTCGGGCGGGGAGGGTGCGCACGTGCGTCAGCCGGTCGGCTCGCGCGCCGCCCGCGAGCAGCACGTCGAGCAGCGGGTGGGGGGCGTCGGGCACGGGTTCATCCTCCCAGGTCCGTGGTGGGACGACCGGCGCCGGCCGTCCGGGCCTGGCGGGCTGGCCCGGCGGGCTGGCCCGGCGTCGACCGGCGGCTCAGCGCGCCTGCGAGGCCGGCCCGTCGACCGTCAGGTGGCGGGCGAGGAACGGGTCGACGACCGCGTGGTACGCGGCGGGTGCGTCGCGCCGGACGCAGTGCCCTGCGCCGTCGATCACCACGGCCTCGACGTTCGGGTTGCTCGTCCGGGCTGCGAACGGCGCCAGAGCCCCGAGCGCAGGGAGCACGAACAGCGTCGGCACCGCGAGGGTCTCCAGCAGTGCCGGCCAGTCGCGTTCGGGCAGTTCGAGCCGGTCGATCATCGCCCGCTCGACGAACGGCTTGCACGCGGCCCAGGCGTGGATCTCGCGTGCGGACCAGGGGGTCTCGGCCGCCATCCGGCCGATCTCGGCGTCCGTCCCGCCCGCGAAGGCGTCGAGGAACCGGTGCTGCTGCGCCTGGAACTCCGGCAACGAGTCGTTGTCTCCCGGGCACGGCAGGGGCGGGTCCTCCAGGACGACGGCACGGACCAGGCCGGGCGCGGCTGCCGCCACGCTCAGCGACAGGTGCGCGCCGAGCGAGTGCCCGACCAGCGCGGGAGGTTCCGGCAAGGACGCGAGCAGTTCCCGCAGGTCGCGCGTCCACCGCTGGGCGACGTCGCCCGGCTCGTCGTCGGTGAAGCGCGGTGAGGCACCGTGACCGCGCAGGTCGACGGCCAGGAGGGGCCACCGGGCCTGCCACCGGCCGACGGCGTCGGGCCAGGTGGTGCCCGCGTCGGTCAGGCCGTGGACCAGGACGAGGCGGGGCGCGCCCGCCGGCCCGAACCGATGCGTCACGATCGGTGCCACCGTGCCCTCCCACCCGTGCGCCGACGCCAGGAACGCCCTCAGTGTGGCCCGGCCGTGGCCGGCTGGTGGCGGCCCTGGCGCTCGAAGCGACGCACGGGACCACCGGCACTGGCGTGAGGGACGCCGGGCACGCACCATCGAGTCATGGACCGAACCCGTGGCCGTCCCGCGTCCCTCGTCGCGACCTGCGCCCTCGGAGTGGGGGCCGCCCTGCTCACCCGGCGCATGACCCAGACGTGGGGCACGCTCGCCGGCGAGGCGGACGAGGTGCTCGCGGGCGACGGGATCCTGCCGCACGCCGACGTCGTCGCCACGCGCGGGATCGGGATCGCCGCCCCGCCGCGGGCGGTGTGGCCGTGGCTGGTCCAGCTCGGGTACGGGCGCGGCGGCTTCTACAGCTACGACCGGATCGAGCGGATGATCGGCCTCGACATCCACTCGGCGGATCGCGTCGAGGAGCGCTGGCAGGGCCTGGCCGTCGGCGACCCGGTCCACCTGGCGCCGCAGGTGGCGCTGCGCGTCGCGGAGCTGGAGCCGGGGAGCCACCTCGTGCTGGAGGGCGACGGCTCGCTGCCGGGGGCCGGCGCGGCCCCCTACGCGTTCACGTGGGCGTTCGTGCTGCGTCCGGTGGACGCGGGCACGCGCCTGCTGGTCCGCGAGCGGTACCGCCCGCTGGGCGCGGGCGGGCGCGTGCTTGCGGAGGTGGTGCAGCCGATGAGCTTCGTGATGACGGCGGCCATGCTGCGCGGCATCCGCGAGCGGTCGCTGACGGCCGCCTGAGCGCTTCCGGTCAGCCGGCGAGCACCTGCGCCATCGCCCGCGTCAGGTACCACGGGTCGACGACGGCGGTCAGTTCGCGCGCGGAGTGCATCGACAGGATCGGCACCCCGACGTCGACGGTGCGCAGCCCGAACCGTGTGGCGGCGATCGGCCCGATGGTCGACCCGCACGGGATCGCGTTGTTGGACACGAACTCCTGGCTCGGCACGTCCGCGGCCGCGCATGCGGCCTGCCAGCGCGCGGCGCCGTGCGCGTCCGTCGCGTACCGCTGGTTGGCGTTGATCTTGAGGATGGGGCCGCCGCCCGCGACCGGGTGGTTGGCCGGGTCGTGCCGCTCGGGGTAGTTGGGGTGGACGGCGTGCCCGACGTCGGACGACACGAGGAACGACGCGGCGAACGCCTGCGCGCGCTGCTCGGTGGTCGCGCCGAGCGCGGCGGACACGCGGGTGAGCACGTCGCCGAGCAGCGGCCCGCCGGCGCCGGACCGCGTCTGGGAGCCGATCTCCTCGTGGTCGAACGCGGCGATCACTTGCACGCTCGGCCCGGTGCCCGCGACGCTCAGCAGTGCCGCGAGCGCGGCGTGCGTCGACAGCAGGTTGTCGAGCCTTCCCGACGCCCACAGGGCGCCCCCCGCCCGAACGCACGTGGTGCCTGCGTGTCCGCGACGACGACGTCGTACCCGCCGATCGCGGCCGGGTCGACGCCGGCGCCGTCGTCGGCGGTCGCGGCGAGCGCCGCGAGCACGTCGGCCTCGGACGGGTCGCCCAGTCCCCATACGGGCTGGGTGTGGCGCTGCTTGTCGAGCGTGAGGCTCTCGTTGGCCGACCTGTCGAGGTGGACGGCGAGCTGTGGCAGGCGCAGCAGCGGCCCGGTGCGTACCAGGTGCTCGCTGCCGTCGAGCAGCACGAGGCGTCCCGCGAGCTCGAGCTCGCGGTCGAGCCACGAGTTGAGCAGCGGCCCGCCGTAGACCTCGACGCCGGCCTGCCAGAACCCGTGTCCGCCGGTGGTGGGGCGGGGCTTGAGCTTGAAGCCGGGTGAGTCGGTGTGCGTCCCCAGGACGGTGAACGGGGTCGTCGGCCCGGCGTGGGCGGGCACGGCGAACGCGACGACGGAGCCGTCTCGCACGACGACGTAGCGGCCGCCGGGCTCGATCGCCCAGGCGTCGGTCTCGTCCAGCGGGGCGAACCCGGCCGCTCGTGCGCGCATTGCGACATCGGCTGCGGCGTGGAACGACGAGGGTGAGGCGGTGACGAATGCGCCCAGGTCCTCGACGTGGGCGCGGGCCTGGGCGGGGACGGCGGCGATCGGCATGCACCGCAGTCTCGCATGCGCTATGTCGTGGGCCACGTTGTCGCGCTCTTCACACCCTCTCGTGAGAACCGTCACATTGTGGGTACACTCCCGGCATCCCGTCGTCAACGACGCCGGCGGGTCCTTTCACCGCCTCGGGGGAGGCGTCGTCAAGGAGGACGGATGCTCACGCTTGGTACCGGAAGCGTCGTGATCGTCGCGGTGGTCACCGCGATCGGGGTCGCGGCCCTGGTTTGTGCTTTCGTCCTGCGACGGCAGGTTCTCGCGGCCGGCGAGGGGACCCCTGCGATGCGCGAGATCGCCAAGGCGGTGCAGGAGGGCGCGGCCGCCTACCTCAACCGGCAGTTCCGCACGCTGGCACTGTTCGCGGTCGTGGTGTTCGCGCTGCTGTTCCTGCTGCCCGGCGACGGCGGCGTGCGTCTGGGGCGCTCGATCGCCTTCCTCGTGGGCGCGGCGTTCTCGGCCGCCATCGGGTACCTCGGCATGTGGCTGGCCGTGCGTGCGAACGTCCGTGTCGCCGCCGCGGCCGCGGAGCACGGCGGGCGCAACCGGGGCGCGCAGATCGCGTTCCGCACGGGCGGCGTCGTCGGCATGTCCGTCGTGGGGCTGGGCCTGCTGGGGGCCGGGCTCGTGGTGCTGGTCTACCGCGAGAACGCGCCGGTCGTGCTCGAGGGCTTCGGTTTCGGTGCGGCGCTGCTGGCGATGTTCATGCGTGTCGGCGGCGGCATCTTCACCAAGGCCGCCGACGTCGGCGCCGACCTCGTGGGCAAGGTCGAGCAGGGCATCCCCGAGGACGACCCGCGCAACGCCGCGACCATCGCCGACAACGTCGGTGACAACGTGGGCGACTGCGCCGGCATGGCCGCCGACCTCTTCGAGTCCTACGCCGTCACGCTCGTGGCCGCCCTCATCCTGGGCCGGGCCGCGATGGGCGAGCAGGGCATGGTCTTCCCCCTCATGGTCACCGCGATCGGTGCGTTCGTCGCGCTGCTGGGCGTGCTCGTGACCCGGGTGCGGGGCACCGAGAACGGCCTCAAGGCGATCAACCGGGGCTTCTACATCTCCGCCGTGGTGGGCGTGGTGCTTGCTGCGGTCGCGGCGTTCGCGTACCTGCCGTCGTCGTTCGACGACCTGCTCGGCGGGGGCGGCACCGCCGACCTCGGCGCGCTCGGCTCGCTGTCGGCCGACCCGCGCGTCGACGCGGCGCTGGCCGTCGCCGTCGGCGTGCTGCTCGCGGGCGTGATCCTGTGGATCACGGGCTACTTCACGGGCACGACGTCGAAGCCGACGCTGCACGTCGCCCAGACGTCGCGCACGGGCGCGGCCACCGTGGTGCTGTCCGGCATCGGCGTGGGCTTCGAGTCGGCCGTGTACACCGCGGGCATCATCGCGGCCGCGATCTGCGCGGCGTTCCTGCTGGCCGGCGGCTCGGTGTGGCTGGCGCTGTTCCTCATCGCCCTCGCGGGCTGCGGGCTGCTGACGACGGTCGGCGTCATCGTCGCCATGGACACCTTCGGGCCCGTGAGCGACAACGCGCAGGGCATCGCCGAGATGTCCGGCGACGTCGACGAGGAGGGTGCGCAGGCGCTCACCGACCTCGACGCCGTCGGCAACACCACCAAGGCCATCACCAAGGGCATCGCCATCGCGACGGCCGTGCTCGCCGCGACGGCCCTGTTCGGCTCGTACGCCGACGCCGTCGAGCGCGCCGTGGCCGGTGTCGGTCACCGCGGCGCCGGGCTGGTCAACGCGATGCTGAGCTTCGAGATCATCTCGCCGGTCACGCTCGTGGGCGTGATCCTCGGTGCGGCGACGGTGTTCCTGTTCTCCGGCCTCGCCGTCGACGCCGTCACACGCGCCGCCGGCGCGATCGTCTACGAGGTGCGCCGCCAGTTCCGCGAGCACCCCGGGATCATGACGTACGAGGAGCGGCCCGAGTACGGCCGGGTCGTGGACATCTGCACGCGCGACTCGCTGCGCGAGCTTGCGACGCCCGGCCTCCTCGCGGCGTTCGCGCCCATCGCGGTCGGGTTCGGCCTCGGCGTCGGGCCGCTGGCCGGGTTCCTCGCGGGCGCCATCGGTGCCGGCGTGCTCATGGCGATCTTCCTGGCCAACTCGGGCGGCGCCTGGGACAACGCGAAGAAGATCGTCGAGGACGGCGCCCACGGCGGCAAGGGCTCGGAGGCTCACGCGGCGACCGTCATCGGCGACACCGTCGGCGACCCGTTCAAGGACACCGCCGGCCCGGCCATCAACCCGCTCATCAAGGTCATGAACCTGGTCGCGGTGCTCATCGCCCCCGCGGTGGTCGCGATGTCGGTGCCCGACGACGCCAACCACTGGCTGCGGGTCGGGCTCGCGTGCGTGGCAGCGGCGGTCGCGTTCGGCGCCGTCATCGCCTCGCGGCTGCGCGCGGCGCGCGTCGACGAGGAGGCGGAGCGGGCCGAGGAGGAGGCGCTGGCAGCGGAAGGGCGCTAGGGCCGTTCTCGCGTCGGCGCCGAGGGCCCGCGGGCGCAGGCGTCGACCGGCCTAGAGCCCCGTGCGTCCGTCGATGCACTCGCGCAGCAGGTCAACGTGGCCCATGTGCCGCGCGTACTCCTCGATCAGGTGGACCAGCACGTCACGAGCCTCGACCGTGCCGTCCGCGAACGGCACCTCGCGGTCCATCTCCTCCGACCAGAACACGTCGTCGGACGCCGCGACCGCCTCGCCCCACGCGTCCCACGCCTCGGTCACGCACGCGTCGGTCGCCGTCGCGCCGGCGAAGTCGTGGTCGGCGACCTCCGGCAGCTCGAACGGACCGGGCGTGTGCCGGCCGTTCAGCACGCGCTGGAACCAGTGGTGCTCGACGTTGGCGAGGTGCCGCACGATCCCGAGCAGCGACAGCGCCGACGGCGGCACCGACCGCCGTGCGAGCTGCTCGGCGTCGAGGCCGTCGCACTTCATCACGAGCGTCATCCGGTAGCGGCACAGGTACTCCCAGACCGTCTCCTTCTCGCCCGAGGGCTCGGGGCCGGTGGAACGCGGGTCGTGTTCGGGGTCGACCCACAGGGCGGTCGTCGCGGACGTCACGCGCGGAGGATCACCCGAGCGTCCCGCCCTGGTCAAGTGCACGATCAGGCATTCGGCGCGCGCCGGGCTCCGCGCTACCCTCCCGCCATGAAGCGAGCCACGACGCGACGGTTCGCCGTGCGTGTTCCGCGCGGTCGCCGCCTCGCCGTCCCCCGCATGCTCGACCGTCGGCTGGCGCTCGTCACGGTGGCGGGCGCCGCGCTCGTCGCGGGCCTGGGAGCGGGCGCGGCCGGTGACCGGGTCCCCGAGGCCGCGCCCGAACCCGTCGCTGCGACGCCCGAGCAGTGCGCCGCCGCCCAGGTCGCCTGGACGGAGTCGGCGGCGCGGCAGGTGACGATGGACGCCGAGGATCCGGCGACGCTGCGGGCAGGGTTCGTCGGGGCGAGCCGGGCGCTGGCGGACGTCGCCCCGCCGGCCGCGGTCGCGGCGGACTGGACCGCCGTGAGGTCCTTCTTCGACACGGTCGCCCAGGCCGTCGCTCCGGTGGACCCCGCGGACGCGGACGGGATCGTGGCCGCCGTCGACACCGCCCTCGCCGGGCTCGACACCGGCGCGGTCACCGCGGCCTCGGCGCGCGTGACGCAGTTCCTGCACACCGACTGCGCGGGCTGAGGCGAGATGTCTCGCGGGTGAGATCTGGCGCGGTTTCTGCCCTGAACCGCGCCGCGCGATTTCATCTGACGCGCTCGGTGGGTGACGATGGACGGATGCTTCCCTTCCGGCCGGTACAGCCCCGCGCGCCCCGCGTGCGCGCCGTGGCGGCCCTCGTCTCAGCGGGGGTGCTCGCCACCGTCCTGCTCGGCGGCTGCAGCGGACCCTTCGGCGCGAACGACTCCGGGTCGGGCGAGCCCACGTCGGAGTCGTCCGCGGTGGTCGTCGCCCCGGACGCCGTCGTGCCCGAGTCCGACGGCGGCGGCGCCGAGATGCCGGCCGCCGAGCCGAACGCCACACCCGAGGCGGACTGCGCTGCTCTGCAGGCCGCGTGGAACCAGACCAACCAGGCGCTGGTGAACCTCAGCGCAGACCACCCGCGCGCGCTGGTCAACTCCTTCCGTGTCGCGGCCGAGGCGATGACGGGCGTCGAGGCTCCCGAGGCGATCGCCGAGCCGTGGTCGGCCATGGCCCGCTACCTCGCGCGGGTCAACAAGGGCCTGGAGGACGTCGACGCGAGCGACGCCGGTGCCGTCTCCGCCGCGATGGCCGACGCCGTGTCCGCCGACGACACGAAGGCGGCCACCGCCGCCGGCGAGAAGATCACGCAGTTCGTCTCCGGCGGCTGCGTCGCGCCGTGAGCGTCCCTGCCGCCGACGCCGCCGCGCTCGCCGCGCTCCGTGCCGACCTGGAGGATGCCGACTACACCGTCGACGGCGTCGCCGACCTCGTCGGCAGCCTGGGGGTGGCGGCGCTGCACCGCGAGCAGGCGCTGCCCGCGATCCGGGCGGTCGAGGCCGCCGTCGGTGGCCGCGCGCCACGCTCCTGGGACCCGCGGGCCACGCTCACCCGGCTCTTCCTGCTGGGCGGCCAGGTGCCGCGCGCCGCGCTCGACGCGGCGCTCCCGGCCACGGGCGCCGACGGACTCGTGCGTGCGGGCCTCGCGATCGCTGCCGGCCAGGGCGACGACGCCGCGGTGCGCGCCGCCGTCGACCTCGCGCCCTATGCGGCCACCGACGCGCGCGGCGACGTGCGCTGGTGGCTCGCCTCCGACCTGGGCGAGCTGGCCCGGGGCGGGGCCATCGCCAACGACCACGTGCTCGGCGCGGGCGGGGCGTCGCTCATGCTCGCGCAGGTCACGATGCGTGAGCCGGTCGGGCGCGTGCTCGACCTGGGCACCGGGTGCGGCATCCAGGCGCTGCACGCGTCGCGGCACGCGGGCGCCGTCGTCGGCACGGACGTCTCGGCTCGGGCGCTGGCGTTCGCGCGGCTCAACGCGGGTCTCAACCTGGGGGACGCGGACGCGTTCGACCTGCGGCTCGGGTCGATGCTCGAGCCGGTCGCGGGGAGGCCTTCGACCTCGTGGTGTCGAACCCGCCGTTCGTCATCACGCCGCACTCCGGGGCGGCAGGCCGCGCCGTCCACGACGCCCTGGGCGACTTCGAGTACCGCGACGGGGGCCGCGCGGGCGACGACCTCGTGCGCGACCTGGTCACCGCCGTCGGTGCGGTGCTCGCGCCCGGTGGGACGGCCCAGCTTCTGGGCAACTGGGAGCACCGGCGTGGCGAGCCGTGGGCGGAGCGTGTCGGAGCCTGGCTCGACGCGTCGGGGCTCGACGGCTGGGTGATCCAGCGCGAGGTGCTCGACCCGGCCGAGTACGCCGAGACGTGGATCCGCGACGGCGGCACCACCCCCGACCGCGACCCGGACGGGTGGGCGGCCGCATACGGGGCGTGGCTCGACGACTTCGCGTCGCGTGACGTCGAGGCGATCGGGTTCGGCATCGTCACGCTGCGGCGCCCGGCCACCGAGCGCGCACGCCTGCGCCGCATCGAGGAGCACACGGGCGCGGTACGGCAGCCCCTCGGCGCGCATCTTGCGGCCTCGCTCGCGGCGCACGAGTGGCTCGCGGCCCGGACCGACGAGTCGCTCGCGCACTCACGGCTGGAGGTCGCCGCGGACGTGACCGAGGAGCGGTACCTCACCCCGGGCCTGCCGGACCCGAACGTCGTCGTCGTGCGGCAGGGCGACGGGCTGGGCCGCGGGGTCCACGCCTCGACGGCCCTCGCCGCGCTGGTCGGCGCGTGCGACGGCGAGCTCACGGTGGGGCAGATCGCGGGGGCGGTCGCCGCCCTCGTCGACGTCGACGCGGACGCCCTGCGCGCCGAGCTGCTTCCCGCGGTGCGCGGGCTGGTGCGCGACGGCTTCCTGCGGCCGGCCTGAGCCCGCGGTGGCACGTTCGCGCCGGGTCGCCGCGCGGCCCGTCCCGCACGATCACGGCCTCCCCACATCCTTTCGCTACGGTCTTACCATGCTCGACGCCACCCAGACCGCTCCTCGGTACCCCGTGCCTCTGGTGCACGCCGTGCCCCGGACGGTGCCGCGGGTGTTGTCCGCGCTCGTCGCGGTCGTCGCCGCGCTGGGCGTCCACCTCGTGTGGGCCGTCTTCGTCGCGACCGAGGCGGGCCAGCGTGTCGACCAGCTCGCGCTCACGGGTGCGCAGCACGGGCAGTACCGCCTGTGGACGCTCGCGGAGCCCGTGCTCGACGTCGTCTCCGTGGCCTTCGTCGTCGCGGGCATCGTCGTGGCCATGACCGTGGCGCTGGCGCGCCGGCGCTGGGCGCTCGCCCTCCAGGTCGCCGTGCTCGTCGGGGGCGCGAACGCGACGACGCAGCTGTTGAAGAAGCTCGTCTACGACCGGCCCCACCTGCTGCCCGGGTGGAGCGGGCCCAACACGCTCCCGAGCGGTCACACCACGGTCGCGGCGTCGGTCGCGCTCGCGCTGCTCCTCGTCGTCCCGCGCGCCTGGCGGCCCGTGGTCGCCGTGCTCGGCGCCCTCTGGACGGCCGCCATGGGCGTGTCCACGCTGGTGGGGCAGTGGCACCGGCCTTCCGACGTCGTCGCCGCCCTGCTGGTGACGCTCGCGTGGGCTGCGGCGGTCTGCGTGTTCGGCTCACGGTCGTCGCTCGACGTCGCCCGCCCGGGTGCGGGCATGCCGTTGCGGGGTTCGCTCGCGACGGCCGGGCTCCTCGTGCTCGGCGCCGCGGGTGCCGGCGTCGGCGCCCTCGTGGCGCTCGGCGACCTGCACGGCGGTGGGCGCGGGGTGCCGTTCTCCGGGGAGGTCACCGCCTACACCGGAGGCGTCGCGGGGGTGGTCGCGGTGACGGCGGCGGCGTTCGCGGCGATGCTGCTGCTGCGGCAGGCGACGGCGCGGCCGGGACCCACCTGAGCCTTTCACCCACCGGGCTCGCGGAGGCGCGCGAGCCGCGCCGGTCCGTGAGTGCGCGCGACGCCCAGCGGCGGCCACGGGTAAGGTGCCCGGACGGTGGGGGCGTACCGTGAACACCCGCGGAGCCGCGCCCGGCCCGCACGGAACCCCGGAGAGCAGGAACGGATGCCACGCAAGCTCGTGATCGTCGAGTCGCCGACCAAGGCTCGCAAGATCGCCGGCTACCTCGGCAAGGACTACGAGGTGGAAGCCAGCGTCGGGCACATCCGTGACCTTCCGCAGCCTTCCGAGCTTCCGGCGGAGATGAAGAAGGGCCCGTTCGGCAAGTTCGCCGTCGACGTCACGAACGGGTTCGAGCCTTACTACGAGGTGTACGCGGACAAGAAGGCCAAGGTCCGCGAGCTCAAGAAGGCGCTCAAGGAGGCCGACGAGCTGTTCCTCGCGACCGATGAGGACCGCGAGGGCGAAGCGATCGCGTGGCACCTCATCCAGGAGCTCAAGCCCAAGGTGCCCGTGCGCCGCATGGTGTTCCACGAGATCACCCGCGAGGCGATCCTGCGGGCGCTGGAGAGCACACGTGAGCTCGACACCGATCTCGTCGACGCGCAGGAGACGCGCCGCATCCTCGACCGCCTGTACGGCTACGAGGTCTCGCCCGTGCTGTGGCGCAAGGTCCGCCAGGGCCTGTCGGCCGGGCGGGTGCAGTCGGTCGCCACACGCCTCGTCGTCGAGCGCGAACGTGAGCGGATGGCGTTCGTCGCGGCGTCGTACTGGGACGTCACCGGGTCGTTCGCGCCGACGTCGGGCGAGGACGCCGGCACGCTGTTCACCGCGCGCCTGACGGGTGTCGCGGGCGAGCGCGTCGCCTCGGGCCGCGACTTCGACGACAAGGGGCGGCTCAAGGTCCGCACCGGTGTCGTCCACCTCGACGAGGCGACGGCGAACGCCGTCGTCGCGGGCCTGGACGGTGCCGGGTTCTCTGTACGTTCGCTCGAGACCAAGCCGTACACGCGCAAGCCGGCCGCGCCGTTCACGACCTCGACGCTGCAGCAGGAGGCCTCGCGCAAGCTGCGCATGAACGCACGCGCGACCATGCGCACCGCGCAGTCCCTGTACGAGAACGGCTACATCACGTACATGCGTACGGACTCCCCGGCGCTGAGCTCCGAGGCGATCGACGCCGCACGGCGCCAGGCCGCCGAGCTGTACGGCACCGAGTACGTGCCCGGGGCGCCGCGGCTCTACCAGTCGAAGTCGGCGGGCGCCCAGGAGGCGCACGAGGCGATCCGCCCCGCGGGCGACTCGTTCCGCACCCCCGCCCAGGTGGCGGGCGAGCTCACCGGCGACCAGTTCCGGCTGTACGAGCTCATCTGGAAGCGGACCGTCGCCTCGCAGATGGCCGACGCCAAGGGGTCGACGGCATCGGTGCGGCTCGCGGCCGCGCTGTCCGGTGCCGCGGGCGATCTCGCCGGGCGCGACGCCGTGTTCTCGGCGTCGGGCACCGTCATCACGTTCCGCGGGTTCCTCGCCGCGTACGAGGAGGGCTCGGACACCGAGGACGCGCCCGAGGCCGCGACCACGGGCAAGGACGCCCGCCTGCCGCGCATGGCCGAGGGTGACGCGCTCGACGCGCGCGACCTGAGCGCCGACGGGCACTCCACCACCCCGCCCGCGCGCTTCACCGAGGCGTCGCTCGTCAAGGCGCTCGAAGAGCTCGGCATCGGCCGCCCGTCGACGTACGCCGCCACGATCTCGACCATCCAGGACCGCGGGTATGTGCGCACGGCCGGGCAGGCGCTGATCCCGACCTGGCTGGCCTTCGCCGTGACCCGGCTCCTGGAGGATCACTTCGGCTCGCTGGTCGACTACCGCTTCACCGCGGCGATGGAGGCCGACCTCGACGAGATCGCGGCGGGCGAGCGCGAGCGCGTCGCCTGGCTCACCGAGTTCTACTTCGGCGGGTCGGCGGACGCTCCCGCCGCCGGCTCGGGGACCGCGGGCGGGCTCAAGAACCTCGTGGAGAATCTCGGCGAGATCGACCCGGTGGCCATCAACTCCGTGGAGATCGGGGACGGGCTGCGCGTGCGCGTGGGCCGCTACGGGCCGTACCTGGAGGACCTGTCGGCACCGGTCGCCGAGGGGGAGAACCCGCCTCGCGCCTCGGTGCCCGACGACCTCGCGCCCGACGAGCTGACGGTCGAGAAGGCGCGTGAGCTGCTCGCCGCGGGCGGGGACGACGGGCGTTCGCTCGGCGCGGACCCGGCCACGGGCCACGAGATCATCGCCAAGGCCGGACGCTACGGCCCGTACGTCACCGAGGTGCTGCCCGAGCCCGTGCTCGCCGAGGGCCTGTCGGCCGCCGCGCGCAAGAAGGCGCTGGCCGCGCAGCCCAAGCCCCGCACGGCGTCGCTGTTCAAGGACATGGACCTGGCGACCGTCACGCTCGACGACGCCCTCAAGCTCCTGTCGCTGCCGCGCGTCGTGGGCGTCGACCCCGAGTCGGGCACCGAGATCACCGCGCAGAACGGCCGCTACGGGCCCTACCTCAAGAAGGGCACCGACTCGCGCACGCTCGCGTCCGAGGCGATGCTCCTGACGGTCACGCTCGACGAGGCGCTGAAGATCTACGCCGAGCCGAAGCGCGGGCGTGGGGCTCGCGGGGCCGCTCAGCCGCCGCTGCGTGAGCTCGGCGACGACCCGACGAGCGGCAAGCCCATCGTGGTCAAGGACGGTCGCTTCGGCCCGTACGTCACCGACGGGGAGACCAACCGGACCCTGCCGCGCGACGTCACGCCCGAGTCGATCACCCCCGAGCGTGCGATCGAGCTGCTCGCCGAGAAGCGCGCCGCGGGCCCGGCGAAGCGGCGCACGACGGCGCGCAAGCCGGCGGCTCCGCGCAAGAAGGCTGCGGCGAAGTAGGGCTCCGGCGGGCTCAGTCCACCGTCACGGCCTCCAGCACGGGCAGCCGTGCCGCGCGGACGGCCGGCCCGATGCTCGCCACGAGCCCGATGACGACGGCCACGCCCAGGACGGCGAGCACCTGCCCCCAGGGGACGGCCAGGCGGCTGAGCCCCTCGTCGGCGAGCACCCCCGGCAGCGCGGCGCTCACCGCGATGCCCGTGGCCACGCCCAGCACCGTGCCGTACACCGCGATGAGCACCGACTCCAGGGCGATGACCGCGGCGAGCTGCAACCGCCCCAGCCCCACGGCGCGCAGCAGGCCGATCTCGCGCGTGCGCTCGATGACGCTGAGCGCGAGCGTGTTCACGATGCCCAGCAGCGCGATGACGATCGACAGGGCGAGCAGCGCGTACAGGATCGCGATGGCCTGGTCGACCTGGTCGGCGACGGCCGAGGCCGTCTCGTCGCGGTCGCGCACCGTCAGGACGAGGAACGGTGCGACGGCCTCGCGCAGGTCGGCGCGCACGGCGCCGACGTCGGTGCCGTCGGCGGGCGTGACGTAGACCGCCCGGACGCGTGCCTGCCCGGCGGGGACGACGTCGTCGAACACGTCGTCGCGCAGCACGATGCCCGTGCCGACGACCTGGCTGTCGAAGACGGCGCCGACCCGGACGGTCACACGGTGCGCGCCGAGACCCAGCCGCAGCTCGTCGCCGACCTGCACGCCCAGGGTGCGCGCGGTGCGGCGCACCACCGCGGCCTCCCCGTCGGCGAGCGCGGTCGAGGGGTCGCCCTGGAGGGCGTCGACGCGCAGCGCCGAGGCGAAGAACCCTCCGGCGACGCCCGCGACCTCGACCGACCGGGCCTCACCGTCACCCGCCGCGGCGCCCGTGGTCGCGAGCCGGACGACGTCGGTCGCGCCGACGCCCGGCACCGCGCGCACGGCGGGAACCGCGTCGGCGGGCAGCTGCATCGTGGCCGAGTCGACCAGGAGGGGAGCCCTCAGCTCGGTGTGGACGACGGTGCTCACCGACGCCTCGGTCGACGCGGCGATGACCCCCGTGCACGCGACCAGCGCCATGCCGATGAGCAGCGCGCCCGCCGTCGCCGCGGTGCGGCGCGGGTTGCGTGTGACGTTGCCGCGGGCCAGGCCGCCAAAAGGGCGCAGCAGCCAGGCCGCGGGGGCGCCGAGCACACGCAGCACGCCCCGGGCCACCGCGGGCGAGCCGACGAGCACGCCGAGCAGCAGCAGTCCCGCGCCGACGCCCAGCACCCAGCGCGGCGGCAGGGCGTCGACCCACCCCCAGCCGGTCACGCGGGCGTCGAGCGCGGAGCCGAGCCGCGAGGCGAGCACCAGCGCCCCGCTGCCGGCGATCGCCAGCACCGCCCCGGCCAGCGCGCGGGCACCCGTGCCGCGCTCGGGGCGACGTCGTCGCGCATCGCCTGCACGGGCGGCACGAGCGCGGCGCGGCGTGCGGGCAGCGCCGCGGCGACCAGGCACAGCACGGTGCCGAGCGTGACCGCCACCGCGACCTCGCCCGCCGACAGCGGCACGTCGCTGCCCAGCTGCATGCCGAACCGGGCCAGCACCGCGCGGATGCCGTGCACCAGCCCCACGCCGCCACCCACCCCGAGGGCAGCCCCCACGAGCCCCACCGCGAACGCCTGCACGAGCACCGAGGCGAAGACCTGCGCGGGGGATGCGCCGACGGCGCGCAGCAGCGCGTTCTCGCGCTGGCGTTCGCGCACCGCCATCGCGAACGCGTTGGTGATGATGAACGCGCCCACCACCAGGGCGATCGCGGCGAAGATGAGCAGGAACGTCTGCAGGAACCCGAGCACCTCCTGGATCGAGGCGCGTGACTCGGCGCGGACCGTCTCTCCGGTGACGGCCTGCGCGCCGGAGCCCGCGGGCAGCGCGGCGGCGACGCGGGCGGCGAGCGTCGCCTCGTCGACGCCCGGATCGGCGTACACGGACAGCTGCGGCACCTGCCCGTCCGGGGCGAAGACCGCGCGGGCCGTGGCGGCGTCGACGCCCACGAGCACGGCGCCGGCCGCCGAGGCGTCGATCGCGAACGTGCCCGAGACGGTGACCTGCCGCGGCGAGTCCCCGATCACCACCGTGGTCGCGTCCCCCGTGCGCAGGCCCGAGGCGCGCACGGCACCGGTCTCGAGCACGATCTGACCCTCGCCCGGCCACTCGCCCGTCGTGAGGTGGGCGGTCGGGTACTCGGGGTCGATCGCGAACGCCAGCGACGGCGGGCCCGAGGTCACGACCGCGGTGCCGTCGGCGCCGACGAGCACGACGGGGCCCGAGTAGTCCGGGACGACGCGCTGGACGCCGTCGACGGCCGCGACGTCGTCGGCGAGCGCGGCGGCGACCGGGCTGCGTTGCGCACCGAATCCCACGGGCGACGTGGGGGCGGCTCCCGGGTTCGCGAGGTCGGTCGCGACGGCCTCGGCCCCGCGGACGTAGACCGCGGCGTTGACCGACGTCGTGATGATCGCGTCGAACGTCGCGGCGAGCATGCCGCGGAACGCGAACGTGCCGACGACGAACGCGACGCCGAGCGTGACCGCGAGCACCGACAGGCTGAACCGGACCAGGTGCTCGCGGACGCCGCGCAGGGCGACCCGGATCACGGGGTCGCGGTCTCCGCCCCGGCCGGGGCGTCCGTGGCGGGGCGCGGAGGCTCGTCGGCGGGGATCGCCGCGTGCATGCCCGTGGGCGGACGCGCGGGCTCGTCGGCGGGGACCAGCGCGTGCATGCCTGTGGGTGGACGTGCGGGCTCGTCGTCGTCCTCGGCTCCGACGGCGGCGAGGATCTGCTCGCGGCTGGGGGCGTCGAGGTCGGCGGTGATGCGGCCGTCGCCGAGCATGAGCACGCGGTGCGCGTAGGACGCGGCACGCGGGTCGTGCGTGACCATGACGACGGTCTGGCCCAGGTCGTCGACGCTGCGGCGCAGGAACGTCAGCACCTCGCGCGAGGACCGTGAGTCGAGGTTGCCCGTCGGTTCGTCCGCGAACACCACGGACGGGCGCCCCACCAGGGCTCGCGCGCACGCGACACGCTGCTGCTCACCGCCCGACAGCGCGTTGGGGCGGTGGTGCAGCCGTGCGCGCATGCCGACGGCGTCGACCACCTCGTCGAACCAGGCCGGGTCGATGGGCGCGCGTGCGATGTCGAGCGGCAGCGTGATGTTCTCCGCCGCGGTGAGCGTCGGCACGAGGTTGTACGCCTGGAACACGAACCCGATGCGGGTGCGCCGCAGCCGGGTGAGCTTGCGCTGGCTGAGCGACGACACCTCGACGCCGTCGACGACGACGGTGCCGCTCGTGGGCGTGTCGAGCCCGGCCATGCAGTGCATGAGCGTCGACTTGCCCGACCCGGACGGCCCCATGATCGCGGTCAGCCGCCCGCGCGCGAAGTCGACGGACACGCCGTCGAGCGCCCGCACCTGCGTGTCGCCGGACCCGTAGGTCCGCACGAGGTCGCGCGCCGAGGCCTGCGCGGGCGGCTGCTCGGGGCGGGGGGTGTCGGGCGCGGTGTGCCGTCCGCGAGGCAGGTCCATGCCCCCATGCTGGCCCGCCCGGCCCGGTGCGCGCATGTGCGCGCGCCGGGGCGAGCGTCGCGGGGGTGTTGCACAGTGCCCGTGACCGACCATGAAGAGGGATGAGAACCAGGACCGGCCCGTGAGCCCCGCCGCGAACCGTCCCGACTTCGGCGAGGTGTTCCGCTCCACCTACCCGGGCGTGCTCGCGTACCTGCGGCGACGCGCCGCCGCTGTGCGGGCCCGGGTCGGTGCCGTTCGAGAGCTGCTGAGCGACGCCCGGCGACGACCGCCCCGGCCCCGGATCGACGCCCGGGACCGGGGCGGTCGCCGTCGTCGCTGATCGCCGGCCCCGGGAGCGAAGGTCAGGTTCCGAGGCGCCCGACGGCCGTCGTCGCATCGACCACGGCGGCGACCAGCGTGCCGGCGTCGAAGGGCGCCTCGACCGTGAACCGCACGGCCGTCTGCGCGACCTCGGGTGGCACGCCCAGCGCGAGCAGCACGTGCGACGGCTCGTCGCGCCCGGCCGCGCACGCCGACCCGCTCGACGTCACCACCCCGGCACGTTCGAGCTCCAGCAGCACCGCCTCGCCGCTCGTGCCGGGGAAGCAGAAGCTCGCGTGGCCCGGCAGGCGGGTCGCCGCCCCCATGGTTCGGTGCGCCGCCCGCGGGTCCGGCCCGGTCAGGACGGCGCCGGGCACACGCGCGAGCACCCCCGCGACGAGTGTGTCGCGTGACGCCGCCACGTCGGCCGCCCGCCCCCGCAACGCGGGCAGCGCGCGTACGGCCGCCGCGAGCCCGACGGCGAACGCGACGTTCTCGGTGCCGGACCGGCGCCCGCGCTCCTGCCCGCCGCCGTGGACGAGCGGTTCGAGCGGCAGCCCGGCGCGCACCAGCAGCGCGCCGACGCCCTTCGGGGCGCCGAGCTTGTGACCCGAGACGGACAGTGCGTCGACCCCGAGCCCGGCCAGCGAGACGTCGAGCCAGCCCGCGGACTGCACGGCGTCGGTGTGGAAGAGCGCGCCGGCCTCGTGTGCGGTGGCCGCGAGGGCGCGCACGTCCTGGACCGTGCCGACCTCGTTGTTGCCGTGGTGGATCGTCACGAGGGTCGTGTCGGGGCGCAGGGCGGCGCGCAGCGCGTCGGGGGTGACGGTGCCGTCGGGGGCCGGGGCCAGCACGGTCGCCGCGAACCCGTGGCACCGTTCCAGGTACGCGACGGACTCCAGCACCGCCTCGTGCTCGATCGCCGACGTGACGACGTGCCGACCCCGCGGCGCGGCGAGCGCGAGCCCCTTGACCGCGAGGTTGTCGGCCTCCGTGCCGCCCGACGTGAAGATCACCTCGCCGGGCCGCGCGCCGAACGCCGCCGCGACGTCCGCCCGGGCGGACGTGAGCGCCGTCGCGGCCCGGTGCCCGAGGTCGTGCGTCGACGACGGGTTGCCGAACTCGCCGGTCAGGTAGGGCCAGAGCGCTTCGAGCACCTCGCGTCGTACGGGCGTGGTGGCGGCCGCGTCGGCGTAGAGCATGGTCAGCCGGCGGCGGCCGCGACGCGCAGCGCCGCCGTCACGTCCATGTCGAGGCCCAGGTCGAGCGACCGCACCCCGTGGGTCAGGGCGCCGACCGAGATGACGTCGACCCCGGTCTCGGCCACCCCGCGGATCGTGTCGAGCGTGATGCCGCCCGACGCCTCGACGATCGCCCGGCCCGCGACGATCCCGATGCCGGTGCGCAGGTCGTCGTTCGAGAAGTTGTCGAGCATGATCGTGGTGACCCCGGCCGCCACGACCTCCTCGACCTGGTCGAGGCGGTCGACCTCGACCTCGATGGTGGTGGCGTGCGGCAGCGCAGCGCGTGCGGCGCGGATCGCGTCGCCCACCGAGACGCCCTGCGCGGCGAGCACCGCGAGGTGGTTGTCCTTGGCGAGCACCGCGTCCGAGAGCGAGAAGCGGTGGTTGTGCCCGCCGCCGTCGCGCACCGCTGCCCGCTCCAGGACGCGCAGCCCCGGCGTCGTCTTGCGGGTGTCGACGACGCGGGCGCCCGTCCCGGCGACGGCCTCGACGTAGCGGGCGGTCGCCGTCGCGATGCCGGACAGGCGCTGGACGAGGTTGAGGCCGATGCGCTCGGCACGCAGCACCGCACGGGCGTCACCCTCGACGACGGCGAGCACGTCGCCCGCCGCGAAGCGCTCTCCGTCGGCGGCTCGCTGCTCGACGACGGCGTCCGGGTCGAGCAGCGTGAACGCTCGGGCGAACACGTCCAGCCCGGACAGGACGCCCGGCTCGCGGGCCACGAGCGCGGCCCGCGCGCGGGCGCCGGAGGGCAGGAACACCTCGCTCGTCAGGTCGCCCCACGGGGCGTCCTCGGCGAGCGCGCGCACCAGGATGTCGTCGACCGCGGCGGCGGGGGTCAGGCTCATGCGAGGACTCCGGTCGCGGGGGCGGTGGCGGGCACCAGGGCGGCTGTGGGCAGACGCCAGGCGCGGGAGGCGGCCTGGGCGTCGTCGGGCGCGGGGAAGTCGGAGCGGGCGTGCCCGCCGCGCGACTCGGTGCGTGCGAGCGCGGCCGTGACGAGGGCGCGGCCCAGCTCGAACAGGTTGCGGTCCTCCAGTGCGCCGAACGCGTCGGCGCGCGGCGGGCGCACGGCCCCGTCGATCACGTCGGCGGCGTGCCGCAGCCCGTCGGCGCCGCGCACCAGGCCGGCGTGCTCCCACAGGAGCGACTGGAGCCCGGCGCGGTCGAGCACGGCCGGGGCGGCGGCGTGCGGCGCGCCCCGGTGCGGCGGCAGCACCCGGTGCGCGATGCGGCCGGGCCGCCCGGGGTCGGCGGCAGGGCGTGCGGCCGGGTGCACGGTCGCGGTGTGGCCCGGTGTGGGCAGCACGTGCGCCCCGACCGCCGTCGTCGGCCACGCCTCGTCCTCGATCGCCGCCGCGGCCCGCCACCCGAACACGAGCGCTTCGAGCAGCGAGTTCGACGCGAGCCGGTTGGCCCCGTGGACGCCCGTGCACGCGGCCTCGCCGACCGCGAAGAGACCGGGCAGCGACGTGCGCCCCGACAGGTCGGTGCGGATGCCGCCCATCCAGTAGTGCGCGGCGGGGGTCACGGGCACCGGCTCGGTGCCCCAGTCGAACCCGTGCGCCTGGAGGGTCGCGGTGATGCCGGGGAACCGCTGCGCGAGCCGCTCGCCGCCCAGCGCGGTGGCGTCGAGCAGCACGGGCGTGCCGCCCTGGGCGGCCATGGCCGCGGCGATCCCGCGGGCGACGACGTCGCGCGGGGCGAGCTCGGCGTCGGGGTGGACGTCGAGCATGAAGCGGCGGCCGGTGGCGTCGCGCAGCACCGCCCCCTCGCCGCGCACGGCCTCGGAGATGAGCGGTGTTCCCGGCACGGCGAGCGCCGTGGGGTGGAACTGGTAGAACTCCAGGTCGGCGACGGCGGCCCCGGCGCGCAGGGCGGCGGCGACGCCGTCACCCGTGGTGACCTCGGGGTTGGTGGTGTGCCGGAAGAGCTGCCCGGCGCCGCCGGTCGCGAGCACGACGGCGTCGGCGCGCAGGATCGAGGAGGACCCGTCGGCGTGCACGACGTCGACGCCGACGACGCGGCGCCCGGCCCCGGCGTGCGGGGCGGCCGCGTCGCACGGCGCGGGCTCGACGACCAGGTCGCGCAGCATCGTGCGCTCGTGCACCTCGAGCGGCACCGTGCGGACGGCGTCGATGAGGGCGATCTCGATCGACAGGCCGGTGGCGTCGCCGTGCGAGTGCAGCACGCGCGCCGCCGAGTGTGCGGCCTCGCGTCCGCGGGCGAGGTCGCTGCCGGGCCCGGCGACACGGTCGAGGTCGAGGCCGAGGGCGAGCAGGTCGCGCACGCGTTCGGGCCCCTCGGCGCACAGCAGCCGCACCGCGTCGGCGTCGCACAGCCCGGCGCCCGCGACGAGGGTGTCGGCGACGTGGGCGTCGATCGTGTCGCCGTCGGGGCCGCCCTCGGCCATGACCGCGGCGACGCCGCCCTGGGCGTAGCGCGTGTTGGACTCGGGCAGGTCGGCCTTGGTCACGAGGGCGACGTCGTGCCCGCGGGTGGCCGCGCGGAAAGCGGTGAGCAGCCCGGCAGCGCCGGAGCCGACGACGACGACACGCATCAGCGGGCCTCCGATCCGGTGGTGGCGGGCTTGGGCTTGGCCGCGAGCATCCGTTCGAGGGCCACGCGGGCGTCGGCGGCGACGTCGTCGGGCACGGTGACCTGGTTGACGACGCGCCCGGCCACGAGCTCCTCGAGCACCCAGGCGAGGTAGCCGGGGTGGATGCGGTACATGGTCGAGCAGGGGCAGACGACGGGGTCGAGGCAGAAGATCGTGTGCTGGGGGAACTCGGCGGCGAGCCGGTTGACCATGTTGATCTCGGTGCCGATGGCGAACGTCGTCGGCTCGGTCGCGGCGGCCACGGCCTTGCGGATGTGGTCGGTGGACCCGGCCTCGTCGGCCGCGTCGACCACGGCCATGGCGCACTCGGGGTGCACGATGACCCGCACGCCGGGGTGCTCGGCGCGGGCCTGCTCGATCTGGCCGACGGTGAAGCGCTTGTGGACGGAGCAGAACCCGTGCCACAGGATGACGCGCGCGTCGCGCAGGTCCTCGGCGCTGGAGCCGCCCAGCGTGAGGCGCGGGTTCCACAGGGGCATCCGGTCGAGCGGCACGCCGAGCTTCTTGGCGGTGTTGCGCCCCAGGTGCTGGTCGGGGAAGAACAGCACGCGCTGCCCGCGCTCGAACGCCCACTCCAGCACGGTCTCGGCGTTGGACGACGTGCACACGATGCCGCCGTGGCGGCCGCAGAACGCCTTGAGGTCGGCGGCCGAGTTCATGTACGTCACGGGGATGACGGGCGCGCGCCCGTCGGCGTCGGGCTCGTCGCCGTAGAGCGCGGTGAGCTGGGCCCACGCGTCCTCGACGGCGTCGATGTCGGCCATGTCCGCCATCGAGCAGCCGGCCGCGAGGTTGGGCAGGATCACGGTCTGGCCGGGCTTGGCCAGCACGTCGGCCGTCTCGGCCATGAAGTGCACGCCGCAGAAGACGATGGCCTCGGCGTCGGGCACGGTCTGGGCGGCGTTGGCGAGCTGGAACGAGTCGCCCAGGAAGTCGGCGTGCTGCACGATCTCGTCGCGCTGGTAGAAGTGGCCGAGCACGACGGCGCGCGGGCCGAGCGCGGCACGCGCGGCGGCGATCCGGTCGCTCAGCTCGTCGTCGCCGGCCTCGCGGTACTGCGCGGGCAGCGCGCCCTGGCGGGGCGAGGACGCGGGGGCGGTGTCGTCGAGGGAGGCGCCGGGGCCGTAGCCGGGCACGGTGTCGAAGTCCCACGGCCCCTGTGCGAGGCCGGAGTCACAGGTCGCGCTGGGCGCGGCCTGCACGAGGAGGTCCACGGAGGTCATTGCCGTTCTCCAGGTGAGGGGAAGGGAGCGTCGTCGCCCAGGGGACCGTTGTCCACGAGGGTCGCCGACGTGTCGAAGCGGTACAGCCGTGGTGGCCGGTGCCTGCCACCGGTCACGCGCTCCCCGGTGGCGACGATGACGCCGGAGGCCTCCACCTGGCGGCGGAAGTTTGCGGGGTCGAGCTCGCGGTCCAGCACGGCCTCGTGGACCTGCCGGAGCTCGCTGAGCGTGAAGGTCTCGCCCAGGAACCCCTGGGCGATGGCCGAGTACTCGACCTTGGTGCGCAGCCGCCACAGCGCGTACTCGACGACGCGGTCGTGGTCGAACGCCAGGTGCGGGTCGCCCTCGGCCAGGGAGTCGGCGACGAACCACCGCACGTTCGCGGTGTCGCGGGCGGGGCCCTTGCCCGAGGGCGGGCGCTCGCCGATCTCCTCGGGGCGCACCAGCGCCCAGTAGACGACGCTGACGACCCGTCCGCCGGGTGACCGGCCGGGGTCGCCGAACGTGTAGAGCTGCTCCAGGTAGGAGGGGCGCACCCCCGTCGTCTCGACGAGCGTGCGGCCTGCGGAGGCCGCGAGGGACTCCGTGACGGTGACCCAGCCTCCGGGCAGCGCCCACTGGCCCTCGTAGGGCTCGCGGGTGCGCCGCACCAGGGGATCGACAGCACCGGGCGGTGCGTGGTGGGGTGCGGGCGGAGCGCGAAGATGACCGTGGAGACGGCGAGGCCGATGTCGTGCACGCACACCCCCGAAGGTCGCGGTCCGTGGTCTGACCTGAGTAAAAGTCGGTATGACTAGAACGGATGCTACACCTTCGGGTCAGGGTGACTGCAAGTGTGTCCAGCGGGCGGTACGTTGCCGAACATGGCCCAGCCCCACGCGTATGCCGCCCGCCTCACCGCCGCCGACCTCGACGGCACCGTGCCCGACCTGCTCTCCGCCCCCGCGATCCGCTGGGGCATCCTCGGCGCCGGAACGATCGCGGCATCGTTCAGCGACGGCGTCCGCGAGCGCACGCGCGCGTCCGTCGTGGCCGTCGGCTCACGGTCTGCCGCCAAGGCCCAGGAGTTCGCCGCCGCGCACGCCCCGGGCGCACGCGCGCACGGCTCCTACGAGGCGCTCGTCGCCGACCCCGGCGTCGACGTCGTGTACGTGGCCACCCCGCACTCCCACCACCTGGAGCACGCGCTGCTCGCCGTGCGGGCCGGCAAGCACGTGCTCGTCGAGAAGCCCCTGGCGCGCTCGGCGGCCGAGTCGCGGGTGCTGCTCGACGCCGCCCGCGAGGCGGGCGTGTTCCTCATGGAGGCCATGTGGACGCGGTTCCTGCCGCACGTCGCCGCGCTGCGCGGCGCGATCGCGCGCGGCGAGATCGGCACGGTCGTCACCATTGAGGCCGAGTTCGACGTGTTCTTCCCCTACGACCCGGCGCACCGGATCTTCGCGCCCGGGCTGGCGGGCGGCGCCCTGCTCGACCTGGGCATCTACCCGGTCGCGTTCGCGCACGACCTGCTCGGGGCGCCGTCGTCGGTCACCGTGCGCGGGACGCGCGCGCCCACCGGGGTCGACGACCACGTCGCCCTCGTCCTGGAATGGGACGGCGGGCAGCACGCCGTGCTGCACACGTCGTCGCGCGCCGCGGGCCCGCACGCCGCGACCGTCGTCGGCACGCGCGGGCGGGTCGAGGTCCCGCGCGAGTTCTTCATGCCGGCGGACCTCGTGGTGACCCGTGCCGACGGCACGAGCTGGGACTTCACCTCGCCGCGCGGCGAGGGCAAGGCCTACGAGGCCGCCGAGGTCGCGCGCCTGGTCGCCGCGGGCGTCACGGCGTCGCCCCGCCACCCCTGGCAGGACACGATCGAGGTGATGGCGATCCTCGACGAGGCTCGCCGTCAGCTCGGCGTGGTCTACCCGGGGGAGTGACGACGGCGCTGGCTCAGCGCGTGAAGCGGCGTCCCGACACCTCGGTGGGCGTGATGCGCAGCCACACGGGCTTGTGCGTGTCGAGGTAGGTCAGCAGCCCGGTCGCCTCGGCGTCCGTGATGTCGTCGTCGTGCTCCAGGATCTCGGCGGTGCCCTTGAGCACGACGCTGTAGGCGAGGTCCGTGCCGATCTCGTCGACCTCGAACGCGATGCGGCCGTTGACGGCGATCTCGGCGAGCTTGGAGCCCGGCGCGGTCCGGACGAAGATGCGGCGCTTGGTCGCGGCGTAGTTCACGGGGAAGATCTCGACGTCACCGGCGACGGCCGTGGCGAGGCGTCCGATCTTCTGGAGGCCCAGCACCTCCCACGACTGCTCGTCAGTGAGTGGGGTGGCGGTCGAACGGTCCGTCATGTCGTCCTCCAAGCTGATCAGTGGCGTACACCCCAGTGTGGACCGACCACACCGGTCCGGGCGAGCCTACCTGGGCGCCGTAGGACGTGACGTGGGCCACTGCGGCCCCGTGGCGGGCTGCGTCGGCGCTCGTGGTCGCTGTCGGAGCCCGCGGTTAGGGTGAGCGGCGTGAGCACACCCGGGTACTTCGTGTCGTTCGAGGGCGGCGACGGCGGCGGCAAGACGACGCAGGCGCGCCTCCTGGGCGACTGGCTGGGCACGCTCACCGGGCGCGAGGTCGTGGTGACGCGCGAACCGGGCGGCACCGCGCTCGGCGCCGAGCTGCGGCAGGTGATCCTGCACGGGCAGGACATGGACCCGCGCACCGAGGCGCTGCTGTACGCCGCCGACCGCGCCCACCACGTCGCGTCGCTCGTGCGGCCCGCCCTGGAGCGTGGCGCCGTCGTCGTCACCGACCGGTACCTGGACTCGTCGGTCGCCTACCAGGCGGGCGGGCGCGAGCTGGGGGAGGCCGAGGTCGAACGGCTGTCGCTGTGGGCCGTGCAAGGCCTGCTCCCGGACCTGACGATCCTGCTCGACGTCGACCCCGCGACGTCGGCGGCCCGCATGACGGGCGACCCCGACCGCCTGGAGCGTGCGGGCGACGACTTCCACCGGCGCACGCGTGAGGCCTACCTGAGCCGCGCGGGAACGGACCCGGCCCGCTGGGTCGTGGTCGACGCCGCGGGAACCGTCGACCAGGTCCACGCGCAGGTGCGCGCGGCCGTCGCCCCCCGGCTGCCGCAGGCACGGTCCGGCGCGGCAGACGGCCGATGAGCGTCTGGGACGACGTCGTCGGGCAGCCCGCCGCCGTCGAGGTGCTGCAGCGGGCGGTCTGCGACCCGCGCTCGATGACGCACGCGTGGCTGCTCACCGGCCCGCCCGGCTCGGGCCGGTCGGTCGCGGCACGCGCGTTCGCCGCGGCGCTCCAGTGCCCCGACGGCGGGTGCGGCGCATGCCACCAGTGCACGACGACGCTGGCCGGCACCCACCCCGACCTGACCGTCGTCGCCACCGACCAGGTCACCATCCGCATCGACGAGGTGCGCTCGCTCATCGGCACCGCGGCACGCACGCCGTCGGCCGGCCGGTTCCGCGTCATCGTCGTCGAGGACGCCGACCGCATGCTCGAACGCACCACCAACGTGCTGCTCAAGGCCATCGAGGAACCGCCGCCGCACACGGTGTGGGTGCTGTGCGCCCCCAGCCCGCAGGACGTGCTGCCCACCATCCGCTCGCGCGCCCGCGCCGTGGCGCTGCGCGTGCCCCCGCCCGAGGCGGTCGCCGAGCTGCTGGTGCGGCGCGACGGCGCCGACCCCGCCGTGGCGCTGGCTGCCGCGCGTGCCGCGCAGTCGCACGTGGGACTCGCCCGCCGTCTCGCCCGCGACCCCGAGGCGCGGCGGCGGCGCTCGGCCGTGCTCGCCGTCGCCCGCCGCATCCGCGGGGTCGGCGACGCCGTGCTCGCCGCCGGCGAGCTCGTCGACGTCGCCAAGGCCGAGGCGACGGCGTCGACCGCGGAACGCGACGGGGTCGAGCGTGCCGCGCTGCTGCGCACGCTGGGAGCAGCCGACGGCGAGACGCTGCCGCCGCGGCTGCGCAGCCAGGTCAAGCAGCTCGAGGACGACCAGAAGCGCCGGGCCACGCGCCGCCAGCGGGACGTGCTCGACCGCTCGATGGTCGACTTGCTGTCGCTGTACCGCGACGTGCTGGTGCTCCAGATCGGCGCCGACGTCGAGCTCGTCAACGGCGCCGACCCCGCCGACCTCGCCGTCGTGCAGGCGCTCGCCGCCGACTCGACGCCCGAGCAGACCGTGCGGCGCATGGACGCCATCGGCCAGGCGCGCGAGCGGCTCGACGGGAACGTCGCGCCGCTGCTGGCGCTCGAAGCCATGGCCGTCGCGCTCCGACCGCAGGGCTGAGCAGGCGAGTTCTCACCAACCGTTCACACGGCACGGCGCGTGCTGCCGGTAAGTTGGCCGGGTGAGCCTGACGTCCGCCCCCGCGCGAACCCTCGTCTCCGCCCTCTCGATCGTCGCCCTGGCATTGCTGGCAGGCTGCGGGGGGTCGGACAACCACAGACAGGGAGCGACGCCGCCGCCGCCATCGGTGAGCGTTCCGCAGGCCGACGCGACCGCCGGAGCCCCTGAGGGCTACGAGAGCTACTACGGCCAGTCCGTGACCTGGACGAGCTGCGACGACGGGTTCGAGTGCGCGCGCATCGACGCCCCGCTGTCGTGGCATGACGCCAGCGCCGGCTCGATCGAGCTCGCTCTCACCCGGCACCCGGCGACAGGCACCAAGCAAGGCTCGGTGCTGGTCAACCCCGGCGGGCCCGGCGAGTCCGGCACCGGCTGGATCAAGGACGGGTGGTCAAGCTTCGGCGAACGGCTCCGCGACGCCTACGACGTCGTCGCGTTCGACCCGCGGGGGTCCAGGGGTCCACCCCCGTCGTCTGCTTCGACGACGCCCGCAAGGACGCCTCGCTCTCCATGGACTTCGACGACGACGACGCCGGGCTGGCCGCGATGGCCGCCGAGTACTCCGCCTGGGCCAAGGCCTGCGGCGAGAACACCGGCGCGCTGCTCGGCAACGTCGACACGCAGTCGGCTGCCCGCGACATGGACCTCATCCGCGCCGTCGTCGGCGAGAAGAAGCTCGACTACCTCGGCTTCTCCTACGGGACCCAGCTCGGCGCGACCTATGCGGGACTGTTCCCCGACCGGGTCGGCAACATGGTGCTCGACGGCGCCGTCGACCCCAACCTCACGGCCGACGAAGCCTCGGAGCAGCAGGCGGGCGGGTTCGAGCTGGCGCTGCGCAACTACGTCAAGGACTGCCAGGGCGGCGCGAACTGCCCGCTCAAGGGCGACGTCGAGCAAGGCCTGCGGCAGGTGCGCGACGTGCTCGACCGCGCGCTCACCGACCCGTACCCGACGCAGAGCAACCGGCGCGTCACGCAGACCCTGACGTTCTACGGCATCGCCGTGGCGCTGTACGACCAGCGTTCGTGGCCGTACCTCACCCAGGCCCTCGACGAGGTGATCACCCAGGGCACGGGCGACGCGCTGCTGTTTCTCGCCGACTTCTACAACGCCCGGCAGCCGGACGGCACCTTCGAGGGCAACAGCGCCGAGGGCTTCCGCGCGGTCGGCTGCCTCGACGGGCGCGGCACCACCGACATGGCCCAGATGCGCGCCGACGCGGCGGCGCTCGAGCAGGCCGCCCCCACGGTCGGCCGCTTCTTCGCCTACTCGGGGCTGGTCTGCGCCGACTGGCCGTACCCCGTCGTCGACCAGGAGTTCGACCTGCACGCCGCCGGCGCGCCACCCATCGTCGTCATCGGCACCACGAACGACCCCGCGACGCCCTACGCGTGGGCGCAGTCGCTCGCCAAGACGCTCGACTCCGGGCTGCTCGTCACCTACGAGGGCGAGGGCCACACGGCGTACGGGCGCTCGAACCAGTGCATCGTCGACGCGGTCGACGGGTTCCTGGTCGACGGGGACGTGCCGAAGGACGGGCTGCACTGCTGATCGGTTTTGGCTCGGGGGCGCTCGTCGGGTACTGTAGGCGCGCTCGCCGATCCGTCCGGAGACGGTGCAGCACGCCGCCCTAGCTCAGTCGGCAGAGCGATTCACTCGTAATGAATAGGTCAAGGGTTCGATTCCCTTGGGCGGCTCCGAAAGCAGAAGGCCCGGAATCCGTTGAGATTCCGGGCCTTCTGCATGCCTGGACGAGGGTCCGCGAGCGCTGCCGCCGGGGCGCCTGAGGCGCCGCAGGGGGCCATTAGGTGGGCCATTGCTCGGCGGCCTCCATTCAGCCCTCGACCCGCCACGCATGTCGCCGCCCACCGCGCGAACGTCGACACCGCCGGACATGGGAGGCGCCGCTCGCTCCGGGCGAGTCTCGCAAGACCGCGAAACAGGGCCTCGGGTTCGCCGCCGAGGGCGCATCGCGCTGGGGGGGTATCGCGTTCCCGTTCGTGACTGCTGCGGGCACTAGCTTTGATGGGTTGTCAGGGACCTGTTGCGTCCCGCCGGACCCGATGTGGAAGCAGGGTGCGGTCTTCAGCGATGGCGCGACGCTGACGGGAGACGTCTGCGTTTCCGTGCCTGCGGACCAGGTTGACGGTGGGCTCTGGCGCGTCGCCGACGTGGAAGACGCCTCGGTGTGGCTCTCAACGTCCTGACCGGCCGCAACGCACAGCCCCGGCCATCGCGGCCGCCGATCCGCCCTTGCGCCCCTCGCCCCGCATCGCGCGCGCTCGCGCGATCTCGCGTCGCCCCCTCGGAGCACCCCTCTCCCTTGTGCTGATCTCCCGCGCCCGGCCTAACCTCGACTCGGGCGCACGACGGGAGCGGCACATGACGGCGAGCGGGGCCAGACGCTGGGCGGGCGACCTGCGCGCGGCCCTGCGCCGTGAGGCCGCGACGATCCGTGCCCGCGACCCCGAGGTCGACGCGAGCGACATCGGCGCGTTCGCGACCCCGCTGGTGGTGCGTCTGGTTCTGTTCGCCCTGGTGGGGCTCGTGCCGCTGCTCGGTATCCGCATGGCTGACGACGTCGACGCGACGGTGTTCGGGCCGCTGCTCGCCTCGGCGGCGCTCGCGGCGATCAGTGCGACGGCGGTGGCCTGGCTGCTCGCGATCATGCTCGCGGGGCTGACGGTGCTGGTCGTCTACCGGGAGGCTCCGCGCCGGGCGTCGCGCAGCGTGAGCCGCGCCGCGCGCGAGTCGTTCGAGCGCATCTCGACCTTCACCTCGACCTTGACGCTGGTCTCGCTCATCGCCGGGCTCGTCGGGCTGTCGTTCGGCCTGCCGACCCGGCGTGCGAGCGACCTGGAGACGTCGGTGCTGGAGGATCTGCTCGCGGCCCAGCTCGGGGTGCTGCTCGTGGTGCTCGCCGTCGGGTTCGTCGTCGAGGCGCAGCGTGCCGCTGCCGACGTGCTCGACGCCGAGTCGCGCATCTTCGCGTGGCCGTTCGCGCTGGCGCTGACGGTCGTGGCGCTGTTCGTGGCGACGTCGCTGGGCCCGTTCGAGCCGACGTCGCTCATCGCCAAGCTCCTGACCGAGTGGCTGCCCGCCGACGTCGGGGGCGTGCCGCGTGCGCAGGCGGTGCGCGAGGCCGTGCCGTCGTCCCTGCGCGCGTGGGTGGTGACCGCGATCGTGCCGGTCGCCGTCGTCGTGTGGGTGCTCACCACGCGCACGCTGGGCGTGCTGCCGCGGCTGCGCGCCGACGTCGCCGCCGCGGGTGCGGCGCAGCGGGCCCGGGCCGCGTAGGCGTTCTGCCGGGACGTGTCCGCGCCGGGACCCGTCAGGGCGACGACGACGACGCCGCGAGCGCGCGCGACTCGAGCCGCCAGCCGCGCAGCGCCCCCACGCATGCCGCCGCGTCGAGCGCGACGGCGACCGCGGCGACGGACTTGATCGCCACGATCGTCGCTGCCAGTGCGGGGTGTGTTCCGGCGAGGGGGAACAGCGTCACCGCCGACCAGGCGAACGCGCCGAGCATCACGACGAGTGCGCCGCCCGCCACCGCGGTCACCGTCCGGTAGAAGTCGAGGCGCTCGCGGTGGCCCGCCGCGGTGGCGGCCCGTGAACCCTCGTAGAAGGAGGCCAGGATCATGTGTCCACTTCAGCCGATGTCGCGCGCCCCGGCGCGAGGGTGGCCGAGATCGGGCCCTTGACGCGTCTCGCGGGGCACCGGCCTTACCCTCGGTGCATGCCCCGCAGATTCGGCCGCCGTCGCCCCACGACGTACCTCCTGGGGGAGCCTGTCGGCGAGTACCCCGCGTACGCCCCTGAGTCGCAGCGGGGGCGTGTGCTGCGCATCACGGAGATCGGTGAGCCGGTGCTGCACGCTCCCGCGCGGGCGGTGACCGAGTTCTCGACGCCCGAGCTCGCGCGGCTGATCGACGACATGTTCGCGACCATGGACGTCGCCGAGGGTGTCGGGCTCGCCGCACCGCAGGTCGGCGTCGACCTGCGCGTGTTCGTCTACGACCTGACCGACGACCGCGGTGACCGCCACGTGGGCGCCGTCGTCAACCCGGTGCTCGAGGTCGGCCTCGACGCCGAGCCGCAGACGGAGGACGAAGGCTGCCTGTCGGTCCCGGGCGCGTACGTGCCGCTGGCTCGCCCGGGTGAGGCGTCGATCCGCGGCGTCGATCAGCACGGCGCGCCCGTCCAGCTCGACGCCACCGGGTATCTGGCCCGCTGCTTCATCCACGAGGCGCAGCACCTCGACGGTCTCCTGTACTGGGACCACCTGACGTCGGCGCAGCAGGCCGACGCGTTGCGTCAGCGCGACGAGAAGCGTGCCGAGGTGCTCGCGAACCGCCGCGAGATCGCGATCGAGCTGGAGAAGACCCCGGCGGAGTACCCGGCGAGTCCCGCGGGCGGCCGGTAGCCCTACCGCGCCGCAACCCAGGCGGCGACGGCGTCCGCGACCTCGGCGTCGCGCCCGCGCACGTCGTGGGCACCGGGAAGCGTGACCAGCGTGACCGGCCCGGGGATCGCGGCGGCGTGCTCGGCCAGCTCGTCGGGGGAGCCGAACGGGTCGCGGTCGCCCGAGACGAACAGGACGGGCACCCGCAGGTCGGGGAAGTGCGTGACGCGCAGGTTCTCGGGCCTGCCCGGCTGGTGCAGCGGGTAGCTGAGCAGCACCAGTCCCGCGGCGGGGAGGCCCGCGGCCACCGTCATCGAGCACATGCGCCCGCCGTAGGACCGGCCGCCGAGCAGCAGGTCCTCGGTGCCGACGCCCAGATCGTCGGCGAACCGCTGCGCCTCGGCGCGCAGGTGCGCGACGGCGACGGGCGGCCGGTCGGGCATGCGCCGGCCCGCCAGCCGGTACGGGAAGTCGAGCCGGCGGACCGGCAGCGGGGCCAGCGCGGCCTCGACCGCGACGAGCGCAGGGTGGTCGCGGCTCGCGCCTGCCCCGGGTGTCAGCAGCAGTCCTGCGGCGGAGCCCACGGTGCTCAGCGCACCACCGTCACGGGGCACGCCGCGTACTCCAGCACCTGCCGGCTCACCGAGCCCAGCAGCAGCCGGTCGAACCCGCCCAGGCCCCGCGCGCCGACGACGACGCGCCCGGCCGCCGTCGACGCCTCGATGAGGGCCGCGGCGGGCGACTTGTGGACGAGGTTGCGGACGAGCTGTTCGGGCGGAAGCGTGATCCCGGCGGCCTCGATCGCCTCGTCGAGCCGGTCGGCCGCGAAGCTCTCGTACTCGTCGAGCGGCGGGGCCCACCCCCACGACCCGGGCAGCGGCGCGAGCGTGGTGATCTGCCACGCGAACACCGCCTCGAGCACGCCGCCGGTTCGTGCGGCGACCTCGGCGCCGTGCTGGAGCGCCAGCATCGACGACCCGGAGGTGTCGACGCCGACGACGACGCGCGTGCCGTCGGCCTCGTCGTCGTCGGTCGGTCCTGCGCCGTCGGCGCGGACCACCGTGACCGGCACCTCGGCACGCTCGACCACCTCGGAGGACACCGACCCGAGCACGAGGCGGCCGAGCCGGCCGCGGCGTCGTCGGCCGAGAACCAGCAGGTCCACGTCCTGCGCCGCCGCCAGGAGCGCTTCGGGCGGGTCGCCCTCGGCGACCTGCGCGGCGGCCTCGACGTCGGCCAGGCCGGTGCGCCGCACGGCGGTGTCGAGCAGCGTGAGCAGGTCCTCGCGTTGCCGTTCGAGCAGGTCCTGGTACTCGTGCGGCTGCACGCCGCGTGGCCCCGTCCATGCCATGACGGCCGTGAGCGGCACCGCGCGAGACGCCGCTTCGGCCAGGGCCCAGTCGAGGGCGACGTCCGCCTCGGGCGAACCGCTCACACCGACCACGACACCGTGCATCGCCAGGTCCTCCTGTCGTCGCTCGGCGCCCGCGCGGGCGCCCTGCGGGCAGCATAGGGGCGCGGCCCGCGCCGCAGCAGGGGGAGGCGGCAGCGAGTCGCGCACAGTTCCGGTCAGGCGCCGTCCGCCTGGTGCAGCAGGCTGCGCACGGGCCGCATGACGACGTCGACGGCGTCGACGAGGTCCTGCGGCCCGGCGACGACGACGGCGCGCGCCCGGTGCGAGGCCAGGACGGCGGTGACCCGCGGGCGGTCACGCGCCAGCACGGGACGTCGGCGCCGTCCATGGTGAAGGTGCCGGTCACGAGGGGCACCTCGCCGACCGCGGCGATGACGGCACGCATCGCGCTCTTGTAGTCGTCGTACTGGTCCGCGAAGTCAGGCTGGTGCAGGTCGGCGTGCAGCGGTGCGGCGAGCGCCCCCGACGCCGCCGCGCGCACGACGTCGTCGGCGAGGTCGACGGGGCAGAGGCCGCGCATTGTCTCGACCTCGACCGTCTCGCCCGCGAAGGAGCGGTAGACGCGCATGAACCGGGCCGACGTCGGGTCGGCGGGGCCGTCGTCGCCGGTGACGTTCTCCTCCTCGAGGTCGAGCCCCCAGGTCAGCGGGTCGTCGATCTCCGCGACGACGCCCGGGAAGCGCGCGAAGCGTGCGACGAGTCGTTCCCACGACGTCTCCATGGCTTTCCTCCGTCCGGGGTGCTGCGTCGGACGACGCCCTGGACCGAGCGTGCAACGCGTACCGGCGGCTGTCCATCGGGCGCGCCGCGCGCTCGGGCCGTCGTGCCGCGGCACGGCCCCAGGCCCGTGATCACGCCGCTGGCGAACAAAGGCAGAACTCGGGGGATCGGCTCGTTGGGAGCGAATAGAGTCGTTGCACGCCCGCGTGAGGAGCAGCCCATGTTCGAACGTTTTACCGACCGTGCCCGTCGGGTGGTCGTCCTCGCCCAGGAAGAGGCGCGGATGCTCAACCACAACTACATCGGCACCGAGCACATCCTGCTCGGCCTCATCCACGAGGGTGAGGGCGTTGCCGCGAAGGCGCTCGAGTCGCTCAGCATCTCGCTCGACGGCGTGCGCACACAGGTGACGGAGATCATCGGCGAGGGCCAGCAGGCCCCGAGCGGGCACATCCCGTTCACGCCGCGCGCCAAGAAGGTGCTGGAGCTCTCGCTGCGCGAGGCGCTGCAGCTCGGTCACAACTACATCGGCACCGAGCACATCCTGCTCGGCCTCATCCGCGAGGGCGAGGGTGTCGCCGCCCAGGTGCTCACCAAGATGGGTGCCGACCTCAACAAGGTGCGCCAGCAGGTCATCCAGCTCCTGTCGGGCTACCAGGGCAAGGAGCCGGTCGCTGCCGGCGGCCCCCAGGAGGGCCAGCCCTCGGGCTCGGCGGTGCTCGACCAGTTCGGCCGCAACCTCACCCAGGCCGCCCGCGAGGGCAAGCTCGACCCGGTCATCGGCCGTGGCAAGGAGATCGAGCGCGTCATGCAGGTGCTGTCGCGCCGCACCAAGAACAACCCGGTGCTGATCGGCGAGCCCGGCGTCGGCAAGACGGCCGTCGTCGAGGGCCTGGCGCAGGACATCGTGCGCGGCGACGTGCCCGAGACGCTCAAGGACAAGCAGCTCTACACGCTCGACCTGGGCGCCCTCGTGGCCGGCTCGCGCTACCGCGGTGACTTCGAGGAGCGCCTGAAGAAGGTGCTCAAGGAGATCCGCACGCGCGGCGACATCATCCTGTTCATCGACGAGATCCACACGCTCGTCGGTGCGGGTGCCGCCGAGGGCGCGATCGACGCCGCGTCGATCCTCAAGCCCATGCTGGCCCGTGGCGAGCTGCAGACCATCGGCGCGACCACGCTCGACGAGTACCGCAAGTACGTCGAGAAGGACCCGGCGCTGGAGCGCCGCTTCCAGCCGATCCAGGTGGCCGAGCCGTCGCTGCAGCACGCCATCGAGATCCTCAAGGGTCTGCGCGACCGGTACGAGGCGCACCACCGCGTGTCCATCACGGACGGTGCCCTCGTCACGGCGGCGACCCTGGCGGACCGGTACATCAACGACCGGTTCCTGCCCGACAAGGCGATCGACCTGATCGACGAGGCGGGCGCGCGCCTGCGCATCCGCCGCATGACGGCCCCGCCCGAGCTCAAGGTGCTGGACGAGGAGATCGCCGAGGCGCGGCGCGAGAAGGAGTCCGCGATCGACGAGCAGGACTTCGAGAAGGCCGCCGGGCTGCGCGACAAGGAGAAGCAGCTCACCGCGAAGCGTGCCGACCGTGAGCGCGCATGGCGCTCGGGCGACCTCGACACGGTCGCCACGGTCGACGAGGAGCTGGTCGCCGAGGTGCTCGCGATGTCGACGGGCATTCCCGTCGTCAAGCTCACCGAGGAGGAGTCGAGCCGCCTGCTGCACATGGAGCAGGAGCTGCACAAGCGCGTCGTCGGCCAGGAGGCCGCGATCAAGGCGCTGTCGCAGGCCATCCGCCGCACGCGGGCCGGCCTCAAGGACCCGAAGCGTCCCGGTGGCTCGTTCATCTTCGCCGGCCCCACGGGCGTCGGGAAGACGGAGCTGGCCAAGGCGCTGGCGGAGTTCCTGTTCGGCGACGAGGACGCGCTCATCCAGCTCGACATGTCGGAGTTCAGCGAGAAGCACACGGTCTCGCGGCTCTTCGGCTCGCCCCCCGGCTACGTCGGCTACGACGAGGGTGGCCAGCTCACCGAGAAGGTGCGGCGTCGTCCGTTCTCCGTGGTCCTGTTCGACGAGGTGGAGAAGGCGCACGCCGACATCTTCAACTCGCTGCTGCAGGTGCTCGAGGACGGCCGCCTGACCGACTCGCAGGGCCGCGTGGTGGACTTCAAGAACACCGTGATCATCATGACCACCAACCTCGGCACGCGGGACATCGCCAAGGGCGTCCAGACCGGCTTCCAGGCCGGCGGCGACCTGGTGACCTCCTACGAGCGCATGAAGGCCAAGGTCAACGAGGAGCTCAAGCAGCACTTCCGCCCCGAGTTCCTCAACCGCGTCGACGACGTGGTGGTGTTCCCGCAGCTCACCCAGAAGGAGATCGTCGAGATCGTCGACCTCGAGATCGCCAAGCTGGACCGCCGCCTGCGCGACAAGGACATGGCGATCGAGCTGACGCCCGCCGCCAAGAACCTGCTCGCGGAGAAGGGCTACGACCCGGTGCTCGGCGCCCGTCCGCTCAAGCGGGCCATCCAGCGGGAGATCGAGGACACGCTGTCCGAGAAGATCCTGTTCGGTGACCTCAAGGCGGGCGAGAAGGTCGTGATCGACAGCCAGGGCGAGGGCATCCTCGGGGAGTTCACGTTCCGCGGCGAGCCGAAGCCGGCCGAGCGTGAGCCCGTGACCGTCGGGGCGCCGTCGGGAACCGATGTCGCCCGTTCGGGCAGCAGCGACCTGCCGCCGACGGGGGAACTGTCCGCCTCCGCCGAGTGAAATCCGCCGACGGCCCTGCCTTTCCGCCAGGAGGGGCAGGGCCGTCGGCATAGGATCGCAAGCCGTGACGTCTCTTCCCCGGCTGGACCGCTCAGGCTCCGCGACGCGCCTGCTGGTCGACGACGAGCCCTTCGTCATCCGGGGAGGCGAGCTGGGGAACTCGAGCGCCGAGCGTGCCACCCTGGCCTCGGTGTGGCCGCGTCTGCGGGCGATGGGGCTCAACACCGTCGTCGCCCCGGTGACCTGGGAGGCGATCGAGCCGGCGGAGGGTGCGTTCGACTGGTCGAGCGTCGACGAGCTGCTCGAGGACGCCCGGGCACACGGGATGCGGCTCGTGGTGCTGTGGTTCGGTTCGTGGAAGAACTCGATGTCCTGCTATGCGCCCGGCTGGGTCAAGGCCGATGTGGCCCGATTCCCGCGAGCGCGCACGTCCCGCGGCGAGCCGTTGGAGATCCTCACACCGTTCGCGGACGCCAACCGCGACGCCGACGCGCGCGCCTTCGCGGCGCTCATGGCTCACCTGCGTGAGGTTGACCGTGGCCACACGGTGGTGATGGTCCAGGTCGAGAACGAGGTCGGGATGGTCCCGGAGGCCCGCGACCACAGCCCGCAGGCCGAGGAGGCCTTCACGGGCCCGGTTCCCGCGCTCCGTCGCCCCGCGCACCTCCACCGCGCGTCCGCCGGCCCCACCCGCGAGGCCGCCCCGGCCCGGGCCCGCCGCCGTCGCGGCGAGGGCACCTGGACGGAGGTGTTCGGCACGGGCCCCGAGGCCGAGGAGGTCTTCCAGGCGTGGGCCTTCGCACGGTACGTCGACGCCGTCGCCGCGGCGGGCAAGGCCGAGCTCGACCTGCCGATGTACACCAACGCCGCGTTGATCCGCCCGGGCGCGCGGCCCGGCCAGTACCCGAGCGCGGGGCCGCTGCCGCACCTCGCGGAGGTGTGGCGCGCCGGCGCCCCGGCGCTCGACTTCATCGCGCCCGACATCTACTTCCCGGACTTCGCGCACTGGGCCGACGCGTACGCGGCCGCCGGCAACCCGCTGTTCGTGCCCGAGGCGCTGCGCAGCATCGACGCCGCCGCCAACGCGCTCTACGCGTTCGGCCGCCACGGGGCGCTCGGGTTCTCACCGTTCGGCGTCGAGTCCGTCGACGGTGACGCCGCCGCGATGCTCACCGGTGCCTACGACGTCGTCGCACAGCTCACGCCGCTCATCGCCGCGCACGCGGGCGACGGGTCGATGACGGGCCTGCTGCCGCCCGCCGACGACATGCGGTCCCCGCACCGGGTGCGGCTTGCCGACGTCGTGCTCGAAGCGACCTACGAGCGGGTCCCGGCGCCGTCGCTCGCCGACGGCGTCATCAACGAGGCCGGTCAGGCGGCCGGGACGACCCGGCTGCCGGCTGCCGCGATCGTGATCCGCACGGGCCGCGACGAGCTGGTCGTCGCGGGGATCGGCGTGACGCTCACCTTCCACGACACCGAGCCGGGCGGCGACGTCGTCGGCATCCTCACGTGCGAGGAGGGGCGCTACGACGGCGGCACGTGGCGGCGCGAGCGCCGGCTCAACGGTGACCAGACGCACCAGGGCAGGCACGTGCGGCTGGAGCCGGGCAGGTTCGCGGTGCAGAGGGTCAGGCTGTACCGCTACCGCTGACGGCGGCCCGACGCCCGAGGCAGACCCTGCCCCCGTCGACGAAGCGCGTGGAACGCGCAGAACGCGAACTTGTCCCAGAGTTCACCTGGACGTCGGCGTGAGGCCATGCCACGTCACGCGCCGTCCCTAACGTGGCAGCCATGTCACAAGGAACGGCGACCGCCGCGCTGCGCGTCACGGCCCCGTCCCGAGCGCGGGACCTGCGCGCCCAGCGCGTGGTGCGCCCGGACCGGTTCGCTCTGTGGCGCAGCCGGCGGCGACGCAAGGACTTCGGGGCCTTCCTGCTGCTGGCCGGGCCGAACATCGCTCTGATCCTCGTGTTCTGCTGGCGGCCCGTCGTGCAGAACATTCAGTACTCGCTCCTCGACTGGACGCTCGGCAACGCGACCGCGAGGTTCGTGGGCTTGCGCAACTTCGTGGAGTTCTTCACGGGTGAGGGCACCCGCGTGCTGTGGACCACGCTGCTGTTCACCGTGTTCACGGTCGGTGGGTCGATGGTGCTCGGCCTGGCGGTCGCGCTCGCGCTCAACCGCCGCCTGGCCGGGACGACGTTCGCGCGCAGCGCGGTGTTCGCCCCGTTCGTGCTCTCGGGCGTGGGTGTCGGGCTGGTGTGGGTGTTCATCTTCGACCCGACCGTCGGCGTGCTGTCCAACGTCATGGGCAGGATCGGCGTGCAGATGCCGCAGTGGTTCCTGCAGCCGGGGCCGGCCCTGACGATGGTGTGCGCCGTCTTCATCTGGAAGAACCTCGGCTACTGCGCGGTGATCTACCTCGCCGGGCTGCAGTCGATCCCGGCGGACGTGATGGAGGCTGCTGCGCTCGACGGCGCGGGCCCGGCGCGCCGGTTCTGGCGGATGACCCTTCCGCTGCTGTCGCCGGTCACGTTCTTCCTGCTGATCACGACGGTCCTCAGCTCGCTGCAGTCGTTCGACCTCATCAGGATCATGACCCCGCTCAACCCCGGAACCACGACGCTGATGTACGACGTCTACCTCCAGGCGTTCGGCGGCTACAACCGCGGCGGCTACTCGGCCGCGCTCGCGACGGTCCTGTTCGCCATCCTCGCCGGGGTCACTCTGGCGCAGATGCGATTCCTGGAGAGGCGGGTGCACTACTCGTGACCGCAGTCCTCACGGCCGCCCAGCGGACCGGCTCGCGGGCGCGTGCGCGCCGCGCGCTGGCCGACCTGGCGGGCGGCTACCTGCCCCTGGTGGCCGCGACGCTCATCGTCGCGCTGCCCCTGGTGTGGATGGTCATCGGGTCGTTCAAGACACCCGGCGAGGTCGTCACGCAGCGACTGGTCCTGTTCCCTGCACATCCGTCGCTCGAGGCGTACACCCGGGCGTCGGACCAGATCGACTTCGCGCGGCTGTTCGCGAACTCGGCGATCGTCACCGTGGTCGGGGCGAGCATCAAGGTGGTCCTCGCGCTCACGACGGCGTACGCGCTCGTGTTCGTGCAGTTCCCGTGGAAGAAGCTGATCTTCCCGGTCATCCTCGTCGCGCTGATGGTGCCCGCGCAGGTCTCGCTCGTCCCCAACTACACGCTCATCGCGTCGCTCGGGGGAGTGAACACCTACTGGGGCATCATCCTGCCGGGCCTGGGCACGGCGTTCGGCACGTTCCTCCTGCGCCAGCAGTTCCTCGCGCTGCCGCGGGAGATCGTCGAGGCCGCCGAGGTCGACGGCGCCGGGCACCTGTCGCGGCTGCTGCGCGTGATCGTGCCGATCTCGACGCCGACGATCGCGACGGTCGCGCTCGTGACGGTCGTCAACGAGTGGAACGACTACCTGTGGCCGCTCGTCGTGACGAGCTCGGCCCGCATGATGACGCTCCCGGTGGGCCTGACGCTGCTGCGCAACAGCGAGGGCGACGTGAGCACGTACCCCGTTCTGATGGCCGGTGCCGTCGTCGTCATCGTGCCTGTCCTGATCCTGTTCGCCTTCCTCCAGCGGTACATCGTGGCCGGCCTGACCCAGGGCGCGGTGCGGTAGCTCTTCCTCGTCCGGTGCTCGTTCCGAAAGGACCAATCTTCATGAAGCGATCCCGTTTCTCTCTCGCGGCCGTCTCGGTGGCTGCCGCCGCGTCGCTCGCGCTCGCGGCGTGCTCCGGCCCGAGCGTGGCGGTGGACTCCGGTGCGTCGTCCGGCAGCTCGGCCGCGCCCGCGGGCGGCCCCGACTTCTCCGGCGTCACGCCCGCGAAGAAGATCACCTTCTGGTCCAGCAACCCGGGCAGCTCGGGGGACGTGACGCAGGAGATCATCGACGCGTTCACGGCCAAGACCGGCATCGAGGTCGACCTGGTCCCGGCGGCGAGCTATGAGGAGGTCGCCCAGAAGTTCCAGGCCGCACAGGCAGGCGGCGGTCTGCCCGACGTGCTGACGCTCTCGGACGTGTGGTGGTTCCGGTACTACCTCAACGACCAGATCATCCCCCTGGGCAACGCGCTCAAGGCGGCCGACGTCGACACCGGCGACTACCTGCCGGTCTTCTACGGCGACTACACCTACGACGGCGAGCAGTGGGCCGTTCCGTTCGCCCGCTCGACGCCGCTGTTCTACTACAACAAGGCGCAGTGGGCTGCGGCCGGCCTCCCCGACCGCGGGCCGAAGACCTGGCAGGAGTTCGCCGAGTGGGCGCCGAAGCTGGCCGCCGCCAACGGCGGCAAGCCGGCCTTCGAGTGGCCCGACATCGCCGGGTACGCGGGCTGGGTCGCCCAGGACCTCCTGTGGGGCTGGGGCGGTTCGTGGTCGGCCAAGGACTCGTTCGACATCACCGCCGACTCGGCGAAGTCGGTCGAGGCGCTGCAGTTCCTGCAGGACTCGATCTACCAGGGCAAGTGGGCTGCGCAGGCTGCCACGGACGCGGGTGCCGACCTCGCCGCCGGGGGCACCTCGGCCACCATCGCCTCGTCCGGCTCGTTCGCGGGCATCCAGAAGACGCTGGACTCGGCGGGCAACCCGTTCGAGCTCGGTGCGGCGCCGCTGCCGGGCGGCCCTGCCGCGTCCGACGGAGTGAGCCCGACGGGCGGCACCGGCGTCGCGATCCCGAAGGGCGTCCCGGTCGAGAACCAGCTCGCGGCCGCCGAGTTCATCGCGTTCCTGACCAACCCGGAGAACACCGTGAAGTTCTCCGCTGCCACGGGCTACATCCCGGTCGACTCGTCGGCTGACACGGCGGCGCTGCGCGCCCAGAAGCCGATCATCGGCGTGGCCATCGACCAGGCGCAGCACACGCGCTCCCAGGACTGGGCGCGGGTCTTCCTGCCTGGTGGTGACCAGGCGATGAACGCCGCGATCCAGTCGATCGCGACGCAGAAGGTGCCGGTCAAGGACGCGATGGCGGACCTGCGGCACGAGCTCGAGCAGATCTACACCACGCAGGTCGAGCCGAACCTGAAGTAGCCGCGCTCGTTCCGGGGCTCGTCCGGCGATGCGCCGGGCGGGCCCAGGGTGCGGTGAGGGCGTGGCAGTCGGCGCGGTGGGGTGCCGACCTCACGCCGGCGCGGTCGGGCCGGTGCGACGGCGGCTGTCACACGAGGCTGAGCACCGCGTTCTCGAGCGCTGCGACGTCGTCCACCACCGCGAGTGCGCCTGCCGCCTCCAGCTCGCCCGGGTGCGCGTACCCCCAGCTCACGCCCAGGCAGCCGATGTCGTGCGCGCGTGCGCCGACGACGTCGTGCTCGCGGTCGCCGACCATGAGCACGCGGCCGAGGCCGGGCGCCGGGCCGTCGGCGGGCGTACGCCCGAGCGCGGCCAGCGCCTTCGCGATGACGTCGGCCTTGGTGGCCTGCTCGTCGAGAGGGGCGCCGAAGACGCCGTCGACCAGCGCGCTCAGCCCGAACCGCTCGGCGATGGGCACGGCGAAGACCTCGGGCTTCGAGGTCGCGACGGCGAGCTCGCAGCCCGCCGCGCGCAGGCGTGCGAGCTGCTCGGGGATGCCCGCGAACACGGCGTTGTCCCACATGCCCGTGGCGCGGAACTCCGCGCGGTAGGCGCCGACCGCCTCGGCCAGCCGCTCGGGTGGCACGCCGTGGGCGGGCAGCGAGTCGGTGATGGGCGGGCCGACGAACGAGCGCAGCGTCGCGGCGTCGGGGACGGGCAGGCCGAGCGCGGTGAACGCGTGCGCGACCGAGGCGGTGATGCCGGGCGCGGAGTCCATGAGCGTGCCGTCGAGGTCGAGCAGGACGAGGGGAGCCACGCGAGCACCCTACGGTTCCTGCGCCCCGGCATGTCCGTGGGAGGCGCTCATCTCCCCCGGACATGCCGGGAGTGACTCACAGCGAGCGGGCGTGGGCGACCAGGCGGTCGAAGCCGGCGTCCTGGGCGGCGTCGACCCGCTGCGCCTGCGGGTGCGCGTCATACCAGGCGACCTGTTCGTAGGCGGCCTGGTCGTAGGTGATCGTGGTGCCGAACTCGGGCACCAGCGCGCGCAGCTTGGTGCAGTCGAAGACCATCGAGTGCGCCTTGTCCCCCAGCAGCCCCGGGCCGTCGTCGGGCAGCACGCGCGCGATCGTCTCGCTCGCCACGTGCACGAGCTCGGGCTCGCGGACTCCGGCCGCCGCGGCAAGCCACGTGTAGACCTGGTTCCAGGTGGGCGCGTGCGTGCCCATGATCTGGAAGGTGTCGCCGACGGCGAGCGGGTTGCCGAGCAGGCCCACGAACCCGACGGCGAAGTCCTCGGTGTGCGTCAGCGTCCACTGCGTGGTGCCGTCCCCGTGCACGACGACGGGTTTGCCCGCGCGCATGCGTGCGACGTCGGCCCAGCCGCCCGTGGTCGGGATGAGGGTGCGGTCGTAGGTGTGCGACGGGCGCACGATCGTCGCGGGGAAGCCGCCGTCGCGCACCGCGCGGACCAGCACGTCCTCCCCGGCGATCTTGTCGCGCGAGTACTGCCAGAACGGGTTGACCAGCGGCGTGGACTCGGTGACGGGAACCCGTGCCGGGGGCTTCTGGTAGGCCGACGCGCTGGAGATGAACACGTACTGGCCGGTGCGCCCGGTGAAGCGTGCGACGTCGCGCGCCACGTGCTCGGGGGCGAAGGCGCGGAACTGTGCGACGATGTCGAACTCCCGGCCTGCGAGCGCGGCGTCGACGGCGTCGTGGTCGGTCGCGTCGGCCACGAGCGTCTCGACGTCGGCGGGCAGCGGGCGCTGGGAGGTGCGGCCGCGGTTGAGCACCGTGACGCGGTGCCCCTGCGTGACGGCGCGGGCGACGCTGGCGTGGCTGATGACGCCGCTGCCGCCGATGAACAGGATCGACTGAGGGTTCCGGGTGGTCATGCCTCATCCTCACCCGCGGCGGGTGCGCGCGCCGCGTGCCGGCCCTGCCGCGACACGGCCCCGTCCTGGACGCGCCGAGGGTCCCCGCGGCGGTGCCGCGGGGACCCTCGGGTCAGGGGGTGGTGAGCGTCAGCTCTGCGAGAGCGGACGACGGCGGAACAGCAGGTAGGCCACGACGCCGATGCTCAGCACGGACATCAGGGCGACACCGGCCACGAGGAACGGTGCGGCGCTGGGGCCGGCGTTGATCTGGGCGATCTCGACGTCCTCCGAGATCGGGGTGATCTCGGGGTCGACGTCGCCGCCCGGGGCGACGGTCGTGCCGTCGAGGACGTCGGCCGGCAGGTCGCCGGTGCCGGTGCCGGTGGCGTCGTCGTCGAGGGTCAGGGAGTCCTCGGCGAGAGGCTGGATGTAGGGCGAGCGTGCGCCGTCGGCCGCGATGGGCTCGACCTCGTTGCCGTACTCGTCGAGGAAGACGGGGGACTGGCTTGCTGCCGTTGCCGACGGGGCCGTAGCGACCGCACCGACAACGGGTACGACCGCGACGAGGCCCGCGAGCACGGCGGCGCCGATGCGGGGATAGATGCGGTTCTTCATGCCCACAAAGGTACGGGACATGAAGATTCGTTGACCTTTGCGATACCCTTGCTTTGGCGTCGATTGCGCCATCGTGGCGCTCTTCAGCAGGTCAGGCGATCGGCGCTTCCGCGCTCGCGCACTCCGGTGCTCGCTCGTGCGCGGCTGGTGCGGCTCACCTCGGGGGCGGCGCCGTGGACTCGCGCACCACGAGCTCGGTCGCGAGGTTGATGCGGCGCGTCGGCGGGGTGCGGCCCTCCACGAGCTCCATGAGCATCGACGTCGCCAGCGCGCCCATCTCCGCGAGCGGCTGGCGCACCGTCGTCAACGCGGGGATCGCCCACTCCGCGAGCGAGAGGTCGTCGTACCCGACGACGGAGACGTCGTCGGGAACGACGAGTCCCAGCTCGTGCGCGGCGCGCAGCACGCCGAGCGCCTGCATGTCCGACCCGGCGAAGATCGCCGTCGGGCGCTCGGGGAGCGAGAGCAGCGTGCGGCCCTCGCGGTAGCCGGCCTCGACGTAGAAGTTGCCGACGCGCACGAGCGACTCGTCGACGGCCACGCCCGCCTCGGCGTGCGCGCTGCGGAACCCGTCGATGCGGGCGCGTGAGCACAGCATGTCGACCGGGCCCGAGATCGCGGCGATGCGGCGGTGCCCCAGGCCGAGCAGGTGGCGGGTCGCCGCGAGGCCACCGCTCCAGTTGTCGGAGCCGACCGTGGGGACGTCCTGGGGCGGTTCGCCGTCCGTGTCGATGACGACGATCGGGATCGACCGGCGCGTGAGCACGCGGTGCTGGGCGGGTGACAGGCGCGAGGCGACCATGAGGACGCCGACCGGCGGGCGCAGCATCGTGGCGTCGAGCCAGGCGCGCGGCGGCCGGTGCTCCCCGCCGAGCTCCGAGAGGATGACGCTCACGCGGTTCTCGGCCGCGGCGTCCTCGACACCGCGGATGATCTCCATCGACCACGACGAGCCGAGCCGGTGGAAGACGAGGTCGACCAGGCCCGTGCCCTCGGGCGGGCGGGCGGCCTTGCGCCGGCGGTACTGGTGCCGCTCGAGCGCGGCCTCGATCCGCGCACGTGTCGCCTCGGCGACGTCGGCGCGCCCGTTGAGCACCTTCGAGACCGTGGGCACGGAGACGCCGAGCTCCTGGGCGATCTGGGCGATCGTCGGCGTCTCCCTGCCGGGAGGCTGCGGTGTGGTGGGTGACGTCATCGTCCCTTCCGGGTGCTGGCAGGCGGCTTCGCAAGTTTCTGCGTGCGACCCTACACCGCAGGTCGTCGCCGCGGGCGGCGATGGGTCTGACCTGGGGTTTGAACACGTGACTGAAATCGTTATCACCCCGTGATCGCTGGCCGCGCTCCACCTGTTGACGGGGTACCAGCCAGTGCCTATCGTCCTGTTCGCAAGCAATCGGAAAAACGCTCGCAACTTTCGAACTGTTCGGACGTGTCACGGGGTCGTGACCGAGGCTGGAGTGCAGAGTGGCGCATCAGGACAAGGTGGCAGAGCACGTGCCGCCTGCGGCAGGCGGGCCACGGCCCGCGGCTGCCGGTGGATGGGCGATCGACCACCGGGTGGAGCAGAAGCTCCACCACAAGGACTCGTGGGGCATCGCTCTGCGCCGGGACTGGCGGATCTACACGTTCGTGATCGTGCCGGTCCTCTTCCTGCTGGTTTTCCGGTACGTCCCGATGTTCGGCAACATCATCGCGTTCCGGCGGTTCCGCCCCGGCGGCAGCCCGATCGGCGACGAGTGGGTCGGCTTCCAGTACTTCGACATGTTCATCCACAACCCGCAGTTCTGGTCGGTGTTCTGGAACACCGTGATCCTGGGCGGGCTGTGGCTGGTCATCGGGTTCCCGCTGCCGATCATCCTCGCGCTCATGCTCAACGAGCTGCGCTCGCGCAAGCTCAAGCGTGCGATCCAGACGATCTCCTACCTGCCGCACTTCCTGTCGATCGTGATCGTCGCGGGCATCGTGCTCCAGCTCGTCGCGGTCGACGGGTCGGTCAACCAGTTGCTCGGGGTCTTCGGTATCGACCCGATCCCGTTCATGCAGCGCCCCGAGTTCTTCCGGGCGATCTACGTGATCTCCGAGGCATGGCAGACCGTCGGCTGGGGGACGATCCTCTACCTCGCCGCGCTGACGACCATCGACGACCAGCTCTACGAGGCCGCGCGCATCGACGGGGCCAACCGGTGGAAGCAGACCTGGCACATCACGCTGCCGGGCATCCGCCCCACGATCGTCGTGCTCCTCATCCTCAACATCGGCACCTTCATGGCCGTCGGCTTCGAGAAGGTCCTGATCCTGCAGAACCCGCTCATCTACTCGACGGCCGACGTCCTGAACACCTACCTGTTCCGCGTCGGCATCCAGTCGGGGCAGTTCTCGTATGCCACGGCGATCGGCTTGTTCGAGTCGGTGATCGGCCTCGTCCTCGTCCTCTCCGCGAACTTCACGTCGCGCAAGCTGGTTGGAGCCTCGCTGTGGTGACCGAACTCGACGCCACGCCGGACATCGTCGGCATCCGCACTTCCCTCACGCAGGTCAAGGACACCACGGGCACGCGCGTGTTCCGGGTCGTCAACGGGGTCATCCTGACGATCGTCTGCGCGGTGACGCTCTACCCGTTCGTCAACATCGTGGCGAAGGCGTTCTCGGCCGAGAGCTACATCGCGGCCGGCCAGGTCAACCTGTGGCCGCGCGGCTTCAACCTCACGACCTTCAAGGCGGTCATGGGCGACTCGATGTTCTGGACCAACTACCGGAACACGGTCGTCTACACGGTGGTCGGCACCGCGATCGCGATGGTGCTCACCACGACGTTCGCCTACGCACTGAGCCGCAAGCACCTGCGCGGGCGGAACGCCTTCATCGGCATGGCCGTCTTCACGATGTTCTTCAGCGGCGGCCTGATCCCGAACTACATCCTCGTCGCGCAGTGGCTGAGCATGCGCAACACCATCTGGGCGATCGTGCTGCCTGGCGCGATCTCCGTCTTCAACCTGCTGGTGATGAAGTCGTTCTTCGACGGGTTCCCCGCAGAGCTCGAAGAGGCCGCAGCGCTCGACGGCATGTCGACGTACGGAATCTTCTTCCGCGTCGTGCTCCCGCTGTCCAAGGCGATCATCGCGACGATGATCCTGTTCTACGCCGTCACGCAGTGGAACTCCTGGTTCGGCGCATTCCTGTACCTCGACAAGAAGAACCTGTTCCCCGTGATGATGTACCTCCGCAACCTCATCGCGGCCGCATCCGGGGGCACCGAGGTGACGGGAAACATGGACGACGCCGTCCAGATCGGCGCGAACATCCAGTCGGTGACGATGCTGCTCACCGTCCTTCCCATCATCTGTGTCTACCCGTTCATCCAGAAGTACTTCGTCTCCGGCGTCATGCTCGGCTCGGTCAAGGGCTGACGGACGAAGCACCCGGGCGGAGTCGCCCACGTCGGACAACGACGTTCCATCGAAGGAGAATCATGAGAAAGATCCGCAGGGGCTCGGCCGCTCTGGCGACGGTCGCCACGCTCGCCCTCGCCCTGACCGCCTGCTCGTCCAGCGACGAAGGCGACTCGCCGTCCGACGACGGGACCGACGCCAGCGCCACCGGCGTCACCATCGACGACGCCCACTCGGTGGGCGCGATGGCGGACTTCAAGGCCGGGACGACGTTCAAGGCGACCGAGCCGGTCGACTTCACGCTCATGTACCGCGACCACCCGAACTACCCGGTGAAGGACGACTGGTCGATCCTCAAGCACCTGAAGGACGACCACAACGTCAGCTTCACGCGCACCGACGTACCGCTGGCCGACTGGGACAACAAGAAGTCGCTGCTCATCGGCTCGGGCGACTTCCCGGAGATCGTGCCGGTCAGCTACGCCGGCCAGGAGACGCAGTTCGTCGCCTCGGGTGCGCTGCTGCCGGTCTCGGACTACTTCCAGTACATGCCGAACTTCGAGAAGAAGGCCAAGGACTGGGGCATCGAGGCCGAGATCGACACCCACAAGCAGGAGAACGGCAAGGTCTACATCCTGCCCGGTATGCGTGAGGTCCCCGACGTCCAGTACTCGGTGCTCATCAACGAGGACATGTGGACGAAGGCCGGCATCACCGAGGACCCGGCGACGTGGGACGAGTTCGCCGAGGACCTGAAGAAGGTCAAGGAGGCGAACCCGGAGGTCAAGTACGCGTTCTCCGACCGCTGGAACCAGACGCCGTCGCCGCTCGGCGCGCTGCTCCAGATGATGGCGCCCAACTACAAGACCGAGGCGGGCTGGGACCAGGCCGCCATGACGTTCGACCAGGACGCCAAGAAGTTCGTGGTCGCGGGCACGTCTGACAACTACAAGACGCTGGTGACCTACCTCGCCGGCCTCGTCTCCGACGGCTCGCTCGACCCGGAGATCACGCAGACCGACGACCAGGCGATCCAGAAGTTCATCACCGGTCAGTCCGCCACGATCTCGGGCAACACGCAGTACTCGACCGACATCGGCGCCAAGCTCGCCGACGCGGGCAAGTCCGACCTCAAGATGCGCCTGCTCACGCTGCCGGCCGGCCCGAAGGGCGACAACCTGCGCGGTTCGCAGCTCACCTCGGGCGTCATGATCTCGGCCAAGGCCAAGGACGACCCGCACTTCAAGGCGCTGCTGCAGTACGTCGACTGGCTGTACTTCAGCGACGAGGGCCTCGAGTTCGCTCAGTGGGGCGTCGAGGGTGAGACCTTCCAGAAGGCCGCCGACGGCACCCGCTCGCTCCTGCCCGGCATCGACTGGAACGGCATCAACCCCGACGCCGGCGACAACCCGAAGATGCTGAACACGGACTTCGGCTTCTCGAACGGCGTGTTCATGCTGGCCAACGGTTCGACAAAGGACCTCGTCCAGTCGGTCATGCCGCAGGCGACGAAGGACTGGGTCAACGAGGTGCTGGACCGCAAGACGCTGCTCCCGGTCAAGCCGTCGGCCAGCCTCAACGAGGCCGAGCTCGAGCAGGCCTCGCTGCTGGAGACGCAGGTCAAGGACGCGGTCAACACCGCGACCGCCGAGTTCATCACCGGCAAGAAGCCGCTGAGCGACTGGGACTCCTACGTCAAGGAGATCGACGGCCTGGGCGGTACCCAGCTCACCGAGCTCTACAACACCGGCTACCAGCGCGCGCAGGGCTGACGCAGGCCACCACTCCTCGCGTCATCTGACCGACCCCGCCGCTCGTCAGCCTCGCTGGCGGGCGGCGGGGTCGGTCAAGCCCACATCTCCCAGCCACGACACCGCACCGGAGCACCCACGTGAACACCGTCATCGTCCCTTCCCGGCCGATCGCCGCACTGCGCGACGCCTGGCGCCACTGCGTCGGGACGGGTGAGTTCGTGCTCGGCCTGCGGCGCGACTACCTGGAGTCGCTGGCGCTGGTGCAGTCGCAGATCGGGTTCCGGCACATCCGCGGGCACGGGATCTTCCACGACTGGATGGGGATCCTGCGGCAGTACGACGCCGCCGGACACGTGGGGACGCGGTACTCGTGGACCTACCTGGACCAGATCGTGGATGCCTACCTGGAGGTGGGGATCAAGCCGTTCCTGGAGCTGGGGTTCATGCCGCAGGCGCTCGCCTCGGGCGATCAGACGGTGTTCTGGTGGCAGGGGAACGTGACCCCGCCGCGGGAGTATGCGCAGTGGAACGCCCTGGTGGCCGCGACGTTGCGGCACCTGATCGACCGGTACGGGCGCGCGGAGGTCCTGACCTGGCCCGTCGAGGTGTGGAACGAGCCTTCGCTCAAGGAGTTCTGGCAGGACGCGTCCCAGGAGGAGTACTTCCGCCTGTACGACGAGACCTCGCGCACCGTCAAGGACGTCGACGCCGACCTCCAGGTGGGCGGACCGGCGACGTCACCGGAGGCCGACGACTGGTACGTGCCGTTCGCGGAGCACGTGGCCGCGTCGGGTGCGCCCGTCGACTTCTTCTCGTTCCACGCCTACACCACCGGCCCGGCCCAGCACGTGCCGTTCGGCGTCTACCAGACGCTGCGTCACCCCTCGACGCTGCTGGAGCAGTTCGCCCGCCCGCGCAGGCTTCTGGCCGGCACCGCGCTGGAGCACCTGCCGATGCACGTCACGGAGTTCAACACCTCCTACCGCCCCGACAACCCGGTGCACGACACGGCCTACAACGCGGCCTACCTGGCCCCGACCCTCGTGGGCGGCGGCGACCTGGTCGACTCCTTCTCCTACTGGACGTTCAGCGACATGTTCGAGGAGCAGGGCGTCCCGGTGTCGATCTTCCACGGCGGGTTCGGGCTGCTGACCCACCGGCAGATCAAGAAGCCCACCTTCCACCTGTACGCGTTCGCCGCCCGCCTGGGCTCCGACGTCCTGGCCCGCGGTGAGGACCATCTGGTCACACGTGACGACACGGGCCGGGTGAGCGTGCTGGCCTGGCAGCCCGTCGGCGGCACCGACGACCCGGCCGAGCCCGACCGCCATCACCTGCGGCTGTCGGTGCCGGTCCGCACGGCCGACGGCGGGACGCCGGTCACGGCCTACGCCCATCGCTCGCGGGTCAACGACGACGACGGCAACGCGTTCACCGCCTGGCAGCAGATGGGCCGCCCGGCCTCGCCGACCTCTCGCCAGCTCGACATGCTCTACGAAGCGGCCGAGCCTGCCGTCACGCATCGGGCCCTGGAGGTCGACCCCGCGACCGGCCGCGCCGACCTCGACCTCCACCTTGCGCGCCACGAGGTCACGCTCGTCGAGATCGACCCGGTCAGCGACGAGACGCCGGCCTGGCTCGACGACCTGCGCATCCTGGGCCGTCCCTGACCGGTCGGACCCGCCGGGCCACCCTGGCGGCACCGCTCCGGCCAGGATGTGATCGCCTCGCGGCACGCCGGGGCCGATTTGTGCACATTTTCGGCCAGGTGAGGCACCATCTCGGTGCCCCGTGCTGTGATCCGGCCAGCGGGGCCTGATCGCGCCAGGGCGGTGGGGTACCGTCTGGGGACCATTTGGAGAAGGAGTTTTTACCTTGGTCACCGTTCGCGACGTCGCGCGGGAGGCGGGGGTCTCGATCTCGACGGTCTCTCGCGCACTCTCCGTGCCAGACAAGGTCGCCGTCGAGACCCGAGAACGCGTCGTCTCTGTCGCCGCCGCGCTCGGGTACCAGCCCAACCGTGCCGCAGCCGGCCTGCGCGCCGGGCGCACGGGCACCGTCGGGCTCCTGGTGCCCGACCTCGCCAACCCCTACTTCGCCGCGGTCGCCAAGGGAGTCACCGCGGGGGCCCGCGAGCACGCGCTCGGCGTGTTCGTCGTCGACTCGGAGGAGAAACCCGAGGTCGAGGCCGAGCTGTTGCGCAGCCTCGCGCACCAGACCGACGGCGTCATCCTGGCCTCGCCGCGCGCGCTGGACGCCGACCTGCCGGCGGCCGGGGGCAAGCCGCTCGTCGTCGTGAACCAGGGTGGCCCGCTTGCCGTCGGCACGGACAACGCGGGCGGGGTGGCGCTCGCGCTGGAGCACCTGCGCTCGCTCGGGCACCAGCGCATCGCGTACGTCGGCGGGCCTGCGGCGTCCTGGTCGGACGCGCAGCGCCGTGCGGCGCTGCACGCGGCGGGCGGCGCAGGCGTCGAGGTGGTCATGCTGGGGCCGTTCCCGCCCACGGTCGACGGCGGGGCCGGCGCGGCCGACGACGTCGTCGCGTCCGAGGCCACGGCCGCGATCACGTTCAACGACGTCGTCGCCGTCGGGCTGGTGCGTGCCGTGCGCGAGCGCGGGCTGCGGGTGCCCGAGGACCTGTCCGTCGTCGGGTTCGACGACACGTTCCTGGCCGCGTTGGTCACGCCCGCGCTGACCAGCGTGGGCGCGGATCTGCGCGAGGTCGGGCGGCGAGCCATCGGTCTGCTCGTGGGGCGCATCGGCGCCCGGGCGGGCTCAGGGGCCGCCACGCGGGTGCTGCTGCCCGCGACGCTCGCGGTGCGCGAGTCGACGACGACGCCACGCACCGCACGCGAGGACTGACCGGCCCGCACCGGCGTCGCCCGCGCGACGCGCCGACGACACGGGCCGGTGGCTGGAGACTCCCAGCCACCGGCCCGTGTCAGGGCCTACCGGTCCCTGTCACTCCACGGTGTCACTCCACCGCGTCACTGCACCGTGTCACTGCACCGTGCGACGCCGGCGGTGCCGGACCATCAGACCTCCCGCCCCGGCGAGGGCGATCGCGAGGAGCGACGCGACCGCGAGCGCGGTTCCGTCGACTCCGGTGATCGGCAGGGTCCCCGCGGCGGGTGTGGGGGTGGCCGCGGCCGGTGCTGCGACGATCTGGAGCTCGGCCGCACCGAGGTGCACCCCGGCGGCGTCGAGGACGACGATGCTGTGCGTGCCCAGGGCGGTGTCCGCGGGGATCGTCGCCTCGATGGTGCCGTCGGCCCTGACCGCTCCGGTCACCAGGTGGCGTGGCGTCGAGTGCAGCCAGACCTGCACGGTCTCGCCGGCCCAGTCGGTGCCGACCGTGACGGGGATGGTCTGCCCGGGCGTCGCGGTCTGCGGCACCGAGACGGTCGCCGTGCGCGCGGGCGGCGTCGTGGGCTCCACCACGGGCGGCGTGACGGGCTCCTCGGCGGGGCCCCACGCCTGGAAATGACCGCTCGTGTGGAGCAGCGCCATGAAGTTGAGCAGGCCGTCGTAGTAGCGCCACCGGCCGGTCGCCGGTTCGAGGTTCCACAGCTCCTCGACGAACTTCCACGCCCGCGAGTCCGTCGCGGCGAGCGACGCGACGCCGTTGGAGGCGACGAGGCCCGGCGAGTGGTCGGTCGACAGCGCCTTGCCCACGAGGGCGTACTGGTTGGCGTAGGTGTCGAGGCCCTTGCGCTCGAAGAACGACTGGATGCGGTTGGAGAGCGCCTGCTCGGCGTCGTCCTTGGCCCACCAGGCGTTGTCGACCGACCAGTTGACCGCGGTGCGCCACGCGTCGAACCGGAAGTCGGCGTGGTTGCCGGAGTCCTTGGGCGTCCCGTCGAAGTTGGCGTAGTCGGGGGCGAGGCCCGTGCTCGGGTGCGTCGACTCCCCGAAGAACTGCCGGCTGCGGGCCGCGGCGTCGAGCCAGAACTGCCTGTCGGCGGCCGTGTTCCCGTTCCAGCCCTTCGCCCAGCGGCCCCACAGTTCGTAGAACGCGGGGACGTGGTACGACGGGTCGGAGTAGGTCGCGGCGTTGCCCTCGGGGACGAACACGACCATCTGGTGGTCACGGTCGAACATGTTGGTGATGCCGTCCACGACACCGCCGTTCATGTCCTCCTTGTGCAGCATCGTGTCGAGGATGGCGTTGGCCTGGGCCTCGTAGTCGTAGATGCCGGTGCCGTTGCCCCAGCGGTGGGCGGCGAAGAACAGCGCGGTCGCGAAGTACTCCTCGCCGTCGGACGCCGGGTTGGGGTCGGCGCACTGGCCGTCGGTCATGGCCTGCCAGCAGAAGTAGCCCTGGCGCGGGCCGGACTGGTGCTGCATGTACGTCGTCGCCCAGTTCCACAGGGCGTCGAACTCGTGCTGCTTGCCCATCTGGACGGCGATCATCATGCCGTAGCTCATGCCCTCGGAGCGCACGTCCTCGTTGCCGGCGTCGAGGATGTAGGCGAGGTCGCCGTCGGCGTCGGTGCCCGCGGGGTAGTAGAGCCGCTTGTCGTCGTCGGTGCTGGTGAAGTACGTCTCCCAGTAGTGGTCGAGCTTGGCCTGGACGTCGGCGTCGGTCAGCGCTGGGTCCCACTCGGTGAACAGGTTCCGGTAGACGCCGGTCTGCGCCGCGCCGGTCGTGGCCGGCACGGGGCCGGGCCGTTCGAGCGGGACGAACGGGACGTCGGGGTCCTCCGTGACGGGGGCCTCCGGCGCCGCGACCGCGATGCGGACGTCGTCGACGAGGAAGTCGGAGGTGTTGCCGCCCGTGGCGGTGTAGCGCGTCTCGAAGTACAGGAGGGACGAGTCGGCGGCCGGCATCGTGAACTGTGCCGAGACCTGGTTCCACTCGGTGTTCGTCACGTTGGAGAACTGCCCGAGCGTGACGAACGTGGTGGACGCGCCGGTGACCCGCTGGTGGGTGAGCCACACCGAGTCGACGGGCGCGCCGTCGGGGAAGCGGACCCAGGCGGTGACCGTGTACGTCGCGCCGGGCACGAGCAGCCCGGTGGTGTCGTGGCCGATGCCCGACCCCTGGCTGGTGCGGCCGGTGACGAGCGCCGCGTGCGCGCCGCCGTGGGCGTCGGTGCCGGTCTGCTCGACGACGTGGTCACCGGCGCTGCCCATGCGGGGAACCCAGCCGTCGAGACCGTCCTCGAACCCGGAGTCGAGCACCACGGTGCCGGGCGTGGGCAGCGGCCCTGTCGGCGTGCTGGGCTGGCCTGCGGTCACCAGGACGTCGTCGACCAGGAACGAGGGCTTGACCGAGCCGTCCCAGGGGCCGGCCTCGATCGAGAACTTGGTGGTCGCGGCGGCGCCGGGCCCGGGCAGCGTGTACGTCCCGCTGATCTCGGTCCACGCGCCGGTGCCGACGTCGGCCGCTCCCACGGGCGTGTACGAGCCGTCGTCGAGGGTGAAGCGGGCCACCGATCCAGGGGCTTCGTCGACCAGCCTCACACGGGCCGACAAGGTGTACTCGACCCCGGCGGAGAAGATCCCGGCCGGGGACTGGACGGTGTCCCAGGTCTGGGCCCGCCCGCTGACCTGGAGCGCCTTGCCGGCGTCGGCATCCACGAAGGTCAGGGTCGGGCTGCCGCTCTGCGACAGGACGCCGAGCGTGCCGTCGTCGAAGGTCTCCGACAGCACGACGTCCGAGGGGGTGGGGCCGGCGCCGTCTGCGGCGGCGGCCAGGCCGGCGGGGCTGAGCCCGGCGAGGGCTGCGACGAGCCCTCCGACGCCCACGGCCTTGAGTGCGCGCGATCTCATTGACTGCTCCCTTGCACCGTCATCGAGGTGAGCGCCCAGGGGGACCCGATGCGGGATTAGGGCGATCGATTGAACAATAGGTCGGTGCGGCAGGGCGCGGCAGGGACGGGGGAGTCGTCTCGTGACACGGATTCCGCGGTCAGAATGGCGGAACCGTGCGGCAAACGGCCCGTACTGACGGGGCGCGGTGATCGATCTGACACCGCGCGGGCGCAGTGCTGGAGACGTTCAGACTCGCGCGAGCCGGTGCCCGGCGCCGCGGTGCGCGCGCTCGATCAGCGTGGCGTACCCCGCGAGCATGCGCACGTGGCTGAAGCGGGGGCGCACGCGGGTCGGCGTGGGGCCCAGGTCGTCGCGGGCGCGAGAACGGGCCGAGCGCGAGGCCGCCGCGTCTGAGCGCGACGCGACGCCGACCGGCGGCTACGCTCTGCCGCATCCGTACAGCGACGGGTCGCGAGAGTCTGTCAGTCGTCAGGCTGCGCGACCAGTGGCCCAGCGCAGCCGCCCCACCCCGAGCGCGCGCCGGTTGACGAAGAAGTCGACGCCGGTCGGACAGCGAAAGCAAGCGCCAGAGCGTGGGCACCGTCCCCGCGCATAGAAGGTGCGAGACGCACGCTCACGGGAGGGGAAGGACATGGTCATCGACCAGCCGAGGAGGCCACGAGGCACGCCGACTGGCGGGCAGTGGGACCGCGGGGCGAGCGGGGGCGCTGCCGCCGAGTTGGACGGCGGAGGCGACGCGAGGGCTCGTGAGATCGACCAGTACAACGCCCGGGCGGGCGGGTCGTTCGTCATCCCGCCGGTGCCGCGCGACGCGGAGCAGCACTACAACTACTTCTTCACCCATGCGCGAGTGCCGGACGACGTGGTGCTCACCGTCGCCTCGGCGTTCGCGAGGAGACGGGAGGCGGAGATCGACGCGGCGTACCGCGAGGCGTACGACGCCCACAACGGCGACCGGCGAACCGACCCGGCCCGGACGGCGATGGGTCGGCGCAAGGAGCACGCGCGCACCTGCCCCTACGACAGCGCCGAGGACTGCGGTCTTGCAGCCGCGCAGGCGAACGAAGACGCCTCCCCCGGAGCATCGCCCCGGCCGACTGGCGAGAGATCATCCTTGCCGAGCGGTGCGCAGAGTCGGCGAACCGACTCAGCGAGGAGGAGCACGCTCGCTTGCTGGAGTTCCCGGTCATGACCGTTCAGGACGGCCAGTCCACCATCAGAGAGTTGGTCGAGCGGTACCGGGTGCTGGACCTCGTCGGCTACGACGGCCTGCTTCCCCGGAACACCGAAGAGAGTGACGAGTTCATCAAGGAGGCGGTGCGCGAGACGGTCGCCGAGGCGACCGACCGGATCGTCGCCGCACTCGGAGGGGTCGTCTCCGCGCAGGAAGGCGCCGCACGAGACGCGCAGCGGTGGCGGGCCAAGGACGAACGCCGTCGCCAGTTCTACATCGACCAGCAGAACGCCGGGCGCTTCTTCGCGAAGCCTCACCCGGACTGAGACACGACACAAGGAGGACCCGCCATGCGCCGCGCCCTGCTCACCATTCCGCTGCTCGCCGCCGCTCTCGTCGCCGGATGCGGCGGCGCGACCGGGCCGTCCGACGACCCCATCGAGACCGTCAAGAGGCTCCACGCTGCCTACCTCGACGACGACCCCGAAGCCGCGTGCGTGCTCTTCGCGTCTCGCAGCGACGACGGCAAGGTTGTCGAACCGCTCACGGCTGCCGACGACGAACACAACTGGAACGTCTGCATCAAGAACGTCACCCGGCAGCACAAGGTGCTGAGCGAGGAAGGGATCACGGAACTCCTCGTCAACCCGGACGAACTCACGCGCAAGACCGAGTCGTATGTCCTCCTCGGCTGTGATCCGAGGGTCGAAGGCGTCATCGACTGCCGCACCATCGGCCTCGTCAAGCATGACGGGAAGTGGTACGTCGCCTCCAACTCGTCGCGCTTCGCGTACTACGGCGACTACGGCGACTGAGCGCCCTCAACCCACCTGGGGCGGAACCCCGGCCGAACGCTCGACCCAGCCGACAAGCACCGCGTGCGCGATGGCGCGACGGTCGTTGCCCCACGGGGAGAACCCGCGCGTCGTGCAGGTGTAGAGCGTCAGCAGACGACGCGCATGCGGCCGCGGCAGTGCCGACGAGCGCCTCGCGCAGGGCGCCCTCTGAACGCCCGTTGGCGGCGGCATCGATGGGTTCCGGCCTCTACCACCAAGCGCGCGGCATCTGCGGCCGCGGGACGGCGCCGTCGTCGAGCGGGTCGTGTGCGCGGGTCAGTGGGCGCGGTGGCCCCGGTGATCGATCTGACACCGCGCGGGAGCAGTGCTGGAGACGTTCAGACTCGCGCGAGCCGGTGCCCGGCGCCGCGGTGCGCGCGCTCGATCAGCGTGGCGTACCCCGCGAGCATGCGCACGTGGCTGAAGCGGGGGCGCACGCGGGTCAGCGCGGGGCCCAGGTCGTCGCGGCGGGCGGCGGCCTGGATCCAGGTCTCGGCGATCTCCGCGGGGTCGAACCCGGTCACGAACCCGATGCCCTCGACGATGCGCGCCGAGTCGCCGACGGGCGTGGTCACCGGGATCGCGCCGCACATGGCCCCCTCGATGAGGCACAGCGGCGCCGCCTCGCCGAACACTGACGTCAGTGCGACGACGTCGGCCGTCGCGAAGACGAGCTCCATGTCACCGCGCACGCCGAGCGCATGCACGCGGGTGAGCAGGTCGGGGCGGTCGCCGAACGCGAGGTCGAGCTCCGCGACGAGGTCCGGGTTGGCTTCCGACATCCCGGCGCCGCACATCAGGACGTGGCCGGCCGGCTCGCGCTCCAGGAAGTGCCGCGCGGAGGCCACGAACAGTCCGGGGTTCTTCATGGTGTCGAAGCGCGCGGCGAAGACGACGACGGTCGCCTCGGGCCCGATGCCCTCGGCGCCTCGGAGCGCGAGCCGCCGCGCACACGAGACGGGGCGGAAGCGCGCGAGGTTGATGCCGTTGGGCACCACGCGCAGCAGCGACGCGGGCACGCCGGCGTCGCGGTAGGCGTCGCGGGCGGACTCGGCACAGCAGACGACGGCAGCCAGGCGGCCGGTGCGGGCGGCGACGAGCAGGTCGTCGAGCGCGGTGCCCTGGTGCTCGGGGTCCGAGCGGTGCAGGCACGCGACGACGGGCCGCTCGACGCCGTCGAGCTGGTTGACCAGGCGCAGCGGCTGCTCCTTGAGCGACATCACGACGTCGGCGCGGCGCACCGCGGCTGCCGCTCGGGCCAGCTCGACGTCGGTGAACCGGCGAGGGTCGAGGCCGTCGTCGGTCGATCGGCCCAGGGTGGTGACGGGAACGCCTGCGGCGCGCAGGAGCTGGTAGCGGTGGTCGTCGGTCATGCGCTGCACGGTGGCCTCGCGGCGCACCTGCGCGTGGATGCTCAGCGCGGCGTGGCGCTGGCGGCCGGCCGCGTGCAGCCCGGCGACCACCGTGGTGTGAAGCTGGCGGGCGCCGCCCGCGAAGAAGCCCTCGTAGAGCGAGAGCACGCGCAGGTCGCGTGGGGACGGGCTCAGGGTCACAGGACCACCTCCTCGCGCCAGCGTGAGCGGCGCGGGTGAGGCAGGCGTGTCGTCCGAGTTAACTTCCTATGACTTTTCAGGGGATGGCTTGGCGGAACCTTGACCGGCGAGCGTGCGGATCGCGCGTTCGGCCTCGGCGGGGGTCGCTGCGCGGCACCCGAGCGCGAGCCAGCCGTCGATCAGGCGCGGCTCTGCGCGCAGGAGGGCCCAGCCGCGCCGCAGGAGCGTCGGGAGAGGCTTGCGCGCCTCGGCGACGTCGCGCAGCAACCGGAACCAGAACGTCACCCAGGCGGCGCGCCGCAGGCAGATCGCGTCCGCCAGGATGCCCTCGGCGCGGCAGGCGGCCACGAGCTGCGCGGCGAAGATGCCCTCCGCGATCACGACGGCGCAGCCCGCCGTGTCCACGAGCGTGCTCCCGGTGCGGGCGTTGCTCGGGATGTCGTAGACGGGGATGTGGGCGCGGCCCGTGGTGGCGAGCGTGCGCAGCGCGTCGAGGGCACCGGCGGCGTCCCACGTGCGGGGGTCGTCCCAGTCGACGACGCCGAACCGGCGGGGCAGGTCGGGGTGGTCGCCGTTGTGGTAGAAGTCGTCGAGCGTGACCACGGGCAGGCCCAGGCGCCGGGTGAGGGCCGTCTTGCCCGACCCGGAGGCCCCCGTCAGGAGCACCACGCGAACGAGGGGGCGGCGGGCGCCGTCGGGCACGTCGAAGAGCGCGTCGGACTCGCGTGCGGTCGTCACGGTGGACCATTGTCCGGCACCCGGGCCGCGCCGACCGCTCGTGTGTCCCCCGTGTACGCCCCACGCGTCCCCTGCGCGTCCCCTGCGCGTCCCGGCGTGGCGGGCTACCCAAATCGCGGCGTCCGATGCTCACGTCACGTCGTGTTCTCGCCTGTGGTCCGTCCACAGCCCTAGACTGAGGGGATGCGTACCCACGAGAGAGTTCTGGCCCAGATCGAGGAGAACCTCCGCACGGGCGCGTGGGCCCTCGGCGAACGGCTGCCGGGTGAGCGCGCTCTGGCGGAGCAGATGGGGGTGTCGCGGCCGTCCGTCCGGGAGGCCGTGCGTGTGCTGGAGGCGATGGGGATCGTCCGCACCGCCGTCGGCTCCGGACCCGAGGCAGGGGCGACCGTCGTCGACCGCCCCGCTGCGGGACTCGGCGCCGCCGTACGCCTGCACATCGCCTCGGGCACGCTGCCCGTGCGTGACGTCGTCGCCACGCGTGCCGCCCTGGAGACGTGGGCCGTCGGCCAGGCGGCCGCCCGGTTCGAGCCCGAGACCGACCTGACCGAGGCACACCAGCTCCTCAAGGAGATGGACGAGCCCGAGGTCTCAGCGGCCCAGTTCGTGCACCTCGACCAGCAGTTCCACCTGGGGCTCGTGCAGCTCGGCGGCAACCAGCTCGTCGAGGCGATCCTCACCGGGATGCGGTCCGTCGTCGGCAGCTACGTCACCGCCGGGGCCGAGCGTCTGCCGTCCTGGGCGACCACCGCCGTCCGGCTGTGCTCCGAGCACCGTGCCATCCTCGACGCCGTCGAGCGCGGTGAGGCGCAGGCGGCCGAGAAGCTCGCCCACGACCACATCTGGGGCTTCTACGAGGAGACCGGCCTGGCCTCCGAGTAGTTCCGGAGCAACCCTCCGGAACAAACGGTTCCACCACACCGGTTGACGCCGGGTATGACGGACTACGGCCACGACCTGGCCTTCGGCAGCTTCATCACCCCGTCGAACACCGATCCGCAGGCGCCCGTGCGCCTGGCGCGCCTCAGCGAGGACGTCGGACTCGACCTCGTCTCGTTCCAGGACCACCCGTACCAGCCCGCGTTCCTCGACACGTGGACGCTGCTGAGCTGGGTCGCCGCCGCGACCGAGCGCGTCACGGTCGCGGGCAACGTGCTCAACCTGCCGCTGCGCCCGCCGGCCGTGCTGGCCCGCGCCGCCGCGTCGCTCGACCTGCTCAGCGGCGGCCGCGTCGCGCTCGGCATCGGCGCCGGCGGGTTCTGGGACGCGATCGAGGCCATGGGAGCCCGGCGGCTGACGCCAGGCGAGTCGGTCGACGCGCTGAGCGAGGCGATCGACGTCATCCACGGCATCTGGGACGCGAGCGAGCGGCGCGCGCTGCGCGTCGACGGCCACCACCACCACGTCGTCGGCGCCAAGCGCGGTCCCGCGCCCGCGCACGACATCCCCCTGTGGGTCGGCGCCTACAAACCGCGCATGCTGCGGCTGCTCGCGCGCAAGGCCGACGGCTGGCTGCCGTCGGCGCCCTACCTCAAGGACGGCGACCTGGCCCGCGGCAACGCCGTGATCGACGAGGCGGCACTCGCCGCCGGACGCGACCCGGCCGAGATCCGCCGCCTGCTCAACCTCGGCGCCCCGCCCGCGACCACCAGCGAGTGGGTCGACCAGCTCGTGCGCCTCGCGCTCGACGACGGCGTCGGCACGTTCATCGTCATGGGCGACGACCCCGACACGATCCGTCGCCTCGGCCAGGAGGTCGCACCCGCGGTGCGCGAGGCCGTCGCGGCCGAGCGCGCGTCCCGCGGCACGGCCCCCGCCGCGACCCGGCGCGGTGCCGCCGCCATCGCACTGCGCCGCGAGGGCATCGCGTACGACGACGTGCCCCGGTCGTTACAGGACCGCGCGGTCGAGCCCGGCGACCGCGCCTACGCGAGCCTGCGGCACAACTACCTGCGCTCGGGCGCGCCCGGCATCGTGCTGCGCCCGCGCGACGCCGAGCAGGTCGCCGAGGCGCTCGGGTTCGCGCGCGCCCAGGCAGGGGTGCCGCTCGGGGTCCGGTCGGGAGGCCACGGCATCAGCGGCCGCTCGACCAACGACGGCGGCGTCGTCGTCGACCTGGGGGCGCTCGACGCGATCGAGGTGCTCGACGAACGCACGCGACGCGTGCGCGTGGGCGCCGGCGCCACCTGGGGGGCCGTCGCCGCGGCCCTGGCCCCGCACGGCTGGGCGATCACGTCGGGCGACTACGGCGGCGTCGGCGTCGGGGGCCTCGCGACCACCGCCGGCATCGGCCTGCTGGGCCGCTCACAGGGCCTGACGATCGACCACGTGGTCGCGGCCGACGTCGTCACCGCCGACGGGCGGATCGTGCGCGCGTCCGCCGACGAGAACCCCGAGCTGTTCTGGGGGCTGCGCGGCGCCGGGGCGAACCTCGGCGTCGTCACGTCGTTCGACCTGACGGCCGGCGCGCTCGGCGACGTCGTGTACTCCCAGATGACGCTCGACGCCACCGACACCGCGGGCCTGCTGGAACGGTGGGGCGCGACCGTCGAAGCCGCGCCGCGCGAGCTCACGTCGTTCCTCATCCTGTCCCCGCCGCGGCGCGGGCAGTCACCGGTCGCACAGCTCATGACGGTGTGGGCGGGCGCGGACACCGACGCGGCCGTCGCACAGCTCGAGGCGCTCGCCGACGCCGGCCCCCTGCTGCAGCACCAGGCGTACCTGCTGCCGTACAGCGGCGTGGTCCAGCCCGTCGAGCGGCACCACGCGGGCGGCGGAGACCCAGCGGTGCGCTCGACGCTCGTCACCCACCTCGACGACGCCGTGGCGCGCGCGTTCGAGAAGGTCGCGTGGTCGGGCGACGCGTACTTCCTCCAGGTGCGCGCCACCGGCGGGGCCGCGCACGACGTCGCCCCCGACGCCACCGCGTACGCCCACCGGCACCAGAACTTCCTACTCACCGCCATGTCAGGGTCGCACGAGCGGCTCGACCCCCTGTGGGACGCCCAGCTCGGGCCGTACGCCGACGGGCTGTACCTGTCGTTCGACACCGACACCCGCCCCGAACGCCTCGCCGACGCGTTCCCCGGGCGCACGCTCGACCGGCTCCGGGCGCTCAAGCGGGACTGGGACCCCGCCAACGTGTTCCGCAGCAACTTCCCGATCCCGCCCGCCGAGGCGTGACCGCGCGGGGACGTGACCGCGCCGGGCCGCGCCGCACGTGACGCGCGGCGCCGCCCGGGGTGCCGCTTGGCCGTCAGCGGGCAGGATGGGCACATGCCCACCGCACCCCGGTACCTCGCTGACGAGGCGCGCTACGAATCCATGACCTACCGCCGCACCGGCCGCTCGGGGATCGACCTGCCCGCGCTGTCGCTCGGCCTGTGGCACAACTTCGGCGACACCACGCCGTTCGCCACCCAGCGCGACGTCGCCCGCCGCGCGTTCGACCTCGGCATCACGCACTTCGACCTGGCCAACAACTACGGCCCGCCCTACGGGTCGGCCGAGGAGAACTTCGGGCGCATCCTCGCCAAGGACCTGCACCCCTACCGCGACGAGATCGTCATCTCGACCAAGGCCGGCTACGACATGCTGCCCGGCCCCTACGGCGACCACGGCTCCCGCAAGTACCTGCTCGGCTCGCTCGACGCCTCGCTGGACCGCATGGGCCTCGACCACGTCGACATCTTCTACCACCACCGCCCCGACCCCTCGACCCCGCTCGAGGAGACGATGGGGGCGCTCGCGGCTGCCGTCCACGCGGGCAAGGCGCAGTACGTCGGCGTCTCGAACTACTCCGCTGCCCGCACGCGTGAGGCCGCCGCCCTCCTCGACGACCTGGGCGCGCCGCTGCTCATCCACCAGCCCAGCTACTCGATGTTCAACCGGCACGTGGAGCAGGCGACGGTCGTCGACCCGTACGACGGTCAGCAGGCCGAGCCGCTGCTCGACGTCGTCGAGGACCTCGGCGTCGGGGCGATCGTCTTCTCGCCGCTGCAGCAGGGACTGCTCACCGGGCGCTACCTCGCGGGTGCGGCACCCGCAGGATCGCGTGCCGCCCGGCCCGACTCGCCGTTCCTCTCGGCGTCCAACCTGTCCGAGACCTACCTGGAGCGGGCGCGCGCCCTCGACGCCGTCGCGCAGGGTCGCGGCCAGACGCTCGCCCAGCTCGCCGTGTCCTGGGTGCTGCGCGACCCGCGCGTGACGTCGGCCCTCGTGGGTGCGTCGAGCGTGGCGCAGCTCGAGGACACGGTCGGGGCGCTCGCGGCCGCGCCGCTCACCGCCGAGGAGATCGCGGCGATCGAGCCGTACGCCGTCGACGGCACGGGCCGCTGAGCGCGGTCCCGAAAGGGGGACAGGACGTGGCGGAGACCGGTGCGGTGTCCTGGTTCGGCGGGCTGACCACGCTCGACGTCGTCCACCGCGCCGTCGCGCCCGCGCGCAACGAGAAGGTGACCGCGACGCGCCAGGACGTCACGGCGGGCGGTCCCGCCGCGAACGCCGCGGTGACCGCTGCCGCGCTCGGCGTGCGGGCCGTGCTGGTCAGCGCGCTCGGCGCCGGGCCCGTCGCCGCCGCGGCGCGCGCCGACCTGGAGGCGCACGACGTCGCGATCCTCGATGTCGCCGACGCCGGGTTCCCGCTCGCGGTGTCCGCGGTGCTCGTCGACGACGCGACCGGTGAGCGGTCGGTCGTCTCGCCCGACGGCGCGCTCGCGGCCGCCCCGGCCCCCGCGCCGGGCGCGCTCGACGCCCTGCCGCACCCCGACGTCGTGCTGCTCGACGGGCACCACCCGGCGATCGCGCGGGCGCTGCTCGCGTGGGTCGCGACGGCGTCACCGCGACCGCGCGTGGTGCTCGACGCCGGGCGGTGGCGGCCCGTGTTCGCCGACCTGCTGCCCGTGGCCGACGTCGCCGCGCTGAGCGACGACTTCCGGGTGCCCGGCCACGCCGACGCCGCGGCGGGGGCGCTCGCGCTCGGTGCGCGCGCCGTCGTCGTCACGCACGGGGCCGACCCGGTCGAGTGGCACACCGCGGCCGGTGACTCCGGGGCCGTCGTGGCGCCGCGCGTCGAGGCGCGCGACACGCTCGGCGCCGGCGATGCGTTCCACGGTGCGCTCGCCGCCGCGCTCGCGCAGGGCGACGCGCTGCCGGCCGCCGTCGAGCGCGCGGTACGGATCGCGAGCGCGCGCGTCGCCGTCGTCGGGCCGCGCGCCTGGCTCGAGGACGTGCGGTGAGGCCGCGCGAGGCGGGCAGCGCCCAGGCCGGGGCCGGGCGATGACGGACCGTGCGCGGATCCTCGTGCTTGCCGGGCGCGGCCGCCACGAGGACCCCTGGCACGACCACGCCGCGACCTCGCACCGGCTCGCGCTCGTGCTCGCGGCGCTCGGCGAGGTCGAGGTCCGCTCGACGTTCCGCGACGCGCTCGACGACGTCGCCGGCGTGGACCTGCTGGTGCTCAACGTGGGGGCGCCGACGCCTGGGCATCCCGACGACGCCCCGGCCTGGACGCCCTTCCACGAACGGCTCGACGCGTGGGCGCGCGCGGACGGGCGGATCCTCGCCGTCCACCAGACGGCCCTCGCGTTCCCTGACGCGCCGGGCTTCGGGGAGGTGCTCGGCGGGCGCTGGGTCGAGGGTGTCACGGGCCACCCGCCCATCGGGGGCATGCGGCTGACGGTCGCGGGCGGCACGCACCCCATCACCGCGGGTCTCGGCGCGGTCGAGGCCTACGACGAGCGGTACTGCCGCCTCCGGGTCGCGCCGTCGTCGCAGGTTCTGGGCTGGGTGCACGACGACGACGAGCCGCACCCGGCCCTGTGGGTCAGCACGGCGCACGGCGGGCGGACCGTCTACAGCGCGCTGGGTCACGACGCGCGCTCGTACGACTCGGCGGGCCACCAGGAGCTGCTGCTGCGCGCGGCGCGGTGGCTGCTGCGCTGAACGGACACTGTGCGGTCAGGTAGGCAGTCTGTCGTCTACTCGTGCACCCGGGCGCACGAGTAGACGACAGACTGCCTACCTGACCGCCGGTCCGGGCCAGGGGAGGGCGCGCCGAGAGTTCAGGACCCCGGAAAGCCGAGCTGCCGCCACGCCTCGTACGTCGCGATCGACGCCGCGTTGGTCAGGTTGAGCGAGCGGCGCCCCGGCAGCATGGGCAGCACCACGCGCTGGGTGATGCGCGGGTGCGCGAGCACCTCGTCGGGCAGCCCGGTGGGCTCGGGGCCGAAGAGCAGCACGTCGCCTCGCTGGTAGGCGACGTCGGTGTACGACGTCGCCGCCCCTACCTCGAACGCGAAAACGCGCGCGCCCGGCAGGGCGTCCATCGCGGCCTGGAAGCCCGGGTGCACGTCCAGCACGGCGAGGTCGTGGTAGTCGAGCCCGGCCCGGCGCAACTTGGACTCCTCGAGGTCGAAGCCGAGCGGCTCGACCAGGTGCAGCCGGGCGCCCGTGACGGCGGCGAGCCGGATCGCGGACCCGGTGTTCCCGGCGATGCGCGGCTCGAAGTAGACGAGGTGCGCGAACGGGGCGGCCGGCGCGGCGGGGGCGGAGGCGTGCGGGTTGCTCATGCGTGTGCGGGCTCGTCGTCGTGCGAGGCGTGCTTGCGGCCGAACGGCAGGAGGTGCACGACGGCGAGCACCGCGGCCCCGACGGCCAGCCCCACGACGGCCGAGCACAGCGTCTCGAACAGCCAGCCGAGCGCCCCGCCCACCCCGGCGACGCCGTCGGCGATGGCGTGCTCGACGTGCCGCACGGCGTCGAACGGCGCCGTCCAGCCGAGCTCGTGGACGCCGTTGAGCAGGATGTGCCCACCGACCCACAGCATCGCGACCGTGCCGACGGTCGCGATGACGCCCAGCACCTTGGGCATGCCCACCACCAGTGCGCGGCCCAGGGCCTGCACGCCCGGCGACCGCCGTCGCGACAGCGCCAGGCCGATGTCGTCCATCTTCACGATGAGGCCGACGACGCCGTAGACGCCCACGGTGATCACGAGCGCGACGACGACGAGGATGATCAGCCGGTCCCAGAACGTCTCGTGGGCGACCTCGTTGAGCGAGATGACCATGATCTCGGCCGACAGGATGAGGTCGGTGCGCACGGCCCCGGAGATCAGCGTCTTCTCGGCGCTCGCGCCCTGGACGGCGACGGGTGCCGCCGAGCTCACGGCGCCGGGCTCGTGCGCGGCGTCGTGCCCGCGCACGCGCTCCCAGATCTTCTCGGCACCCTCGTACGACAGGTAGAGGCCGCCCAGCATGAGGATCGGCGCGAGCGCCCAGGGCGCGACCCAGGACAGCAGCAGCGCGACCGGCAGGATGATGAGCAGCTTGTTGCGGATCGAGCCGAGCGCGATCTTCTTGACGATCGGCAGCTCGCGGTCGGGCGTGACGCCCGTGACGAACTGCGGCGTCACCGCGGTGTCGTCGATGACGACGCCGGCGGCCTTGGCGGTCGCCTTGCCGGCGGCCGCGCTGACGTCGTCCAGAGAGGCCGCGGCGGCCTTCGCGATCGCCGCGACGTCGTCGAGCAGGCCGAGCAGGCCGGCGCTCATCGGGTGGCCCCCGTCGTGGGTGGGGTGCCGAGGTCGTTCACCATGGCCGGAAGCCTACGGGAGCGAGCGCTCCCGCAGGCTTCCGGTGTTCAGGCCGTCTGCCCCGTTGCGAGACGACCGCCGCCGGTTCCGGGGGCCCCCGGGAACCGGGCGCTCAGCCGGCCGCGCGTGCGAGCCGCTCCCGCAGGTCGGCGAGCTGGTCGCGCAGGCGCTGGGGCACGCGGTCGCCGAACGTGTCGAAGAACTGCTCGGTGAGGTCGGCCTCCGTGCGCCACGCCTCGGTGGGCACGTCGAACAGGGCCTGCAGGTCGTCCGCGCTCACGTCGAGGCCCTCGGTGTCGAGGGCTCCCGGCGCGGGCAGCAGGCCCACCGCGGACCGCACCGCCCCCGTGTCGGTGCGCACGGCACGCGCACGGTCGAGCTGCTGCACGATCCACTCGATGACGCGCGAGTTCTCGCCGAACCCGGGCCACAGGAACCGGCCGTCGGCGCCCTTGCGGAACCAGTTGACCTGGAAGATGGCGGGGCGATTCTCGGCCTCGAGCCCGTCGCCCACCTCGAGCCAGTGCGCCCAGTGGTCGGCCATGGTGTAGCCGCAGAACGGCATCATGGCGAACGGGTCGCGGCGCAGCTCGCCGACCGTGCCCTCGGCGGCGGCGGTGCGCTCCGAGCTGATCGTGGCACCCAGGAACACGCCGTGGTCCCAGCCGCTGGCCTGCACGACGAGCGGCACGTTGGTGGCCCGGCGCCCGCCGAAGACGATCGCGTCGACGGGGACGCCCGCAGGGTCCTCCCAGTCGGGGGCGATGCTCGGGCACTGGGCGGCCGCGACGGTGAACCGCGAGTTGGGGTGTGCGGCCGGGCGGCCCGCCGCGCCGTCGGCCGGCGTCCAGTCCTGGCCGGTCCAGTCGATCAGGTGCGCGGGCGCCTCGGGCGTCAGGCCCTCCCACCACACGTCGCCGTCGTCGGTCAGCGCGACGTTGGTGAAGATGACGTCGTGGCCCAGCGTCGCGATCGCCGTCGGGTTGGTGTCGACGCCGGTGCCGGGGGCGACGCCGAAGAACCCGGCCTCGGGGTTGATGGCGCGCAGCCGGCCGTCGGGCCCGGGGCGCATCCACACGATGTCGTCGCCGAGCGTCTCGACCTTCCAGTCGGGGATCGTCGGGCGCAGCATCGCGAGGTTGGTCTTGCCGCACGCGCTCGGGAACGCGGCCGCGAGGTGGTAGGTGCGCTGCTGCGGCGAGGTGATCTTGATGAGCAGCATGTGCTCGGCGAGCCAGCCCTCGTCGCGGGCCATGACCGAGGCGATGCGCAGCGCGAAGCACTTCTTGCCGAGCAGGGCGTTGCCGCCGTAGCCCGACCCGTACGACCAGATCTCGCGCGACTCGGGGAAGTGGACGATGTACTTGTCGTCGTTGCACGGCCACGGCACGTCCTGCTCGGCCGGGGCGAGCGGCGCGCCCACGCTGTGGACGGCCGGCACCCACTGCTGCCCGCCGCTGATGAGGTCGAGCACGTCGCGCGAGACGCGCGTCATGAGGTGCATGGAGACGACGACGTAGGGCGAGTCGGTGATCTCGACGCCCACCTGCGAGATGGGGCCGCCGACGGGGCCCATCGAGAACGGCACCACGTACATCGTGCGGCCGCGCATCGAGCCGGCGAAGACGTCACGCAGCTCGCTGCCCATCGCCGCGGGGGAGCGCCAGTTGTTGGTCGGGCCGGCGTCCTCCTCGCGCTCCGAGCAGATGAACGTGCGCGACTCGACGCGTGCGACGTCGGCGGGGTTCGAGCGGGCGAGGTAGGACCGGGGTCGCTTGGCCTCGTCGAGCTTGATGAGCGTGCCGGACTCGACCATGCCGTCCAGGAGTCGCTGCTTCTCTTCGTCGGAACCGTCGCACCAGACGATGGCGTCCGGGCGGGTGAGCGCGGCGACCTCCGCGACCCACGCCTCGACAGACCCGCCCTCGGGTGTGACGACGGCGGTGGCGTGGGTGGTGGACGTGGCGATGCTGGTCGGCATGGTGCCTCCTTCTTTCTGACCTGGCACCCTCGACGATTCCGCAATCAAGGGGGTCTTTGCTAGCCCCTACGCTGTCAAGATCGAAACATCTTGACGTACAGTGAAAGAGTGCCTGCTGACGCCGCCTCTCCCGACCTCCTCACGCTCGGCCGCCGCGTGCGCCACCTGCGCACACGCCGCGGGCTGACGCTCGATGCGCTCGGCGCCGCCGTCGGGTGCGGCCCGTCACTTCTGTCGCTCATCGAGAACGGGCGGCGCGAACCCCGCCTGTCACTCCTGCGCGCCCTGGCCGACGCCCTCGGCGCCGACGTCGGCGACCTGCTCGCGCCCGAGGCCCCCGACCGGCGCTCGGCGCTCGAGATCGCGCTCGAGCGCGCCCAGCGCGGGCCCCTGTTCGACGCCCTCGGCCTGCCCGTCGTCAAGCCCTCGCAACGGCTGCCCATGCCGGTGCTCGAACAGCTCGTGGGCCTGCACACCGAGCTCACGCGTCGTGAGGAGGCGGCCATCGCCACCCCCGAGGAGGCCCGCCGCGCCAACACCGAGCTACGGCTCGAACGCCAGAAGCGCGACAACTACTTCCCCGAGATCGAGGTGGTCGCCGAGCAGATGATCACCCAGGCCGGTTACTCGGGCGTCGGCGCGGTGACCCACCGCACGGTCGCCCGCCTGGCCGGGACCCTCGGCTTCGAGATCCTGTACGTCCAGGACCTGCCGCGCTCGGCGCGCACGGTCACCGACCTGAAGAACGGCCGCATCTACCTGCCGCAGGCCTCGACCCCCGGAGGTCACGGGCTGCGCTCGCTCGCGCTGCAAGCCGTCGCGCACCGCGTGCTCGGCCACGAACGGCCCCGCACGTACGGCGAGTTCCTGCGCCAGCGCGTCGAGATCACCTACTTCGCCGCCGCCTGCCTCATGCCGCGCACCGCCGCCGTCGACTTCCTCCAGGCGCGCAAGCGTGAGAAGGACCTCGCCGTCGAGGACTTCCGCGACGCCTTCGGCGTCACGCACGAGGCCGCCGCGATGCGCCTGACCAACCTCGCCACCGCGCACCTCGGCATGCCGCTGCACTTCCTGCGCGTGGGCGACGACGGCGTCCTGTTCCGCGGCTACTCCAACGACGGCATGCCGTTCCCGCAGGACGTCTCGGGAGCCATCGAGGGCCAGCTCGTGTGCCGCAAGTGGGCCGCGCGCGCCGCGTTCGAGCGCCGCGACCGCGCCACCGAGTACTACCAGTACACGGACACGCCCGCAGGCACGTTCTGGGGCTCGGTGCAGATGGGCTCGGCCAGCGCGGACACCCCCGGGTTCGGCGTCGGCGCGTTCTCCATCACCGTGGGCGTTCCCTACGCGCACGCCAAGTGGTTCCGCGGACGCGACACACGCCTGCGCCGCGTGTCCACCTGCCCGGACCCCACCTGCTGCCAGCGCCCGCCCGCCGCGCTCGCCGACCGCTGGGCCGCGAACGCCTGGCCCAGCGCGCGCATCCACCAGCAGGTGCTCGCCGCGCTGCCGCGCGGCGCGTTCCCCGGCGTCGAGGACGCCGACCTGTACGCGTTCCTGGACCGGCACGCCCCCCAGGGCGAGGGGTGAACGGGCCTGTCCTGCGCGTCGCCACCGCCCACGGCGACGGCGGTGCCGCCAGCCGCGATGCGCTCCGCTCGCGGCTCCTGGCCGACGTCCTGCGGCAGGTCGGCGTCGACGCGCCCGTCACCCTCGTGCGGCGGTGCCGGGTGTGCGGCTCGCACGCGCACGGCAAGCCGGAGGTCGCGGCGGCGCTCGCCGTGGGCGTGCACGTCAGCCTCGCGCACACGTCCGCGCGGACCGCCGTCGTGGCAGCCACCGGACCGGTGGGGGTCGACATCGAGGACGTCGACGCCGTCGCGGCGCACCCGGTCGCGGGAGTCCTGCTCTCGCCCGCCGAGCACGAGGCCGGGCATCCCCTCGACGCCGAGTCGCTGACCCGCACCTGGGTGCGCAAGGAGGCGCTGCTCAAGGCGACCGGGTACGGCCTGCACGTGCCGCCGTCGGCCGTCACGCTGAGCCTGCCCGGGGCGGGTGAGCCGCGGCTGCTGGGCTGGGCGGGGCCGGGTGCCGCGCCCGTCCCGGTCGCGTGGGACGAGGGACGCTGCACCCGGGCCGGGCTGCCGACGGCGCTGACGGCCGTCGTCGTGCTCGCCGGGGCGCCGTAGCCCGGGGCCGGCGCAGGCCACCCGCCGAAGCGCCGGGCCGTCAGAGGGCGACGGCCGGCCCGGCCAGCGCCGGCAGCGGCGCCGCGTCGAGCCACCCCGTCAGCGTCGCCTCGGCCGCCTGACCGCAGCGTTCCGCGACCAGCGCCCGGAAGTCCGACGTCGCCACGGTCGCCCACCGGAACCGCCGCGTCCACTCGCGCAGCAGGTCGAAGAACGCGTCGTCGCCCACGTGCAGCCGCAGCGCGTGCAGGGTCAGGGCCCCGCGCTTGTAGACCCGGTCGTCGAACATGAGCGCGGGGGTCGGGTCGGCGAGGACGAGGTCCTGGGGCAGGGCCGCCAGCCGGGCGTGGTGCTCGCGCGCGAGCGCGTCCGCCGTCGGGCCGCCCGACGCCTGCGACCACAGCCACTCGGCGTAGCACGCGAACCCCTCGTGGAGCCAGATGTCGCGCCAGGTCGCCGCGGTCACGGAGTTGCCGAACCACTGGTGGGCGAGCTCGTGGGCGACGAGCCGGTCCTCGGGGCGCGTCCCGTCGAGGTGGTTCGCGCCGAACACGGCCGCCCCGTGGGCCTCGAGGGGTATCTCGAGGTCGTCGGCCGTGACCACCACGGTGTAGGAGCCGAAGGGGTAGGGGCCGAACAGCTCCTCGAACACGCCGACGAGCTCGTCGTGCCGGTCGAGGTCGTGCGCGACCGCCGCGGCCTGCGCGGCCGGCCGGGCGACCTGCATCCGCGGCGTCGTGCGCTCGCCCAGCGGGACGACGTCGTAGCGGCCGATCTGCACCGTGGCCAGGTAGGTGGACAGCGGCTCGGTGCGTTCGAACACCCAGGTGCGCGTCCCGGCGCGGCGCGTCACCTTCGCGACGGGAGCGTTGGCGACCACGGTGTACGGGGCGTCGGTGGTCACGGTCAGGTCGAGCGTCGCCTTGTAGCCCGGGTGGTCGTTGCAGGGGAACCAGGTGGGCGCGCCGTCGGGCTGCCCGGCGACGAGCACACCCGCGCGCAGCTCTTCCCAGCCGGTCTCGCCCCACGGGCCGCGCGCCGGCTTCGGGTTGCCCGCGTAGGCGACGGTCAGCGTCGTCGTCGCGCCCGCGGCGAGCGGGCGCGGCAGGCGCACCCGCAGGGAGCGGGGCTTGCGCGTGAACTTGGCCGGCTTGCCGCCCACCTCGACGCGCGTGACGCGCAGGCCGATCAGGTCGAGCCGCACCTCCTCGACCGGGTGCAGCGCGCGCACCGTCAGGCGCGCGGTGCCCTCGAGGCGGTTGGGCTCGACGCGGTAGCGCAGGTCGAGGGCGTAGTGGTCGACCACGTGCTCGCACGTGCCATGGGTGGGCACGTAGCGGTCCGGGGCCGTGGTGCGACGGTGCGGCATGGCCGGTGACACTACCGCTCCGCGCGGTCGTCGCCGAGGGTCCACGGCACCACGGGATTGCCCTGCCAGCGCGACCCGCCGGGCAGCATCTCGCCGCGCATCACGAGCGACGCCGGCCCGGCCACCGTCCCGCGGCCGAGCCGCGCCGCGGGCAGCACCACGGAGTGCGGCCCGACGGTGCCGCCGTCCTCGACCGTCACCTCGTCGAGGCTCATGACGCGGTCGTGGAACAGGTGCGTCTGGAGCACCGTGCCGCGCCCGACGGCGGTGCCGTCACCCAGCGTGACCAGGTCGCCCTCGGGCAGCCAGTACGTCTCGCACCACACGCCCCGGCCGATGTGCGCGCCCATGCTGCGCAGCCACGCCGCGAGCAGCGGCGTGCCCAGCACATGGTTGGCGAACCACGGCGCGGCCACGACCTCGGTGAACGTGTCGGCCAGCTCGTTGCGCCACACGAACCCGCTCCACAGCGGGTGCTCCGTCGCCCGGAACCTGCCGACCAGCAGCCACTTGACACCCGTGGTGACCGCGGCCGCGAGCAGCCCCGCGACGAGGAGCGCACCGCCCGTGGCGAGCGCGGCGACCGCCCAGCCCGCGGCGCGAGCGGCCTCGAGCAGCACGACGACGACGCCGGTGCCCAGCGCGGCGGCCACGACGACGGCCGTCAGGCGCAGCACCTCGACGGTGCCGCGGGCCCACAGCAGCCGCGCCGGCGGGTCGTACGTCAGGCCCTCGTCGTCGGGCCCGGCGGCCGAGCGGGGCAGCATCACGGGCGGGCTGCCGATCCACGACGATCCCTTCTTCGCCTTGTGCGGCGCGGCCGACAGCACCGCGACGAGCCCGTTCTTGGGCACCGAGCGGCCCGGCGCGGTGATGCCCGAGTTGCCGAGGAACGCGCGCCTGCCCACCTTCGCGCGCTCGACGCGCATCCACCCGCCGCCCAGCTCGTACGGGGCCACCATGGTGTCGTCGGCGAGGAACGCGCCGTCGGAGGCCTCCATCATCTTCGGGATGCCGACCACCGTGGACGCCTCGACGTGGCGGCCCATCCGCGCGCCCAGGAGCCGCAGCCACCCGGGGGTGAACACGCTGGAGTACAGGGGGAACAGGGCGGTGCGGGCCGCGTCCATGACGCGTTCGGTGCACCACGCCTGCCATCCGACGCGGCTGCGCACCGGGTGGAACCCCGCGTGCATCCCCAGGCTCAGCAGCCGCACGAGCACGAGCGTGCCGAGCGCGTACGCGGCGAACGCGGCGAGCGTCGCCGCCGGGAGCCACGCGAACGCCGACCTGAGCACGGCCGCGGGCGTCGCGTCGTCGTCGGCGCCGGACAGCAGCACCAGCACGCCGACGCCCACCGCGGCCAGCGGGTGCAGCGCCAGGGCGGCCCCGCTGACCTGATACGCGGCCGCCCAGCGCCGCGCCCGGGGCGGGCGCCGCTCGGGCCACGGGTGCTTGACGTGGCTGCGCCGCCGTGTGGCCGGCGACCCCTCCCAGTACTCGTCGGTGCCCGTCGCCCCGACGACGGCGGAGCCCGCCGCGACGTCGGTGCCACGCCCCACGCGAGCGCCCGGCAGCAGCACGCTGCGCGCCCCCACCATGGCGTCCGGGCCGACGACGATGCGTCCCACGTGCAGCACGTCGCCCTCGAGCCAGTGCCCGGCGAGGTCCACCTCGGGCTCGATCGCGGCGCGGTCGCCCACCGTCAGCAGGCCCGTGACGGGCGGCAGCGTGTGCAGGTCGACACCGCGGCCCACCGTCGCGCCCAGCGCGCGGGCGTACAGGCCCACCAGCGGTGCGGCGGCGATGGTCAGCCCGCCCAGCGCCTCGACGACCTGCTCGGCGAGCCACAGCCGCCGGTGCACCGAGCCGCCGCGCGGGTGGTCGCCCGGGGTGACGCCGCGCAACAGCAGCCGGGCGGTACCCGCGGCGAGCGCGAGGCGGCCGGGCGCGCTGACGAACGCCAGCCACGCGAGCGCCAGCCACGGCCAGGGCGCCGTGGGCAGCGAGCCGAGCAGCCGGGTCAGGCCCGGACCCAGGCCGCCGTCGCCGGGCAGCAGCGTCAGCAGCGTCACGACGAGGGCCGCCCACGTCGCCCAGCGCAGCCCGGCGACCAGCCGCAGCACCACCACCATGAGCACCTGGAACGCCTGCGTCGCGGCCGGGGTGGGCGCCCCGACGGGCGGTGCCTCGGCAGGCGCGGGCGTGCCGTACGCGGACTCCAGGTGCGCGGCCAGGTCCTCGACCGTCGGGTGGGCGTACAGGTCGGCGACGGTTGCCGCCGGGTAGCGCTCGCGCACGGCCGAGACGACCTGCGCCGCGGTGAGGCTGCCGCCGCCCAGGTCGAAGAAGTCGTCGTCGGCGGCCTGCGGGGCGACGCCCAGCACGCGCGTCCACAGCCCCGCCACCCAGGCGACGGTGCCCTCGCCGAGACCGGGCGCGGCGTCGTCGTCGGTGCCGGGCAGCGGCCACGGCAGCGCGTCCCGGTCGACCTTGCCGCTCGTGCGCGTCGGGATCTCCTCGACCACCCCGAGCAGCGGCACCAGCGCGGCGGGCAGCACGTCGCGCAGGTGCGTGGTGAGGGCGGTCGTGTCGAACGCGGCCGGGTCGGCCGGCACGACGTAGCCGACGATGATCTGGTTGCCGGCCGCGGTCCGCCGCACGGCCGCGGCGGCGGCGCTCACGTGCGGGTCGGCGAGCAGCGCCGCGTCGACCTCGCCCAGCTCGATGCGGCGCCCCCGAGCTTGACCTGGTCGTCGGCACGCCCCACGAACCGCAGGCCCGCGGCCTCGTTGACCACGAGGTCGCCCGAGCGGTACGCCCGCTCCCACCCGAGCGCGGGCAGCGGGGCGTACTTCTCGGCGTCCTTCGCCGCGTCGAGGTAGCGCGCCAGCCCGGCACCGCCGATGACGAGCTCGCCCGTGGCGCCCTCCGCGACCGGCTCGCCCGCCTCGTCGACGACGACGAGGTCCCACCCGTCGAGCGGCAGCCCGATCCGCACGGGGCCGACGCCGTCGAGCAGCGCCGCGCACGCGACGACCGTCGCCTCGGTGGGACCGTACGTGTTCCACACCTCGCGGCCCGGGGCCACGAGCCGCGCCGCCAGCTCGGGCGGCACGGCCTCGCCGCCGAAGATCAGCAACCGCACGCCCGCCAGGTCCGCCGCCGGGAGCAGGCCCGCCAGGGTCGGCACCGTCGAGATCGCGGTGATGCCCTGCGCGGCGACCCACGGCCCCAGGTCGAGGCCCGTGCGGACCAGTGCGCGGTCGGCCGGCACCAGGCACGCGCCGTACCGCCACGCCAGCCACATCTCCTCACAGCTCGCGTCGAACGCGACGGACAGACCCGCCATGACGCGATCGCCCGGACTCAGGGGGGCGTCCTGGAGGAACAGGCGAGCCTCGGCGTCGACGAACGCGGCCGCGTTGCGGTGCGTGACCGCGACGCCCTTCGGGACCCCGGTCGAACCCGAGGTGAAGATGATCCAGGCGTCGTCGTCCAGGGTCGGGGCCGCAGCGGCACCCCCCGGGGCGTCCTGCCAGGCCGGGCCGGGCGTGATCTCGCCGTCGTCCCCGACGACGGCGACCACCGCCGCCTCGCCGAACACCAGGTCCGCACGCTCCGCCGGGTCGTCCCGGTCGACCGGGACGTACGCCGCGCCCGCGCGCAGCACCGCCAGGATCGACAGGTACAGGTCCGCTCGTCCCGACGTCGCCCGCACCCCGACCCGGTCGCCGCGCCGCACCCCCGCCGTCGCGAGCGCCTCCGCGCGACGCTCGACCTCGGCGCCGACCTGCGCGTACGTCCACACCCGGGAGCCGTCGTCGATCGCCGCGGCGCCGGGATGCGCGGCCGTCGTGGCGGCGAGGACGTCCACCAGCGTGCGGGGCTCCGGCGCGCGGTCGCCCGCGAGCAGGGCAGGAGGCACGGTCACGCGGAGGGTCCTCTCGTCGCCGGGGAGAGCGGCACGCCGCCGTCGGTCAGGATACGGGCGACCCGGGCACGGCGCGCCTGCGGCGCTGCCGCCGTCTCAGCGCCGAGGCAGACCCCGCTCGTCCATGCGCCCCAGCAGCACCGGCAGCACGCCGCCGACCCGCAGCCCGTCGTGCTCGTGCTCGTTGGTGACCCACGCCCGCGTGCATCCCACCCGGGCCGCCGTGTCGAGCGACAGCCCCGCGTCCACGTACAGGTCGTCGAAGTACACGGCCGCCTCGACGGGCACCTCGTTGGCCGCCAGCCGCTCGACGTCGTACAGGTCGTCCCAGCCGTCGCGCGCGGCGAGCGCGTCGGCCGCCGCACGCAAGCCCCGCAGCTCGGCCTGCTCGACCATGTGCGGGTAGATCATCTCGCCCGTGAACAGCAGCGGGTCGGCCCCCGGCGCGAACGCCGGGTCCGCGTCGCGCACCTGGGCGGCGGCCCACGCCGTCGGCCCCGTGTGCGACTGCGCGTAGATCGACTCGTGCACGACGGCGTACAGCGGGTTGGCGCGGAACGACGTCGCCGCCTCGACCTGCGCGAGGAACGTGCCCGTGAGCTCGCCGTCGGTGTCGAACGCCTCGTCGAGGATCCAGTGCAGGGCGTCGACGCCCTGCTTCATCCCCAGGCCCATGCCGAGCGCCTGCACGCGCGGCACCGTCAGCGGGTCGCCGCACGGCAGCACGACGCCGCCCGCCGCGACCCGGTCGACGACGCGCCGCACCACCGCGACGTCGGCCGGGAACCGCTCCCGGAACACGGCGTTGCGGGCGGCGACGCGCGGCTGCGTCCGCTCGTACACCTCGCGGGCGCTCGCGGTCAGGCCGGGCAACCCTCCGGTCACGTAGCAGGCGTCGAGCGCCTCGGGGGCGAGCGACAGGTACGTCAACGTGATGAACCCGCCGTACGACTGCCCGAGGGTCGACCAGCGCCGGCCGCCGTAGAGCGTGCGCCGCACGTGCTCGGCGTCCCGCACGATGGAGTCGGCCCGGAAGTGGGCCAGGTGCTCTGCCTGCGCGGCACCGTCCCCGACGGCGGCCAGGCGCCGCGCCGAGACGGGCGTCGAGCGCCCGGTGCCCCGCTGGTCGAGCAGCACGACGCGGAACCGTTCGAGCGCCGCGCCGAGCCACCCGTCCGCCGGACCGGCGGGCCGTGGCCCCTTGCCGCCGGGCCCGCCCTGGAGGAACAGCAGGAGGGGCAGGTCCTCCGAGCGCCGGTGCGCGGCCACGACCTCGCGCACGAACACCGTGAGGGTCTCGCCGCCGGGCGACGACCAGTCGAGGGGAACGGTCGCGGCCCGGTCGGTGACGTGGATCCCCGGGATCGTGTAGGTCGTGGGCAGCGCAGCCATGTCGTCGACCCTACGCGGCAGGGAGAGCGAGACGGCGCGGCACGGCGCACACGACGGCGGACGCCCGGCCGGGCGACCGCCGTCGCGTGTGCCGGCTGTTTACTGTGTGTCGGCGTCGACCCAGTCGAAGGTCTTGGTGACGGCTTTCTTCCATTGCCGGTAGAGGCGTTCGCGTTCGCTGGTGTCCATGGACGGTTCCCAGCGGCGGTCCTCGGCCCAGTTGGCGGTCACGTCCGACTCCCCGGACCAGAACCCGACCGCGATCCCGGCGGCGTAGGCCGCGCCGAGCGCGGTGGTCTCGGCGACCTGGGGGCGTACGACGTCCACACCGAGCTGGTCGGCCTGGAACTGCATGAGCAGCTCGTTGGCGACCATGCCGCCGTCGACCTTGAGCTCGGTCAGCTCGACCCCGGAATCGGCGCGCATGGCCTCCAGCACCTCACGGGTCTGGAAGGCGACCGACTCCAGCGCGGCACGCGCGATGTGGTTGCGGTTGACGTACCGGGTCAGGCCCACCAGGGCGCCACGCGCGTCGGGACGCCAGTACGGGGCGAACAGCCCCGAGAACGCGGGCACGAAGTACGCGCCACCGTTGTCCTCGACCTTGCGGGCCATCCACTCCACGTCCGGGGCGTCGGAGAACAGGCCCAGGTTGTCGCGCAGCCACTGGATGAGCGACCCGGTCACCGCGATCGACCCCTCCAACGCGTACCGGGGAGCCTGCTCACCGATCTTGTAGCAGACCGTGGTCAGCAGCCCGTTGCGCGAGGGGACCTTCTCGGTGCCCGTGTTGAGGAGCATGAAGTTGCCCGTGCCGTAGGTGTTCTTCGCCGTGCCGGCCTCGAAGCACGCCTGCCCGAACGTCGCAGCCTGCTGGTCGCCCAGGATGCCCGCGATCGGCACCCCCGGCAGCAGCCCGCCCGCCCGGCCCAGCCCGTACACCTCGGACGAGGAGCGGATCTGCGGCAGCATCGACAACGGGATGCCCATGTCCGCCGCGATGTCCTCACGCCACGACAAGGTGTCCAGGTCCATCAGCATGGTCCGCGACGCGTTCGTGACGTCCGTGACGTGCACCCCCCGTCAGGGCCACCGGTCATGTTCCACAACACCCACGCATCGGTGTTGCCGAACAACAGGTCACCACGCTCGGCCGCCTCCCGGGCACCGGCCACGTTGTCCAAGATCCACTTGACCTTCGGCCCGGAGAAATACGTCGCCAACGGCAACCCGACGATCGACTTGTACCGGTCAGGCCCCGCCTGCCCCCCAGCTCCTCCACGATCGGCTGGGTACGCGTGTCCTGCCACACGATCGCGTTATAGACCGGCTTACCCGTGCGCCTGTCCCACACCACCGTCGTCTCACGCTGGTTCGTGATCCCGACCGCCGCGATATCCGTGAACGTCACGTTCGCGCGCGTCAACGCAAGACCCACCGCCTCACGCACGTTGTTCCAGATCTGCTCCGGACTGTGCTCGACCCACCCCGCACGCGGAAAGATCTGGTCATGCTCGAGCTGACCCACCGACACGACCCGACCACCATGGTCGAAAATCATCGCCCGCGAGCTCGTCGTGCCCTGATCAATAGCAAGAACAAAGTCAGGCATGGTGCTGTGACTCCTTCACGTCGTCGTGCTGTCGGATGGTGTGGTCAGACGCCGACCCCGGTTCGCACGAGGCACCCCGCCGCGACGGCGCCGACGATCGGCCCGACGACGGGAACCCAGGCGTACGACCAGTCGGAGGACCCCTTGCCCGGGATGGGAAGCAGGAAGTGCGCGACACGTGGTGCCAGGTCGCGGGCGGGGTTGATGGCGTAGCCGGTCGGCCCGCCGAGGGACGCACCGATGCCGACGACGACGAGCGCGACGCCGAGCGGCCCGATCTGCGTGGGCGTGCCGCCGTTGACGAGCACCCAGTACACGAGCACGAACGTCGCGATCGCCTCGGTGACGAGGTTCCACGTGTACGAGCGGATCGCGGGACCGGTCGAGAACACGGCGAGCTTGACGCCCGGGTCGGCGTCCTGGTCGAAGTGCTTCTTGTAGGCGAGCCAGGCGACGACGGCGCCGACGAAGCCTCCGGCGAACTGCCCGGCGAAGTACACCAGGGCGTGCCCGAACGTGCCGTCGATCAGCCCGAGATCGTTCTCGAAGAACGGCTTGTCGGCCACCCACAGGCCGATCGTCACCGCGGGGTTGAGGTGCGCGCCCGAGGCGTGCGCGGCATACACGCCGGCGAACACCGCAAGGCCCCACCCGAAGTTGATGAGAAGCCAGTTGGGGCCGAAGCCCTTGTTCTTCGGCAGGATGACGTTGGCCACCACGCCGGCGCCGAGCAGGATCAGCGTCGCGGTGCCGATGAACTCCGACCAGAATGCGTCGACAAGCATCGTCGTTCCCTTCTGTCAGCTTTCGAGCGGCACCATCTCGGCGACGTCCGCGGCGCGCAGGCGCGCGGCCTGGGCGGAGGCGTCGTCGGGCTCGGTGGCCGCGGCGTCATAGGCCTGGACGCGCTCGCGGTACGCGGCGGTCTCGGCCTGCTTCGTGGCGTCGTCCCATCCCAGCAGGGGTGCGACGACGTCGGCGATCTCCGGCAGCGCGGCCAGGCCGGCGTCGGGGACCTCGTAGACGAGGCGCGTGCGGTGCAGGAGCACGTCCTCCAGGTGCAGGGCGCCCTCATGGGTGACGCCGTAGTGGACCTCGGCCCGAAGGTAGGCGGGTGCGTGAGCGAGCGGGCGGGCGAGCGACGGGTCGGCCTCGCACAGCTCGACGAGCTCGGCGACGTCGGACCCGTACCGGTGCAGCAGGTGGTCCACCAGGGGCGGCGTCCACCCGTACCGCTTGGCCCAGGAGCGTGCCTGCCGTTGCACGGCCTGCAACCCGACCGCGCCCTGCAACGGGATCTTGTGCGTGATCGACGGCAGGGCCGCCGCACGCTGCCCGATGGCGTGGTCGACGGCGTCCTTGGCCATCACGCGGTAGGTGGTGAGCTTGCCGCCCGCGATGACGCTCAGCCCGGGGTTGGGCGAGGCGACGGTGTGCTCGCGGCTGACCTTCGCCGACGACGTGCCCTCCTTGGTGCCGGGTTGCAGCAGGGGGCGCAGGCCCGCGTAGGTGCCGATGACGTCCTCGCGCGTGAGCGGGTGGGCGAGCACCGCGTTGGCGTGCTCCAGCACGTAGTCGATGTCCGCCGACGACGCGACGGGGTCGCGCAGGTCCTCGTGCCACGGGGTGTCCGTGGTGCCGATGACCCAGTACCGCGACCACGGGATGATGAACAGCACCGACTTCTCGGTCTGGAGGATCAACCCGACCTTGCCGCGGATGCGTTCGCGCGGCACCACCAGGTGGATGCCCTTCGAGGCGAGCACGCGCAGCCCGCCCTCGCTGCCGGCGAGCGCCTCGGTCTGCTCGGTCCACACACCCGTGGCGTTGACGACGGCTCGCGCCCGCACCGTGATGCGCCGGCCGGACTCCAGGTCGACGACGACGGCGCCGTTGACGGCACCCGTCGCCGACTGGGTGAGCTCGACGACCTGCGTGCGCGAGGCCGCGTGCGCCCCGTACCCGGCCGCGGTGCGCACGAGGGTGTTGACCAGGCGGGCGTCGTCGACCGACGCGTCCCAGTACTGGACGGCGCCGATCGCGGCGTCGTGCGCGAGGTCGGGGAACTTGCGGGCCATCTGGGAGCGCGTCAGGTGCCGGTGGATCGGCATGGCGCGCTTGCCGGGGGCGATGCTCGCGAGCGTGTCGTACAGCGCGATGCCCGCCCCGACGTACGCGCGCTCCCAGACGCGGTGCTCGAGCGGGTACAGGAACGGCACGGGCCGCACCAGGTGCGGCGCGAGGTCGCGCAGCAGCAGGTCGCGTTCCGTGAGCGCCTCGTGCACCAGGTGGAAGTCGAGCATCTGCAGGTAGCGCAGGCCACCGTGCACCAGCTTGGAGCTGCGGCTCGACGTGCCTGACGCCCAGTCCTGCGCCTCGACGATCGCCGTCGACAGGCCGCGCGTCACGGCGTCGAGCGCGATGCCGGCGCCGGTGATCCCGCCTCCGACCACGAGGATGTCGAGCTCGCCGCTGGGCGTGGTCGAGGACTCGAGTGCGGCAAGGGCCTGCTCCCGAGACTCGACGGTGAGCCGGGTGGTCGCCATCGATGGCTCCTTCCGAAAGTGACGTGGCTAACGTCACACTGGCTGGCGCGAGACGCAAGTGGATGGGCCACGGGCGCACGTAAAGTGACGCCGTGACTCCTGTGATCCGGCCCGCACTGCCCGCTGACGTCCGCGCCGTGCGGGCCCTCGTGGAGCCGTACGCGGAGCGACGCATCCTCCTGGCCAAGGAGCTCGTCGGGTATTTCGAGGCGGTTCAGGAGTTCCTGGTCGCCGAGGTCGACGGCGTCGTCGTCGGCTGCGGGGCGCTGCACGTCATGTGGGACGACCTCGCCGAGGTGCGCACCCTGGCCGTCGCACCCGAGCACCTCGGGACGGGGGTGGGGCACCGGCTGCTGGCCGCCCTGGTGGACCGGGCGCGCGCGTTCGCGCTGCGGCGCGTGTTCTGCCTGACCTTCGAGGTGGACTTCTTCGGCCGTCAGGGCTTCGAGCCGATCGAGGGCACACCCGTGACCCCCGAGGTGTACGCCGAGCTGCTGCGCTCGCACGACGACGGCGTCGCGGAGTTCCTCGACCTGGCCCGGGTCAAGCCGAACACGCTCGGCAACACCCGCATGCTGCTGAGCCTCTGACCGTCCGACGCCGGCCGACGCCGGCCGACGTCGGCCGACGTCGGCCACGGCGCGCGGCTGGGGCGTCAGTCCGCGGGGAGGCGGTAGGCGCGTGCGGGTGTCTGCTCGACGAGACCGTCCTCGATCAGCCCGGCGAGACAGCGGGTGACCTGGGCCCGATCCGGCCGTGACTCGGGGGCCGCGCCGGCCGAGCGGGTGCCCGCGCCGACCGCCGTGCTGATTGCCGCGCCGATCGCCGCATCGATCGCCGCATCGATGACCGACCGTGGCACCGGCCCGGGCGCGCCCCGCAGCACGGCCATGATGCGGCCCCGGCACTGCCGGTCGGTCCCGTGCCATGCCTGTGCGCGACGGCGGTGCGCGTGCTCGTCGCCGGGGTGGCCGGCGGCGCGCCAGGCGCACAGGTCGCCGACGGGGCACTCGCCGCAGCGCGGCGAGCGGGCCGTGCACACCAGCGCGCCGAGCTCCATCGACGCGGCCGCCCACGCGACGGCGGTGGCGTCGTCGTCGGGCACGAGGGCGGTCGCGGTCTGCCGCTCGGCGGCGGTCGGCGTGGGGGCGGGCAGCGCGACGCCGCCGACGGCGCGAGCGAGGACGCGGCGCACGTTGGTGTCGACGACGAGGGCGCGGCGCCCGAACGCGAACGCGGCCACCGCGGCCGCGGTGTACTCGCCGACGCCGGGCAGCGCACGCAGCGCGGCCTCGTCCGCGGGCACGGTGCCACCGTGCCGTTCGACGACGACGCGCGCGCACTCGTGCAGACGCAGCGCGCGGCGCGGGTAGCCGAGCCGGTCCCACGCGCGCAGCACGTCGGCCGTCGGCGCGGCGGCCAGCGCCGCGGGTGTCGGCCAGCGGCCGAGCCACGCCCGCCACACCGGCTCGACCCGCGCGACGGGCGTCTGCTGAAGCATCACCTCGCTCACGAGCACGCCCCACGGGGTCCGGCTGGGGGCGCGCCAGGGCAGGTCGCGGCGGGCGGCCGCGAACCAGGCGACCGTGCGGCCGATCAGCGGGTCGGGGGCGGGGCCGGGCGGCGTGGCGGGGTTCGCCTGCGGGGCGGGGCTGGCCGACGCGCCGGGGTCTGCTTGCGGGGCGGTGGCGCGCGGGGGGCCGGAATCGCCCTGTGGGGCGGGGACGCCCTGAGCGGCGGACTCGCCCTGCTTCGCGGACTTGGGCTGCGCGTCGTGCTTCCGCGAGATCGGTGTGGGCGCCGTGGGTGCCGGCGCGGCGGAGGTCGGAGGCACCCGGACACCGTAGTCGGGCGTCGCGCGGCAGGTCGCCGTGTCGTGTCGGCGCGGCATCTGCGGCCTGCGGCGGCGTCGTCGTACCGTGATCGGTACCGACCGACCGGAGGCTCCGTGGCGCCCGCTGACCGCGACCGTGACCGCGCCCCGCGCGGCGATGACCCACGCCGGCAGCAGCCGCGCGGTGCCGGGGCGCCGCGCTCGTCCGCGAGCCGCGCGCCGGCGTCCGGGCGGCCCGCAGCGGGTCAGGGTGCGGCAGGCAGGAGTGCGGCGAGCAAGAGCGCGGCAGGCAAGACTGCGGCAGGCAAGACTGCGGCTGGCAAGAGCGCCGGCGGGAGGCCTGCAGGGAAGGGCGGCGGCGCCGCGGCCCGGCAGCAGCCGCCGGGACGCAAGCCCGCCGGCAGGCAGCAGGCGGGCACGCCCCGCCCGGCCGCGTCCGGGTCACGCGACCGGCGCGTCGCCTCGGCGAACCGTCTCCAGGCGCCCGGCGTGGCACGGACGACGTCGCGCGCCGCTCCCGCGCGGCCGGGTTCGCCGCGGCGGTTTCCCGTGCTGCCCCTCGTCGTCGTGGCGCTGCTGGTGGGCGCCGGGTCGGTCCTCGGGTACGGCATCGGGCGCGGGGTGTCGTGGGTGCGTGACGTGTGGCCCGACCCGGTGCCGCCGCTCGCGGCGCAGAAGGTCGCGCCGCCGGACCCGGCCGAGGTCGGCGGGCCGAGCGAGGCCTGCCCCGCGTCGAGCCTCGAACTGACGGCTGTGCCCGGCGCGACGAGCCTGCTGCCCGGTCAGGGCACGGCGTTCGACGTGACGATCACCAACGTGGGCCGCCACCCGTGCCTGGTCGACGGCGGCGACTCCTCGCGCATGGTCCTGATCACCGACGCCGACGGCGCGACGGTGTGGAACAGCGCCCAGTGCTCCTCGGGCTCGATCGACCTGTTGCTCGGTCCCGGCGACGTCCACCAGCGCTCGCTGCGCTGGCTGGGCCGGGCCTCGGCCGAGGGCGACTGCTCGTCGGCGCAGCCTGTCGTCGGGCCGGGGACGTACACGGCCCGCGTCGTGATGCCCAACGTGCCGGGTGCGGAGGGCGCCCCCGTGACGCTCACGGTCATGGAACCGCCGCCGTCGCCGGAGGCCACACCGGATCCGTCGGCCACGCCGCAGGAAGGCACCGAGGGCGGTACCGAGGGCGGCACTGAGGGCGGCACCGAGGGCGGCACCGAGGACGCGACGGGCGGCGAGGCCACGCCGGGCACCGACCAGACGGCACCGCCGGAGGCCGAGCCTGCGGGGCAGGCGACGGACTGAGCGCCGCCAGGAGGGGTGCCCGGACACGCACAGGACGCGACCCGTGTCAGGCGGGCAGCCCTCAGACGTACCGTTCGAGGATGCTCGACTCGGCGAGCCGTGACAGCCCCTCGCGTACGGCGCGGGCGCGCTGCTCGCCCACGCCGTCGACGGCCATGAGGTCGTCGACCGATGCGGCGAGCAGCTTCTGCAGGCCGCCGAAGTGCGCGACGAGGCGGTCGATGATCGCGCTGGGCAGGCGCGGCACCTTGGACAGCAGGCGGTAGCCGTGCGGTGCGACGGCTGCGTCGAGCGCGATGCCGCCGCCGGGCAGCTCCAGCACGCGCCCGATCTGCCCGAGGTCCAGCAGCTGGCTGGAGTCGAGGCCGGCGAGCGCCGACTGGACGTCGGAGAACGACCGGTCGATCCGTTCGAGCTCGACGTAGTCGCGCACCACGAACTCGCGGTCGGAGCCGATCCCGCCGATGAGCTCGTCGAGCTGGAGGGCGAGCAGGCGGCCGTCGACACCGAGCTCGATGACGTACCCGGCGATCTCCTCGGAGATGCGGCGCACCATCTCCAGGCGCTGCACCACGGAGCACACGTCGCGCACGGTGACGAGGTCTTCGATCTCCAGTGCGGACAGCGTGCCCGAGACCTCGTCGAGGCGGGCGCGGTAGCGCTCGAGCGTCGCGAGCGCTTGGTTGGCGCGGCCCATGATGGTGTCGGAGCCTTCGAGGACGTGGCGTGCGTCGCCGACGTAGAGGGCGACGATCCGCATCGACTGGCTGACGGAGATCACGGGGAACCCGCTCTGCTTCGCGACGCGCTCGGCGGTGCGGTGCCGGGTGCCGGACTCGCTGGTTTCGATCGTCGGGTCGGGCAGCAGCTGCACGGCCGCGCGCCTGATGCGGGTCGCGTCACGGTCGAGCACCACGGCGCCGTCCATCTTCGACAGCTCGCGCAGGCGGGTGGCGGAGAAGGCGACGTCGAGCACGAACCCGCCCGAGCACATCTCCTCGACCGTCTTGTCGAGGCCGAGGACGATGAGCGCGCCGGTGCGCCCGCGCAGGATTCGTTCGAGTCCGTCGCGCAGCTCGGTGCCGGGCGCGACGGCCGCGAGGGTCTCCTTGAGCAGTTCGTCCTGGTGGGCAGGTGTGGAAGCCACGTTGTCGATCCTAGGGGTTGGGCGCTCGACGGCCAGGTGATTCGTCTCAGCGGGCCGCTCGACCGGGCGCGACGGCGTCGACCGCGTGGGCGACGTGAGCCGCCTCGATGAGCTCCAGTCCCGCGGCGGAGCGTGCCGACGTGCCGGCGCGCGTCCCCGGAGGCACCACGGCCCGCACGAACCCGAGGCGTGCCGCCTCGCTCAGCCGGCGGTCGATCCCGGCCACGGGACGCACGTCCCCGGCCAGGCCCACCTCGCCGAACGCGACGGTCCCCGGCGGGAGGGCGTCGCCGGTGCGGGCCGAGACGATGGCGAGGGCCGCAGCCAGGTCCGCGGCGGGCTCCCCGGCGCGCGCGCCGCCGACCGTCGAGAGGTAGACGTCCTGGTCGGCGAGGCGCAGCGACGCGTGCCGGTGCAGCACCGCGAGGATCTGGGCGAGACGTGAGGAGTCCATGCCGTTGGTGGTGCGGCGCGGGTTGGGCAGCGCCGAGGGTGCCACGAGCGACTGGATCTCGATCGCGAGGGGGCGCCGCCCCTCGAGGGTCACGGTGACGCACGATCCGGGCACGCCCGCCCCGAGGTGGGAAAGGAACAGCCCGCTGGGGTCGGCGAGCCCGGTGATCCCGGTCTCGGTGAGCTCGAAGCAGCCCACCTCGTCCGTCGGCCCGAACCGGTTCTTGACGGCGCGCACCATCCGCAGGCGCGAGTGCCGGTCGCCCTCGAACTGGCAGACGACGTCGACGAGGTGCTCGAGCGTGCGCGGGCCGGCGACGCTGCCGTCCTTGGTCACGTGGCCGACGAGCAGCACCGGCACGCGCCGCTCCTTGGCGACGGCGATGAGCGCCGCCGCGACCTCGCGCACCTGCGACACACCGCCCGCGACGCCGTCGACCTCGGCCGAGGCGATCGTCTGGACGGAGTCCACGACCAGGAGCTCCGGCGTCGTCGCCTCGACGTGCCCGAGCACCGTCCCCAGGTCGGTCTCGGCGGCGAGCAGCAGCGACGGCGCGAGCGCGCCCACGCGCTCGGCCCGCAGGCGCACCTGCCCGGCGGACTCCTCGCCCGTCACGTAGAGCACCGTGCGACCGCCGCGTCCGTCGAGGCCGTGCGCGTACTGCGAGGCGACCTCGAGCAGGAGCGTCGACTTGCCGACGCCGGGCTCCCCGGCCATGAGGACCACGGCCCCCGGCACCAGCCCGCCGCCCAGCACCCGGTCGAGCTCGTCGACGCCCGTGGGCGTCGCGCGCGCCGACTCGACGTCGATCTGCGCGATCGGCAGCGCCGCCGAGCGCACCGGCGTCACGGCCACGGTGCGCGGCCCCGCGGCGGCGGGCCCGTCCTCGGCGACCGTGCCCCACGCCTGGCACTCGCCGCAGCGGCCCACCCACTTGGCCGTCGCCCAGCCGCACTCGGCGCATCGGTAGGCGGGCCGGGCGGTCTTGGCCGCCCCGGAGCGGGGGCGGGCCGACGTCGATGAGGTCACGCGGGCACGCTATGCGCCACCACCGACACGCCTCCCAGCCGGACGCCCGGAGCGTGCGTAGGCTGCGGGCTGTCGACCCTGGAGGCCCGCATGACCGACGACAGGACGCCGCGCCCCGTGGCGCGTCCGCAGACGCGTGCTCGATCCCACCCCTCGGCCGCGGTGCTGCGTCGTCGTCGCATCGTGGCCGTGTCCGGGGCGGGTGCCGTGGTGCTCGCCGTCGCGCTCGTGACGGCGTTCTGGTGGCCGGGGTTCGCCGTTCCCGACCCGCTGCCGACGCCGACGCAGACGGTCACCGCCCCCGTGCCGACCCCGACCGTCTCGCCTGCCGCGCGCGGCGGCGAGCAGACCGCGCTCACCAAGGCGCTGCCCGACACCGTGCTCGCGTTCGCGCAGCAGGGGATCGAGAACCTCCCCGCGTGGCAGGCCGACAACGGGGCCGTCGAGTCGTGGACGGTCACCTACGCCGACGGCGCGGAGGCGGACGCGGCGAGCGTCGTCCTCCAGGTCGGCCAGTGGGCCGACGCCGACGCCGCCACGTCGTTCCACGCGGCCCAGGTGAAGGCCGCCGGCGCCACGATCAAGGACGGCGACGTCGAGGTCGGCGGCGAGGTCGCCGGCACGTACGCGCTGGTGCTCACCGACGACGGGGCCGCGCTCTGGTGGCGCAACGGCACCGTGGTGCTGCGTGCGCTGGGCACCCAGGAAGACGTCGAGGCCTTCTACTCGGCGTTCCCGCTCTGAGACGGCGGCGTGAACCCACGTAACGTTGCGCCCGTGAGCATCGACGACGTCCGCCTGGCCCTGCTGGGCACCGGGAACATGGGAGAGGCCGTGCTGGCCGGTGCGCTGCGCGCCGGCGTCGCGCCCGGCAACGTCACGGCGACGGTCCGCCGCCCCGAGCGCGCAGACGAGATCGCCCGGAGGTACGGCGTCCGCACGACGGCGGACAACGTCGAGGCGGTGCGTGACGCCGACGTCGTGGTCGTCGCGGTCAAGCCCAAGGACGTCGAGGCCATGCTCGGCGAGGTGGGGGACGCGCTGCCGCGTCACGCCGTCGTCGTGAGCGTCGCCGCGGGTCTCTCCACGGCGTTCTTCGAGGACCGCCTGCCCGGGCGCCCGCCCGTGGTGCGGGTCATGCCCAACACGCCTGCCGCGATCGGCGCGGGCACGTCGGCGCTCAGCGCCGGGGCGCACGCGTCGGCGGCCGACGTCGACCTGGTGCTGGCCGTCCTGGCCGGAACGGGCGACGTCGTCGTGGTTCCCGAGGTGTCCCAGGCGGCGGCGGGGCGCTCGCGGGCTCGGGCCCGGCGTACGTGTTCTACGTGCTCGACGCGCTGGCCGAGGCCGGCGTCGCCGTGGGGCTCTCGCGCGACCTGTCGACGCGCCTGGCCGTGCAGACGGTGCTCGGCTCGGCGCGCCTCGTCGCGGAGACGGGCGAGCACCCTGCGCTGGCGCGCGAGCGCGTGACCTCGCCGGGCGGGACGACGGTCGAGGGCCTGCGCCGGCTCGATGCGGCAGGCGTCCGAGCGGCTTTCGTCGACGCGGTCGAGGCGGCCCGCGACCGGACCCTGGAGATCGCCGCCGGCCTGGAGGGCCACAGCCGGGGTGCGGGGGCGGACGCGCAGGGCTCCGAGGACTGACATGACCGCACGGCGCGCTCCGGCGATGTCCGACGTCGCGGCCCGCGCCGGGGTCTCGCACCAGACCGTCTCCCGGGTGCTCAACGACCACCCGAGCGTGCGGCCGGCGACGCGCGACCGTGTGCTGGCCGCGATCCAGGAGCTCGGGTACCGCCGCAACAGCGCCGCGCGCGCTCTCGTCACGGCGCGGTCGGCGACCGTGGGCGTGCTGACGAACGGCAGCGCGCACTTCGGCCCCGCGAGCACGGTGCTGGCGGTCGAGGCGGCGCTGCGGCGTGAGGGGTACTTCATCTCGACCAGCTCGCTGTCGGGCACCGACGCGGCGGCCGCCGCGGACGCGCTCGAACGGCTCGTGGACCAGGGTGTGGAGGGTGTGGTGGCGGTGGCGCCGCTCGCCGAGGTCGCGCTCGCCATCGGCGAGCACGCCCCGCCGTGCCCTGTCGTCGTGGTGGCCGCCCGCCGGGATGTCCCCGACACGGTGCGCGAGCAGTACGTGTGTGTGGACCAGTACCGGGGGGCGCGGCTCGCGACGGAGCACCTGCTCGGCCTGGGTCACCGTCATGTGGTGCATCTGGCGGGGCCGGCGCGCTGGTTCGACGCGGCGGAGCGCACGGCGTCGTTCCTCGCGACGGCGCAGGCGTGGGGCGTGCAGGCCGACGTCGTCGAGACGCGCGGCTGGTCGGCGCGGCGCGGGTATGAGCTGGGGCAGGCTCTCGCGCCACGGGTGCGCCGCGCAGGTGGGCCGACGGGCTTCTTCGCGTCCAACGACCTGATGGCGATGGGGTTGATGCGGGCCTTCTGGGAACACGGCCTGCGGGTGCCCGAGGACGTCTCGGTGGTGGGGTTCGACGACATCGAGGGCAGCGCCTTCCTGGTGCCTGCGCTGACCACGGTGCGCCAGCCGTTCGAGGCCGTGGGGCGCGCCGCGGTGCGGGCGCTGCTGGACGCCTGGGAGACCCCGGACGACCCGGACCGACCGTCCATGGCGGCCGTCATCGCCCCCGAGCTGGTGGTCCGGGGGAGCACGGCCGGTCAGCGGTAGGAGCGGCGTCCGCCAGGATTGCCGGAACGTGCGGCACGGCGCGAATGTTAGCGCTAACATTGAACGATGGACAGGGATCGACACGATGACGTGACCTCCGCCCGCGACGCCGTCGTCGCCGGCCGGACGACGCTGGGGATCGAGCTGGGCTCGACGAACATCAAGGCCTGCCTCGTGGGGCCGGACTCGCGCACGATCGCGGTCGGGTCGTTCACCTGGGAGAACCAGTTCGTCGACCGGGTGTGGACGTACTCGCTCGACGCGGTGCACGAGGGCCTGCGGGGCGCGTTCGCGGCGCTCGCGGCGGACGTGCGCGAACGCTACGGCGTGCCGCTGACGGCGGTGGGCGGCCTCGGGGTGTCGGCCATGATGCACGGGTATCTCGCGTTCGACGCCGCGGGCGACCTGCTGGTGCCGTTCCGCACGTGGCGCAACACCTCGACGGGGCAGGCCGCGGCCGAGCTCACGCGGGCGCTGGAGTTCAACGTGCCGTTGCGCTGGTCGGTGGCACACCTGTACCAGGCGATGCTCGACGAGGAGCCGCACGTGCCGCAGGTCGCGTTCCTGACGACGCTGGCGGGGTACGTGCACTGGCGGCTCACGGGCGAGCGGGTGCTGGGCGTGGGCGACGCGTCGGGCATGTTCCCGGTCGACGCGTCCACGGGCGACTACGACGAGGCGAGGCTGGCGGCGTTCGACGCCCTGGCCGCCGCTCGCGGCACGGCCGCTCCGGCGCGGGCATCGCTGCGGGCGCCCCTGCGTGCGCTGCTGCCCTCGGTGCTGCCCGCAGGTGCGGCTGCCGGACGCCTGACACCCGAGGGCGCGGCGCTGCTCGACCCGACGGGGACCTTTGCCGCAGGTGTCCCGCTGTGCCCGCCCGAGGGCGATGCGGGCACGGGCATGGTGGCGACCAACGCGGTCGCCCCGCGCACGGGGAACGTCTCGGCGGGCACGAGCATCTTCGCGATGGTGGTGCTGGAGAAGGCCCTGGCGGCCGTGCACCCGGAGATCGACGTCGTGACCACGCCGTCGGGCGACCCCGTCGCGATGGTGCACTGCAACAACGGGGCCAGCGAGCTGGGCGCGTGGGCGCAGGTCTTCGAGCAGTTCGCGCGGGCGCTGGGCGTGGAGGCCGGCCAGGGTGCGGTGTTCGCCGCCCTGCTGGGGGCCGCGCTGGACGGTGATCCCGACGGCGGTGGGCTGCTCGCGTACAACTACCTGTCGGGCGAGACCATCACCGGCCTGGACGAGGGTCGCCCGCTGCTGGTCCGCACGCCCGGGTCGCGGCTGACGCTGGCCAACTTCGCCCGGACGCAGGTGTGCAGCGTGTTCGCGACGCTCGCGCTCGGCATGCGCACGCTGGCCGCCGAGGGCGTCGCCGTGGACGCCCTGCTCGCGCACGGCGGGCTGTTCCGCACGCCCGGCGTGGCTCAGCGGCTGCTGGCCGCTGCGGTCGACGCGCCCGTGGCGGTCGCCGCGACCGCGGGCGAGGGCGGCGCGTGGGGCGTCGCGGTGCTGGCCGCGTACACCGCAGCGGTCGCCGACGGCGAGGAGCGCGCGCTGGCGGCCTGGCTCGACGAGCACGTGTTCGCCGACGCGCTGACCGTCGTCGCCCGGCCCGAGGCCGCCGACGTCGCGGGCATGGGCGCCTACCTCGAGCGCTACACCGCGGGGCTCTCCATCGAGCATGCCGCCGTCGCTGCCATCCACTGACCGGGCCGCCGGGCCGCCCGCCCGGTCCCACCCGAGCCACCCGAGCCACCATGAACGAGCCAGGAGCCTGCCCGTGACCGAGACCACCTCGCCCACCCCGCCCGTCGCGGTCCCAGCCGCGTTGCGCGCCGACGTGGACGCCGCCAAGGAGCGCGTCGCCGCGCTGCACGCCGAGCTGCCCCGTTGGGAACTGGTCGTCTGGACGGCCGGCAACGTGTCCGAGCGCGTGGGCGACTTCTTCGTCATCAAGCCGTCGGGGTGTCCTACGACGACCTCGACGCCGACGCCATGGTCGTGTGCGACCTGGACGGCACCCTGGTGGAGGGCACGCGCTCGCCGTCGTCGGACACCGCCGCGCACGCCTACGTGTACCGGCACATGCCGCACGTGGGCGGCGTCGTGCACACGCACTCCACCTACGCGGCCGCCTGGGCCGCGCGCGGCGAGGAGATCCCGTGCGTGCTGACCATGATGGCCGACGAGTTCGGCGGGCCGGTCCCCGTGGGGCCGTTCGCGATCATCGGTGACGACTCGATCGGGCGCGGCATCGTCGAGACGCTCGACGGGCACCGCAGCCCGGCCGTGCTCATGCGCAACCACGGTCCGTTCACCATCGGCAAGGACGCCAAGGCAGCCGTCAAGGCCGCCGTCCTGCTCGAGGAGGTCGCCCGCACGGTCGCGATCGCGCGGCAGGGCGGCGACCTGGTCCCCGTCGCTCAGGACGCCATCGACTCGCTGTACCACCGCTACCAGAACGTCTACGGCCAGCACTGAGGCCGGCATCGAAGGAGAAACGACCGTGAGCAAGCCCTACGCCGACCGCGAGGTCTGGTTCTTCACCGGCTCGCAGGACCTCTACGGAGCCCAGACCCTCCAGCAGGTCGCCGAGCAGTCGCAGGAGGTCGCGCGCGCTCTCGACGCTGCGGCCGACGTGCCCGCGACGATCGTGTGGAAGCCCGTCCTGAAGGACTCGGCTTCGATCCGCCGCGCCATGCTGGACGCGAACGCCGACGACAAGGTGCTCGGCGTCATCACGTGGATGCACACGTTCAGCCCGGCCAAGATGTGGATCGCGGGCCTCGACGCACTGCGCAAGCCGCTGCTGCACCTGCACACACAGGCCAACGTCGAGCTGCCGTGGGACAGCATCGACTTCGACTTCATGAACCTCAACCAGGCCGCGCACGGCGACCGCGAGTACGCGTACCTGGCGTCGCGGCTCGGCGTCGCTCGCACCACCGTCGTCGGCCACGCGTCGAACCCGGCCGTGCAGCGCCGCGTGGGCACCTGGATCCGCGGGGCCGCGGGCTGGGCGGCGACGCACGAGCTCACGCTCGTCCGCTTCGGGGACAACATGCGCAACGTCGCCGTCACCGAGGGCGACAAGACCGAGGCCGAGCTGCGCTTCGGTGTGAGCGTTAACACCTGGAGTGTCAACGACCTCGTCGCGGCCGTCGAGGCCGTCTCCGACGCCGACGTCGACACCCTGGTCGCCGAGTACGAAGACCTGTACGACGTCGTCCCCGAACTGCGCAAGGACGGCGAGCGGCACGAGTCGCTGCGGTACGCCGCCCGCCAGGAGCTCGCGCTGCTCGCCTTCCTCGACGCTGCCGGGGCGAAGGCGTTCACCACCAACTTCGAGGACCTGGGCGACCTGCGCCAGCTCCCCGGCCTGGCCGTGCAGCGGCTCATGGCGAAGGGCTACGGGTTCGGCGCCGAGGGAGACTGGAAGACTGCCGTGCTGGTCAGGGCAGCCAAGGTCATGGGGGAGGGGCTGCCCGGCGGTGCCTCGCTCATGGAGGACTACACCTACGACCTGACCCCCGGCGACGAGGTGATCCTCGGGGCGCACATGCTCGAGGTCTGCCCCTCGCTGACGACGTCGAAGCCCCGGGTCGAGATCCACCCGCTCGGCATCGGCGGCAAGGAGGACCCGGTCCGCATGGTGTTCGACGCCGATGCGGCCGCGGGCGCCGTCGTCGTCTCCCTGGCGGACATGCGCGACAGGTTCCGCCTCACGGCCAACGTCATCGACGTCGTGCCGCCGACGGCGCCGCTGCCGCACCTGCCCGTGGCGCGCGCCGTGTGGAAGCCGCGACCGTCCTTCGAGGTCTCGGCCGAGGCATGGCTCACCGCGGGCGGGGCGCACCACACGGTGCTCTCGACGGCGGCGGGCGTCGAGGCGTTCGAGGTGTTCGCGCAGCTCGCACGCACCGAGCTGCTGGTGATCGACGACTCGACGACGCGACGCGGGTTCGCCGACCAGGTGCGCTGGAACGCGGCGTACCACCGGCTCGCCCAGGGGTTGTAGCCCGGCATCCTCACCACGACCCCACCTGGGACGACGGCAGGGTCCGGCCGATGTGGCCGGGCCGTGCCGTCGTGCGCGGCCTTCCACCCGAGTTGCGCCAGGCGTCTTGTCGTCTGGCCCTGACCGTCGTGTCGCCGGGTCACGGGCAGCGTGTCAGTCAATCGTTGTTGAGACGTGGCTCCAACAGGCGTCAGCAGACGCGACAGGCGTGATGATGGCCAGGCGGTCGAGGCCATGGGCTGTTCGTCGCCAAGCTGGCCATCGTGGCCATCGTGGCCATCGTGGTTCGCCTGGCAGCGCTCTCCGGCGTGAAGGTCAAGAAGGTCAACTTCTTGATCTTCGTCACCATGGGTCTGCTCGCCGGCATCGCCGGCGCTGTGTACTCCTCGCGCTCGAACGGTGCCCAGCCACCGGCCGGCCTCAATGCCCGGCGTCTGGCCGGCGTGGCCGTCGTCGTGCATGGTGTGGTGCGCTGGAGCGGTCGTGGCTTCCTCCGTGGAGCGTTGTAGGAACCAGTAACGAGGGTGCGTCGTTGACGTCGCCCGCGGCCGCCGCGGCGAGTCCCGTCGATGCAGGTCAGCGAGCCAGGCTCGGGAACGCTGCGAGAGGGGGACTGTGGGAACCGACAAGATCCGAGACCCGTCGCGCCGTCGGGGATGCCATGCCGCCAAACAAGGTATTTCGTGACGAAACGCATGATCACGACTATCAGCGTTGCATCCTGTGTTGCGCTATGCGTTGCATCCGGTGTCGCATTGGTGGTACACCTGCGGCATGAGCCAGATCGTGGTGAGAACCGACCCCGAGACCGAGCGTGCGCTGGAGCACCTGGTGGAGCTGACCGGACGCGGCCGCTCCGAAGCGGTGCGCGAGGCGATCCGTGCCGCTGAGCGCGAGGCAGTGCTCGCGCGGGTCGAACGGCAGGCCGAGGCGATCCGCAACGACCCGGCCGACCGTGCCGAGATGCTCGCCATCCTCGCGGACATGGAGTCGGCCGACGATGCGTGGTGACATCTACCGACTGCGCACCCGCGACACCGAAGGCCACGGGCAGCGCGGGCCGCGCTACGCCGTGGTCGTCCAGTCCGACCGGCTGCACCTGTCCACCCTGCTCATAGCGCCCACGTCGACGAGCGCCATGCCGGGCGACATGCGCCCGCGGATCAACATGAACGGCACCGCGACGTACGTCCTCGTCGAGCAGACCAGAGCCGTCAACCCGGAGACCCGCCTGGGTGACTTCGCCGGCCGACTGGATGCGGACGAGCTCGCGGCCCTCGACGACGCCCTGCGGATCGTGCTCGGTCTGTACTGACACCCGCCGAGCGCCGACCGAAGCCCCGCTCATGCGGCACTTCCGAGCAGCTCGGCTGGCGCACCGCAGTCCGTCGCGCCCGCTCGGTCGATGAGCGTGCCCGCCGACCTCGGCAACAGCATCAGGTCAGCGGGCAGCGAGACGTCGTCCGAGAACACGGCGTACTCGACGGCGAGTCGGGCCCGGTTCGCGCTGTTCGGGATCTCGTAGGCCACCACCCGGCGGTCTGGGTACAGGTCGCGCACCGCCGGCTCGTTGTCGTAGGTGAGCATCCAGCGCGCCGGCGTGGCGTTGAGGACGTCGGCGAGCCGCTGGTGATCGGCCGGGGTCATGCCGTGCGCGTACGGCCGCCATGCGCGCCTTGCCTCCGGGGTAACGCAGCGGAGACAGGTACCGGCGCCGGCCGGACGCGTCGCTTCCCGCGGGGAGAGCGGAGCCGTGCCCGCGGCGTTGTTAGATGTGGGGTATGGGCCCACGGGCAGAGGCGGCGAGGCGGGGGCGGCGACCTGCGGGCCAGGAGACGCGCAGCCAGATCCTCGCTGCGGCGCGTGAGGAGTTCACCGCGCAGGGGTACGACGGCGCCTCCGTGCGTGGTGTCGCGCGCCGTGCCGGCGTCGACCCGGGCACCGTGCGCCACTGGTTCGGGGACAAGGCTCACCTGTTTGCCGCCACCATCGGTCTGTCCGGCGTCGATCCGGGCGCGGTCGCGCGGGCCGCCGTCGAGGGCCCGCTCGGCAGTGTCGGTGAGCGGATCGTGCGCCACGTCCTGGACGTCTGGGATGCCGACGACGGCGGTGCCGGCATCCGCATCGCGCTGCCTGTCGCGCTGAGCGACCCCGAACGGCGGGCGCTGCTGCCGCAGTTCCTCGGCGCGGAGGTGCTCGGCCCGATCGCCGCGCGACTCGACCCGGCCAGTGCGCGTCTGCGGGCTTCGCTTGCGGCGACGCAGATGGTGGGCGTGCTGCTGGCGCGTTACGTCGTCGGGCTCGAGCCCATCGCGTCGCTGCCTGCCAGGGAGGTCGCCGCACTTGTCGGGCCGACGCTCCAGCACTATCTCGTCGGCGAGCTCGATCTGCCCGGTGGGGGCCAGGGCTCGGGCGTTGCGCTGGGGGAGTCCGCGACGCACAATTCCTCGCATGGTGAATAAACCGCCGGGCGACGCCGTCGCGCCCGCCGTGCGCGTCCGCGGGCTGACCGTGGTCCGCGGCGGCATCACGATCCTCGAAGGTCTCGACCTCGACGTCCCCGCCGGGCAGGTCGTGGGCCTGCTCGGCCCCTCCGGCTCGGGCAAGACGACGCTCATGCGCAGCGTCGTCGGGGTCCAGGCCAACGTGGCCGGCGAGCTCCGGGTGCTCGGCGAGCCCGCCGGGTCGCCGTCGCTGCGCCGTCGCGTCGGCTACGTGACCCAGGCGGCGTCGGTCTACGCCGACCTGTCGGTCGCCGAGAACCTTCAGCACTTCACCGCGCTCGCGGGCCTGCGCGGCGCCGCCGGGCGGGACGCGGTCACGGCCGCGATCGACGCCGTCGACCTCGGCGGGCACGAGCGGCAGCAGGTCGGCTCGCTCTCGGGCGGCGAGCGCTCGCGCGTCTCGCTCGCGGCCGCCCTGGTGGGCGACCCCGAGCTGCTGGTGCTCGACGAGCCGACCGTCGGCCTCGACCCCGTGCTGCGGCGTGACCTGTGGGAGATGTTCCACCGGCTCGCACGCCAGGGCCACACCCTCCTCGTGTCGAGCCACGTCATGGACGAGGCCACGCGCTGCGACCGCCTGCTGCTGCTGCGCGCAGGCACGCTCGTCGCCGACACCACGCCCGACGCGCTGCTCGCCGACACGGGCGCCCCCGACGCCGAGCGCGCCTTCCTCACCCTGATCGACCGCGCCGCCGGAGGCACGCGATGAGCCTGACCCTCGCCACCGCGAACCGCGTGCTCGGCCAGCTCCGCCACGACCACCGCACGGTGGCCCTCATCCTGCTGCTGCCGTGCCTCATCGTGGGCCTGGTCGCGTGGATGTTCGACGGCACGCCGGTGCTCGACCAGTTCGGGCCCGTGCTCGTCGGGTTCTTCCCGCTCTTCGTGATGTTCCTGGTCACGAGCGTGGCCACGCAGCGCGAACGGTCGAGCGGCACGCTCGAACGACTCATGACCACACCCCTGCGCAAGGGCGACCTCGTCGCCGGCTACGCGCTCGCGTTCGGCGGGCTCGCCGTCGTGCAGGCGTTCGTCGTCGTCGGGTTCGCGCTCGCCGTGGGCATGGACGTGGCCGGGTCGCTGGGCCTCGTGGTGCTGGTGGCGCTGCTCGACGCCGTGCTCGGCTGCACGCTGGGCCTCGCGGCGTCGGCGGTGGCGCGCACCGAGTTTCAGGCCGTGCAGATGATGCCGCTGGTGATCATCCCGCAGATCATCACGTGCGGTGTGCTCATGCCGCGCGACCAGATGCCGCAGGTCCTGGAGTGGATCAGCCGCGTGCTGCCCCTGACGTACGCGGTCGAGGCCCTGCAACAGCTCGCGGCCGGAGCCGACTGGGCGCAGGTGCGCGGGGCGATCGGCGTGATCGTGCTGTGGATCGTCGGCGCCGTCGTCCTCGGGGTGCTGACGCTGCGGCGGCGCACGGAGTGAGCGCGGGCGCTACTCGTCGAACAGCGCCCGCACGTCGTCGGCGTCGATCGTCCGGGCGAACAGCTCGGCGTCGTCGTTGAGCACCGCGTCGACCAGGCGGGCCTTGCGCTCCTTGAGTGCCATGACCTTCTCCTCGATGGTGCCCTGCGCGACGAGCCGCACCACCATGACGGGCCGCTCCTGCCCGATGCGGTGCGTGCGGTCCACGGCCTGCGCCTCGGTCGCGGGGTTCCACCACGGGTCGAGCAGGTAGACGTAGTCGGCCTCGGTGAGGTTGAGGCCGAACCCGCCCGCCTTGAGCGAGATGAGGAACAGCGGCGCCGTCCCCTCCTTGAAGCCGGCGACGACGTCGGCGCGCCGCCGCGTCGACCCGTCGAGGTACGCGAACTCGATGCCCGCTTCGCGGCATCGCTCCGCGACCAGGCTCAGGTACCCCGTGAACTGCGAGAACACGAGCGCCCGGTGCCCCTCGGCAACCACCTCGCCAAGCTGCTCGAACAGCACGTCGAGCTTGCTGGACGGCACCGCGGCATACGCGTCCGCGTCCACGAGCGACGCGTCCAGGGCCATGCGCCGCAACGTCGTCAGCGCCCGGAACACCGCGACCCGGTTGGCGTCGAAGTCCTCCAGCAGCCCCAGCACGCGCTTGCGCTCGCGGTGCAGGTGCGTCTCGTAGACCTTGCGGTGCCTGGGCGCGAGATCCACGGCGAGCACCTGCTCCTGGCGCGGCGGCAGCTCGGGGGCCACCTGCTCCTTGGTGCGGCGCAGCATCAGCGGTCGCACCCGCCGCTGGAGCCGGGCGAGGACCGCCTGCGCGTTCCGGCGCAGCGCGTCGTCCGCGTCCGGGCGCGACGCCGCCTCGACGGGGCGCACGTAGTCGGCGCGGAACCGCTGGAACGACGGGAACAGCCCCGGCGCGACGACGGCGAGCAGCGACCACAGCTCGGTGACGTCGTTCTCCAGCGGCGTCCCCGTGATCGCGAGCTTGAACGGCGCGCGCAACGCGCGCGCGTGCTGGTTGGCACGCGTCGCGTGGTTCTTGACGAACTGCGCCTCGTCGAGCACGAGCCCGCCCCACTCCAGCGCCCCGAACGCGTCGGCGTCCAGCCGGAACACCGCGTAGGACGTCACGACGACGTCCGCACCCGCGACCGCCTCGGGCAGCGGCACCGCGCCCCGCCGTGACGACGTCGCGGTGACCGCCGTGACCCGCAGGTGCGGGGTGAAGCGCTCCGCCTCGGCCACCCAGCCGGCCACGACCGACGCCGGCGCGACGACCAGGAACGGGGGACCGCCGGGACGCTGCTCACGCGTGTGCGCGAGCAGCGTCAGGGCCTGGAGCGTCTTGCCCAGGCCCATGTCGTCGGCGAGGATCCCGCCCAGCCGGTGCTCCCAGCAGAAGGCGAGCCACTCGAAACCCTGCCGCTGGTAGGGCCGCAGGTCGGCGCGTACGCCCTCGGGGACGGGCAGCGCAGGCAGGATCGGGCCCGGCCGCGGGCCTCCGGGCACGTCCGGCGCGTCCGTTGACGCCGCGCCGCGCGCACCGTCACGGCCCTGGGTCAGCGCGAGCAGCCCCTCGACGGCGGACCGCCACGCCTCGGACTGCTCGACGACGTCGGCGACCTCGGCCAGCTCGTCCCACAGGCTCGCCTGATGGCGCGTGACACGCAGCTGCGACGAGCGGCGGTCCGTCAGGCCGTCGGCCTCGGCGAGCAGCAGGCGCAGGCGCTCGAGCGACGGGTGGTCGAGCCGCAGCCACGCACCGTCCGACAGCAGCAGGCGCTTGCGGCCGTGAGCGAGCCCGCCGAGGACGTCGGCGAGCGGGACGGCGTGCCCGTCGACCGTCACGGTGACGGCCAGGTCGAACCAGTCCGCGTCCTGCGCGTCGCGCGCCTCGAGCGCGATCACCGGGGCCGCCGCAAGCTCGACGTACAACGGTTGGTCAACCGCCTGTACATGAACTCCGTCGAGCGCGCCGAGCACGGGAAGCAGCAGCTCGGCCAGGTCGAGCGCGGCCAGCCCGGTCACGTCCGCGCGCGCCGCGAGCGTGAACTCGTCGAACCCCGCGGCCCACGCCGCCTGCTCGACGCGCTCGACGATCACGCGCTCGGCCGCCAGGTCGCGCACCGCGACGTCGGCACCCGACGGCGCGAACGCATACCGGTGACCGTCGGCCACGCCGTCGGACGCCGAGTACAGCCACGCCGCCCGCAACGTCGCCTCGGCCGCACCGGCGAACGTGGCGGTCAGCACCAGCGACGGCCGCGGGGGCGCGGGCAGGGTCACCGAGCCGTCGCTGCTGCGCACCGTCACCTGACGGCGCAGCGCGGGCAGGTAGTCGGCGTACAGGCGTTCCTCGTCCGACGCCGGCACCGCAACCGTGCCACCGACGTCGAGCAGCGCGGCCGCGCCGGGAGCCAGCGGCGTCGGCGTCGGACCCAGCGCAAGCACCCAGGCCCGGCCCCCGGACGTCGCGGCCGAACCGTCCGGAGCCGTGACGGTGAACAGCCCGTGATCGCCCAGGACGCCGCGCAGCGGCGACGGGTCGGGTGCCCCGCCCACGAGAACGGTCGGCGTCAGGCGTACCCCGTCGTCGTCGCGCGTGGCATCCACGACGAGCTCGACCTGCGGGGCGAGCGTGACCACGTCACGCTTCGCCGTCCCGACGAACGGGACGCCGAGCTCACGGCCCAAGGCCAGGTGCGGCCACAGGAGCCGGCCCGGGAACTCCGCGAGCGACGTCCAGTCGGAACCGCCCCAGTACCCCTGGCCGCGCATCGCGCCCAGCTCGGCCAGCCACCGGCGCACCCGCGGGTCCCAGCGACCCTCGTCGTGCTCGCGGCGCAACGCGTCCCAGCTCACCTCCCAGCCCGCCGCCCACGCCCCGCTCGCGTTCTGCCGCACCGGGCGCACCGAGACCCCCAGGTCGGGCGTCGTCACGGCCGGGCCGCGCCCGCGCGCCCGCCCGGCCGGACGGCGTCGGGCCGGGTCACGGACGAGCCCGTCCACGCGCACCTGCAGCGCCAGCGGCGTCGTCCGCTCCGGGACGCGCACCTGCGGCGCCGCGGCCAGCACATGGTCGAGCTGCTGCTGCCACGCGGCAGCCGGAGCCGAGGCCGGCCGCGCCTGCGCCGGCCCGCCGACGGCGTGCAGCAGCAACGCGACGACGTGCTTGCAGGTCGTCGCCACCGGGCAGGAGCACCCTCCCGCCTCGATGCCGCGCCCGGAGCCGTCCAGGCTGACCCAGGTCACGTACGTGCGGCGCCCGCTGCCGCGCACCTCGGCGGAGAGCACGCCCTCCGCGGCGTCCCAGCGCAACGCGTCGACCCGGCCCTGCTGTGCGTACGCGCGCCCGCGCGCGAACGTCCCGGGGTCGACGAGGCGACTGATCGCGTTCGCATCGAGTCCCACCAGTCGCTCGGCCACGGCCCGATGCTCCCACGGTCGGCACGCACACGGCGGTGCCCGGCGTCGACGCGCCCGGCGCGACGGCCGACGCGCCCGCGCAGCCGGCGTGAGGCCCGCCTCAGGGGCGCGCCGCGAACCGCTCCAGGAGATCCGCATGACCACCGCACACGATCAGGTCCGACGACGCCACACGCGTCTCGGGCGTCGCGTACTGGAAGTCCAGCCCCGGCGACTTGACCCCGATCACGGTCACCCCGTAGCGGCGCCGCACGTCCGACTGCGCGAGCGTGAAGCCCTGCATCTCCTGAGGCGGACGCATCTTGACGATCGTGAAGTCGTCCTCGACCTCGATGTAGTCGAGCATCTTGCCGCTCACCAGGTGCGCGACACGCGCCCCGGCGTCGGACTCGGGATAGACCACGTGGTGCGCGCCGATGCGCTCCAAGATGCGCCCGTGCTCGGACGAGACGGCCTTGGCCCAGATCTGCGGCGTACCCAGGTCGACCAGGTTCGCCGTGACCAGCACCGACGCCTCGAGCGAGCTGCCGATGCCGACGACGGCCACGGCGAAGTCCTTCGCCCCGAGCTGCTCGAGCGCCTCCGGGTTGGTGGCGTCGGCCTGCACCAGCGGCAACCGCCCCGACCACTGGGCGACGCGCACCTCGTTCCGCTCGACCGCGAGCACATCACGCCCCAGGCGGTCCAACGTGCTCGCGATGGACGACCCGAACCGGCCCAGCCCCAGCACGAGCACACCGGCATCGCGCTCCGGCTCCTTCTTGACCCGCTCCGGCACGACGGCTCCTTCCCTGGACCGAGCGCTCCCGCGCTGCACCTGCCGTTCCGCTTCGGGCGGGTGCCTCGTACCTCGGCCCCCACCCTGCGCTGCACCTCCGGCTCACCCGGTGTTGCTGGTCGGGTGAGCCTGCGGTTCCGCTTCGGGCGGGTGCCTCGTTCCTCGGCCCCACCCTGCGCTGCACCTCCGGCTCACCCGATGATCGGGCGCTCCTCTGGGAACCTTACGATGCGGCGGCGGTCGCGGAGGGCCAGTGCGGCGGCGAACGTCATCGACCCGGTGCGCCCCACGAACATGAGCACGCACAGCACGTACTTGCCCGCGTCGGGCAGGTCGGGGGTCAGACCGGTGGTCAGTCCGCACGTGGCGAACGCGGAGATCACCTCGAACAGCACGACGTCGAGCGGCTCGCCCGAGATCTCCAGCAGGGCGAGCGACCCGAGCAGCACCGTCGTCGCCCCCAGGAACACCACGGCGATGGCGACGCGCAGGGTGTCGCGTGGGATGCGGCGGCCGTACGCCTCGATGTCCTTGTCGCCGCGCGCCTCCGCGAGGATCGCGAGCAGCATGACGGCGAGCGTCGTCACCTTGATGCCGCCGCCGGTCGACGCCGACCCGCCGCCCACGAACATGAGCGCGTCGGTCACGAGCCACGTGCCCTCGTGCATCGACCCGACGTCGACGGTGCTGAAACCCGCGGAGCGGGGCATCGCGCCCGCGAACAGCGCGGCCAGCACCTTCTGGCCCACGGGCAGCGGGCCGAACGTCGCGGGGTTGTTCCACTCGAGAGCGGCCAGCAGCACCCAGCCGGCCAGCAGCAGCCAGGCGCTCGTGACGATCGTGAGCTTGGTGTGCACCGACCAGCGCGCCCACGCGCGCTGGCGCCGTCGGCGCGTGCTGAGGATGTTGAGGATCACGGGAAAGCCGAGCGCGCCGACGAAGACCCCGAGCACGATCGGCAGGCCGAGCCACCAGTCGCCGACGTGCGGCGCGAGCCCCTCGGGCGTGGGCACGAACCCGGCGTTGTTGAACGCCGAGATCCCGTAGAACAGCGCATGCCAGGACGCCTCGCCGAGCGGCTCGCCGAGCGTGAGGAACCGCGGCAGCAGCAGCGCCGCGACGGCAAGCTCGAGCGACGTCGAGGTCACGATGACCACGCGGACCAGCGAGCCGACCTCGCCCAGCCGGTCGGTGCGCGTCTCGGACGCCGTGAGCAGACGCTGCGTGAGGCCGATGCGGCGTGAGACGGCCAGGCCCAGGATCGAGGCGAGCGTCATGACGCCGAACCCGCCCACCTTGATGGCGACGAGGATGACCGCCAGGCCCCACGGCGACCAGTACGTGCCCGTGTCGACGACGGTCAGGCCCGTGACGCACACCGCCGAGATCGCCGTGAACAGCGCGTCGACGAACGGCACAGACCGGCCCGAGACCGTCGCCCACGGAGCGAGGAGCAGCACCGTGAACAGCGCACACACGCCGAGGAACACCGCGACGGCGAGCCGCGCCGGCGACTGCCGCGCGGTGCGGTCCACCAGCTCGCGGAACCCGAGCAGGCCGCCACGCAGGGGCGCCATGCCAGACCTCCCTGTTCACCGATCTCCGGACGCCGGGCCAACTCTGCCATGCGGTCCGATACCGTGGCGGGCATGTCCTTGGCACGACTTGTCTGGAGCGCCGAGCTCCTGCGCTATGACTTCGGCCGCGGGCACCCCATGTCGCCCGCCCGGCTCGACCTCACGATGCGCCTGGTCGAGGAGCTCGGTCTGCTCGACACGCCGGGGCTCGAGGTCGTCGGAGTCGGGCCCGCACCCGACGCGCTGCTGGAGACGGTTCACGACCCGGCGTACGTCGCGGCGGTGCGCCGCGCGTCCGAGGGCGTCCCGGACCCGGCGCGCGGCCTGGGCACCGAGGACGACCCGGTGTTCCCGGGCATGCACGAGGCCGCTGCGCGTCTCGTCGCCGGCTCGGTCGACGTCGCGCAGGCCGTGTGGGAGGGGCGTGTCCAGCACGGCCTCAACATCGCGGGCGGCATGCATCACGCCCGTCGCGACGCCGCCTCGGGCTTCTGCATCTACAACGACGCCGGGGCCGCGATCCAGCGCCTGCTCGACGACGGCGCGCGCCGGGTCGCCTACATCGACCTCGACGCGCACCACGGCGACGGCGTCGAGGGCCTGTTCTGGGACGAGCCGCAGGTGCTCACGGTCTCGGTCCACCAGGACGGCCACACGCTGTTCCCCGGCACGGGCAACCCGGCCGACGTCGGCGGTGCGCGTGCGCAGGGCACGGCGGTCAACGTCGCGCTGCCGCCGCGCACCGGGTCGGCGGCCTGGCTGCGCGCGGTCGACGCCGTCGTGCCGGCGGTGGTGCGCGAGTTCCGGCCGGACGTGATCGTCTCGCAGCACGGTGCCGACGCCCACGCGCGCGACCCGCTGAGCGACCTGCGCGTCAGCGTCGACGCGCAGCGGCACGGTGCGCGCATCGTCCACGGGCTGGCGCACGAGCTGTGCGACGGGCGGTGGGTCGCGCTGGGCGGCGGCGGGTACGCCGTCGTCGACGTCGTCCCGCTGGTGTGGTCGTCGCTCGTGGCCGAGGCGCTGCACCGGCCGCTCGACCTGGCATTGCCGCTGCCGTCGTCGTGGCGCGCCGAGGTCGCTGAGGCGTCGGGGCTCGACGCGGCGCGGGTCCTCGGCGTCGAGGAGGTCGAGTGGCGTCCGTGGGCTACCGGCTACGACCCGGGCGACGACGTCGACCGTGCCGTCCTCGCGACACGCAAGCACGTGTTCCCCCTGTGGGGGCTCGACCCGTACCACGACTGACGCCGCCCCGAGCGGGGCGGTGACCGCGCTTTCTGTCCCCTGGCAGCGATCAGGTAGGCTGTAGGACGGACTTTTCTCGTGTTGGCCGCTCGTCTGTGGACCAACCGTTGTTCCACCGACCGACCGCACCAGGAGGACCACATGGGCTCCGTCATCAAGAAGCGCCGCAAGCGCATGGCGAAGAAGAAGCACCGCAAGCTGCTCCGCAAGACGCGTCACCAGCGTCGCAACAAGAAGTGACGTACCGAGGCCCGGCCCCCAGGGGACCGGGCCTCGTTGCTTGTCGGGCCGAGGTCGGCATGCGACCGCTCCCGTCGGCGCCCAGCCCTGCGTTCAGTCCAGGTCGAGCCGCTTGCGCACCTGCCGCCGCACGGCCCGCACCACGAGCCCTGCGGCCCACGCCGCCCCGGCCCAGGACGCCGTCTTGACGCTGCGTCCGGCGACCCGCTGGCGGCGACCGCGGAACTCGCGGATGGGCCAGCCCACCTCGCGCGCGTGGCGGCGCAGCCGGCCGTCGGGGTTGATGGGGCAGGGGTGGCCGACGGCGGTCATCATCGGCAGGTCGTTGAGCGAGTCGCCGTACGCGTAGGAGGCCTCGAGGTCGATGTCCTCGCGCTCGGCCAGCTCGCGGACGGCGTCGGCCTTGACCTCGCCGTGCATGAGGTCGCCCAGCAGGCGGCCGGTGTAGAAGCCGTCCTTGTGCTCGGCGATGGTGCCCAGGCAGCCGGTGGCCCCCAGGCGGCGTGCGATGAGGCGGCCGATCTCGACGGGGGTCGCGGTCACGAGCCACACCTGGTCGCCCGCGGCGATGTGCTCGTCGAGCAGCTTCTTGGTGCCGGGGAAGATGCGCAGCTCGAGCACGGTGTCGTAGACCTCCTCGCCCACCGCTGTGACTTCGGCCACGGAGCGGCCTGCGATGAGCGACAGCGCGCGTTCGCGCACCTGGTCGATCTGCTGCCGGGACTCGCCGAACAGCACGTACCGCGCCTGGATGACGGCGAAGCGCAGCAGGTCCATCGTGCCGAAGAACTTGCGCTGGTACAGGGCGCGCGACAGGTGGTAGGCGCTCGCCCCGCGAATCACGGTGTTGTCGACGTCGAAGAATGCCGCGGCCTGACGGCGTTCGCGCGGACCCTGGTCGCGTGGGTCCATTTCGCGCTGACGCCGCTCGTCGCGCGGCGAGGAGGCACGAACGTCCGACATGCCGACCACCCTATCCGCGCGCGTAGTCTGTGGTCGTGGACAGGCCGCAGGCAGACCCTCCGGGCAGACCGGCGCGTGTGGTCCTCTTCAGCCGGGCGGGATGCCACCTGTGCGACGACGCACGGGAGGTCGTCTCCAGCGTCTGCGGGGACGCCGGCGAGAGGTGGGTCGAGGTGGATATCGATTCGGGGCCCGACTCGGCTATTCTCCGGGACCGGTACGGCGATTACGTGCCCGTCGTCGAGGTCGACGGCGTGCAGCAGGGCTTCTGGCAGGTCGACGGCGCGAGGCTGGCCCGTCGACTCGCCTCGGGCGGCCATTGACGGCGCGAACGAGAGGGATGCGGTGATCGAGTCCGGCGACCTGGCGGTTCCGGCGGCGACGGTGGCCCGCCTGCCCCACTATCTGCGTGCGCTGCACGCCCTGGAGGCGGACGGCGTGCGCACGACGTCGTCGACCGAGCTCGCCGACGCCTCGGGCGTCGGGTCGGCGCAGCTGCGCAAGGACCTGTCGTTCCTCGGCTCGTTCGGCACGCGCGGGGTGGGCTACGACGTCGCCTCGCTGTCCGTGGTCATCTCGAGCGCGCTCGGGCTGGGGTCCACGCACCGGCTCGCCATCATCGGGCTGGGCAACCTGGGTCATGCCCTCGCGAACTACTCGGGCTACACCGCGCGTGGCTTCGAGGTGGTGGCACTGCTCGACGTCGCGGCGGCCGTGGTGGGTACCCGCCCGTCGGGGAGCCTGGCCGTGGAGCACCTCGACGACCTGGAGAAGATCCTCGAACGCGAGTCCGTGACGATGGTGGTGCTCGCGACTCCCGCGCACGCGGCGCAGGCCGTGGCCGAGCGCGTCACCGCGTCGGGCGTGCGCGAGATCCTGTCGTTCTCGCCGGTCGCGCTCCAGGTGCCCGACGACGTGGTGGTGCGCAGCGTCGACGTCGCCGGGGAGCTGCAGATCCTGGCGTTCCACGCGGCGGCGCGCGCGGCGTCGCGCTCGGCGAAGGGCTGACGGGTCGCCGACCGGCGCGGACCACGCCGGGGCGAGGCACGACCAGCGAGGCACGACGGTCACGACACGACAGCCACGACACGACAGCGGCCGAGCACCGGGAGGTCTGTCCCGGTACCCGGCCGCAGCGAGGTCTCAGGCCTGCTTGATGGCCGAGATGTCGAGTGCGATCTTGACCTTGTCGCCCACCAGGAAGCCGCCCGTCTCGAGGGCCGTGTTCCACGTCAGCCCGAAGTCGGCGCGCGAGATCTCGACCTCGGACTCGAAACCCACGCGGGAGTTGCCGTACGGGTCGGTCGCGGTGCCGGTGAACTCGGTCGCGAGCTCGACGGGCCGCGTCACGCCGTTGATGGTCAGGTCGCCCGCGACGACGAAGTCGCTGCCGTCGGCCTTGACGGCGGTCGACGTGAAGGTCCAGGTCGGGCGCTCGTCGGCGTGCCAGAAGTCGGCGCTGCGCAGGTGTCCGTCGCGGTTGGCGTCGCCGGTGTTGACCGACGCCGCGTCGAGGACGGCGGTGACGGACGACGAGTCGAGGCTCTCGCCGACGGTGACCGCGCCGGAGGTGATGGCGATCGTGCCGCGCACCTTGGCGATGCCGGCGTGCCGCACGGAGAACGAGGCGGTCGAGTGCGTGGCGTCGATGGCGTAGGTTCCGGCGGTGAGTCCGGCGGGCAGCGGAGTGGGCATGTGCTGAGCTCCTGTGATGATCGGGGTCTGGGCGAGAGTCAAGTATTTAATAGTTGAACGCTCAACTATCGCGCTGGGCGTCAGTGACAACGAGGGGCTCGCGTACCGTATTCCCATGACCGAGTGGCTCTCCGACGAGCAGCAGCGCGCCTGGCGCTCGTACCTCGAGGGCACCGCCCGGTTCGTCGACGCGCTCGACCGGGCGCACGACGCAGGCATCCCGCTGTCGATGGGCGAGTACCACCTGATGGTCCAGCTCTCCGAGCAGCCCGACAGGACGCTGCGGATGTCGGCCCTGGCCGACGGGCTCGCGCTGTCACGCAGCCGCCTGACCCACACGGTCGACCGCATGGAGCGGCGCGGCCTGGTCGCCCGCCACGCCGTGCCGGGCGACCGGCGTGGCGTCAACTGCGTCATGACCGACGCCGGGTGGGACCTGCTCGTCGAGGCCGCGCCGCTGCACGTCGCCGCGGTGCGGCGCCTCATGATCGACGTGATCGATCCCGACGAGCTCCTGGTGCTCGGGCGCGCGATGGCCAAGGTGGCACAGGAGGCGAAGAGCGCCACCGCGTGACGGTGATCTCACCACGCCCAAGGCCCGGAGAACGCCGAGCGGGGCGTGGGACACTGGCGCCATGGTGACCACGACTGTCCACCTTCTGCGCCACGGCGAAGTCCACAACCCCGACCGTGTGCTATACGGACGGCTGCCGGGCTACCACCTGTCAGAACGTGGCCACGAGATGGCCCGCGTCGTCGCCGCGGCGCTCACCGGGTCCGGGCACGACGTCGTCGGCGTCATCGCCTCGCCCCTCCAGCGCGCGCAGGAGACGGCAGCGCCCGTCTCCGCCGCGTACGGACTGGTCACGGCGAGCGACGACCGCCTCATCGAGGCCGGGAACCAGTTCGAGGGCACGACCGTCGGGTCGCGCCCCACGCAGCTCGCCAACCCCCGCTGGTGGCCGCTGCTGCGCAACCCGCTGCGCCCCTCCTGGGGCGAGCCCTACCGTGAGCAGGCCGACCGCGTGCAAGCGGCCGTCGAGGACGCGCGCGCCGCGCACGCAGGCCACGAGGTCGTTCTGGTCAGCCACCAGCTCCCCATCTGGGTCACCCGCCTGGCCTACGAGGGCCGGCGCCTGTGGCACGACCCGCGCCGCCGCGAGTGCACGCTCGCGTCGCTGACCAGCCTCCACTTCGCGGGGGACGAGCTCGTGGGCATCGAGTACACGGAGCCGGCCCGGCACCTGTCGGCGACGCTGAGCAAGGGAGCGTGGTCGGCCAAGTGAGGGGCCACGTGAGGCACGCGCGAGCACTCGCCGCGACGCTCGCCGCCGGCGCACTGGCCGCCGGGCTCGCCGGCTGTGCGCAGGACTCGGGCGCGGGTGACGTCGTCGGGCAGGGCTTCGTCTCGGGCGACGGGTCCGTCACGCAGTGGGACCCCGCCGACCGCGACGACCCGGTGACGATCGAGGGCACGCAGTTCGACGGCACGGACGTGAGCACCGCCGAGTGGACGGGCGACGTCGTCGTCGTCAACACCTGGTACGCCGAGTGCGCTCCGTGCCGCGCCGAGGCGCCCGGCCTGGTCGCGCTCGCGGCCGAGCGCGCGAGCGACGGCGTGCGCGTCCTGGGCGTCAACACCCAGGACGACGCCGGGGCCGCGCAGGCGTTCGAGCGGACCTTCGGCGTGACCTACCCGTCCATCGAGGACGCGAGCGGCTCGGTCATCGCACGGCTCGCGGGCGTCGTCCCGCTCCAGGCCGTCCCGACCACCGTCGTGCTCGACCGCGAGCACCGTGTGGCCGCCCGCGTCGTCGGCAAGGCCGACCCCTCGACGCTCGACGCCCTCGTCGACGACGTGCTCGCGGAGGCCGGGACCACCGGCGGATCGGGCGCGTGATGGGGGAGACGTTCGCGACCACGGCGTTCTCCGGGTCGATGCTGCTGGCCGTGCCCGTGGCGATCCTCGCCGGGCTCGTGTCGTTCGCGTCGCCGTGCGTGCTGCCGCTCGTGCCCGGATACGTGGGCTACGTCAGCGGGATGGCGGCGGCCACGGCGGGATCGGCACCCGGGCGCACGGCGCCCGTGCGGGGCCGCGTGCTCGCGGGCGTCGCCCTGTTCGTCGCCGGGTTCACCGCCGTGTTCGTCGCGCTGATGGCCGCGGCGGGCGCGGTCGGGGTCCACCTCGTGCAGTGGCAGGGCGTCATCCAGCGGGTGCTCGGCGTCGTGGTCGTCCTCATGGGACTGGCGTTCCTGGGTGGGCTGCCGTTCCTGCAGCGCGAGCGGCGGCTGCACCTGAGCCCGCGCGCCGGGCTGTGGGGCGCGCCGCTGCTCGGCGTCGTGTTCGGGCTGGGCTGGACGCCGTGCGTGGGGCCGACGCTCGGCGCCGTCCAGGTGCTCGCGCTCGACGAGGCGTCGGTGGCCCGCGGGGTCGCGCTCGGCATCGCATACTGCCTCGGGCTCGGCGTGCCGTTCCTGCTGGTCGCGCTCGGGCTCCAGGCCTCGCAGCGCATGCTCGGGTTCCTGCGCCGGCACCGGCTCGCGATCCTGCGGGTCGGGGGCGGGCTGCTGGTGCTCATCGGCCTGGCGCTCGTCACCGGGGTGTGGGGCGCCGTCACCCGGGCGCTCCAGGGCTGGGTCAACGGCTGGGAGACGGTGGTCTAGTGAGTCGCACGCAGGCCGGGCCGGGGTACCGGCCCGAGGGGATCGCGGACGAGTTCGTCGAGCCGCAGCCGGACGGCCGTCCCGCCGTCACGCCGCCGTCCATCGGGGTGGTCGGCATGCTGCGCTGGACGTGGCGCCAGCTCACGTCGATGCGCGTGGCCCTGCTGCTGCTCATGCTGCTGGCGGTGGCGGCCGTGCCCGGGTCGATCCTGCCGCAACGCGGCCCCAGCCCCGACAAGGTGCTGCAGTACCTGGGCGACCACCCGGCGAGCGGCCGGTGGCTCGACCGGCTCGGGTTCTTCGACGTCTACACCTCGCCGTGGTTCAGCGCGATCTACCTGCTGCTGTTCGTCTCGCTCGTCGGGTGCATCCTGCCGCGCGCGTTCCAGCATGCCCGCAACCTGCGCGGGCGCCCGCCGCGCACGCCCGCACGCTTCGCACGGTTCCCGGCCCAGGGGGCCGGGGTCTCGACGGCGTCCCCCGACGACGTCGTCGCGGCAGTGGGCGCGCGGCTGAGGCACGCGCGGACCTTCCGTGTCGACGTCGGCGCCGAGGATCCGCGCGGCGAGCGCCCCGCGACGCGCACCGTGGCCGCCGAGCGCGGCTACCTGCGCGAGACCGGCAACCTGGTGTTCCACGTCGCGCTGCTGGGGCTGCTCGTCTCGGTCGCGACGGGCCAGCTCCTCCACTACCGCGGGCAGGCCATCGTGACCGAGGGGCGCGGGTTCGCCAACGCCGTCGTCGACTACGACACGTTCGACCGGGGCGCCTGGTTCCGCCCGTCCGAGCTGAGCCCGTTCTCGATGACGCTCGACTCGTTCGACTCGCAGTTCGCGTCCGACACCGTCGCGTTCGCCCAGGCCCGCGACTTCACGGCCCATGTGACCGTGACGGGGGCAGGCGGCGCGCAGGAGCGGCGGACCATCAAGGTCAACCACCCGCTGACCGTCGACGGGGCCAAGATCTACCTCCAGGGCAACGGCTTCGCCCCCGAGATCACGGTGCGGGACGCGAACGGCGAGGTCGCCTACGCGGGGCGCGTCCCGTTCATCCCGCAGGACACGTTCTACACCTCGCGCGGCGTCGTCAAGGTGCCCGACGTCGGCAAGGGCCTCGACCAGATCGGCCTCGCCGGGTACTTCCTGCCCACCGCCGTGATCGACGACGACGGCCGCGCCCGCTCGGTGTTCCCGCAGCCCAACGCTCCGCTGCTCGTGCTCGACGTGTTCACGGGCGACCTCGGCCTCGACGGCGGCGTGCCGCAGAACGTCTACCGCCTCGACACCGCCAACCTCACCGCGGCCACCGGAGAGGACGGCAACCGCGCCCAGGTGCTCGTGCGGCCGGGCGAGACGGTCGACCTGCCCAACGGGCTCGGCACGATCAGCCTCGGCGCCGAGATCCCGCGCTACGTGGCGCTCGACCTGCGCTACGACCCGTCGCTCGGCTGGGTGCTGGCGTTCGCGCTGCTCGCGCTCGCCGGCCTCGCCGTCTCACTGTTCACCCCGAGGCGCCGCGTCTGGGTCCGTGCCTGGGCGGAGCCCGGCGGGGGCATACTCGTGTCGAGCTCGCGGGCCTCGCCCGCGGGGACGACGCCGGCCTCCAGGCCGAGGTCGACCGTGCCTTGGCAGCGGTGCCGGGGCTCGTCGAGGAGCCGCCGTCGGACGCCACGCCGCCGGACACCTCGGACCATGCGACGCACGACCCCGTCCACCACGCCGTGGAGGACGCCACGAAGGACCGGGAGGACCCCCGATGACCACCGCCGAGCTCAGCACACTGCTCGTCTGGGCCGCCGCGACGGCGCTCGCCATCGCGATGGTCGCGTTCGCCGTCGACCTCGCACGACGCACCGAGGCGCGCGCGGACGCACGGGCGACCGCACGCGAGCTGGCCGCGGTCGGCGCGGCCGCCCCGCGTGGCGCCGGCGCTCCGGCCACCGCGGGAGCCGCCGAGGCCGTCGTCGCCGCGCGCCGCGCCGCCGGCATCGCCATGTCGACGACGTGGCTGGGCGCCGCGCTGCTGCTGGCCGGGATCGTGCTGCGCGGCGTCGCCGCAGGCCGCACGCCGTGGGCCAACATGTACGAGTTCACGCTCACGGGGTCGTTCGTCGCCCTCGCCGTGTTCCTCGCCGTCTCGACGCGCCGTGACGTGCGGTTCCTCGGGGCGTTCGTCACGGGGCTCGCGACGCTGTTCCTGGTGCTGGGGCTCAACGTGTTCTACGTCGCGGCGACGGGCGTGATGCCCGCGCTGCGCTCGTACTGGCTGGTCATCCACGTGGGCGTCGCCATCACGGCGTCCGGCGTCTTCACGGTCGCGTTCGTCGCCTCGGTGCTCCAGTTGCTGCGCACCGCACGCGACGGCGGTGCCGGGTGGGCCGCCGGGTGGCGCTGGCTCGACCGCGTGCCCGCGCCGGTGTCGCTGGAGGCGCTGAGCTTCCGGCTCAACGCCGTCGGGTTCGTGCTGTGGACGTTCACGATCATCGGCGGCGCCATCTGGGCCGAGCACGCCTGGGGCCGCTACTGGGGCTGGGACCCCAAGGAGGTCTGGTCGTTCGTCATCTGGGTCGTGTATGCCGCCTACCTGCACGCGCGGACCACGCGCGGCTGGTCGGGATCGCGCGCGGCCTGGTTCGTGGTGGTCGGCTACGCGTGCGTGCTGTTCAACTTCACGGGCGTGAACCTGGTGTTCAACGGCCTGCACAGCTACTCGGGGCTGAAGAGCTGACCCGCGAGCGGCGGCCCGCGCTCAGTTGGGCAGGTCGGGCTCCTGCCGCTCGCGGCGTTTGCGCTCCTGGTCGAGCCGCCACAAGAACTCCGGGTCGTCGTCGGGCGCGAGCGGGCCGGACGGGCCGGCGGGGCCCTGCGACGACCTCCCGCCCAGGCGCCTGAACACGATCCACACGAGCGACCCGACCACGGGCATCAGCACGATGACGACGACCCACAGCCACTTCGGCAGGCCACCCGTCTGGTCCTTGCGTGTGCCGGCGAGGTCCGTGAGCGCGTAGACGACCAGGCCGAGGACGGCCAGCGTGAGCAGGGCGCGAAGCATGGCTCCAGCCTATTGCGGCGCGGGCGGTGCGGGGCCCGAACCGTGCGGCGCCGGGCCCACGGGTCAGGCGCCGCAGTCCGGGCGCCTAGGCTGGGATCGTGCCGTTCCTTCTGTACTCGCTCTACCGCGTGGTCGTGTTCGCGGCCGTGTTCGCGCTGCTGCTCCTGCTGGGGGCGCAGCCCGTCGTCGCGGGTGTCGTCGGCGTCGTCGTCGCCGCGGCCGTGGCCTACCTGTTCCTGCGGCCGGCGCGGGACGCCGCCGCGGCCTGGATCGCGGCGCGGGCGCAGGCCCGCACGGAGCGTCACCGGCAGGGCCGGTTCGCTCGGCGCGTCGCGGAGGACGAGTCGATGGAGGATGCCGCAGACGACGCGCACGAACGGTGAGCGTCCCCGCTCGTCGAGCGACCGGATGACGTCCCGGCCGTCCTGGCTCCGGGCGACCGTTCGGTCAGCGGGACGTCACAGCGGACGGCCCAGCACCAGGCCCAGCGCCAGGAGCACACCGAACGCGAGCTCGTACATGCCGGTCCCGGCGAGCACGGGCACCAGGAGCTTGCCTCGAGCCCCGGCGAGCACCGGGAGCGACAGCAGCAGCGCCGGCCCGGCGAGCAGTACCACCAGCAGCGCCCACGGCGTCCAGATCGCGCACAGGGCACCCAGCAGGATCGGCAGCCAGATGCCGGCCACGTAGGCGCGGCGCGCGCGGGCGTCGCCCAGGCGGACGGCGAGCGTGCGCTTGCCGGCGAGCAGGTCGGTGGGGATGTCACGCAGGTTGTTGACCATGAGCAGCGCGCACGCGACGAGCCCGACGCCGACGGCACCGAGCACCGACGGCCCCGTCAGGCGTCCGGCCTGCGTGAACGTCGTGCCCAGCGTGGCCACGAGCCCGAAGAACACGAACACGCCGATCTCGCCCAGCCCCGCATAGCCGTAGGGGCGGCGGCCACCCGTGTAGAACCAGGCGGCCAGCACGCAGGCCGCGCCCACGGCCAGCAGCCACCAGTGGCCCGCGAGCCAGGTGAGCACCACGCCGAGGACGGCCGCCACGCCGAACGCCGCGAACGCAGCAGCCTTGACCCGGCCGGGCCGGGCGAGGCCCGACGCCGTCAGCCGCAGCGGTCCCACCCGGTCCACGTCGGTGCCGCGCACGCCGTCCGAGTAGTCGTTGGCGTAGTTGACACCCACCTGGAGGGCGAGCGCGACGCCCAGTGCGAGACCTGCGCGGCCGAGCGCGAAGGCCCCGGCGTGGGCGGCCGCGGCCGAGCCGATGAGCACGGGAGCCGTGGCGGCGGGAAGGGTGCGGGGACGGGCTCCGGCGAGCCACTCGGCGGGCGTGGCCATGTGCGGTGGTACTCCTCGTGCGACGGTGGGGCGCTGGACGCCCCGGGCAGGTCGGGTGGCGTGTCAGCGCTCGGCGCCGGCGGCCGCGGAGGCGACCGCCCGGCGGTCCACCTTGCCGGGACCGCGCAGCGGCAGCGTCCCGGTGAGGTAGACCCGTCGCGGGGCCGACGGCGCCCCCAGCCTAGCCGCGACGGCGGCGCGCACCCGCGTGAGGGCCTCCGGGGCCACGGGGGTGAGGCGCTCCCCGTGTCCAGGGACGGCGACGACGGCGACGACGACCTGGCCCCACTCGTCGTCGGGCACGCCGACCACGCACGACTCGGCGCCGGCCAGCCCGAGCGTCGTCGGGGCGAGGTCGGCGAGCGCGGCCTCGACGGCCGCGGGGGCGACGTTGACGCCGCCGGTCACCACGACGTCGTCGGCGCGTCCGAGCACGGACAGGACGGCGGGAGACGCCGCGGCGGACGTGCCGTGCGGCCTGGGCGTGCGCTCGACCGGCCCGTCGGGGCCAGGCTGCCGAGGTCGCTGGTGCGGAACCAGCGGGTGCCGGCGTCCGGTCCGGCGTCGTCGGTGCGGAAGGCGGCCGCGGTGGCCGCGTCGTCGCCGAGGTATCCGAGCGCGAGCACCGGCCCGGCGATCTCGACGACGCCGACCGCGGGCGTGCCCTGGCTCGCGGTGGCGACCGGCTCGCCCATGCCGGGGTGGCGGTGCGGGTCCGGGAGTCCCTGCGCCGGAGGGGCGAGGCGCAGGCGGACGCCGGTCAGCGGGACGCCGTCGTACACGCATCCGCCTGCCGTCTCCGACATGCCGTACGTGCGCACGACCGGTACGCCCGCGGCCCTGGCGCGCGCGAGCAGCGAGGGCGGGGTCGCCGCGCCCCCCAGCAGCACCGCCGCGCAGCGGGCCAGCGCGTCGAGACCCGCGGCGGCGCCGTCGTCGGCGGCCGTGAGGACGCGGTGGAGCTGCGTCGGGACGAGCGAGACATGCACCGGGGCACCGTCCGCGAGCGCGGAGCAGAGGAGTGCGGCGAGCGCGTCCGGGGTGAAGCGGGCACCCGGCTCGGCCGCGACCAGGGGGTCGGGCACGCCCTCCCGCCCCGCGAGCACCGAGCGCACGACGACCTGGAGCCCGGCGATGTGGGTCGCCGGGAGCGTGAGCACCCAGCGGCCCGGGCCGCCGAGCCGCTCGTGCGTCGCCGCCGCGGATGCGTGCAACGCCGCCGCGGTCAGCGCGACCTCGCGCGGGGTGCCCGTGGACCCGGACGTCTGGACGACCAGCGCCGCCCCCTCCGGCGGCGCGGTCGCGTGCAGGCGCGGCAGCGGGGCGACGGCGGGGCCGCCGTCGAGCGCGTCCCGGACCGCGAGGTCGAGACCGCCGACGGCGTCGGGAAGGCGTGTGTGATGCACGTCGACAGAGTAGGTGCCCGAGTGGCGCGCGCGTCCCGGCGCGAGGCGGGACATAGGGTGGACGCGAGTCGAGGAGGCGTAGTGAGGCGAACTCTGTGTACGGCCGTCGGCGTGCTGGCGGCATCGCTCGTGCTTGCAGCGTGCGGCGCCGACCAGCCGGCAAGCGTGACGAAGACCGTCCCGCCCGACGTCTCGGTGTCCAAGGACGCGCCGCCCGATCCCGCTCCCGTCCCGATCGTGTGGCCGCTGACGGGCGTGCCCACGGACGAGGTCGCCCAGCGCCCCGCCCTCGCGATCAAGATCGAGAACTCACCCCAGGCTCGCCCGCAGACGGGGCTCGAGTACGCCGACATGGTGTGGGAGGAAGTTGTCGAGGGCGGCATCACGCGCTACGTCGCCGTGTTCCACTCCCAGATCCCTGACGCCGTTATGCCGGTGCGGTCGGCCCGGCCGATGGACCCGGCGATCGTTGCCCCTCTCGGCGGCATCCTCGCCTACTCGGGCGCGCAGCAGCAGTACATCGCCGCGATCAACGCCTCAGGCGTGCAGTCGATCATCATGGACGCCGGCAACGCCGGGTTCCGCCGTGAACGCACGCGCCGCGCCCCGCACAACGTCGTCGGGTCGCCGCAGACGTTCCTGGACCAGGCGCGTGACGACCGTGCCGTGCCCCCGCCTGCGCAGTTCCCGTTCGCGCCCGAGGTCGGTCAAGGCACCGCGGCGTCCACGGGAACTCCGGCGACGCGGCTCGACGTGCGGATGTCGGGCCAGCAGCGCACCGTGTGGGACTGGGACGCGGCGAGCGGGACGTTCCTGCGCAGCGACGGGGCGACGCCGTCGGTGTCGACGACGGGTGCGCGGCACGCAGCACGCAACGTCGTGCTGCTGTCGGTCCAGATGGTCAACACCGATGCGCGCGACCCGGCCGGGAATCCCGTTCCCGAGACGCAGCTCGTGGGCACGGGCACGGGCGTGGTGGCTGGTGGCGGCAAGTCCGTCGAGGTGTCGTGGAGCAAGGCGTCGACGGCCGAACCGCTCGTGCTCAGCGGGGCAGACGGTGCTCAGGTCGTCCTCGACCCGGGGGCGACCTGGGTCGAGCTGGTCCCGACGAACGCTTCCGGGGCTGGGACATCTCCTGACGCCGCTGGCGGGCACTGATCGGGGCTGCGGGCACGCCTCGGCATGTGCTATCGATTTCGATATCTGTTCGCCATTTTGCGATAACGATTCTTTGTGCCATGTGACGGTCTTCGCGCGCCATGTGCGCGGGGCATGTGGTCTGCCCACGTAATTTCTTCCACGAATCCGACCGCGGCAGGCAGCGCCGCGGCATTTTCGTTCAGGGGGAATCGTGGGTAGCGAGAGCCGTGCTCCGGTGGTGAAAAGAATGTGGCGCCTCCGCCGCGTCCACACCGTCACCGTGGCCTTGGCCGCACTTGTGGTGGCGGCGCTCGTGGCCGAGCCCAGCGCAGCCGGATTCAGGGACGTCACCTATGCGCAGGCGGAACTTCCGACCGTGGCGGCGCCCGGTCTGGTCCCCGTCGTGGACGACCGGTCCGCGGGATCGGCGCTGTTCCTTGACCAGTTCGGTGCGCTGTACGTGGCGGGGGATCAAAAGAGTGGCGACGGGGCTGGGGGAAATCCCAAGTCCACGTCCGTCCCGACCAAGGTCACGTTTCCGAAAGGCCTGCGGATTATCGAAGCCGCGGGCGCGTCCAACGACTACGACTCTGATTCTCGGACGGCTTGGGCGGCGCTCGACTCGAGTGGCGTGGTCTGGACATGGGGAGCGGTGTGGAACGGCCCGAACCTTCTAGGAAGAGGAACCATCGGGGCACCCGAGTCTTACACCCCCGGCAAAGTGGTGGCGGGTCCCGGAGGCAAAGCGCCGCACTTTATCGACCTTGAACTCGGCGAGAACCAGTTCTACGCCCTGGACGAGAAAGGCACGATGTGGGTCTGGGGATACGGTTCCGAGAACCTTCCCACCTTGTCTCGGGACGATGCCAGCTACCCGGTGCCTGCGAACCTGGCGGCCAAGCCAGGAAAGGAGATCGATAAATGCGGGTCGAACGACATCGAAGCTGTGACCTGGCACTCCATCTGGGGCGGCTACAACGCCGGAGCCGCGGTCTCGACGGCGGGACTCATCTACACCTGGGGCTTTGACAACTCTGACGGGATGACGGGCAGCAGGAACAGCCAGCTCTGCCCATACCTGAACCCGGGGGCAAACGAGGCCCTGTTCATGGCGTATCAGGACACGTACAAGGACGCGTCCGGTAGTTCATACGAACTCGATCCGGACGCGGCGACCTTCAGCGATCGGAAGCAGCGGGTGGCAGCCATCGCCGACGAGATGAAGACCAGGACCATCTGCGGAGGACCGATCGCGAAGGCGCTCGTGGACGACAATCCGGGTTGCCCGGTTCGCCAGATCGGCTACGGCGCGAGGGCGCCACGGATGCTGCTGCAGAACGGCGACCTGTACACGTGGCAGGTCTCCGCCGATTACACATACGGCGGGCCGATGCTCGGCCGAGAGCCAGTTGGCGAACATGCCGACTCCGAGCGCTATAGCCCGGGTGTGGCACTCGCGAACGTCGTCTCGGTGGTCGACGGAATCGGTTCGGTCGTGGCGTTGAAGGATGACGGAACCGTCTACGGGTGGGGTCGCAACGACTACTGCCAGGCGATCGGTGTCCATGCGAAGAACGCGGAAAAGTCATGCGGAACCATCGAATCTGATGAGGTGGTCGCGCTACCTACTCGCGTCTATGGCCTCCCTGAATCCGTCCCCGTCACGAGCCTCGCCGCCACGCAATGCGCCGCCTGGGCCATCGCGAGCGACGGCTCCATGTACGCGTGGGGTGGCGGGACGATCGTCGGGGATGACTACGTGAAGTGCGTCTCCGGTAGGTCCCTGGGATACAAGATCTACGACCAGACAAAGGCCACCGGTGCCCTCCCGTTCGGCGAGCCTGTCACCGCCGACGCCACGGGGACGATCAAGGTCCGCGACAAGGACTGAGCTTCTTCGGGCATGTCGCCGGAGAGATGTATAAGGACCGTCGAAATTCACTTGGAAGGAAGTGTGATGACAAGAAACACCAGGAGATCGGGCAGCAGACGGGTCGTCGTGGCGCTGGGCATGCTGCTCGGCGCAGGAGCGATCGCGACGTGCGCTGCGTTCACGGACTTCGGCCGCTTCAAGCTTGGAGAATCGGGCATCGGCAGCTACAGGTACGATCTCAAGTTCTCCAATGGAGGCGAGATGGATGCCAGCACGGTGCCTACCGACTCGTGGTATGACCCTGACCCCCATGGGGACGGTAGCCTGAAAATCGACGGGGTGGATAGTCTGACCCCCGGAAAATCGGTCTACGTCAGGGTGCCCACCTGGAACAACTCGGATTACGATTCGACGCTGAATGTTTCCATCTCGACGCCGAACACGCGCGGCGGGAAAAACCTCACTGCGACCGACAGGTTGTTCCTGGAGAATCTGGTCTTCACGGTTGCGTGTGGTACGAATACCAGTAACCTGGGGGAACTCGCTTTTGAGGAACTTGATCTCGACGATTCCGTGCAACTGGATCCCCTCAAGTTTAATGAGAAGACGGTCGTCGTGCTGATGGTGACGTTGTCGAGTTCAGCGGGCAACGGAGTGAGTGGCGGTGGGGCAGACCTCTTCCTCGAGATCAACGGCAGCTCGACTGACCTGGATCCCAACCGCCCCGGTGGCACCGGTGGCACCGGTGGCACCGGTGACCCCGGTGACCCCGGTGACCCCAGTGACCCCAGTGACCCCAGTGACCCCAGTGACCCCGGTGACCCCGGTGGCGCTATGGGTGCGGGTCAGAACGGCAATACCTGACCCGTGCCGGGCGGTCGGCGTCGCGGAGCGGCGCCGACCGCCCGGGCCATGACCATTCACGTTCAGAAGGAGTCACGTCGAGATGACCAGCCGGACCGTCCGGGCGGCGCGTCCCGCGTTCGCGCTCGCCGCGCTCGTGGCGGGGGCCTGCGCCGTCGGGGCGATCGCGAGCACGAGCGCTTCCTTCGTGCAGGAGGTGCGCGCGACGGCCTCGCTCTCGGGGGGCGTGGACATCGCGCAGGGGCCGGAGGCCGCTGACCAGCACGACGATTCCAAGAAGCCCGGTGTGGCAGCTACGGTCGGCGTGGTGTCGACGCTGTCGCACATCCCTGCGGTGACACCGACACGTCCGACCGCGTCGGCCACGGTGCACGTCGTGGCCCCGGAATCCTCGGCCAAGGTGAAGCTTGGACTCGCGCTCACGGACCTGGCGATGGCAGATGGCGTGTTCGAGACGCTGGTCTTCTCGGTCGCGGTGAACGGCAAACCGGTGGAAGAAGGCCCGCCGCGGTCAGCCGCCGACATCCTGAAGTCGGGTGGCCTCGCAGGGTTCACGCTCGACCCGGGGACGGAATGCAACGTCACCGTCAGGGCCTGGCTGACGCCCATGTCGCCGGCGGCCGCATATGGCAAGGACCTCAGCCTGGGCGTCGCCGTGACAGCCGAGTCCGTCCCCGGCGGCGATCTCGAGCTCACGCCGAGGTACCCATGAGCCGCGCGGGCCGCTCCGCCCGCCACCGGATGCCGCAAGAGCGCCGGCGGATCGTGCCCCCGTGCGGTCGGTTGTCACGCCGTGGCATGGCGACCGCGGCCGCGGTCGCCTTTGCGGCGGGTGCGGTCGGTCCCGTCATCGCCCACACCGGGGAGTCTGCCGCCGCGTTCACCGACCGGGGGGTCTTCGCCGTCACGTTCTCCGGGACGTTCCAGATCGGTGCGATCCGGCCGCGCGACATCGTCACGCTGCCGCGCAACGGTGTGGTCGAGGTGGAGTTCCACGACGTCGATGCGTCCTTCGTACCGGGCAGCACAGCGGTGCTGAAGGTCCCGATCTTCAACAACAGTCCCACCCTGGGAGCCGCGGTGAGCGTCGCCGTGAGCGGGGAGGGAGACGTCGCCGAGTACCTGCTTTTCGCGGCTGACCTCGTCGTCGACGGCGTGGTGGAGCCCGTCGTGGGCGAACCCTCCGCGGACGGGTCAGGGTCGCTCGTCGGCGTGCCCGCCGAGCAGGCGAGCGGTACCGCGTCGGCCGTCCTCGCCCCTCGCGGCCCCCAGCCGCTGACCGACGGCGCGCGCTGGCGCGGACCCGCGGAGTCGCGCGGCGAGGTCGTCGTCCGCGTGCACCTGCCGGACCACGACGCGTTGCGCGCGCTCCAGCACGCCACAACCACGATCACGATAAAGATCTCAGGAGAGTCCCGATGAGCAAGATGGAAGCGTCCTCCGCTGCGAGGGCCGTGTTCGAGGTGGTGCGCTCGGTGCTGCTGTGGGCCGCCGCGGTGCTGGGAGCGCTGTGCATCGTCGGGTTCCTCCTGGCGATCGTGCTGGGGGTGCGGCCGCTGGTGGTGACGTCCGGGTCGATGGCACCGTCGATCCCGACGGGATCGCTGATCCTGAGCGTGGACACGCCGGCGTCGGAGCTGCAGGTGGGCCACGTGGTGACGGTGGCGCGCCCCGACGCGCCCGGGCTCGTGACGCACCGGATCGCGGCGATCGAACCGGCCGACCTGGGCGTGGCGCTGACGTTGCAGGGCGACGCGAACCAGACGCCGGACGTGAGCAAGTACCAGGTGACACACGCCTCGCGCCTGGTGGCGGTCATCCCGTTTGCCGGGGTGTTCGTCCAGGCGATGCAGTCCGTCAGGGGCCTGGTGGCGATCGTCGCGCTGATCGTGGCGCTGCTGGCGGTCTACGCGCTGCCCGCCCCGCGACTGCCTCGCAGCCGCAGGAGTGCGGGCCGGCGACGCCACGCGGGCGCCATCGCGCCGCGTCGGCTGGTGAACGAACCCGTACCGGTGCCGGCTGGGGCGGCGGGTCAGAAGTAGTGGGGGAAGGCGGACCAGTCGGGGTCGCGCTTCTCCAGGAAGGCGTCGCGGCCCTCGACGGCCTCGTCGGTCATGTAGGCCAGGCGGGTCGCCTCCCCGGCGAAGACCTGCTGGCCCGCCAGGCCGTCGTCGGCCAGGTTGAAGGCGAACTTGAGCATCCGGATCGCCTGCGGGGACTTGGTGGCGATGGTCCGCGCGTACTCGACGGCCAGGTTCTCGACGTCGTCGTGCGCGGCGACCTCGTTGACGGCGCCCCAGCGTTCCGCGTCGTCGGCCGAGTACTCGCGCGCCAGGAAGAAGATCTCGCGGGCACGCTTCTGGCCCACCTGCCGGGCGAGGTAGGCGCTGCCGTAGCCGCCGTCGAAGGACCCGACGTCCGCGTCCGTCTGCTTGAAGCGCGCGTGCTCGCGGCACGCGACGGTCAGGTCGGCGACGACGTGCAGCGAGTGCCCGCCGCCGGCCGCCCACCCGTCGACGACGGCGATGACGATCTTCGGCATGGTCCGCATGAGGCGCTGCACCTCCAGGATGTGCAGCCGGCCGGCGCGCGCGGGGTCGACGGCGTCGACGGTCTCGGCGGACCCTCCGCCGTCGGGCGCCGTCGTGTACTGATAGCCGGACCGGCCTCGGATGCGCTGGTCGCCGCCCGAGCAGAACGCCCAGCCGCCGTCCTTGGGCGACGGGCCGTTGCCCGCCAGCACCACCGTGCCGACGTCGGAGGTCATGCGGGCGTGGTCGAGCACGCGGTAGAGCTCGTCGACGGTGTGCGGGCGGAACGCGTTGCGCACCTCGGGCCGGTCGAAGGCGACGCGGACCACCGGGAGGTCGCGGACGACGGCGCCCGTGCCGTCGCGTTCGACGCCCCGGTGGTAGGTCAGGTCGGTGAGGCCCTCGAACCCGGCGACGGTGCGCCAGCGCGCGGGCTCGAACGTTGCGGAGACGCGTGCGGGAAGGCCGTCCGGGCGGGCTGGGGAGGTGCTGGTCACGGGCGCCAGCCTACGGTCGCGCGTCCACGACCCGGCTTGTGACGACATTCACAAGAGCGGTGTGCGCCGCGACAGCCGCACTCGGGCGCCGCGGGGCGACCATGAGTGCATGAGCAACCTTCTCGCGCGCGAGGTGCTCGATCTCACCACGATCGACCGCGACGTCTCGCACGACCTGTACGCCTACGACGCCGCCGTCCGCGGCCGACTCGAGGCCGAGCCGCTACCCGCATGGCCGGCGACCCAGGAACACCTGCTGGACCACACGGAGTTCGTCGACTGACGGACCACGAACCACGCCCTGACTACCCTGGGCGGATGCCCCTCGACCGCGTCCCCTCACCCGTCGTCTGGTCGACACCGCTGCGCACACGCTTCCGCGGGCTCGACGTGCGCGACGGCCTGCTGCTGCGCGGCGACGCCGGATGGGGCGAGCTGAGCCCGTTCTGGGACTACGACGACGCCGAGTCGTCCACCTGGTGGCACGCCACGCGCGAGGCGGCCTGCGCCGGGTGGCCCGACCCCGTGCGCAAGGCCGTGCCCGTCAACGTGACCGTGCCCGCAGTGGGGCCGGTCGAGGCACGACGCATCGTGCTCGAGTCCGGTGGGTGCCGGACGGCAAAGGTCAAGGTGGCGCAACGGGCGACCGGACGCGCCGGGGAACCCGGCTCCCGCGGAGCAACAGGGCGCGCGGGGCGGCCCGGCGACCTTGAACCCGTCGCCGCCGAGGCCGAGCGCGTCGCGGCCGTGCGCGCCGCGTTCGACGAGCTGTTCGGCCCCGGCGCCGGGCACATCCGGGTCGACGCCAACGGCGGCTGGAGCGTCGACGAGGCCGTGACCCACCTGCGTGCGCTCGACACCGCCGCGGGCGGGCTCGAGTACGCCGAGCAACCCTGCGCCACCGTCGAGGACCTGGCCGCACTGCGGCGCGCGCTCCTGCGCGCCGGGATCGACGTGCCGATCGCCGCCGACGAGTCCATCCGCCGCGCAGCAGACCCCCTGCGCGTCGTCGCGCTCGACGCCGCCGACGTCGTCGTCCTCAAGGTGCAACCGCTCGGCGGGGTCCGTGCGTGCCTCGACCTCGCCGAACGGATCGGGCTGCCCGTCGTCGTCTCGTCAGCACTCGAGTCGTCCGTCGGGCTCGCCGCCGGGGTCGCACTCGCGGCCGCGCTGCCCGAGCTCCCCTACGCGTGCGGCCTGGCCACCTCACAGCTCCTCGCGCACGACGTCGTCGCCGACCCGCTGCTGCCGATCGACGGGCTGCTGCCCGTGCTCGCGGCTGGGGACCCACGGCTCGAGCCCGACCCCGCGGCGCTCGCCGCGGCCACGCCGTCGGACGGCGTCCGGGAGGCGTGGCTCGCTCGCGCCGCGCGGCTCGAAGCGGTGGCCCGAGCGGGCGCGACGCAGGCGAGCGCGCCGACGACCGCCCCCGGCGCGGGCGCGGCGAGGACGCCCGCCGCGGCGGCCGCGACCGGCCAGGCCGCGACCGAGGAAGGCCGCCGATGAGCGACGGCACGTACCCGCCCGCCGTGGCCGCGGCGCGCGCGCTCGTCACGGGGCTCGCGAGCGCCGGGGTGCGCGACGTCGTCCTGGCCCCCGGATCACGGTCGGCGCCGCTGGCGTACGCACTGACCGACCCCGGCGTGGCCGGGCAGATCACCCTGCACGTGCGCGTCGACGAGCGGGCCGCGGGCTTCCTCGCGCTCGGGCTCGCGAAGGGGAGCGGGCTGGGCCCGGGACGCGACGGCACGGCGTCCGCGACGGACGGCACGGCCGCCTACCCCGATCAGCCGCCCGTGCCGCGACCCGTCGTCGTCGTGACCACGTCCGGCACGGCAGTCGCCAACCTGCACCCCGCCGTGCTCGAAGCGCACCACACGGGCGTGCCCCTGGTGCTCGTGACCGCCGACCGGCCGCACGAGCTGCGCGGCACGGGCGCGTCCCAGACGACCGACCAGGTCGGGATCTTCGGGTCGGCGGTGCGGTTCGCCGCCGACGTCCCCGCACCCGACGGCCGCGACGGCGAGCACCGCGACCTGCTCGCCGTGACGGCCCGAGCCCTCGCGGCAGCGACCGGCCTGCGAGACCGCAACCCGGGCCCGGTCCACCTGAACCTGGCGTTCCGTGACCCGCTCCACCCGGCCGCCGTCGTCGCCCACGTCCCGGCGCCGGTCGCCGTGGCGGCCGCGCGTGAGCACCCGGGCGCGCCCGCGGGCGGCCGGCCGTCGCCGGAGGCCACGCGAGCCCGGTGCGCGGGGACCGTCGAGCCGGCCGGCGTCGTGGTCACCGGTGTGGGACCCGCGCTGCCGGGCCGCCCCGAGCGGACCGTCGTCGTCGCCGGGGACGGCGCCGGGGCCGGGGCCCGCCTGCTCGCCGAGGCGCGGGGCTGGCCGCTGCTGGCCGAGCCGTCGTCCGGGGCGTGCGGCGGCCCCAACGCCGTCCAGGCGTACCGGTCGGTGCTCGGTGTCGCGGAACTGACCCGCGACGTCGAGCACGCCGTCGTGCTGGGGCACCCCACGCTGTCACGACCCGTGCAGACGCTGCTCGGGCGCCCCGACGTCACCGTGACCGTCGTCGCCCCCGGTGGCGGGCCGTGGCCCGACGCGGCCCGCAACGCCGCCCGCGTCGTCGACGGGCTCGACGCCCGCTGGTACGTGCCCGCCGCCGCCGACGCGCACGGGCCGGCGCGGTCCGAGTTCCTCGCCCGGTGGCGGGCCGCGTCGAGCGCCGCGGCCGCCGTCGTCGACGGCGCGACCCGCGCGCCCGGGCCGTTGGCGACCGCGCCGCACGCCGCGGCCGCGGTCGCGCGCGCCGTCGCCGCGGCGACCCGCCCCGGCGACGTCCTCGTGGTCGGGTCGTCCAACCCGGTGCGCGACCTCGACCTCGTGCTGGGCCTCGACGCGTCCCCCGCCGCGGCGGGGGCGGCGGCAGTCGTCGCCAACCGTGGGCTGGCCGGCATCGACGGAACCGTCTCGACGGCGTACGGCGTCGCGCTCGCCGCCGCCCGCGCCGGGCGGCGCACCCGCGCACTGCTCGGGGACCTCACGTTCCTGCACGACGTCGGCGGGCTGCTGCGCGGCCCGCTCGAGCCGGACGCCGACCTGCAGATCGTCGTCGTGAACGACGACGGCGGTTCGATCTTCGCGACGCTCGAACACGGGGCGCTCGCGGCCGCGTCCGACGCCGGAGCCGCGGTGTTCGAGCGCGTCTTCGGCACGCCGCACGGTGCCGACCTCGGTGCGCTGTGCGCGGGCTACGGCGTCGGGCACCGCGCCGTCGGCGACCTGGCCGGGCTGCGTGGCGCGCTCGCCTCGCCCGCGGCCGGGGTCGAGGTCGTCGAGGTGCGCGTCTCGCGCGCGGGACGACGCGCGCAGTCTCATGCGTTGCACGAGCAGATCGTCGCCGAGGCGCGCGCTGCCGCCGTGCGGCCCGCATGACCGCCCAGTCGGCCGCGCAATGCAGAGAACTCTCAGGAACGCCTCAGAGGCACGCCAGCCTGATGGTGTTACCTCGGGTCAGGAGATCGAGGAGGTCAGGACCATGAGCATCGAGAACCCAGACCAGCAGCCCACCGCCCCGGAGGGGTCCGCGCCCGAGCACGCCCCGACGGCGGAGGGCACCCCGCAGGCGCAGCCACCGGCCTACGTCCCGGCCGAGCCGCTCGGGCAGGTCCAGGCGGCGGCGTTGGCGCTGGCCGAGCCGCCCGTACAGACCGTGTCCGCCCCCGCGCAGGAACCGCACCCGCAGGACCGGGCGACGCAGGAGCTGCACCCGCAGCAGCACGCGACCACGCCGTACCCCCAGCAGATCCCCGCCCCGGTCCGTCCGCAGCCGAGGTACGGCCAGTACGCGCCGAGCCAGCCCCGCAGGTGCAGGGCGATCGTCCGTTCGGCGTCCAGGCCCCACTCCAGGCCCCGGTGCAGGCCCCGCTGCAGGCCCCGGTGCAGGCCCCGGTGCAGGCCCCGCGCGCGCCCTACCCGCAGCAGCAGGGCCCCAGCGGCAGAACCAGACCGGGCACGAGCCGGGCGCGAGCTTCTCGAACCCCTACCTCGCCCCGGGCTCCGCGCCCGAGCCGACCGACCTCGGGCACCGCGAGCGGCGCACGCGCACACCGCGCGGCTGGGTACCCGTCGTGAGCGCGGCGGCCATCGCCGCCGTGCTGGCGAGCGCGGGCACGGCCGCCCTCGTCCACGGCATGAACGACACCGGCACGCCGACGTCCATCGCGACGCTCGGGAACCCGGGCCGCGTGGACTCGGCTCCGGTCAAGGACTCGACGCCCAGCAACCCCGACTGGCAGGCGGTCACGGCCGCCGTGTCCAAGTCGGTGGTGGCCATCCAGGTGACGAGCTCGCAGGGCGGGGCCGAAGGCTCCGGCCTCATCCTCGACGACAAGGGCCACGTCCTGACCAACAACCACGTCGTCGCGGGCGCGCAGAACAACACCGTCCAGGTCACGCTGTCCGACGGCCGGCTCTTCCAGGCCAAGATCGTGGGCACCGACGCGACGACGGACCTCGCCGTCGTCGCGATCCAGAGCGCACCGAGCGACCTCACGCCGGTCGCGCTGGGCGACTCCGACGACGTGAGCGTGGGCGACCCCGTGCTCGCGGTGGGCAACCCGCTGGGCCTGGCCAACACCGCGACGACAGGCATCGTCTCGGCGCTCGACCGCCCGGTCTCCGCGAGCGGCGAGAACACGCAGCAGGCGGTCGTCACCAACGCGATCCAGATCGACGCCGCCATCAACCCGGGCAACTCGGGCGGTCCGCTGTTCGATGCGAGCGGGCGCGTCATCGGCATCACGTCGTCGATCGCGAGCCTGTCGAGCGGGATGTCCGGTCAGTCCGGCTCGATCGGTCTCGGCTTCGCCATCCCGATCAACCTTGCGAAGAACATCTCCGCGCAGCTCATCGAGAACGGCTCGGCGCAGCACGCGTTCCTGGGCGTGTCGATGCAGGACGGCACCGCGACCGCCGACGGCGTCACACGACGCGGCGCGCAGGTCCAGAACGTCACGGGCGGTTCGCCCGCGGCCGAGGCCGGCGTCCAGGCGGGCGACGTCGTCGTCGCGATCGGCGAGCAGCCGGTGTCCAGTGCCGAGTCGCTCACCGCGTTCGTCCGTGAGCGGCAGGCGGGCGACAAGGTCGTCCTGACGGTGGTGCGCAACGGCAGCGCGCAGCAGATCACCGTGACGCTCGCGGTGCGCGACGAGACGGCGCTCCAGCAGGGTCAACCCGGTGATCAGGGTGGTTCGGGCCAGGGCGGTTCGGATCAGGGCGGTTCGGAGCAGGGTGGTTCGGATCAGGGCGGTTCGGGCCAGGGCGGTTCGGGCCAGGGCGACAGCGGCGGGCCGTGGGACTGGCTGTTCCCCGGCAGCGGCAACTGACGAGGGCGGCCGCTTCGCACGGCCGGCCCTGACGGGCTGACCCGGGGCCTCGGCTCCGCGAGCCCCCGGGTGCATGCGCAGAGGTCCGACGCCACACGGCGTCGGACCTCTGCGCATGCGCTCCTCGGGTGGTGCCGGCCGGTCACGTCGGCGGCGTCGCGGCCCGGACGGTCGCCAGTGCGCTGCGTTCGAGGAATGCGACGAGCTCATCGGCGGGGACGAGCCCGCCCATCGCGGCATCGACGAGCGCCTGTTCGGCGAGTGAGATCCAGGCGCGGACGGCGACGTCGATCAGGGGGGTGGGGCCGACGCCGAGCTCGGTGACCATGGTGGTGGCGTGGCGCGCGAGCGCGTCGCGGGCCTGCTGGACCGTCTCGCGCACCTGCGGGTCGCCCGACGAGGCCCCGCGGACGATCGAGTAGAACGTCGCGCCGTGCTCCTGGACGAACCCGACGAAGCGTTCGAGCACGTCGCGCAGGCGTTCCTGGGCGGGGAGCGAGGCGTCCGGCTCGGTGGCGTACAGCATGGCGTCGCGCGCGGTGAGCACGATCTGCTGGTGCAGTCCCTGGCGTGTGCCGAAGTAGTAGAAGACGAGTCCCGGGGAGACGCCCGCAGCCGCCGCGAGATCCTCGACGGAGATGGCTTCGAGGGGGCGGTCCGCGAGCCAGGCGACGCCGAGGGCAAGGAGCTGCTGCCGTCGCTCCTCGGGGCTCAGCCGCGTCCGTCGTCGTCCGGTGGGGCCGTGGAGCGCGGGCATGGGTCGAGCATAGGGGGCACGCGTGCTGCGGCGACGGAGTGCGCGTCGACCGCCTATTGACGCAGCCTCAGTACGAGGTTAGTTTCGGCCGGGTCCGGCGGCATCGGGGCCGCCCGCAGAAGTGGGGGAACACATGAGGTTCAGCTCGCTCACCCAGACGCGCGCGGGGCGCGTCGCACTCGCGGCGGTGCCGACCGTCGCGGCGCTCGCCTTCATCGGGGGCGGGGTCGCGCAAGGCGTCGTCCCCGTCTCCATGGCCGTGTCGGGCCAGCAGTTCAAGATCTCCGCCGACAGGCTGGAGGGCACGGGGTTCTCGCAGTACGCCGGCGTCGCCGTCGAGGCCGACGAGACCACGCAGCACCCGGCCGCCATCGCGAACATCACCGACGCCACGCTCGTCAACCTGTGCCAGTCGATCAAGACGCCCGTCGGGGTCAGCCTCGTGATCCACGCGGGCACCGATCCCGAGAAGCCGGTGACGGCCAGCAACCTCCAGATCGGGATGGACAACCTCGCGGGTGACGCGACGTTCAGCGCGATCCGCATCGGCGTCGACGCTTCGACCGTGGGCACGCAGGCCAAGGGGGACCAGAACGACTTCGCGATGGACGCCGACGGCGTCGTCATCGACAACCTCAAGCAGGTCTCGTGGAGCACCCAGGCCGCCGTCTTCCGCCTGACCGATCTCAGCCTCGCAGTCAACATGGCGGGGGACGAGTGCTTCTGAGGCCGCGGTTCCGACAGTGGCGCAGGGCGCGCCCCTTCTGGGGTGCGCTCCTGACGGTCCTCGCCGGGGTCGAGCTGTTCCTCTCGGGCCGGTTCGACCTCGCCGTGGGTGGCGTCGTGCTCCAGCTCGGCTTCGCCGGGGCGCAGACGACGATCATCCCGGTCGTCGTGGTGCTGGCCGGGGTGCTGGCGATGCTCCAGCCCGCGCACCACGTCTTCTACGGGGTCATCGCGTTGGTCCTGTCCGTGTACTCGGTCGTCGCGGTCAACATGGGCGGGATCGTGCTGGGGACGCTCCTGGGTGTCGTCGGCTCGATCACGGTCGTGTCGTGGATCCAGCGGCCTGCGCAGGCGCCTCCCGTGGCCCCGCGCCCGCCGGCGGAGCGGCCGGAGCACCGCTCGCGGGCCGCGGTTGAGAGGCTGCGAGCGGTTCTCGCGGGCCTGGCACGCCGCGACAGGGTCGGGCGGCAGTCGACCGCGAGCGTGCTGTCGCTCGTGCTCGCCGTGGGGGCCCTACCCGTCGTCGCGCCCGCGGACGCGGCCGGTGGTGTTCCTGCCGGGGGTCCGTGCCTGTTCGGTTTCATCCTGTGCGACATCTGGCCGTCACGCCCTCCGGCGCCGGCGCCGTCGCCCAGTCCGACCGCGGCCGATGTGCCGAGCAGCCCGGCGCAGCCGCCCGGGCCTGCGGAGCCCGCGGAACCCTCGGGCGAGACGCCCGCCGGGCCCGGCGGCGAGGGGCCGGACGGCGAGCCCCCGACGGATGCGGGGGTGACCGTCGAGGTGCCCGCGGGCTTGCCCGCCCCGGGCGACGAGGACCTGCCCGTCGTCCTGGGCGGGAACGAGAACGTCGACGTCTACGCCATCCCGGCCGAGCTCAAGGCCGCCGACCTGGAGATCGGCGGCATCCGGGCCGTCGCGCTCGTCTCCGTCCCGGTCGAGGGGTCCTCGGGCAAGCGGCGCGCCGCGGTCAAGGTCGTCGCCGACCACGTCAAGGTCTCGGGCTTCCGGCTCACGACGTACGCGGACGGCGGCGCCGCCGGGACGCTGACGACCGCGGACTCGGTCACGATGGACGGCCGCGCGACGATGTACATCACCTCGCTCACGGCCCACGGGCCGAGCGGCACCCCGTTCGGGTTCCTCGCGGACGACGCGCCGCAGACTCTGACGGCGCTGGTTCTCGCGGCGGTCAATCCGACGATCGGGCTGCTCGGCGCGAGGTCGGACCGGCAGGTGTGGTCGGGGTTCCACGAGTCCGTCTGGGCGGGCTGAGCACCGCGGTGTGGCGCATCAGGCGCCGAAGGGTCTGATCCCCGACCGCGCCGTCTGGGCGCCGACGTGCGGCCGGTGGTCGCGACGGCCACGTCGGCGCCCAGGGCCGCCGTGGCCTGGGGAGACTTCGCGCGCTCCTGGCCGGCGTGGTGGTTCGGGCGTGCGACGGCGATCCTCGCCGGGCGGGCCAGAAGGCATGCGTGCCCGGTCCAGGGGAGGGCCGCAGACCGACGGAGAGCAACGGGGGCGAGGCCCTCTCCCCGGGCGTACGATATGGACTGTCGAATCGATTTGACGGGCGCGTCGCGCAGCCCGTAGACCCAGACAGGCCACCGTGCAGAACCTCACCGTCGGGCCGCCGACGCGCCTCATCCTCGGCTTCACGCTTCCCCTGCTCATCGGCAACGTCTTCCAGCAGGTCTACACGTTCACCGACGCCGCCGTCGTCGGGCGGCTGCTCGGCCTCGACGCGCTGGCCGCCGTCGGGGCGTCGGGCAGCCTCGTGTTCCTGCTCGTCGGGTTCTCGTGGGGCGCCAGCGCCGGACTCGCGATCCCCGTCGCGCGCGCGTTCGGCGCCGGCGACCTGGCCGGTGTGCGCCGCTACACGGCCGCCGGCGCGTACGCGTCGGCAGGCATCGCAGCGGTGATCACCGCCGTCGGCGTGGTCTTCGCCCGCGACCTGCTCGCGTTGCTCGACACGCCGCCCGAGATCATCGACCAGGCCACGACGTTCCTCACCGTGACCTTCGCGGGAGCCGCGGCGACGGTGGCGTTCAACTTCCTCGCCTCGACCATCCGGGCGCTCGGCGACAGCCGCACGCCGCTGTACTTCCTCATCGCCTCGTCGCTGCTCAACGCGGGCCTCGTCGCGTTCCTCGTCGGCGTCGCGCACTGGGGCGTCGCGGGCGCGGCGGCCGCGACCGTGCTGGCGCAGGTCGCGTCGGTGGGCGCGTGCGTGGTGCTCATCGTGCGCCGCATGCCCGTGCTGCACCTGCGCCGCGCGGACTGGGCCGCCGCGCGCGGCAGCCTGCGCGAGCCGCTGCGGACCGGGCTGCCCATGGGCTTCCAGATGTCCGTCATCGCGATCGGCGCTCTCGTGCTCCAGCTTGCCGTCAACGGCCTGGGCGCCGTCTCCGTCGCCGCGTTCACCGCGGCCATGCGCGTCGACCAGCTCGCCGTCGCGCCCCTCAACTCGTTCGGCGTCGCGATGGTCACCTACACCGCGCAGAACCGGGGTGCGCGGCAGTGGCACCGCATCCGGGCGGGAGCGCTGCGGACCAGCCTCGTCGCGGCCGGGACCGCCGTCGCGCTCGGCGTGCTGCTGATCGTGTTCGCCGAGCCGGTGGTGGGGCTCTTCGTCGGCCCCGACCAGCCCGAGGTGCTGGGCATGGCCCGCACCTACTTCACGATCAACGGCGGCCTGTACGCGGTGCTGAGCCTGCTGTTCGTGCTGCGCAACGTGGTCCAGGGCCTGGGGCTGTCGAGCGTCCCGACCATCGCGGGTGCCGTCGAGCTGGTCATGCGCTCGACGGCGGCGCTCGTCCTCGTGCGGCACTTCGGGTTCGTGGGCGTCGCGTGGGCCGCACCGCTCGCCTGGATCGGCGCGCTCGTGCCTGTCGCCTTCGCGTGGGCCCGGCAGCGGCGGCTCCTGGCCGACCGGGAGCGGGAGGACGCGCACCCCGAACCGGCCCACTCCCACGAGCCGCTGACCGCGTCCGGGGCGTGACGCCGCCGCGCCGCTACGACGCGTCCAGGCCGTCCCACCACGGGCCGTAACCGAGCCGGGCCTGCTCCCAGGCGACCACCTCGCGTGCGAGCGTGCCCTCGGTGACGTCGACCGCTGCGACGGCCGCGGCCGCCACGCTCGACGTGCGCACGTACTCGTCGAACACCCGCTGCTTGCCGGCCAGCAGCTCCACGATCCGCTCGTCGACGCCGTCCTCGGCGAGCAGCCGGTGGGCGTGGACCGTCCGCACCTGCCCCATCCGGTGCAGCCGGGCGACGGCCTGCTCCTCGGCGGACGGGGTGAGCTGCGGCTCGCACAGCACGACGACGCTCGCCGCGTGGAGGTTGAGCCCCGTCCCGCCCACGGTGATCTGCGCGACGAGGACGGCACCGACGTCGTCGGCGAACGCGTCCACCAGGCCCAGGCGCTCGGCGACGGGCACGTCGCCGCTCAGCGGGCCGTGGACCGTCACGCCGCGCGCACGCAGCGTGGCGGCGACGGTGTCGAGCACGTCACGGAAGTAGGAGAACACGACGGTGCGGCGGCCCTCGTCGCGCGCCTCGTCGACGATCTCGACCAGCCGCGACAGCTTGGCGCAGGCCTGCGGCCCGGGCCCCGCGGCCCAGGCGGCGCGCCGCATCGCCATGAGGTTGCCCGCCGCGACGGCCTCCCGGTAGGCGCGGTCGTCGGCCTCGGTGAGGTCGACCCACTGGTCGCGGGCGATGACCCCGGGCAGCTCGACGAGCACGTCGGCCTGGTTGCGGCGCAGGTAGACCGGCGCCACCACCTGCCGGAACGCGTCGGGCCCGAGCAGGCCCAGATGCCCGGGGAACGTGGCGGCCAGGTCGGGCTGGAGCACGCGCACGAGCTCGAGGAAGTCCTCGAGCCGGTTGTCCATCGGCGTCCCGGTCAGGAAGACGACCCGCCACACGCGCTGCGCCCACGCGCCGACGGACCGCGCGCGGCCCGTCCGCGGGTTCTTGACGTAGTGCGCCTCGTCCACGACCAGGAGCCCGACGTCGCCGACGTCCGCGGGCACGTGCGCGAGGCCCTCGAACGTCGTCAGCCCGACGCCGCCGCCGTCCGCCCAGGCGGCGATGGCCTCGGCGCGGCGCTCGCCGTGCATGCGGTGGGCGGGCATCGTCGTGCGCTGCTCGACCTCGCGCGCCCAGTTGGCGAGCAGGCTCGCCGGGCAGACCACGAGGAACCGGCGGTGGCCGGTCGCGCGCAGGTGCGACATGACGGCCAGCGCCTGGACGGTCTTGCCCAGGCCCATCTCGTCACCGATCAGCGCCCTGCCCTGGTGGAGCGCGAACCGCGCGCCGAACTCCTGGTACCCGCGCAGCGACACCCGCATCGCCGCCAGGTCGAGGGGTTGGGCGTTGACGCGGTCGACGAGACCCTGCGGCAGCAGGCCGCGCGCCGACAGCACCGCCTGCGCCTGCGGGGCGATGCCCACGAGGGCGGTGTAGTACTCGGCCGACCGTCGCTCGAAGTCGGCCGCGAGGTCGAACGGCCCCGGATCGGGCTCCGCGACGGCGGCGCCCAGCCGGGCGAGCAGCTCGGGCAGGCCCGCGCCGGCGGGCGACGAGTCCCACGACGCCAGCGCGGTGAGCCCCGCGTGCGCGGCGCGGCGGGTCGAGGGCCGCGCGACCCACAGCCGTGCCGTGTGGCGGGCCGGACGCGCCGTGGCGAGAGCCGCGGTGGTGGCGGTGACGTAGTCGTCGAGCGTGGTGCGGTGGGGCTCGACGAGCGGACGCAACCGCATCACACGGTGCAGCAGCGCGAGGAGCCGGTCCGCTCCGGCGGGCGTCGGCAGCCCGGCCCGGTCGACGCCGACCCGCAGCGGGTGCAGGGCCGCGGCCGCCTCGGCGAGCTGCCCGACGGCGGCCACCACGCCGCGCGCCGTCGTCTCGCCGACTCCCGGCAGGGCGGCGAGCTCGCGCGGGCCGACGTCGAGCAGGTCGGCGGCGGTGAGGTACCCGGCTGCCTGCACGGCCGACAGGCGCAGGTTGCGGTCGGTCATCTCGCCCAGGCGCGTCGCGTCGACCTGCGCGAGCTCGGCGCGCACCCTGCGGCGTTCGTCGTCGTGGACCCACGCGCTCACCGCGACGACGGTCGCGTCGAGGTGGTCGAGCACCTCGCGCGCGGCGGCGACGAGGCGCGTGTGGCGGTCGGTGAGCGTGCGCGCCGCGCGAGCCCGGGCCGTCGCCGAGGCCGTCCCCTGCGTGGGGCTCGGCGGATCTGATGGCACGAGCCAGAGCGTATCCACAGGGCGGGCGCCGCGGCTCAGCCCGGCGCCGGCACGACTCCTCGCGTCGCCGGGCCGGGCGCGGTCTCGGGTGCCGTCTCGGGGTAGTCGCTGGCAAGGCTCGACGGCGCTTGAAGCATGCCGGTGATGGCGTCGGCCAGGAACATCCCGACGCCCGCCCAGTGCGGGTCCGTGCCGTCGCAGGCGGTGGCCCGTTCGACGTCGGCGCAGGTCATGATCACCATGCCGGTCATGATGGTCAGACGGCCGTGCGCGATGGCCGGCGTGAGGTGGTGGAGGCGGGCGAGGATGGACCGGCCGGCCTCCCGCTCGAGCCGACCCAGGCCGAGGCCGATCTGGGTGAGCTCGGCGATCCCCGCCTGGTAGTGCGCGCGGGCCATGAAGCGGGCCCGCCAGGACGGCGCGGGCAGCGCCGCCAGCGCCGAGGTCACCGGCAGGACGAGGCTGCGCACGTCGCCGAGCAGCGACTCGGACGCTTCCAGCAGCCTGACGCGCTCGTCGCGCAGCGAGGCCAGGTGCCGTTCGATCAAGGCGCGCAGGAGCCCCTCGCGGTCCCCGAAGTGGTAGCGCACGGCGGAGTGGTTCTTCTGCCCGGCGGCCTCGGCGACGCGGCGGTCGGACACGTCCGCGATGCCGTGCTCGGCGAAGAGGCGCTCGGCGGCGTCGAGCAGCACCTCACGTGCCGGGGCGGGCCTTGTCATGGGGTTCTGCTCCTCCGGTCGGGGCGGGGGCGAGGGCGCGGCTCCTCGAAGGATACCGACGCTGTTGACATCTAAGTCACGTGGCGTAATGTGGCCGCAGCCTTCTTGAGAACCGGAGCCCACCCCCATGGAATCGCCCAGCCTGACGCTCGCCGAACCTGCGCCCGAGACCTCGGCGCAGACCCCGCTCCAGGGCACCGGCGCTCACCCGCAGCCGGCGCCCGAGCACCCGGCCCGCGCCGCCGCCCACCGTGGCGGTCGCGGCGGCCTCAAGGGAAAGGTCGTCGCCTACGCCGGGATGCTCGCCTTCCCGTTCGTGATGGTCATGATGATGTTCTCGACCTACGTCGGCACGATGCACACCGCACAGGTGGTCGACCTGCCCGTGGCCGTCGTCGGCGCGGCCGGTCAGCCGGGCGCCGTCCTCGACGTCTTCGACGCCCTGGACGCGCTGCCCGACCACCAGGTGGCGCCGCGGCTCGTGGCCACGCAGGACGAGGCGCGCGCGCTGCTCGGCCGCCAGGAGATCGCCGCCGCCGTCGTGCCGCCGTCGGGCACCGGCACCACCGCGACCATGCTGGTCGCCGGAGCCTCGGGCGCCGCCAAGACGCAGACGGCGCAGACGCTGGTGCTCCCGGCAGCCGCCGGGCTCGGCTGGAGCACCCAGGTGGAGGACGTCGCCCCGCTGCCCAGCGGCGACTCCTCCGGCACCGTCGTCATGTTCGCCGCCATGGGCATGATGCTGGCCGGGTACGTCCCGCTGAGCATCATGATGATGGGCACCCCGCACCTGCTGCGGCTGCGGCGGTTCCTGCCCGTGCTGGCCGGCTGGGCCGTGGCCGTCCCCACCGTGATCTGGCTGCTGCTCGGCCCGCTCGTCGGCGGCGTCGAGGGCCACTACCTGACGTTCCTCGGGATCGGCGCGCTCACGATCTCGGCCGTGGGGCTCGTCCAGCTCGCCGTCACCAAGGTGGTCGGGCCGCTCGCCGTGCTGTTCGGCATGCTGCTCCTCGTCGTGTTCGGCATGCCGTCGTCGAACCTCGCCCTGCCCATCGAGTCGATGCCGGGCTTCTTCCAGGCGCTCCACCACGTCCTGCCCCTGCCCGCCGCGGGCGAGGCGCTGCGCTCGATCCTCTACTTCGACGGCGTCGGGCTCGCCCCCCACCTGGTCGTCCTCGCCGTCGGGCTCGTCGTCGGCCTCGCGGCCGCGTCCGTGGTGGACCGCAAGAACGGCGACGTCATCCCCATGGCGTCGAAGTTCGAGGACGCCGACACCCCGCTGCCCGCACTGCCCGGCGGGCCCGTCCGCTCGAAGCGCACGCGCTACATCGCCGCGGCCGCCTTCCCCGGCGCGACGCTCGTGCTGATGGTCGGGCTCATGGGCTTCTCCATGCACGCGCCGACGCTGCACGACATGCCGGTCGCCGTCGTCGGCCCGACGGCCGAGATCGCCGCGCAGACGGCAGAAGGCCTGCAGGGCTCGCTCGGCGACGTCGTCGACCCGCGCGTCATCGACTCCGTCGAGCTCGCCGACACGGCCATCGAGGACCAGGAGATCGTGGCCGCGTTCGTCCTGCCGGGCGCCGAGGGCGAGCCGGCCACCCTGCGCACCGCCTCCGGGGCCGGGGCGGCCCAGCAGAAGGCGTCGGCCACCATCTTCGGCCAGATCGCCGCAGCGCAGGGCCTCACGCTCACCCAGGTCGACGTCGCACCGCTCACCACGCACGACGTGCAGGGCACCAACACCATGTACATCGCGATGTCCTGGGTCATGGCCGGGTTCCTCATCTGCACGGTGCTGCGCGGCGGTGCGCCCCAGCTCCGCACGATCACCCACCAGCTCCCGCTCCTCGCCGGCTGGGCCGTCGGGATGTCGGTGGCCCTGTGGTTCCTGTTCTCCGTCGTCATCGGCGCCGTGGACGCCAACGCCGCCGGGCTGATCGGGTGCGGCGCGCTGGCCATCCTCGCGGTGTCGCTGGCGACCTCGGTGCTCACCCGCACCGTCGGGATGGCCGCCGTGCCCCTCGTCGTCGTCGTGATGATGCTCGTGGGCGTGCCCGCGTCCGGTGGGGGCCTCTCGCTCTACATGGTTCCCGGCGTGTTCCAGAGCCTGCACCACGTGCTGCCGCTGCCGGCCGCCGTCGACGTCGTGCGGTCGCTCAGCTACTTCGGGGGCACCGGCGTCGGGAGCGGGCTGCTCACCCTCACGGCGTGGGCCGCCGCCGGGCTGATCGCCAACGTGCTGGCCGACCGGCACCTGGCCACGCGGCCCGCGCACCCGCAGCCCGAGCGGTTCATGCCGCAGCGCTGAGCCCGACCTCGAGGGCGGGCGTGGCGACGGCCAGGTGCCGCGTGAGCCACGCCCCCCGCGGCTCAGACCGCCGCGGGGACCAGCCCGAGCTCGACGACGTCGTCGGCGAACGCCGCCGCGCGGACGTCACGCGTCGCGACCAGGACGCACACGCCCTTCGCCGCGACCTCGCCCAGCGCCTGCCACACCTGGCGGGTGGTGCCGGCGTCGAGGCCGCCCGTGGGCTCGTCGGCCAGCAGGATCGCGGGCTCCGTCAGCAGGGCTCGGCACAGCGCCACGCGCTGCGCCTGACCGCCGGGCATCTCGGTGGGGCGCAGATCCGCATGGTCGGCCAGACCGAACCGGTCCAGCATGGCCAGGGCCCGTTGCCGGGCGGTCCTCGGGTTCAGCCCCTCGTAGACGGCGCTCTCGATGACGTTCTCCGTCAGGGAGCGCGTCGAGTCGAGCATCGCGTCCTGGAACGCGAACCCGACCTGCTGGGACCGCCAGACCGAACGCCGCCAGTCGGGCCACCCCGTGATGGCGGTGCCGCAGTGCAGCACATGCCCGGACGTGGGGCTCAGCAGCCCCGCAAGCAGGTACAGGAGGCTCGACTTGCCGGACCCGGGCGGCCCGGTCAGCGCGGTCACCCGGTGCGAGGAGAACGACGCGTCCAGCCCGGTGAACACCGGCGTCACCCGGCGCGGGTAGATGAAGCGGAGGGCGCGCGCCTCCAGGACGACGCTCATGCGACCCCTCCCGGTTCCGGCGCGACCCGCGCCCCGTCCTGCCTCGCCCCCACGGCGAGACGTGCGGTCTCGCTCGCCGCCCCGTGCCCTGCGGCCGTCCGCTCGCACACCCGTGTGCGAGGGCCGCGACGCCAAGACGTGGCGGTGCCCTGACGACCCCTTCGATGTTGCGCATCCAGCACGGCCTTGACCAATCTCTCCGATGCGATTGATACCGCGAAGAAAGTAGCGTCGGCGTGAAGAAGGTCCTGTGCCGGTGTCATCGCGTGAACGCAGACCGGCGCTCTTTGACCGTCATTTCTTTCTGCGGTGGCGTGGGGAAATGATGACGCGAAGAGGTCGAGTGCAATTGTTCGCCGTCTCTCGCCCGGGCGGTATTGTCGACAATGTTTGCCGTGTGATGCTCTGTGCGGGTCCGGGCTCGGCGCCTCGGGAGCTCAGCTACCCAGCGCCCACCGCATCGGTACCAGCTTGGCCTCCGACTCCGCCAGCTCTGCCGCCGGGTCCGACGCCGCCACGACGCCGCACCCGGCGAAGAGACGCACCCGGTGCGGGTCGGCGTCGTCGAGCCGTGCCGAGCGCAGCGCGATGCCCCACTCGCCGTCGCCGTCGCCGCCCATCCAGCCGACCGGCCCGGCGTAGCGGCCCCGGTCCATGCCTTCGAGCTCGCGGATGAGCTCGCGTGCCGGCGCCGTCGGGGTGCCGCACACCGCGGCCGACGGGTGCAGCGCCGCGGCGAGCGTCAGCGACGACGGCGGCCCGCCGGGCGTGCCTCCGGAGGTCCCGGCCGCGCGGTCCAGCACACCGGTGACGTCGCTCGCGAGGTGCATGACGTTGGGCAGGTGCAGCACGAACGGCTGCTCGGGCACGTTCATGGACGTGCAGAACGGCTCCAGCGCGCGGGCCACGGAGACGACGGCGTGCTCGTGCTCCTCCAGGTCCTTCGACGAGCGGGCCAGGTGCGCGGCGCGCAGCAGCGCGTCGTCGTCGGTCATGCCCGGCTCGCGGCGGATCGTGCCGGCGAGCACGCGCGAGGCGACCAGCCCCTTCTCGGAGCGCACCAGCAGCTCGGGGGTCGCCCCCACCATCCCTGCCACGGAGAACGCCCAGGTCGCCTCGTAGGCGCGCGCGAGCCGGCGCAGCATCCAGCGCGGGTCGAGCGGGTGCTCAGCCGTGGCGACGACGTCCCGCGCGAGCACGACCTTCTCCAGCCGCCCCGCCTGGATGCGGGCGACCGCGTCGGCCACGATGCCGGGCCATCCCGTCGCGTCGACGGCGCCGTCCGACTCGGTGACGGTGCCGGGCGAGGCGACCGGCTCGCGCCGTGCGGGGTCGAGCAGCGCCGCCGTCGGGGCGGCGTCGAGCGTGGCGGAGATGGTCGTGATCCAGGCCTGGCCGCCGCGGCGCCCGACGACGACCCGGGGCACCACGAGCACGCCCCCCTCGGCGGACTCCGCGTCGAAGGCGAACGAGCCGAAGGCCACCGGCCCGGTGCCGGGCAGCCGGACGTCGTCGCGCACGACGGCACGGTCGAGCACCGCCTGCCAGGCGGCCTCGGCGGCGGCGAACCGCTCGGCGCCGCGGGTGTCGACGCGCAGCGCCTCGCCCCAGCCGACGATGCCGTCGCCGCGCCGCACCCAGGCGAGGGGTGCGCCGCCGGCGCGGTCGGCCCCGGCGGCGGCGCGCAGGGGGAGCCCCGAGGCGGGCAGGAGGTCGACGAGCGTGGTGAGGCCGTCGTCGGGCAGGTCGAGGGCCGCCGTTCGCACGACCAGCGGCTGCGCCTCGGGGAGCGGGCTTGTCGATCCGGACCGGCGCCCCGGGCGGCCTGCAGGGTGAGGAAAGGTGCTCGCGGACATCGCCCCCCAGGGTAGACCCGGACGCGTCCGGTTCCAGGTCCCGGCCGCGTGACCCGCGCCTCCGTGGCCTCGCCGCGCCCGGGCCCCCGTCCTGGGCCCTCGTCCTGGGCCCTCATCCTGGGCCCTCATCCCGGGACCGTCGTGTCCGGCGTCGGTGCGGTGCGTGGGAGCATGGGGCGCATGCCACGTGCCACCCTGGAGAAGCACCCCGGCGAGGTCGCGTCGATGTTCGACGGGATCGCCGAGCGGTACGACCTCGTCAACGACCTTGTCTCGCTCGGGCAGGACAGGCGCTGGCGCCGGCTCGTGCGCGAGGCCGTCGCGGCGGCACCGGGCGAGAAGGTGCTGGACCTCGCGGCCGGGACGGGGACCTCGAGCGAGCCGTTCGAGCTCGACGGCGCCCACGTGGTCCCCTCGGACATCTCGCTCGGCATGCTGACGGTGGGCAAGCGCCGCCGCCCCGACCTGCCGTTCGTCGCGGGCGACGCGACGGCGCTGCCGTTCGCCGACGGTGCGTTCGACGCGGTGACGATCAGCTTCGGGCTGCGCAACGTCGTCGACACCGCGGGTGCGCTGCGCGAGATGCTGCGCGTCGTGCGGCCCGGCGGGCGGCTGGTGGTGTGCGAGTTCTCGACGCCGACCTGGGCCCCGTTCCGCACCGTCTACATGGAGTACCTGATGCGGGCGCTGCCCGTGGTGGCGGGCGCCGTGACGCGCGACAAGGGCTCGTACGACTACCTCGCCGAGTCGATCCGCTCGTGGCCCGACCAGACCGGGCTCGCGCACCTGATGCTCGACGCCGGCTGGGAGCGTGTCGCCTACCGCAACCTCACGGGCGGGATCGTCGCGCTGCACCGCGCCGCCAAGCCCGCCTGACCGGCTCGCGCGCACCACGGAGGCGCTCGACCCGAAGGACGCGGCGCACGGCCCGAGCGCCGACGGCGGCCGGAGCACGGGCTCCGTGCACGGCTCGGAGACCAAGGGTCCGGTCCAGAAGGCGGTCCGCCGCACGAGCGGCCGAGCCGCCGGCGCCTCCACGCCGCCACGCCAACACGCCACCACGCCACCACGCCACAGTCACGCCCCCTGCGGCCGCACCAGCCCGTTCTCGTATGCCGCGATGACGAGCTGGGCGCGGTCGTGGGCGTGCAGCTTGGTCATGATCCGGTTGACGTGGGTCTTGGCGGTGTGCGGCGAGATGACGAGGCGCTCGGCGATCTCGGCGTTGGACAGCCCGGATCCGACGAGCGTGAGAATCTCGACCTCGCGCTCGGTGAGGTGTTCGAGCGCCCGCGGCACGGTGCCCGCGGCGGTGGGTCGCACGTAGCGGTCGATGAGGGCGCGCGTCGCGGCCGGCGAGAGCAGGGCCTCGCCCCCGTGTACGGCCCGGACCGCCGCGATGATCGCGTCGGGCTCGGAGCCCTTGCCGAGGAACCCGCTGGCTCCGGCGCGCAGCGCGCCGACGATGACGGCGTCCTCCTCGAAGGTGGTCAGCACGAGGACGTGCACGTCGGCGAGCGCCGGGTCGTCGCAGATGGCTCGCGTCGCGTCGATGCCGTCCATGCCGGGCATGCGGATGTCCATGAGCACGACGTCGGGGCGCAGCCGTCGCGCGAGCTCGACGGCTCGCCGCCCGTCGCCGGCCTCCCCGACGACGTGGAGCCCGTCGGCGTGCGTGACGAGGTCGGCGACGGCCGACCTGATGAGGGTCTGGTCGTCCACGATCAGGACGCTGATCATCCTGCCTCCCGGGGCCGAGCTCGACGGGCAGGTCGGCGGTCAGCGCCCACGTGCCGGTGCCGTCGTCCCCGTAGGTCAGAGTGCCGCGCACCGCCTCGACGCGCTCGGCCATGCCGACGATCCCGTGCCCGGTGCCGACCGCCTCGGGTGCCTGCGGCCGGTCGGCGACACGGTTCGTGACGGTCAGCCGCAGGTGGCCGGGCAGGTGCTCGACCAGCAGGTGCGCGCTCGTGCCGGCGCCGTGCTTGTGCGCGTTGGTCAGCGCCTCCTGGATGACGCGCAGCGCTGTCGCGTCGACGGTGCCGGGCAGCTCGCGCGGCGTGCCCTCGACGCGCACCGAGACGGCGAGCCCGTGGACGGCGAGCCCGCGCACGACGTCGTCGAGCTGGGCGAGCCCGGGCGGGCCCAGCGCGGGTGCGTCGGGGTCGCGCAGCGTCGCCATGAGGTCGCCGATCTCGGCGAGCACGGCCCGGGAGGAAGCGCGGATCGTGCCGAGCGCGCGCTCGGCGTCGTCGGGCCTCGCGCGGACCGCGGACGACGCCGCCCCCGCGTGCAGGTTGATGACGGCGATCTGGTGGGCGACGACGTCGTGCAGGTCGCGGGCGATCGACAGGCGGGCCTCGGCCACGCGCTGCCGGGCGAGCGCCTCGCGTGTGGCCTCGGCGCGGTCGGCGCGCTCGCGCGCCTCGGTGAGCTGGTCGCGTTGCGAGCGCACGGCTTCCCCGAGTGCCGACCCGAGCAGGACGGCGAGCACATGCTGGCCGGACCAGTCCCCGACCACCGCCGTGCGGGCGGCGACGACGACGGCGACGGCCAGCGTGAGCAGGATCGCGTCGCGTCGGCGCAGGTGCTGCACGCAGGTGTAGACGGCGATCGCGACGGCGGCCGCTCCGCCGGCGCCCTGGTGGCCGAGCAGCGCGGGCACGACCGCGAGCAGGAGCGTGAGCGCGACGACGGTGCGCGGCCACCGGCGGCGCCCGAGCAGCACGATCGCGGCGGCGGCCTGGAGCGCGATGCCGCCGGCGGTCCAGTGCGGCGCGGTCCCGCGGTCGGGGGGCACCGCGCCCGCGAGCAGCACCCCCGCGGTGGCGGCGACGTGCCCGAACCAGGGCCACGACCAGGGCGGGTTCACCGCGACGGGCGCCAGCGGCGCCCACCGGCTCGTCCTGATGCTGTCCACGTCCCTGCTGTCCACGTCTCTGCTGCCCACGTCCCTGCTGCCCACGTCCCCGCCGTCCACGTGCCCAGCATCGCCCAGCGTGCGCGCGCGCACGTCCCGCGCGGGGCGTAGCGCGCGTACTGCGGACGCGGTACGCGGGTGACCGCACCAGCGGGATCCGGCGCGGGACCGTCCCGGCGAGAGTGGACGCGTTCCGACAACCACCCCGGCGAAGGGCAACCATGACCGCACCGTTGATCTCGGTCCGAGATCTGCACAAGACCTACGGGACCGGGTCCGCCGCGTTCCACGCCCTGCGCGGGGTCGACCTCGACATCCGGCGCGGGGAGTCGCTGGCGATCGTCGGCAAGTCGGGCTCCGGCAAGTCGACGCTCATGCATCTGCTCGCGCTGCTCGACCGGCCGACGTCGGGCACGATCACGCTCGACGGCGTCGAGACCTCGACCCTGGCCGAGCGCGAGCTCAACAAGACGCGCAACGCCATGTTCGGGTTCGTGTTCCAGCAGTTCTTCCTCACGCCCTCGACGAGCGTGCTCGACAACGTCACGATGCCGCTGACGATCGCGGGCGTCCCGGCGCGCGAGCGCAACGCGCGCGGCATGGCCGCGCTCGAGCAGCTCGACATCGCGGACAAGGCGGGCAACAAGGCCAACGACCTGTCGGGGGGTCAGAAGCAGCGCGTCGTCATCTCGCGCGCGCTCATCAACCGCCCGCAGGTGATCTTCGCGGACGAGCCGACGGGCAACCTCGACTCCGCGACGGGCGAGGTCGTCGCGGACATCCTGTTCGACCTCAACCGTCGCCAGGGCATCACGCTCGTCGTCGTCACGCACGACCTCGACCTGGCCGCCCGCTGCGACCGCAGCGTCGTCGTGCGCGACGGCCTGTTCGCCGACGACCTGGAGGTGGCCGCATGAAGCCGCTCGACGTGATCCGCCGCGCGTTCGCGAACGCGTTCCGCTCCCGTCTGCGCACCACGCTGACGGTCGTGGCCATCGTGATCGGCGCGTTCACCCTGACGCTCACCAACGCCATCGGGGCGGGCGTCAACAGCTTCGTGGACGACACGGTCGCGTCGCTGGGCGTCGACGACGTCATGACGGTCATGCGCGCCAACCCGCAGGCCGACGCCGGCTCAGGCCCCGCCCGCTACGACCCCGACCAGGTGCAGGCGGGCGGCGGCGGGTTCCTGGGCGCGACCGCCGCCCTCACGGACGCCGACCTCGACACGATCGCGGCGACCGAGGGCGTGCAGTCGGTGCGGCCCATGCTGAGCGCCTCGCTCGACTACGTCCAGCACGAGTCGTCCGACCGCTTCCAGCTCACGGTGCGCCAGATGATCCCCGGCATGCACGTCGAGCTCGCCGCGGGAGAGCAGCTCACGCTCGACGGGCAGGACGCGCAGCTCATCCTGCCGTCGTCGTACGTCGACCCCCTCGGGTTCGCCGACGACGACGCCGCGATCGGCGCGACCGTGACGCTCGCCCTGACCGACGCCACGGGCACTCAGGTCACGACGACGGCGACCGTCGTCGGCGTCGCCGAGCCCGGGCTCGTGGCCGGGACCGCGGCGGTGCCGAACGAGGCGCTGCTGCAGACGCTGAGCGATCTGCAGGCCGTCGGCCGCCCGGCCTCCGTGCCGGCCGCGCATGTCGCGGCGATGGCGTGGTTTGACGCCGGCGCGGGCACCGAGGCGACCCAGGCGTTGCAGGACTCGCTCGCCGGCGAGGGCTTCACGGCGACCACCCTGACCGACCAGCTCGGCGCCTTCACCTCGGTGATCGACACCATCGTGCTGATCCTCAACGGGTTCGCGATCATCGCGCTCGTCGCCGCCTCGATCGGCATCGTCAACACGCTGTTCATGGCCGTGCAGGAACGCACGCGCGAGGTCGGGCTCATGAAGGCCATGGGCCTGTCGAGCGCGAAGGTCTTCTCGCTGTTCAGCGTCGAGGCCGTGGTGATCGGGCTGCTCGGCTCCGCGATCGGCGTCGTGCTCGCCTTCGCGACCGGCGAGGTCGTCCAGGCGGCGCTCTCGGGGTCGATCCTCGCCGACCTGCCCGGCCTGCAGCTCGTGCTGCTCGAACCGGGAACGGTCGCCCTCGTCGTCGTCGGCGTCATGGCGATCGCGTTCCTCGCCGGGACGCTGCCCGCGCTGCGGGCCGCGAAGCAGGACCCGATCTCGTCGCTGCGGTACGAGTGACGTGACGGCCCGGTGCCCTCCGCGCGCTGCGGCGCGCGGAGGGCACCGTCATGCAGGCGTCCGTCACGGCCACCACCGTGCGCACCTTCGCCGCCTCGCCCGCGGACGGCGGCACGCACGGCTCGCCGATCGCCTCGCTCGGGCCCGCCGACTCGGCGAGCTGAGGCACGGGCGCCAGGCCCGCGACGGGCACGAGGTTCGCCTCATCATCCGAGGTCAGGCACTTCTGGCTGCCCTGGCCCGGTGCGCCACGCCACGAACGGCGGACCGGGGCTGAGCCCCGCGCGGCGCGGCAGGAGCGCCCGGAGGCCACGTACGTCGGCACCGCGCGGTACTGATCGGGACCTTCCGGACGGTGCGGACATCGTTCTCACGGCGACACGTGGCGACGTTCGGTTCCAAAGTCGGTCCGGCTGCCGAAGTTCGCGCGTACGATCCACCCCTGCGGAGGGGCGTGGATTTTCCCAGGTCGCTCCGCTGCTCACCGGTGTCCGGCGGCATCCGCTACCCATGCGGGCGCCGAGTGGCTATGGTGACGTGGGGGTTGTGACTCGGTTCACAAGGCTGGTGCCGTCGTGTCCGGGCAAGTCTACGGTGCGTGACGAAGACGCGACGAGGAGGTGGGCGGTGCGCGCGGGAGCGAACGACGACGCCGACGTCGTCGTCGTCGGCGCCGGTCCGGCCGGCTCCTCGACGGCGCACTGGTGCGCCGCCGCCGGCCTCGACGTCCTGCTCCTGGAGAAGGCCGCCTTTCCGCGCGACAAGGTTTGCGGGGACGGGCTGACGCCACGCGCGGTCGCCGAGCTGACGCGCATGGGCGTCGACCTCGACCCGGCGGACGGGTGGATCCGCAACGACGGCCTGCGCGTGCTCGCGGGCCGTCGCTCATGGGAGCTGCCCTGGCCCGAGGTCACCGCGTTCCCCAGCTACGGCTCGGCGATGGCCCGCGCCGTCCTCGACCACCGGCTCGCCCAGCATGCCCAGCGCAGCGGCGCCAAGCTGCTCGAACGCACCAAGGTCACCGGACCCGTGCAGGACGACCGCACGGGACGCGTCGTGGGCGTCCGAGCGCAGGCCGCGGACGGACGCGAGGTCGTGTACCGCGCGCCCGTCGTCGTCGCCGCCGACGGCGTCAGCTCGCGGTTCGCGACGGCGCTGGGCATCGCCCGGCGCGACGACCGCCCGCTCGGCACGGCCTACCGCACCTACTTCCGCACCGACGGCGCGGGCACCCGCACCGCCCGGCACGCGGACACCTGGATGGAGTCGCACCTCGAGCTGTGGGCGGGCGAGCCGGGCCAGAGCGCCCTGCTGCCGGGCTACGGCTGGATCTTCGCCCTGGGCGACGGCACCGTGAACGTGGGCCTCGGCTCGGTGAGCTCGACGCCGCAGCGCCAGTCGGCCGTGGGGCACGACTACCGGGCGCTGCTGGCGCAGTGGATCGCGAGCACCCCCGAGGAGTGGGGGTTCACCCCCGAGAACCAGATCGGGCCGATCCGGGGCGCCGCGCTTCCCATGGGGTTCAACCGCAGCCCGATGTACCGCGACGGCACGATCCTGGTCGGCGACGCCGCCGGCATGGTCAGCCCGTTCAACGGCGAGGGCATCGCGTACGCGCTCCAGGCGGGGCGGGTCGCCGCCGACGCGATCGCCCAGGCACGCACCCGTACGAGCGACGCGGCCCGCGAGGCCGTGCTCGGCGGCTACGCCGAGCGCATGCGCGCCGACCTCGGCGGCTACTACACGCTGGGCCGGGCCTTCGTCCGGCTCATCGAGCACCCGGCGATCATGCGGTTCGGGACGCGCTACGCGCTGCCCGTCCCGGCCGTCATGAGCCTCGTGCTGAAACTGCTGTCCGACTGCTACGAGCCGCGCGGCGGCGACTGGGTCGACCGACTCATCTCCGCGCTGACGCGGGTCGTGCCGGCGGCCTGACGGCCGGGCGCCACGCCCGGGTGACGAGCACGGTCTCGAAGGAGTGATCGAAGCGATGGACGAGGAGGGTCGATGAGCAACCCGTATGTGCCGGTGCTGGTCCTCATGGCCGTGGCCGCGGTGCTCGCGCTCGGCGGCGTGGGGGCCTCTGCGGTCATCGGCCCGAAGCGCTACAACCGCGCCAAGCTGGAGGCGTACGAGTGCGGCATCATGCCGACGCCGCACGCCGTGGGCGGCGGGCGACTGCCCGTCAAGTACTACCTGGTCGCGATGACGTTCATCGTGTTCGACATCGAGGTCGTCTTCCTCTACCCGTGGGCGGTGAGCTTCGCGTGGCTGGCCGGGTTCGGCCTGGTGGCGATGCTCGTATTCCTCGCTCTCATCACCGTGCCGTTCGTGTACGAATGGCGGCGCGGCGGGTTCGACTGGGTCTGACGGGCGCGACGGAAGGGACGGGCAATGGGGCTGGAAGAGGCGCCGTCGGGCTTTCTGCTGACGACGATCGAGGATCTCGCGGGCTATCTGCGCAAGGCGTCGGTGTGGCCGGTGACGTTCGGCCTGGCGTGCTGCGCCATCGAGATGATGGCGGCGGGCGCATCGCGGTTCGACCTGTCGCGGTTCGGCATGGAGGTGTTCCGCGCCTCGCCCCGGCAGGCCGACCTCATGATCGTGGCGGGCCGCGTGAGCCAGAAGATGGCACCCGTCGTGCGGCAGGTCTACGACCAGATGAGCGAGCCCAAGTGGGTGCTGTCGATGGGCGTGTGCGCGTCGAGCGGCGGCATGTTCAACAACTACGCGATCGTGCAGGGCGTCGACCACGTCGTCCCTGTCGACATCTACCTGCCTGGGTGCCCGCCCCGGCCCGAGATGCTCATCAACGCCATCCTGGCGCTGCACCAGCAGATCCAGGACATGCCGCTGGGCGTCAACCGGCGCGAGGCCGCACGGGCCGCCGAGTCGGCGGCGCTGGAGGCCACGCCCACGTTCCAGCAGAAGGGACTGCTGCGGTGAGCGACGACGAGAAGGCACTGACCTCCACCACCGGCAGCCGCCCGCAGGGCGAGGTCGTCGGCGCACGGCACGGTCTGTTCGGCAACGGCGGCTCGGGCGACACGTCGGGCTTCGGCGGCACGGTCACCCCGATCCGGTTCCCCGGCGCGGCCGAGCGTCCCTACGGCGGCTGGTTCGACGACGCCGTCGACGTGCTCGCCGAGGTGCTCGCCGCCCAGGGCATCGGGTTCGGGCAGGCGATCGAGCGCGTCGTCGTCGAGCGGCAGCACGGGGCGCCCGGACCGCACGACGAGCTGACGCTGTGGGTCGCGCGCGAGCACCTGCTGCCCGTGGTCCGCGCGCTGCGCGACGACCAGGACCTGCGCTTCGAGCTGAGCCTCGGCGTCAGCGGCGTGCACTACCCGCACGACGCCGGCCGCGAGCTGCACGCCGTCTACCACCTGACCTCGGTGACGCACGGGCGCCGGCTGCGCCTGGAGGTCGCGTGCCCCGAGGCCGACCCGCACATCCCGTCGACGACGGCGGTGTACCCGGCGAACGACTGGCACGAGCGCGAGACGTTCGACTTCTTCGGCATCGTGTTCGACGGCCACCCGGGCCTCGCGCGCATCGAGATGCCGGACGACTGGCCGGGGCACCCGCAGCGCAAGGACTACCCGCTCGGCGGCATCCCGGTGGAGTACAAGGGCGCCACGGTGCCGCCGCCTGACACGCGCAGGAGCTACTCGTGACCAGTTCGACCTTCCATGCCACACGGGCCGCGGACGAGTCGCTGCCCGAGGGCGCGACGTTCTACGAGGCATCCGGCGGCGACTGGGACGAGATCGCCCGCGAGGTCGTGGGCGAGGAGCGCATCGTCGTCAACATGGGCCCGCAGCACCCGTCCACGCACGGCGTGCTGCGCCTGATGCTGGAGATCGACGGCGAGACCGTCACCGAGGCCCGCGCCGGCATCGGCTACCTGCACACCGGCATCGAGAAGAACATGGAGTTCCGCACCTGGACGCAGGGCACCACGTTCTGCACCCGGATGGACTACCTGGCCCCGCTGTTCCAGGAGGCCGCGTTCTGCCTCGGCACCGAGAAGCTCCTCGGCATCACCGACGACGTGCCCGAACGGGCGAGCGACATCCGCGTGCTCATGATGGAGCTCAACCGCATCGGCTCGCACCTGGTGTGCTTGGGCACCGCAGGCAACGAGATGGGCGCCACGACGGTCATGACCATCGCCTTCACCGCGCGCGAGGAGATCCTGCGGATCTTCGAGGCCGTGACGGGCCTGCGCATGAACCACGCCTACATCCGCCCCGGCGGAGTCGCCCAGGACGTGCCGGACGACATCGGCGACCTGGTGCGCAAGGCGCTGCCCGAGGTGCGCAAGTACCTCGGCCAGCTCGGCGACCTCATGCTCGCCAACCCCATCTTCAAGGCACGCCTCGTCGGCACCGGCACGCTCGACCTGGCCGGGTGCATGGCCCTGGGGATCACCGGGCCCGTGCTGCGCTCGGCCGGCCTGCCGTACGACGTCCGCAAGGCGTTCCCCTACAGCGGCTACGAGACGTACGACTTCGACGTCCCCGTCGCGAGCAACGCCGACTGCTACGACCGGGTCGTGCTGCGCATCGAGGAGTGCTACCAGTCGCTCAAGATCGTCGAGCAGGCGACGGCACGCCTCGAGAAGTCCATGGGCGCGCCCACGATGGTGGCCGACAAGAAGATCGCCTGGCCCGCGATGCTCGCCGTCGGCGGCGACGGCCAGGGCAACTCGCTCGAGCACATCAAGAAGATCATGGGCACCTCGATGGAGGCCCTGATCCACCACTTCAAGATCGTGACCGAGGGCTTCCGCGTCCCCGCCGGCCAGGCCTGGCAGACCGTCGAGCACCCCCGCGGCGAGCTCGGCGTGCACGTGGTGTCCGACGGCGGGACGCGCCCCTACCGCGCGCACTTCCGCGACCCGTCCTTCAACAACCTCCAGGCCGTGTCGGTCATGTGCGAGGGCGGCCAGGTGGCCGACGTCGTCGTGGCCGTCGCGTCACTGGACCCCGTCCTGGGAGGTGTCGACCGATGACCTACGACGCGCAGACCCTGACGTCGCTCAAGTCCGACGCCGAGGCCATCGTCGCCCGCTACCCGGACCCCCGCTCGGGGCTGCTGCCGCTGCTGCACCTGGTGCAGTCGGTCGACGGGTACGTCAGCCGCGACGGCATCCTGTTCTGCGCCGAGCACCTGGGCCTCACCCCGGCCGAGGTCAGCGCGGTCGCGACCTTCTACACCCAGTACAAGAGGCACCCCAACGGCACCTACACCGTGGGCGTGTGCACCAACACGCTGTGCGCCGTGATGGGTGGCGACGCCATCTTCGACGAGCTCAGCGAGCACCTCGGCGTCGGGCACGACGAGACGACCGACGACGGCGCCATCACGCTCGAACGCGTCGAGTGCAACGCGGCCTGCGACTACGCGCCCGTCGTGATGGTCAACTGGGAGTTCTTCGACAACCAGACGCCGCAGACGGCCACGGCGCTCGCGGACGACCTGCGGGCCGGAAAGCCCGTCGCGCCGACGCGGGGCGCGTCGAGCGTGTGCACGTTCAAGCAGATGAGCCGCGTGCTCGCCGGGTTCCCGGACGGGCGCGCCGACGAGGGCGGCGCCGCGGGCGAGCCGACCCTGGCGGGGCTGCGGCTGGCGCGCGAGCACGGGTGGACGGCTCCCGCCGGCGAGCCGGAGCAGAGCGCGGAGCAGACGCCGGGCGCGGCGCCTGCGGGCGAGGAGGGCTCGAAGTGACGACGCTGACGCCGGTCCTCACGGACACCTGGGACAAGGAACGATCCTGGTCCCTGCAGACCTACCTGGACGCGGGCCACGGGTACGAGGGCCTGCGCAAGGCCCTGACCATGGCCCCGCCGACATCGTGCAGACCGTCAAGGACTCGGGCCTGCGCGGCCGCGGCGGCGCGGGCTTCCCCACGGGGATGAAGTGGGGCTTCCTGCCGCCCGACGACGGCAAGCCGCGCTACCTGGTGGTCAACGCCGACGAGTCCGAGCCGGGCACCTGCAAGGACATCCCGCTCATGATGGCCAGCCCGCAGCACCTGGTCGAAGGCGTGGCGATCACGAGCGTCGCCATCAACTGTCACCACGCGTTCATCTACGTGCGCGGCGAGGTGCTGCACGTGTACCGCCGCCTGCTCGCGGCGGTGCAGGAGGCGTACGACGCCGGCTACCTGGGCAAGGACATCCTGGGCAGCGGCTACGACCTCGACGTGACGGTGCACGCGGGGGCGGGCGCGTACATCTGCGGCGAGGAGACGGCCCTGCTCGACTCGCTCGAGGGCCGCCGCGGCCAGCCGCGGCTCAAACCGCCGTTCCCCGCGGTCGCGGGCCTGTACGCCCGGCCGACCGTGGTCAACAACGTCGAGTCGATCGCGTCGGTCCCGGCGATCGTGCGCCAGGGCGCGGCATGGTTCGCGAGCATGGGCACCGAGCGCTCGCAGGGGCACGGCCTGTTCTCGCTGAGCGGTCACGTGACGCGGCCGGGCCAGTACGAGGCGCCGCTCGGCATCACGCTGCGCGAGCTGCTCGACCTGGCGGGCGGCATCCGGGCCGGCCACGAGCTGAAGTTCTGGACGCCCGGCGGGTCCTCGACGCCGATGTTCACCCACGAGCACCTCGACGTGCCGCTCGACTACGAGTCGGTGGGCGCGGCCAAGTCGATGCTGGGCACGCGCGCCCTGCAGATCTTCGACGAGACGACGTGCGTGGTGCGCGCCGTCAGCCGGTGGATGGACTTCTACGCGCACGAGTCGTGCGGCAAGTGCACGCCGTGCCGCGAGGGCACCTACTGGATGAAGCAGGTGCTGCGGCGCATCGAGGCCGGCCAGGGGCAGGAAGCCGACGTCGACCTGCTGCTCGACCTGTGCGACACCGTGCTCGGCCGCGCGTTCTGCGCCCTGGGCGACGGCGCGACCTCGCCCGTGACCAGCTCCATCGAGCTGTTCCGGGACGAGTACCAGGCACACATCGACGGGCACGGGTGCCCGTTCGACCCGGTCGCGTCGGCCCTGTTCGACTACACCCCGAAGACCAAGCCCGGCGTGCTCGCCGGCGCGGGAGGCCACTGATGACCGCGACCGCGGACAAGACGGCGGGCGGCGGCCCGGTCGAACCCGCCGAGCCCCGCAAGGACGGCGTGACCCTCACGATCGACGACGTCCAGGTCACCGTGCCCAAGGGCACCCTGGTGATCCGCGCCGCCGAGCAGCTCGGCATCCAGATCCCGCGCTTCTGCGACCACCCGCTGCTCGAGCCCGCGGGTGCGTGCCGTCAGTGCCTGGTCGAGGTGGCGATGCCCGACCGCGAGGGCAACGTGCGGCCCATGCCCAAGCCGCAGGCGTCGTGCACGCTCGAGGCCGCGCCCGGCATGGTGGTGCGCACGGCGCACTCCTCGCCCGTGGCCGACAAGGCGCAGTCGGGTGTCATGGAGCTGCTGCTCATGAACCACCCGCTCGACTGCCCGGTGTGCGACAAGGGCGGCGAGTGCCCGCTGCAGAACCAGGCCATGACCAACGGCCGCGCCGACTCGCGGTTCGTCGACGTCAAGCGCGTCTACCCCAAGCCGATCTCCGTCTCGACGCAGATCCTGCTGGACCGCGAGCGATGCGTGCTGTGCCAGCGGTGCACGCGGTTCAGCGACGAGATCGCGGGCGACGCGTTCATCGCGCTCCAGGAGCGCGGTGCCCGCCAGCAGATCGGCGCCTTCGACGTCGACGTCCTCGGATACCTCGAGTCCGCGGCGTCCGACGGCGCCGCGACCGCCGAGGACGTCGAGGGCCTGGCCGCGACCAGCGCCGACGGCACGCCGTTCGCCTCGTACTTCTCGGGCAACACCGTGCAGATCTGCCCGGTGGGCGCGCTGACCAGCGCCGCCTACCGGTTCCGTGCCCGCCCGTTCGACCTGGTGTCGACGCCGAGCATCGCCGAGCACGACTCGAGCGGTGCGGCGATCCGTGTCGACCACCGCCGCGGCGTCGTCGTGCGTCGCCTGGCGGGCGACGACCCGGCGGTCAACGAGGAGTGGATCACCGACAAGGACCGGTTCGCGTTCCGGTGGCAGTCGGCGAACGACCGCATCACGACGCCGCTCGTGCGTGAGGACGGCGAGCTGCGCCCGGCGAGCTGGGTCGAGGCGCTCGAGCTGGCCGCCGAGGGGCTGGCGAACGCGCAGGCGGCGGGCGGCGTGGGCGTGCTGCCCGGCGGCCGCCTGACGTACGAGGACGCGCTGGCGTGGTCGCGCTACGCGCGCACCGTGCTCGGTACCGACGACGTCGACCAGCGGGCGCGGGTGCACTCGGCCGAGGAGGTCGCGTTCCTGGGCCACGCCGTGGCGGGCACGGGCGTCGGCGTGACGTTCGGTGACCTGGAGAAGGCGCCCGTCGTGCTGCTCGCCGGCCTGGAGGCCGAGGAGGAGGGCGGGTACCTCTTCCTGCGGCTGCGCAAGGCGGTGCGCAAGCACGGGCAGCGTGTGCTGGGCCTGGCGCCCTTCGCGTCGCGCGGGCTGCAGCGCCTGGGCGGCGCCCTGCTGCCGGCCGCGCCGGGCATGGAGGGCGAGTGGCTGGGTGCGGTCGCGACGCAGGCGGGCGGTGGGCGGCTGCCCGCGGACCTGGCCGAGGCGGAGCGGGCCGCCATCACGGAGGCCGCCGAGGCGCTCGCGCAACCGGGTGCCGTGGTGCTCGTGGGCGAGCGGCTCGCCGGTGCGCCCGGCGCGCTGGGCGCCGCGGTGCGCGTGGCCGAGGCGACGGGCGCGCGGCTGGCATGGGTGCCGCGGCGTGCGGGGGAGCGCGGCGGCCTGGACGCGGGCCTGCTGCCGGGCCTGCTGCCCGGTGGCCGCCCGATCACGGACGCCGACGCGCGTGCGCAGGTCGCGCGCGCGTGGGGTGTCGAGGAGTCGGCGCTCCCGGCGTGGCCGGGCCGCGACCTGACGGGCATCGTGCGGGCGCTCGGCACGGGGGCGCTGGGCGGCGCCCTGGTCGGTGGTGTCGAGCTGGCCGACCTGCCGGACCCGCAGGCGGCGCGCAGCGCGCTGGCCGCGGCGGGCTTCGTCGTCAGCCTCGAGGTTCGCGCCTCGGAGGTGACGGCGCTGGCCGACGTCGTGCTCCCGGTCGCGCCGCCTGCCGAGCGCGCCGGCTCCTATGTGAGCTGGGAGGGACGCGTGCGCGCGTTCGGGCAGGCGCTGGAGTCCTCCGCGCTGCCCGACCACCGCGTGCTGCACGCGCTGGCCGCGCAGGCCGGCGTCGACCTCGGCGCGGACGACCCGGTCGCGGCGCATCACGCCGCCGCCGCGCTGCCGGCCTGGCGGGGCGAGCGGCTGGCCGCCCCCGGGACCACCACGGTCACGCCACCCGAGGTCGAGCGCGGCACGGCGGTGCTCGCCTCGTGGCACCTGCTCCTCGACGACGGCGCGCTGCAGGACGACGAGCCGCACCTGGCCGGCACGGCGAAGTCGCCGGTGGCCCGGCTGAGCGCGGCCACCGCGGCGGAGGCCGCCGTGTCCGACGGTGACGCCGTCACGGTGTCGACCGACCGTGGGTCGATCACGCTGCCCGTCCGGGTCACGCCCATGGTCGACCACGTCGTCTGGCTACCGCTGGCCAGCAAGGGGTCACGCGTCCACGACCAGCTCGGCGCCGCACCGGGCGACGTCGTGCGGGTCGCGGCCGCCGGCGCCCCGGCCACCGCACAGGGAGGTGCCGCATGAACCCCGGAGTCGTCGCCGACTTCAGCAACGACAACGGCTGGACGTTCCTGGTGAAGGCCGTCCTGATCGTGGTGTTCCTGCTGGTCAGCGTGCTTGTCGCGATCTGGTTCGAGCGCAAGGTCGTCGGCCGCATGCAGGTGCGGCCCGGCCCCAACGTGCACGGCCCGTTCGGTCTGCTGCAGTCCCTCGCCGACGCCATGAAGCTCCTGCTCAAGGAGGACATGAACGTCACGGCGGCCGACCGCATCATCTACCTGCTCGCACCGATGATCTCGGTGTTCTGCTCGCTGCTCGTCTTCGCCGTCGTTCCGTTCGGGCCCGAGGTGCGGCTGCCGTTCACCGACTGGTCGACTCCGGCGCAGCTCACCGACTTCCCGGTCGCGGTGCTCTACGTGCTGGCCTGTGCCTCGGTCGGCGTCTACGGCATCGTCCTGGGCGGCTGGTCGTCGGGGTCGACGTACCCGCTGCTCGGCTCGGTGCGCTCGACGGCCCAGGTCATCAGCTACGAGCTCGCGATGGGGCTGTCCCTGGTCAGCGTGTTCATCCTCTCGGGCTCGATGTCGACCTCGACCATCGTGGACGAGCAGACCAGCCGATGGTTCTTCGTCCCGCTGCTGCCGGCGTTCGTCATCTACGTCATCTCGATGATCGGTGAGACCAACCGGCTGCCGTTCGACCTGCCCGAGGCCGAGGGCGAGCTCGTCAGCGGTTACATGACCGAGTACTCGTCGATGAAGTTCGCGTGGTTCTTCCTGGCCGAGTACATCAACATGCTCAACGTCTCCGCGGTGTGCGCGACGCTGTTCCTGGGTGGTTGGCGTGCCCCTGGCCGCTGAGCGCGATCAACGACGGGATGTTCAACGAGGGCTGGTGGCCCATCCTGTGGTTCCTCGCCAAGGTGTGGATCCTCATGTTCATGTTCGTGTGGGTGCGCGGCACGCTGCTGCGCCTGCGCTACGACCAGTTCATGGTCTTCGGCTGGAAGGTGCTCATCCCGGTCGCGCTCGGCTGGCTCGTGTTCCTCTCGGTCGTGCAGTACGGGCGGCTCGCCGGCTCCGTCAGCCGGGGCACGTTGGTCGGGGTGATCACCGGGGTCGGTGTGGTCGTCGTGGCGCTGGCGACCTTCTGGCCCGAACGCCGCAAGCAGCCCGACGACGCCGCACCCGCCACGTTCGACGCGTTCGCGGGCGGCTACCCGGTGCCGCCCCTGCCGGGCCAGACGCTGCCGCCGTCGCCGCGCGCGGCGCGCCGACCGGTCACGGTCGACGCCACGCCCGCCGGCGCCCCCGCCGGCGCCCCCGCCGGCACTGCCGGGTCCGACGCCGAGGAGGACGCACGATGAGCGACTACAAGCCGCTACGGCCGGCCAAGGGACCGGTCGGCAGCCTGTTCGCCCCGGTCGCGGGCTTCGGGGTGACGCTCGGGGCGATGTTCCGGCCGACCGTCACCGAGCAGTACCCGTTCGAGAAGGTGCCGCCACCGCAGCGCTACCACGGCCGGCACCAGCTCAACCGGTACGCCGACGGGCTGGAGAAGTGCATCGGCTGCGAGCTGTGCGCCTGGGCCTGCCCGGCCGACGCCATCTACGTCGAGGGAGCCGACAACGCCGACGTCCGCGCCGAGACGGGCGGCGGGCAGGTCAGCCCCGGCGAGCGGTACGGCCGCGTCTACCAGGTCAACTACCTGCGGTGCATCTTCTGCGGGCTGTGCATCGAGGCGTGCCCCACCCGGGCGCTGACCATGACCAACGACTACGAGATCGCCGGCCCCACGCGCGCCGGGATGATCTTCGAGAAGCAGGACCTGCTGGCCCCGCCCGCGCCGGGCGCGCTCGCCGGACCGCACCCGATGGCCGAGGGCACGACCGACACCGACTACTACCAGGGCGCGGTCACGGGCCCGACGGCAGGGCAGGTCGCGTGGGTGCGTGAGCACCGCCCCGACGACCCGACGATCGAGGCCGCGACCGACGTCGTCGAGGGCCGGGCACCGGCACCGCAGCCCAGGAAGCACGAGCTGCGACCCCCGGCGACCAAGGCCACGGCGACCAAGGAGGCCGCGCGCGGCGGCCACGTCGACCGGCCGGCCGAGCCGGCCCCGCTCCGACCGGCCGAGGGAGGCCAGCGATGACGACGACCGGTGGTGAGGCGGCCCTCTTCGGGATCCTCGCGCCTCTCATGGTGATCGCCGCGCTCGGGCTGCTGTTCGTGCGTCGCGCGGTGCACGCGGCCGTGTGCGTGGTGTTCGTGATGATCTGCCTCGCGGTGCTCTACGTCGCCAACGAGGCACCGTTCCTCGGCGTCGTGCAGGTCGTCGTCTACACCGGCGCGGTGATGATGCTGTTCCTGTTCGTGCTCATGCTCGTGGGCGTCGACGCCGCCGACTCGCTCACGGAGACCATTCGCGGGCAGCGCTGGGTCGGCCTGCTGTTCGGGGCGGGGCTGCTCGCCGTGCTGCTGGGCGTGCTCAGCCGCACCGACCTGCCGGCGGCCGTGGGACTCGACCTGGCGAACGCACAGACCAACCCGAGCGGGCTGGCCGCGATCCTCTTCGGGGACTACGTGCTGGGCATGGAGGTCATCGGCGTGCTGCTGGTGACGGCCGCGCTCGCCGGCCTCGTGCTCACCCACCGCCGGCGGCTGGGACCGCGACGCACGCAGCGCTCCATCGCGCGCGAGCGCGTCGCGGCCGTGGCCGACGGCAGGGTGCTGACGCCGCTGCCCGCCCCCGGCGTGTACGCGCAGAACAACGCCATGGACACCCCGGCGCTCGGCCCGGACGGGCAGCCGCTGGAGCACTCGGTGCCGCGCGTGCTGCGCATCCGCGGTCAGCAGCGCACGGCCACCGAGGTGCTCGCCACCGAGGAGACGCTGCGCGGCAGGCTCGGCCTGCCCGCCACGGCCGAGGCCGCCGCCGCGGCCACGCAGGTCGAGGACACCGAGGTCGACGACGGGATCCGCGTCCCGTCCGCCGACGACGAGGAGGCGAAGCACTGATGCCCGTCACCAACTACCTGGTGCTCGCGGTGATCCTGTTCTCGATCGGGGCCACCACGGTGCTGCTGCGCCGCAACGCCATCGTGGTGTTCATGGGCGTGGAGCTCATGCTCAACGCCACGAACCTCGCGTTCGTCACGTTCGCCCGCATCCACGGCGACCTCACCGGGCAGGTGCTCGCGTTCTTCGTCATGGTCGTGGCCGCCGCCGAGGTCGTCGTCGGCCTGGCGATCATCGTGACGATCTTCCGCACCCGCCGCTCGGCCTCGGTCGACGACGTCAACCTGCTGAACGGCTAGGGGGAGCACGATGGAAACTCTGGGTCTTGCACCCTGGCTCGTCGGGTTCCCGCTGCTCGGGGCGGCGATCCTGCTCCTGGGCGGGCGGCGCACCGACCGCTGGGGCCACTGGCTCGGCGTGCTGGCCTCGACGGCGAGCTTCGGCACAGGGCTGGCGCTCCTGCTCGACGTGCTCGGCCGGCCCGCCGGCGACCGCGTACACGTCGAGACACTCTTCACGTGGCTCACCGCGGGTTCGCTGCACGTCGACGCGGCGTTCCGCATCGACCCGCTGTCGCTGACGTTCGTGCTGCTGGTGACGTTCGTGGGCACGCTCATCCACGTCTACTCCGTCGCCTACATGGAGCACGACGCCTCCCGGCGGCGGTTCTTCGCCTACTTGAACCTGTTCGTCGCGGCCATGCTGCTGCTGGTGCTCGCCGACTCCTACCTGCTGCTGTTCGTCGGCTGGGAGGGCGTGGGCCTGGCGTCGTTCCTGCTCATCGGGTTCTGGGACCACGACCTGAAGAACTCGGTCGCCGGCAAGAAGGCCTTCGTGATGAACCGCGTGGGCGACATGGGCCTGATCGTCGCGATGATGCTGATGGTCTGGTCGCGCGGCTCGGTGAGCTTCGACGCGTTCCTCGACGGTGCGGACGGCGTCGTCTCGGGTTCGCTCACCACCGGCACCGCGACCGCGATCAGCCTCATGCTGCTGCTCGCCGCGTGCGGCAAGTCGGCGCAGTTCCCGTTGCAGGCGTGGCTCGGGGACGCCATGGCTGGCCCAACACCCGTCTCGGCGCTCATCCACGCCGCGACCATGGTCACCGCGGGCGTCTACCTGCTGGTGCGCAGCGCACCCATCCTCGAGGCGGCGCCCCACGCGCAGCTCGTCATCGTCATCGTCGGTGCGATCACGCTGCTGTTCGGGGCGATCGTCGGCTGCGCCAAGGACGACATCAAGAAGGCCCTGGCCGCGTCGACGATGTCCCAGATCGGCTACATGATGCTCGCTGCGGGACTCGGTCCGATCGGGTACGCGTTCGCGATCTTCCACCTGGTGACGCACGGCTTCTTCAAGGCCGGGCTGTTCCTCGGCGCCGGGAGCGTCATGCACGCCATGGACGACAACGTCGACATGCGGCGCTTCGGCGGGCTGTCCCGCGCGCTGCCGGTCACCGCGATCACGATGGGCCTGGGCTGGCTGGCGATCCTGGGCGTGCCGCCCTTCTCGGGCTACTGGTCCAAGGACAAGATCATCGAGGCGGCGTTCGTCGGCGAAGGCTGGCGGCCGTGGGTCTTCGGCACGGTCGCGCTGCTCGGCGCCGGCATCACGGCGTTCTACATGTCGCGCCTGTTCTTCATGACGTTCGCGGGCCGGCGCCGCTGGCCCACCGCCGAGGAGACCGGCGGGCACGGCGCCCACCCGCACGAGTCGCCCGCGCTCATGCGCTGGCCCATGATCATCCTCGCGGTCGGCTCGGTCGGCCTCGGCTTCGTGCTCCAGCTCGGCGGCGGGTTCACCACCTGGCTCGAACCGGTGACGGGTCACGCCGAGCACGGCGAGCCGGTGCTGCCCGTCTGGCTGCTGGTCACGCTCACCCTGGTTCTGGTGGTGCTCGGCGCGGCGCTCGCGTTCCGCATGTACGCCGTCGGGCCGGTGCCCGTCACGGCACCCGAGTCGACCGTGCTGGTGCGCGCCGCCCGCCGCGACCTGTACCAGGACCCGGTGAACGAGACGATCGCGATGCTGCCCGGCCAGGTGGTCACGCGCACCCTCGTCTACGCCGACCGCACCGCCGTCGACGCCGCGTTCCTCCAGCTCGCCTCAGGCGTACGGCGGACGGGCGACGGGTTGCGGCGGCTCCAGAACGGCTATGTCCGGACCTATGCGGCCACGTCGCTCGGTGGCCTGCTCGTGGTCGCCGCCGTCGTGTGGGCCCTGGCCGGCTGAGGAAGGACGACGACGATGAGCTTCCCCTGGCTGACAGCCCTCATCGCGTGGCCGCTCGTGGCCGCGCTCGCCACCGCCCTGACCGGCCGTGGACGCGGACGCCCCGCCGCCACCGCGCACGGCCCCGGATCGGGCGCGTTCGGCGCCCCGGCCGCGCGCACGGTCGCGCTGGTCGGCTCGCTCGTCGAGATCGCGCTGCTGGTCGGCGCGTTCCTCGCGTTCGACACCGCGCGGGCCGGCGAGCACCAGCTCGCCGAGACCCACCAGTGGATCCCGGGCATCGGGGCCTCCTACGCCGTCGGCGTCGACGGCGTCGGGCTGCTGCTCGTGGCGCTCTCGGTGGGCCTGGTGCCCCTGGTGATCCTCGCGGCGTGGAAGGAGCAGGGCGGCGACCACCCGCGGCTGCGGTCCTACCTGGCGACCGTGCTGGTGCTGGAGGCGTTCATGGTCGCGGTGTTCGCGGCACGCGACGTCTTCCTGTTCTACGTGCTGTTCGAGGCCATGCTCATCCCCGCCTACTTCCTCATCGGCGGGTTCGGGCAGGGCGCGCAGCGCCGCTACGCCGCGGTCAAGTTCCTGCTGTTCTCCCTGGCCGGCGGGCTGATCATGCTCGTCGCCGTCATCGCGCTCTACCTGCAGGTGCCCGCCGCCGAGCGCGGCCCGGAGACCTTCCTGACCGCGAACCTGGCCGCCACCGCCGACGGCCTCGGCACGACCGCCGGCCGGCTGATGTTCTGCGCGTTCTTCCTCGCGTTCGCCGTCAAGGCGCCCATGGTGCCCGTGCACACATGGCTGCCCGACGTCACCGAGAACGCCACCCCCGGCACGTCGACGCTGCTCATCTGCGTGCTCGACAAGGTCGGCACGTTCGGGATGCTCACGCTGTGCCTGCCGCTGTTCCCGGAGGCGACCCGCTGGGCGGCGCCCGCGATCGTGGTGCTGGCCGTCGTCTCGATCCTGTACGGGGCGATCCTCGCCATCGGGCAGACCGACCTGCTGCGCCTCATCGGCTACACCTCGGTGTCCCACTTCGGGTTCATCATCCTGGGCATCTTCACCTTCACCGCGACGGGCACCGCCGGGGCGAGCCTCATGATGCTCAACCACGGCATCTCGACGGGGGCGCTGTTCCTGATCGCCGGCTTCGCGATCGCGCGGCACCCGCAACGCAGCCAGCAGATCGCCGACTACGGCGGCCTGCGCACCGTGGCGCCCATCCTCGGCGGCAGCTTCCTCGTCGCCGGCCTGAGCGCCGCGGCACTGCCGGGCCTGGCCACGTTCGTGTCCGAGATCCTCGTGTTCCTCGGGGCGTTCAGCGCCAACCACGCCGCCGCCCTGGTGGCCGTCCCCGCCGTCGTGCTGGCCGCCGTCTACGTGCTGCTGACCTACCAGCGCATGTTCACCGGGAAGGTGCCCGCCACGCTCACCGCCGACGGGCCCGTGCGCGACCTCGACGCGCGCGAGCGCACCGTCGCGGGAGTGTTCGTCGCCGCCCTGCTGCTGCTGGGCTTCGTGCCCAGCCTCGCCCTGCGCTACGTCGACCCCCCGGCACACACCACGGTCACGCTGACCGCTGCTGCCAGCGCCCACACCACGGAGGTGGCGTCGTGAACGAGTTCAACGCTCCGGCGATCGACTGGGCGGCCGTCTCGCCCGTCCTCGTCGTGCTCGGCGCCGGCGTGCTCGGCGTGCTGGTCGAGGCGTTCGTGCCCGCACGGGCCCGCCGCACCGTCCAGCTCGTGCTGTCGCTCGCGGCGCTCGCGGGCGCCGTCCTCGCCGTCGGGCTCCTGTGGGAGTCGGTCCACGCCAACCCGCGGCTCGTCGTCCGTGACAGCTACGACCTGACGCCGTTCGGCCTGGCCATCCAGGGCATCATCGCCGTGCTCGCGTTCCTGGCGGTGCTCGTCATGGCCGACCGCCCCGGCGGGCAGGACGCGTTCGCTCCCACGGCCGCGGCCGTGCCCGGCAGCCGCTACGAGGAGGAGGCGCGCCGCGCCGGCCTCCAGCAGACCGAGATCTACCCGCTGGCGCTGTTCTCGACGGGCGGCATGCTGCTGTTCGCCGCGACCGACGACCTCGTGGTGCTGTTCATCGCGCTGGAGGTGCTCAGCCTGCCGCTGTACGTGCTGTGCGCGACCGCGCGCCGGCGCCGCCTGCTGAGCCAGGAGGCCGCGTTCAAGTACTTCCTGCTCGGCGCGTTCGCCTCGGCGCTGACGGTGTTCGGCATCGCGCTGCTGTACGGCTACGCCGGGTCCGTCCACCTGCCGGCGATCGCCGACGCGCTCTCCGGGCGCGGCGACTCACCGCTCCAGGGCCTGCACGTGCTGGCGATCACCGGCATCGTGCTCGTCACCGGAGGCCTGCTGTTCAAGGTGGGCGCGGCCCCGTTCCACACGTGGACGCCCGACGTCTACCAGGGCGCCCCCACCCCGGTCACCGGGTTCATGGCGGCGTGCACCAAGGCCGCCGCCGTGGGCGCCCTGGTGCGCGTGCTGTTCTACCTGGGCAAGGGCTTCGACGCCGCGACCCGGCACGAGGTCCAGGTGCTCCTGTGGGCCGTCGCGATCGCGACCATGGCGATCGGCACGATCGTCGCGGCCGTCCAGACCGACATCAAGCGGCTGCTCGCGTACTCCTCGATCGCGCACGCGGGCTTCATCCTCGTCGCCCTCGTGGGGTTCGACGACGCCGGTGCCGGCGCGGTGCTCTTCTACCTGCTGGCCTACGGCCTGGCGACCGTCGGCGCGTTCGCCGCCGTGACCCTGGTGCGCGAACGGCTCACGGGCGCGGGCGAGGACTCCGTCATCCTGGGCGAGGCGACGCACCTGTCCCAGTGGGCGGGCATCGGCCGCAAGGCGCCCTGGCTGACGGCGGCGTTCGCGCTGTTCATGCTGTCGATGGCGGGCATCCCGCTCACGGCCGGCTTCGTCGCCAAGTTCGGGGTGTTCTCGGCCGCCGTCGGCGCCGGCGCGTGGCCGCTCGCGCTGCTGGGCGTGCTCGCCTCGGCGATCTCGGTGTTCTTCTACGCGCGGATCATCGTCCTCATGGTGCTGACGCCGGCGCCCGACGCCGCCCACGACGGAACCGGGAACGAGTCGCAGCACGGTGCGGGGCACGACGCCACGCGCGAGCCGGTCAGCGCGGGCCAGGGCACCGCGACGCTCGCCTCGGCAGGCACCGCGACGGGCACCGCAACGGGCACCGCAGCGGGCACCGCGACGGGCACCGCAGCGGGCACCGCGACGCAGGTGCGACCGGCGACACGCGCCGTCGTGACCGTGATGACCGGGTGGGGTCCGGCGGCCGTGGTGGTCGCCGTGTGCGCGATCGGAGTCGTCCTCCTGGGCGTGCTGCCCGCCACGGTTCTCGATCTGGCCGCCGGGGCGGTTAAGTTCGTGCCGTGAGCCTGCCCCCACAGCCCAGCGCCGCGCCCACCGTGACGGCCATCCCGCTGTCCGATCCCGCGCTCGCCGCGCGCCTCATGGAACGCATGGAGGCCGTGGAGCGCGCGCTCGCGGACGCCGTCGCGAGCGCCGACCGCCTGGCGGACGACGTCTCGCACCACCTCGTCGCCGCGGGCGGCAAACGGCTGCGCCCGTTCCTGACGCTGCTGACGGGCGAGCTCGGGGACGGGACGCGGCCCGAGCTGCTCGACGCCGCCGTCGTCGTCGAGCTCACGCATCTCGCGTCGCTGTACCACGACGACGTCATGGACTCGGCGCCGTTGCGGCGCGGGGCGCCCAGCGTGCACTCGGTGTGGGGAAACACCGTCGCGATCCTCGTGGGTGACCTGCTGTTCGCGCGCGCGTCGGCTCGGGTGGCCGGGCTGGGCCCCGACGCGGTGCGCCTCCAGGCCGAGACGTTCGAGCGCCTGTGCCTGGGCCAGCTCCACGAGACGACGGGCCCCGGCGAGGACGAGGACCCGGTCGAGCACTACCTCCAGGTGCTCGCCGACAAGACGGCGTCGCTGCTCTCGACGTCCGCGCGGTTCGGTGCCATGTTCGGCGGCGCGCCGCAGGCCGCCGTCGAGACGGTCGCGGCCTACGGGGAGAAGGTCGGTGTGGCGTTCCAGCTTGCCGACGACGTGCTCGACCTCGCGTCGAGCGGGGCCGAGTCCGGCAAGACGCCGGGCACCGACCTGCGCGAGGGCATCGGAACGATGCCCGTTCTGCTGCTGCGCCAGCGCGCGGCGCGGGGCGTGGCGTCGCAGGACGACCTCGCGCTGCTCGCGGCGCTCGACGGCGACCTGAGCTCGGACGCGGCGCTCGCCGACGTCGTCGGACGGCTGCGGGCCCATGACGTGCTGCGCGAGACGCGTGACCTCGCGGTGCGCTACGCGCGCGAGGCCGCTGCCGAGCTCGCGCCGCTGCCCGCGGGCCCTGTCCGCGAGGCGCTGGAGGCGTTCGCGTCCGCGCTGGCCGACCGGGCAGCCTGACGGCCGGCTGAGGGCCCGAGCGCGGGCCCGACCCGGGCGACGGGGAGCCCGCCCCCCTAGGAACGCGGCGCGTCGTTCGCTAGCGTGGTGTGTGGCGACCGTCACCGGGCCCCGCAGTCGCGGCCCGCACGAGCCTGCACGTGGCTCTCGCACGCGATCCCGGCACTGGGGCCGGGATCGCGTGAGGCCGGGGGAGCGGTCGCTGGGGTCGAGCCGTGACGAGCGAGGTGCGGCGCTCGGGCGTCGTCAAGGGCGACTGAAGGGAGGGGCGCGGGTGCGAGCACGCTTGCGAACGGGAACGGGAACGGTGGCGCTGGCGGTCGGGTTGGCGCTGGCGGGTTGTACCGGGGGTGCCGGGCAGGGCGAGAGCTCCGCGAGCGGTGAGCCCACAAGCGCGGCCGGCCAGACCGAGTCGGGGGCCGAGAACGACGGGGCCGTGGGCAAAAAGGCGGTCCTGGCCGAGCAGACCCTCGCCATGCCGAAGGGGGGCGTCGAGGGCCAGGCGACGATCACGGTGACGCTGCGCTCGGTCGAGGTCGCCGGCGACACGATGGAGGTCCTCTGGGCGTTCCGGTGGGACGAGGACGGCGCCCCGCCCACCTCGAAGCTGACCTTCTACGACATGGGCCTGAGTGCGGTGACCTCGGTGATCGACGGTGAGAACCTCAAGGTCTACCGGCCCTTCTGCACCAAGGGTGGGTGGGACGCAAGGCCCTTCGATCAGGCGATGTGCTCGAACAGCCAGATCGCCGCGCCTCGCAGCAACACCGATCCCGAGTTCCCCATCCATGGGGTGATCGAGGCGTGGGCGCTCCTCCCGGCCCCGCCAGAGCGCCCGGAAACCGTCGACGTCGTGCCCGCTGAGGGGATCCCGCCGTTCGGCGGTGTCGAGGTGACCTACCGGGACGCGGCGAAGTGATCGGTTCGCGGGCGCTGGCCGTCGCGATGACCGTGGCCGCAGCCGTCGCGGGCTCGCCCACGTCCTCACCGTCGCCGCCCTCACCGTCGCCGCAGTCGTCACACGACGCCGACCCCGGTCTCGTGGCCGACACGCAGCGGAAGCTCGACGAGGCGCGTGCGGACCTGGAGACCACGAGCCTCACGGACGAGATGCACCGCGCCGCAGTCACCGAGCTGCGCCCGGACGTCTCCATCGCCGACCTGCGGTCGGAGGGGTCCGTCACCGGTCTCGACACGGTGGTCGAGGACAAGGGCCGCACGGTCGTCCACCTGACTGCGGACCTGCTGTTCGAGTTCGGGCAGGCCACGCTGACGGACCCGGCCCGGGCCGCCGTCGGGAGGCTGACGGAGCAGATCCCGCAGGGCGTCGCGGTCAGCGTGGACGGCCACACCGACTCCGTCGGCGACGACGCGTTCAACGACACGCTCTCGCAGCAGCGGGCCGACTCCGTCGCGGCCGTGCTGGGCGAGGCACGACCCGACCTGGTCCTGACCGTGACCGGCCACGGTGAGCGCGAGCCGGTCGCCAGCAACGAGGTCGGCGGACAGGACAACCCGGCCGGGCGGGCACGGAACCGCCGGGTCGAGGTCTCGTACGAGTCCGGCGGATGACGCCGGCACCAACGCCGACAGACTCCGCGAGAGGGGTACCTCGCGATGGATGCACAGCAACGCAGACGACTGACCCTGGCCACCATGATCATGACCGCCTTCCTCGCGGGAGTGCGCCTGCTGCGCACCAGCGACGGCGCCGAGGTCGGCGCCAACGTGATCGCGGTGACGGTCCTGGTCGCGTTGTGCGCGCTGCTGCTCGCGCTGGTGGTGCGCCGCGTCAGGGCGTGCGCCGAGAACGCGGCCCGGCATCGCCCGGGGGCGGTCGTCGTCCCGGGGTACACGACCGCCGAGATGTGCGACCTCGCGGCCGTCGCCGGAGCCTCGACCCATGGCTGGTTGTCGATGGGCGGCAGCCCTGTCGCCGTCGTCGTCACCGCTGACGGGTTCGAGGTGTGGGGCCGGGCCGACGACGCGCCGCGCTGGGTGGTGCGCCGGGAGCCCGGCGCGGTCGCGATCGGGAGCGGCGTCTACGGGAGCCGTATACGTCGGGCCGTCCGCCTCGACGACGGCACGCTGGGAGCCGTGTTCGTGCCGGCCTTCCGGCCGCTGAGGGCAACCGGCGGCATGGTGGGCGACGACGTCGAGCGTGCCGTGGCGGTGCTCAGCGGGCGGGGCCGTGCGCCGCTGCACGGCTGAGCGCCGTGTTCCTCAGGGCAGCCGTCGCCCCGCGCGGCACCTGCTCGCGCATCGCGCCGTGCGCCGAGGGCAGCGGCGTCGTGCGTGCACCTGCTGGTCGATGCGTGCCGCGGTCCGAAGCGTGCACGCCGTCCGTCGTCCCGTCGCCCGAGTGAGGAGCCTCATGTCCGTGCTGTGCCCCGCGTGCGGCTCGCAGCAGCCGTCCGATGCGGCGTTCTGCCCGATCTGTGGCGCCCCGCGCCCGCGCGCGGACGCCCCGACCGACCTCGCCGCGCCCGGCCAGGGCGTGCCGTCGACCGCGACGCCGTCGGGCCGGAGCGGGAGCGGCCCTGACGGCGCGGGGGGCGCCGCGGGGGAGGGGTGCCCGACCGCCGGGGTCGGGCGGCGTGTCGCCGCGTCCGTCCTCGACCTGCTGGCCGTCGCGATGCCGACCTGGCTCATGCTGCTCGTGGGGGTCGTGCGCGCACCCGGCGGCTTCGACGCCGCCGGCCCGGTGGCGCTCGTCGCGGCGGCGCAGCCGTGGGCCGTCGGGGCCGGGGTGTGGTCCCTGGCCGCGGGGATCGGCCTCTGCTGGTGGGAGGGTGCCACGGGCGCGGCCGTCGGCGGGCGGGTGCTCGGCGTGCGTGCGGTGGATCGTGAGCACGCCGCGCCGCTCGGGTTCTGGCGTGCACTCGTGCGCGCCCTCGTCGTCGCCGCAGGTTCGGTCGTGCCCGTCCTGGGCACCCTGCTGGTGCTCCTCAGCCCCCTGTTCGACGGCGGCGGCCGCGGGCAGGGGTGGCACGACAAGGCGGCGGGCGCCGTCGTGCTGCGCGTTCGGCCGCCTCGCGGGGCTAGAGCGCCGGACGAGCCCCCGGCGCATGAAGACGGAGTGGCGGCGCAGGCGAGCGCGTCGCCTCGGGCGGGCACCGCCCCTGCGGCGCCTGCGGCGCCCGAGGCCTCGCCGTGGGCCATCTCGCCGTGGGCCGCGGCGATGGCCGGGCCGGACGGGGCGCGAGCACCGACGCCACCGGGTGCGTCCGCCGCGCCGGACGAGTCGGTGGTCCGCGGTGCGCCGCCCCCCGGGAAGCTCCCGGTGCGGCTGATGCGCGCACCCGTCCGCCCGGTGCGGCTCGTGCTGCCCGACGGCACGTCCGTCGTCGTCACCGGACCATCGCTCGTGGGGCGTGACCCGCAGGCCGAGACCGGAGGGTGGGCGCTGGTGCCGCTCGACGACCCCGGCCGCTCGGTCTCGAAGACGCACGCGGAGCTCGACGTCGACCCCGACGGGTTGTGGGTGACCGACCGCGGGTCGACCAACGGCACGGTCGTCGCGGAGCCGGGGCGACCGCTGCGCGCCGCCGCACCCGGGACGCGCACGCGCGTGCCGCACGGTTCGCGGCTGCACCTCGGCGATCTGAGGCTCGCCGTGCAGGGGGGCGTATGAGCCTGCGGCAGGAGTACGGCGGCGTCGTGCTGGAGTGGGGTGTCGTGACCGACGCGGGCCGGCGCAGACCCCTCAACGAGGACCACTACGTCGCGTCGGTGCCCGTGTTCGTCGTCGCCGACGGCATGGGCGGCCGGGACGCGGGCGAGATCGCGAGCGCGGCCACGGTGGCGGCCCTGGGGACCCTGGTCGAGCGCGCCGTGGTGTCGCGCAAGGACGTCGAGTCCGTGCTCGACGCGGCACACGACGAGGTGCGCCGCATCGAGACCCGGCCGGGGCGGGGCGCCGGGACGACCGCGACCGGCGTCGTCGTCGTGCCGGGGAAGCTCGGGCCGCGGTGGCTGGTGGTCAACGTCGGCGACTCGCGGACGTACCTGCACGCGCAGGGGCGGCTGGAACGCGTCACCGTCGACCACTCGGAGGTGCAGGAGCTGGTCGACGCGGGGCTGATCACGCGCGCGCAGGCGCGCACGCACCCGCGCCGCCACGTGATCACGCGTGCGATCGGTGCGCCGTGGGCACCGCGCCCCGACTTCTGGTGGCTGCCGGTCGAAGCGGGCGACCGCGTGCTCGTGTGCTCGGACGGGCTGACGGGCGAGGTCGACGACGACGAGATCGCGCGCGTCCTGGGCGACGAGCCCGACGCGCAGGTGGCCGCCGCGACCCTCGTCGAGGCCGCCCTGCGCGCCGGGGGCCGCGACAACATCACCGTCGTCGTCGTGGACGCCGTGACGGTCGACGGAGCCGACGGGTCGCACCGCGACGAGGACACCCGACCCCGCCCGGCGGGTGCCCGACCGGAAGACGTCCAGTGACGACGGGGGAGCGCGAGATGACAACGCGACGCGCGGCGGTTCGATACGTGGCAGGGCGCGGCTGCGCGGTGGTGCGCGGCGACGTCGTCGTGCTGCTGCCCGACCCGCCCGCCGGTGTTCCCGGCCGACTCTGGGAGGCCCTCGACACGGCCGACGGCGTTGAGCCAGGCGTCGTGGAGGCGCTCGGGGCGCTGTCGACGGGCGCGGGTGCCGCACTGATGGACACGCCCCCGTTCGCGATCGCCGCGCTGCGCGACGGGAGCGCGCACGTGCTGGTGCGCGGCGCGTGCGTGGTGGTCACCGAGACCGCCGGGGGGACGGAGGTGACCGTGGACGGCGAAGGCATCGCGACATGGTCCGAACGCGTCGTGCCGGAGGCCGTCGGCCTGACCGTGTACGCCGACGACGGCGGCGAGCCGCTGGCCGACGACGCCTGGCCCCTCGACGCAGGTGTTGTCGCCGCACGCGCGGTGGTGGTGCGTGGCGCACCGGAGCCGCGTCCCGGCGAGCAGCGCGCACGCCCCACGGCCGCAGCCTCGGTGCCCAGCGACGTGCGCGACGGCGTGACCGACGCCGTGCGCGACGGCGTGCCCGACGCCGTGCCCCTCGCCGTGCCTCCCAGTGGCGTGGCCGGCAGTGCTGGGGCGGACGGCGAGGACCCCTCGTCGCGTCGCGCGGTTGACGCCCACGCGGCGCCAGAGCCCGGCGTCGCAGCCCAGCCCGCCCGGCCGGCGCCGCCCGTCCCGCCCGCGCCTCCCGCAGCGCCTGTCCCGCCTGTCCCGCCCGCAGCGCCTGTCCCGCCCGCGCCCCCCGCACCGCCTGTCCCGCCCGCACCTCCCGCAGCGCCCGTGCCCGAGGAGGAGACCTACGGCCACCTGTGGGGGGCGACGGTTCTGAGCGGGGTCGAGGCAGCCGCCGTCCGCATCGGGGACGACGGTGCCGAGCCCGCAGACCCCGCACCTGCCGACCCCGAGCACGCGGCCCCCGAGCCCGCAGAGCCCGGGCCGGTGAACCCCGGCCGGGTCCTGGCGTCGGTGCCCTCCGACGAGCAGGGCGAGTCGCGGCAGGAAGCCTCCTCGAAGGGTGAGGACTCTGGCGACCGGACGATCCTGCCGGACCTCACGGTGTTTCCCGAGGAGCCGTCCCCTGCCGGGGCGACCGGGGGCCCTCCGGGGGGCCTGCCATCGCCGGGCGACCTTGACCACGACGGATCCACGGTCACGTCCGCCCCGTTCATGAGCCTGCAGGGGCCGCGGCATGTCCCGGCGACGCCGGACGGCACGCAGGTGCCGCAGATCCTCGCCCGCGTGTGCGTCCAGGGGCACGCCAACCCGCCGCCGCGCGAGGCATGCCGGACCTGCGGCAGTGCGCTGGTGGGCGAGGCCGCGCTGACGGAGCGTCCGCCGCTGGGCCGCATGCGCGTCTCGACGGGCGAGGAGGTCGACCTCGACCGGCTCGTCGTCGTCGGCCGCCGCCCGCGCGCACCGCGCGCCGGAGGCGACGCGGTCGCGCGGCTGGTCACGGTGCCCAGTCCGGGCAGGGACGTCTCGCGCTCGCACGTCGAGGTGCGGCTCGACGGGTGGCATGTGCTGGTCGTGGACCTGGCGACCACCAATGGCACGACGCTGCTGCGGCAGGACCGCCAGCCGCGCCGGCTGCACCCTCACGAAGCCGTGCCGGTCGTGGACGGTGACGTCATCGACCTGGGTGACGGTGCCGCGCTGACCTTCGAGGGGATCTGGTGAGCCGACGGCTCGTGGAGCAGGCTGTCGCGTCGCGGAAGGGGGGATGAGCCAATGAGACGAGCATGTCCGTCCCGTGGTGCGCGCGGGTGGTACGTCGCGGCGGCGGGGTTCGCGTTCGCCGGCTGTGACGCCGGCAGCGAGCCGGCGCCGACGGTGAGCCTCACGCCGACCCCCGCGTCGTCGCCGAGCCAGACGCCGGACCCGGCGGTCGACGAGACCAAGGTCGCAGAGGTGCTCCTGGTCGGATGAGGCGATCCGTATGCCCGTGTGGTCGTGGCGTCGCGCGACCCGGGCTCCGGCTGCCCGACGGGCTCCAGCCGGGGTTGCGGGAGCCGGTAGCGTCGATCGCCAGAGGCCTGCCGAGGGCCGGCCGTGCCGAGCCGAAGGAGTCCTGATGCGCGCCGCCACGCTCCGTCATCCCGCACAGACGCAGAACGACGGCGTCACGGTCGTGGAGGGGGAAGACGCGTGAGCGCGCAGGAGGTGTCAGCCCCCGTGACGACCCCGATGCCCGAGGAGTCGCTGCCGCCCGCGGGGCATCTCGCGGTGGAGTTCTGCGGCGAGTGGTTCCGGCCCGACCCGGCCGGGCCGCCGTTCGAGGTCGGCCGCGACGGCGACCTGGAGATCGACGACAACCCGTACCTGCATCGCCGGTTCCTGGTGTTCTCGCACGAGTCGGGCATCTGGTGGATGGCGAACGTCGGCACGCTGCTGTCGGCGACGGTCTCGGACGCCGGCGGGGGTGTGCAGTCGTGGGTCTCGCCGGGCAACCGCATTCCTGTGGTGTTCCCGACGACGTCGGTCGTGTTCACGGCCGGCCCGACGACGTATGAGCTGACGCTCGTCCTTGAGGGCGGCCCGTACCGGGCCGTGCGCGCGGAGGTGGCTGACGGCGGCGCGACGACGATCGGCGTGATCCCGTTCACCACGAGCCAGCGGCAGCTCATCGTGGCGCTTGCCGAGCCGTTGTTGCGCCGCGACGGGTCGAGCCTGGCGCGGATCCCGGCGTCGTCGGCGGCGGCCGAGCGGCTGGGCTGGACCACGACGAGGTTCAATCGCAAGCTCGACAACGTCTGCGACAAGCTCGACCGCATCGGCGTCCAGGGGCTGCGCGGCGGTCCGGGGGCGCAGGCGACGAACCGCCGGGCGCGCCTGGTGGAGTACGCGGTCGCCTCGCGGCTCGTGACGTCCGAGGACCTGGCGCTGCTGGACGTGCGCAGCGAGGAGGGGGACGGATGAGCGCGCCGACGCCCGGGCGGCTCGTCCTGGCGTTCGCGGTCGGTGCGGCGGCGGTGGCGTTCGCCGTCGTCGTCGCGGCCCGCATGTTCGACGGCGGGGTCGGGACGGGCGACCCCCTCGACCCGCCCCGGGCGCTCGCGGGGGTGCTCGCCGACGGCGGGACGTGGCTGGTGACGTTCGCGGCCGGGGCCGCGGGTGGTGTCGTCGGAGGATTCGTTGCGTTGATGCGCAGGCGCCGCTGACCTGGGCCTCTGCCTGACTCCTTGACATTCTCAGATAACTCCCTAGATTCGCCAAGACGGGGCTGTCCTTCGCACGCCCGGAGCGGATCGACGTCGCCATCGGCGAGTGAGGAGACCTGAAAATGCGCGGAGTAGGTCGCGTGGCCGCCTTGGCGGTGGCGTCGGGGCTGGTGCTGTCGGGGTGTATCGGAGGCGGCGGCAAGGGCGGCGCCTCGCCCCAGCCGATTCAGAGCGCGAGCGCCGGCTCCGAGGGCGAGAAGCCCGCGGCCAAGGGCTCGACAGGGTCCCGCGAGCGGCTCGGCGACATCGAGCAGACGATCGGGACGCCCGGCGGTGGGAACGAAGGCGACGGGACCGTCACCGTCGCGATCCGCGCCGTCGAGGTCACCGGGCCCACCATGACGGTGCGCTGGGCCCTGCGGTGGGACGAGGACGCCTCGCCGGCCAAGTCGACCGTGACCTACGGCACCATGGGCATCGAGCCCATCATGACCGTCACCGACGGAGCCAATGTGAAGGCATACCGGCCGATCTGCCTCGAGGGAAGCTGGAAGAGCGACCCCGAGGCCGATCAGGACCCCGTCGCGGACTGCGTGGCGAGCCAGCTCGCCTCGCCGACCGGGTACTACTTCGAGTTCCCCAACCACGGGGTCATCGAGGCGTGGGCCGTCCTGCCCGCACCCGAGGGCAGGCCTGAGAAGGTCGACGTCCTGCTCGCCGAGGGGCTCCCGGCCTTCACCGGCGTGGACGTGACCTACCGCGACGACAACCAGGGCGACGCGAAGGACGAATCGCAGTGAGGGCCGCACGGATCGCTGCCGCGCTCGTCGTGACAGGCCTGACCGGGGTCCTGCCCGCCGAGGCTCCCGGCCCGGACCCTGAGCTCATCGCGCAGGCGCAGGCGGTGCTCGCCGAGGACTACACCCGCCTCCAGGGTGTGACGATCACCCCCGAGATGCGCGAGAACGCGACGTTCGACCTGCGGCTCGTCGAGTCCAACCTCGGGTTCGACACCGTCGTCGAGGACGAAGGGCACACCACCGTGCGCCTGTCGGCCGACCTGCTCTTCGAGTTCGGGCAGGCCGCGCTGACGGACGAGGCGAGCACCGTCGTCGCCGAACTGGCGCAGGACATCCCCCAGGGCGCTGCCGTCGCCGTCGACGGCCACACCGACTCGGTGGGCGACGCGGCAGCCAACGACACCCTGTCCCGGCAGCGCGGCGACGCCGTCGCCGCCGCGCTCGCGCAGGCGCGCCCCGACCTGGCACTGACCGTCACGGGGCACGGGGCCGCGCAGCCGGTCGCCGAGAACGAGGTGGACGGGCACGACAACCCTGCGGGCCGGGCGCTCAACCGCCGCGTCGAGGTCACCTACGAGACGAGCGAATGACGCACGCACCGAGGGCCGCGACCGGACCAGACAGGGAATGGGATGCACCTCAAGGCCACGCTGCACCGCTCGGACGGCACGACCGACGACGTCGTCGTCACCGCCGACGCCGGCGCGACCATCGGTGAGATCGCGCAGACGATCGCACGCGTCGACCCGCACGGGTCACCCGGCGGCCCCGACGCGCCGCGCACGCTCGAGGCGCGCCTGCCCGGTCAGGACCAGCCGGTGCGGCTGCCGCCCGACGCGGCGCTCGGCGAGGCGTGGATCGGGTCGGGGGCCGACGTCGCCGTCGTGGACACGTCTCTCCCGCTCGCGTCGCAAGGGTCGGGCACGGTGCGCGCCACCGTTCGCGTGGCGGGCGCCGAGCCGGTGCCGCTGCAGGAGGGCAGCTTCCTGGTGGGTCGTGCACCCGAGTGCGACATCGTGCTCACCGACCCGCTGGTCTCCAAGCGCCACCTGCGCATCGACGTCGGTGAGCAGGTCGACGTCGTGGACCTCGGCTCGGCCAACGGCACGCTCGTCGACGGCGTCCCGATCCCGCGGGTGCGGGTCGACCGCGCGCAGTGCGTCGTCGTGGGCGACACGCCGCTCGACGTCGAGCGGCGTGTCACGGAGAACCGCATCAGCGGTGTCGCGCCGAAGGCGGGACCGGTCGCGTTCACGCGGTCCCCGCGCGTGGAGGAGCGCTACGCCGGGCAGGAGTTCGAGGCACCGCAGGCGCCCGACGAGGTCGAGCCGCGAGAGTTCCCGATCCTGGCCCTGATCGCCCCCGTGCTGCTGGGCGTCGCGATGTTCTTCATCCTGAAGCGCCCCGCGGCCCTGCTCATGATCGCGATGTCGCCGACGATGATGGCGATGAACTACCTGACGCAGGGGCGTCAGGCGAAGAAACGGCTCGAGCGGCAGGTCAAGCGGTTCGACGAACGCCTTTCGTCGCTGCGCGACCTGCTCACGGCCGAGCGTGAGACCGAGCGTTCCGTCCGGCTGCGGGAGGCGCCCGCGACACGGCACGTCTACGTCGAGGCGATGCGGCACGGCCCGCTGCTGTGGACGCGGCGCCCCGAGCACTGGAGCTTCCTCAACGTCAGGCTGGGCCTGGGCACCATGCCGACCCGCAACGTCGTCAAGACGGGTGACAAGGGCGCGCTCCTCAAGGAGCACCAGGACCAGCTCGACGCCGTCACGGCGGCGTTCGGCACGGTCGACGGCGTGCCCGTCGTGGAGAACCTCTACGACGCGGGCGCGCTCGGGTTCGCCGGGCCGCCCGCGCGCGTCGCCGGCGCGCTCAACGCGGTGCTCGTCCAGCTCACGGGCCTGCACGCGCCGAGCGAGCTGGTCGTCACCGCCGCCGTCAGCCCCGTGTGGACGCGGTCCCTGCGCTGGCTCACGTGGGTGCCGCACACGTCCTCGCCGCAGAGCCCGGTCGACGGGCTGCACCTGGCCGACTCGGCGGGCGGCACCTCACGCCTGCTCGCCCAGCTGGAGGAGCTCGTCGCGCAGCGCAGCACGGCGCGCGGCGCGCAGCGCCGCGGGGCGATCCGCGAGGACGGCGCCGCGATCGAACGCGGCGCCGACGTCGGTTCCGGCGACGACGGCGGGACGGCGTCCGAGGTGCCGGCGGTCGTGGTGGTCGTCAGCGACGACATCGACGCCGACCGCGCACGCCTCATCCAGCTCGCCGAGCTCGGGCCTGACGCCGGCGTGTACCTGCTGTGGGTCGCCTCGGACCCCGCCCGGCTCCCCGCCGCGTGCCGCACCTTCGTCGACGTCAGTACGGAGCACCAGCGCGTCGGCCTGGTGCGCCTGGGCCGCTGGTGCGACGACGTCGTGCTCGAAGACCTCGACGACGACGCGGCCCTCGGCTTCGGGCGGCGGCTCGCGCCCGTCTTCGACGCCGGCGCGCTCACCGACGACGCCACGGACCTGCCCCGGTCGGTGTCGCTGCCCGCCCTCCTGGGCCACGACCTGTTCGAGTCGTCCGGCGCCGTGCTCGACCGGTGGCGGCAGAACCTGTCGGTCTACGACCGTACGGGCGCCGCCGGCGCGCGGCGGCGAGCCGGGTCGCTGCGCGCCGTCGTCGGCTCTGCGGGTGTCGACGCCCAGCACCTCGACCTGCGCGCCCAAGGCCCGCACGCCCTCGTAGGCGGCACGACGGGCGCCGGAAAATCCGAGTTCCTCCAGGCGTGGGTGCTCGGCATGGCCGCCGAGTACAGCCCCGACCGGGTCACGTTCCTGTTCGTCGACTACAAGGGCGGGTCCGCGTTCGCCGACTGCATCAACCTGCCGCACTGCGTCGGCCTCGTCACCGACCTGTCCCCGCACCTCGTGCTGCGGGCACTGACGAGCCTGCGCGCCGAGCTGCACCACCGCGAACGCCTCTTCAACCGCAAGAAGGCCAAGGACCTCCTGGAACTGGAGAAACGCGCCGACCCGGAGACGCCGCCCGCGCTCGTCATCGTCATCGACGAGTTCGCGGCGCTCGCGGGCGACGTGCCCGAGTTCGTCGACGGCGTCGTCGACGTCGCGTAGCGCGGCCGGTCGCTCGGCATCCACCTCATCATGGCCACGCAGCGCCCGGCGGGTGTCATCAAGGACAACCTGCGGGCCAACACGAACCTGCGCGTGGCGCTGCGCATGGCGGACACGTCGGACTCGACCGACGTCGTCGAGGTGCCCGACGCCGCGCTGGTCGACCCGAGCATCCCCGGCCGCGGCCTGGTCAAGACGGGGCCCGGCCGTGTGCAGGCGTTCCAGTCGGGATACGCGGGCGGGTGGAGCACGCGCGCCCCCGAGAAGGCGAAGGTGTTGGTCTCGGAGTTCGACTTCGGGCGTGAGACGCCGTGGGAGGAGCCCACCGAAGACGCCGACGCCGACGACCAGGACGACCTCGGCCCGAACGACCAGCAGCGGCTGGTCGCCCGCATCGGTGAGGCGTTCACGGGGGCGGGACTGCCCGTTCCGCGCAGGCCGTGGCTCGACTCGCTGGCCGACGTGTACGACCTGACGCTGCTGCGCCAGCGCACCGACACCGAGCTGCTGATCGGCGTCGCCGACCTGCCCGAGCAGACCCTCGCCATGCCGAAGGGGGGCGTCGAGGGCGAGGCGACGATCACGGTGACGCTGCGCTCGGTCGAGGTCGCCGGCGACACGATGGAGGTCCTCTGGGCGTTCCGGTGGGACGAGGACGGCGCCCCGCCCACCTCGAAGCTGACCTTCTACGACATGGGCCTGAGTGCGGTGACCTCGGTGATCGACGGTGAGAACCTCAGGGTCTACCGGCCCTTCTGCACCAAGGGTGGGTGGGACGCAAGGCCCTTCGATCAGGCGATGTGCTCGAACAGCCAGATCGCCGCGCCTCGCAGCAACACCGATCCCGAGTTCCCCATCCATGGGGTGATCGAGGCGTGGGCGCTCCTCCCGGCCCCGCCAGAGCGCCCGGAAACCGTCGACGTCGTGCCCGCTGAGGGGATCCCGCCGTTCGGCGGTGTCGAGGTGACCTACCGGGACGCGGCGAAGTGATCGGTTCGCGGGCGCTGGCCGTCGCGATGACCGTGGCCGCAGCCGTCGCGGGCTCGCCCACGTCCTCACCGTCGCCGCCCTCACCGTCGCCGCAGTCGTCACACGACGCCGACCCCGGTCTCGTGGCCGACACGCAGCGGAAGCTCGACGAGGCGCGTGCGGACCTGGAGACCACGAGCCTCACGGACGAGATGCACCGCGCCGCAGTCACCGAGCTGCGCCCGGACGTCTCCATCGCCGACCTGCGGTCGGAGGGGTCCGTCACCGGTCTCGACACGGTGGTCGAGGACAAGGGCCGCACGGTCGTCCACCTGACTGCGGACCTGCTGTTCGAGTTCGGGCAGGCCACGCTGACGGACCCGGCCCGGGCCGCCGTCGGGAGGCTGACGGAGCAGATCCCGCAGGGCGTCGCGGTCAGCGTGGACGGCCACACCGACTCCGTCGGCGACGACGCGTTCAACGACACGCTCTCGCAGCAGCGGGCCGACTCCGTCGCGGCCGTGCTGGGCGAGGCACGACCCGACCTGGTCCTGACCGTGACCGGCCACGGTGAGCGCGAGCCGGTCGCCAGCAACGAGGTCGGCGGACAGGACAACCCGGCCGGGCGGGCACGGAACCGCCGGGTCGAGGTCTCGTACGAGTCCGGCGGATGAGTCGCGGCGCCGATGCCGCCTCGACGCGGGCCGAACCCATCCAGGAGTAGGCGAAGGCGATCCGCGGAAGCGTCCACCTGGTGCGGCCCGAGGGTCACGACCCGGTCGAGCCTGGCACGCGGCCACGGGGTCAGGTCAGTCGTCCTCGCCGACGTGCTGCTCGTAGAGGTCGTCGAGCGCGACGAGCGCTTCCTGCGCCTGGGCCGGGTGGTCTGCGGCAGCGAGCGGGCGGGTCGCCGACCGCCACACGAGGTCGTGGACCCGACTCTCCAGGCTCCGGTCGGCGCTCCGGTCGGCGCTCCGGTCGGCGCTCCGGTCGGCGCTCCGGTCGGCGCGGAGCAGGGCGACGACGAGTTCCGCGACCTCGGGGTCGACCTCTCGCGCGGACCGCGAGGCCCGGTCGAGGCTTGCCTCGGCCTCGACGCGCTGGATCGAGGGGGGTTCCCGCCTCTTGCGCCGCTCCCTGGCCAGCACGGTGATGCCGGTGACCAGGAGGAGGCCGACCGCGATCGCCGGCGTCGTGGTGATCCACATGGCGCGCCCGAGACCCATCCCCAGATCGCGCAGGACGAAGAAGGTCGCCGCACAGAACAGCCCGATCCAGCCGAGGCCGGTGCGTTCGACGAACCGGACCCACCGGGGTTCCTCGGCGACGAGGGAGCGGCGCACCAGCATCACGGCGGCATCGACGTCAGCCGCGGCCCGGGCCCCAGCCTCCTGGGTGAGCCCTGGCTTGGTGGTGATGATCAGCTGCGTCTGGGGGCCGGTCGTCAGCCATGGGACGTCGGGCACGGGTGCTCCTGGTGGGTGCGAGGTCGGTGAATCGATGCGCCGTCGGGATCTGGTCGAGCGGCACGAGCGGGGTCGGCGCGAGGGCTGACGCGAGCGGGGTCAGGCGGCCACGCGCGCCCACGTGAGTGCGAGCGCGGCTCCGGCGAGCATGAACGGACCGAACGCGAGCGCCGTCTTCCGGGTCGCGCGCCGGGCGGCGAGCAGCGCCACCGAGACCACGCCGCCGATGAGGAACGGCAGGATCGCCGCCCCGGCGAGCGTGCTCCAGCCGAACCAGGCGGCGACGCCCCCGAGCATCGGTGCCAGCTTGACGTCGCCGAGCCCCATGCCGGACCGGTTGACCAGGTGCAGCACGAGGTAGGCGCCACCGAGCGCGGCCGCGCCGAGGGCGGCGCGGCCGAGCGCGGACCAGGTCCCTCCCACCGCGGCGGCGAGCACGAGGAGGACGGCGACCGCGGCCGTGGTCGGGTAGGTGATCACGTTCGGTAGCCGGTGCGAGCGCAGGTCGATCACGGTGAGCGCTGCGCCGGCCGCGGCCGCGACCACGAGCGCCGGGGTGACCGGGCTGAGGCCGCCGATCCACAGCGCCCACGCGACCGCGGCGATGGCGGTGGCGAGCGCGGGCGCGCGCACCGGGGCGATCTCCGCGGTGATCGCGGCCGTCAGGCGTCCAGGGGATGTCGGCATGGGCGCATCGTAGCGACGAGGGACCTTGTATTTGGCTGGGAAAAGCCTGGTAGGTTTCGTAACAGAGCGGAGACGCCAGCCTTGAGAGGAACGTATGACAGTCGAAGTGCTTGTGTGTGCGCTCTTGCCGACGGATCCAGGACTCGACGACGGCGTCCTCGCCGGCGCGGTCGTGGTCGCCCGCGGTGACGACCGCCTGCTCGGGCAGGTCCGCGGCCGGACCAGCAGCCACGTCGTGATCCTCGCAGAGCGCAGGGACGAGGCACTGGCACGACGGCACGCGGCCGTGCTCACCGATCTCGGCCGCTCCGTCGCGGTGCGCGTCCTCCCGCACGGGCCCGTCGCCATCCTGCTCCTCGCGCTCAACGCGGCCCGGCTCCACCAGGACCCGGGCCTCGTCGTCGGATGGATCGACGGCGTCGCGCCCCTCACCTGGAGCGGAGCGTGGTCGCCCAGCGTCAGCCGCCTCGACGACCCCGCTCCGACGCTCGGGCAGCACGTCGCCTCCTTCCTCCCGGGCACGGCGGGCTTCGTCGTCAACCTCGCGGGGCACGAAGGCCCGGCGGTGCTGCGCGCGCGGGCGGTCCCGGAGCCGCGAGCCGCAGGGGCCCGGCCCGTGCTGCACGTCGTGGCAGACGGGCTCGCGCCGAGGGCGCTCGCGGCCATGCGCCGTGCGTCGAACGCGGCCGACGCGGCGGTCCTGCCGTTCTCGGCCGGAGCCGCGCGCGACCGCTTCGCCCACCCGCGCGCCGTCGAGGCCGTGGCCCTGCCCGCCGACCCGATGGCCCTGGTTCCCGCCGTCGCAGCCGTGTGCCCCGTCTGCGCGGCCGTGGTCGTCGAGACCTTCTGCGCCTTCTGCCACGTGCGCCCCGCGCGGATCGACACGCTCTCCGAGGGGCAGCCGCATGAACCCGCGCCAGAGGCGTGGTGTCCTCTTCGTCGTCATCTCCGGTCTCCTGGCGGTCGTGGTGTTCGCCGCCGTGGCCGTCTTCGTCTCGAGCGTCAACAGCAAGGTCGGCGACGTCGTCACGGTGTACCGCGCGGGCGGCCCGATCCCCGCCTACGGCGAGCTCACCGCGGACTCGATCGTCGCCGACGAGATCCCGCGTCGCTGGGTCGCCGACGACGCCGTCCTGGCCACCTCGGACCTCATCGGCCGCCGCGTCGCCTTCAACGTGGCGAAGGGGACGCTGATCAGCAGCGACATGCTGGTCCCGCCGTCCGACCTGGCACCCAACGAGCGCGAGATCGCGATCGACGTCGACTCCGTGACGGGCATCGCGGATCGTGTCCGGCCCGGCGACCTCGTGGACATCTACGCGGTGTTCGCCGACGTGCCGGGCCTGCCCAAGCAGGTGCGCGTGCTCGTGCGCGACGTGCGGGTCGTCTCGGTGCGCGGGTCGCAGGTCCGGGTCGACGAAGAGAGCGCGCGCGGCCAGGAGTCGGTGGTGCCGGTGACTCTCGCGCTCGCGCCGGACGACGCGCTCGCCGTCACGTACGCGGCGGCGTTCGCCGCGGAGGTACGCCTCGTCGGCCTACCGGCCGGCGCGACCGGAGACAGATCCGGCGAGATTGGCGACTTCGACGCCGGCAACCTCGGTGGCCAGGCGATTCCCGAGGGGAGCAACGGCTGATGAGTGGGTCCGTGGTGATCGGTTGCGCGGAACAGTCGCTGGCGTACGAGCTGCGCTCGCAGCTCGCCGAGGCCGGCGACCTCGAGGTCCTGGGGATCGCCGAGACGACGTCGGAGCTGACCGAGATGGTCATCACGCTCGAGCCCAACGTCGTGCTGGTCCACGACCAGCTCGGCCCCACCCCCGCGCACCAGACGGTGCGCGACCTGGGGCAGCGGCGGCCGGCGACCGTGTCGGTCGTCGTCTCGAGCGATCCGGACCCCGAGGCTCTGGCGATCGCCATGGACGCCGGGGCGCGCGGGGTGCTGACCTACCCGCTGACCTTCGACGCGGTGCAGCAGCGGGTGACCAACGCCCTGGCCTGGTCGCAGCAGATCCAGGGCATGCTCGCCGTGACGGACCAGGGCGAGCAGAGCGCCCGCGGGCGCGCGACGGTCGTCGCGATCTCCGGGTCGAAGGGCGGCGTCGGCACCTCGTCGATCGTCACACACCTGGCCTGGGACCTGCGCAGGCGCACACCCGACCTGAAGGTCGTCGTCCTGGACGCCGACCTGGAGAAGGGTGACGTCACCAGCTACCTCGCCGCCACCTACCGCACGTCGCTCGCCGACCTCGCGAAGGTGGCCGAGGACCTGTCCACACGCACGGTGGCGGACGCGGTCTTCGAGCACGAGTCGGGCCTGCACCTGCTGCTGCCCCCGAGGACGTGCGCGACATCGAGTGGATCACGCCGCAAGCGGTGCGTCAGGTGGTGTTCCTGCTGCGCCAGCTCTACGACCTCGTGCTCATCGATGCAGGCGCGCACGTCACGCCCGTCCAGGCGGCAGCGGTGGAGGTCGCCGACGAGGTCGTCCAGGTGGTCACCCCAGACCTCGTGAGCCTGCGCGCGCTGCGCCGCAACGTCGGCTGGTGGGAGTCGCTCGGCGTCCGCAAGCCGGACGCCGTACGGGTCCTCGTCAACCGGCACACCTCCGCCGACGAGGTCCAGTTCGACGCCGTCCGCCAGCTGTCCCCGGCGCCGGTGCTGGCCACGTCCGTGCCCCACCTCGGGCGCAACCTGGAGACGGCGATGAACTCGCGGTCGCCCCACCTGGTCGAGTCCGAGAACTGGTGGCGAGCGCTGCGCGCGGTGGGCGACGAGCTCCACGTCCTGCGCGCCGTCCCCGGTGCGCAAGTTCCGGCCGCGAACGCGCGGCGCCGGAGCCTGCGGCCGGGCTCACGCCGGAGCTCCGACGCCGGCACCGAGACGGCGGCGCCGTCGAGCCGCGCGGGGCGCAGGGCCGCGCCTGCCGCACAGTCCGGTGCCGTCTCGGTCGAGCTGCTCGGGGCGCTCCCCGTGCTGCTCCTCGTGCTCCTGACGCTCGCGCAGCTCGCCGCGGCGAGCCTGACGTACGTGTGGGCCGGCCACGGCGCCGCCGCCGCGGCCCGCGAGGCCGCCGTCGCCCCGTACGACATCGCAGCAGCCCAGGCCGCCGTCCGTGAGGCGGTGCCGTCCTCCGTCGCACACACGATGCACGTCACGATCACCCGGAACGGTGCGGCGAGCGGCGAGGTCGGCGTCCGGGTGCGCACCCCCGTCCCCCTGTTGCTGCCGGGCCTCGGAAGCCCCTGGGACATCACCGTCGACCGCCGGGTGGTGACCGAGCCGTGAGCCGCCGGACGGAACGAGGGTCCTCGACGCTCGAGATGCTCGGCGCGATCCCCGTCGTCATCCTGGTCATGCTCGTCGTCGTGCAGGTGTGCGCGTTCACGTGGACGGCGCTGGCAGCCGACCAGGCCGTGCGCGACGGCGCCCGCGCGCTGAGCCTCGGGCGTTCGGCCGACGCCGCCGTGCGCCGGTCGCTGCCGGGCGGGCTCGACGCCCGCTCCGTCGACGTCGTCGGCGAGCGCGTGGTGATCCGCGTGGACGTGCCGCGATTCCCGGTCGTCCCGGCCATGACCATCACGCGTGACGCCTCGATGCCGAGGACGGCGCGATGAAGGGGTTCTCGCAGTGGGCGCCGGCACGCGCGCCCGCGACACCGTCGCCCGCCGGGAGCCGCAGCGATCTCGACGAGGGGTTGGTTGCGCTGTTCCGGCGCAAGCTGCTCGAGGAGGTCGATCTGCATGAGCTGGCGCGTCTGGACGCGGGCCAGCGGCGTGTGCGCCTGGAGCGGGTCGTGGCGCACCTGGTCTCGACCGAGGGCGTCATCCTCACGACGCGTGAGCGCAACGCGCTCATCCGCCGCGTGGTCGACGAGGCGGTGGGACTGGGCGTGCTCGAACCGCTGCTCGCGGACGAGACGGTCTCGGAGATCATGATCAACGGGCACCAGACGATCTACGTGGAACGCTTCGGCCAGGTCGAACGCGTCCCGACGGCGTTCGCCTCCGAGGAACAGCTGCGCCAGACGATCGACCGCATCGTCTCGACCGTCAACCGGCGTGTGGACGAGTCCAGCCCGATGGTCGACGCCCGCCTGCCCGCCGACGACCGCATGCCACGCGGCGCCCGCGTGCACGTGGTGCTCCCACCGCTGGCCCTGGGCGGACCGACCGTGACGATCCGCCTGTTCCCCAAGGCGTACGGCCTGGACGAGCTGCTCAACCGGCGCAGCCTCGACCAGACCACGGCCGAGCTCCTGGCGGCGTGCGTGCGGGCGCGGCTCAACATCATCGTCTCGGGCGGCACCTCGTCAGGCAAGACGACGCTGCTCAACGCACTGTCGGCGTTCATCCAGCCGCGTCAACGCATCATCACCATCGAGGACGCCGCCGAGCTCTCGCTCTCCCAGGAGCACGTGGTGCGCCTGGAGACACGCCCGGCCAACGTCGAGGGCCGCGGCCAGGTCACGATCCGTGACCTGGTCCGCAACGCGCTGCGCATGCGCCCCGACCGGGTCATCGTCGGGGAGGTCCGTGGCGGTGAGGCCCTCGACATGCTCCAGGCCATGAACACCGGCCACGAGGGCTCGCTCGCGACCGTGCACGCCAACACCACGGTCGACGCGCTGATCCGCCTGGAGACGCTCGCGTCGATGAGTGACGTCGAGGTCCCCTTCACCGCCCTGCGCGACCAGGTCAACGGCGCCGTCGACATCGTCGTCCAGCTCCTGCGCGGCTCGGACGGCGCCCGCCGGGTCGTCGCCGTCGACTGGGTCTCCTCACGACACCGCGAGGACTTCCGCGTCGACCACCTCATGCACTGGGACCCCGAAGGCATCGGCGAGTCCGGCACACGCGGACGCTTCGTCGTCCACCCACTACCCCCACCCCTGCTCGACCGCCTCCGCATCGCCGGAGAACCGGTCGGCGTGCCGCGTGCCGACGAGCTCGAGCAGACATGGAGGAGGTCCCGATGATGATGCTGCTGCTGCTCGGGCTCTCGTTCCTGCTGTGCCTGTGCCTGGTCGTCGGGCTCGCGGACCTGCTCACGGTCGCCCGGCGGCGGAGGGACCTGGTCAGCGCCCTCGAGGCGATCGACGACCGGTCGTTCGGCAAGCGCATCGTGCGCTGGGACCGCGCGTTCCGCCGCACGCGCCCCGGAAGGTGGGTCGAACGCCAGCTCCTTCTCGCGGGCCTGGAGCAGCAGCGCCCGCTGGTCGTCGTCGCGGTGGCGACCAGCGGCGGCATCGCGCTCGGGTGGACGCTCGCCGCCGGCCTCGCACCGGTGTTCGGTGCGCTCGGTCTGGTCGCGGCCGTCGCCGGGATCCGCGGGTACCTGGAGCGCGGCCGTGAACGCCGCAGGGAACAGTTCATCGCCCAGATGCCCGAGCTCGCGCGGGTCCTGTCGAACGCGACGAGCGCGGGCCTGTCGATCACCGGTGCGATCGGCGTGGCGGCGTCCGAGCTCGCCATGCCTGCCGGCGTCGAGCTGGGCCGGGTCTCCTCCCGGATGCGGTTCGGTGCGAGCCTCGAGGACGCCATGGCGGAGCTCGAGAGCCGGCTGCCGTCCCGCGAGGTCGGCGTCCTCGTCTCGACGCTGCTGGTCAGTGCACGCAGCGGCGGATCCCTGGTCAGCGCGCTGCGGGACATCGCCGACACGCTCGAGGAGCGCAAGGAGGTGCGCCGCGAGATCCGCACCACGCTCGCCGAGTCCACCTCGACCGGCTACCTCGTCATCCTGCTCGGGATCGGCCTGCTGTTCCTCCTCAACACCATCCAGCCCGGCACCGTCCAGGCCATGACGACCCACTGGGTGGGCCAGCTCGCCCTCGTGGTCTCCGGCTCCATGTTCGCGGGCGGGTTCGTGCTCATCCGCCGCATGACGAGGTTCGACGGATGACGACGCTGCTGCTGGCGGCGGCTGCGGGTGGAGGGGCGGCCGCAGCCACCGTCCTGCTGCTCGTCGGGCTGCGCTGGGCGCGCTCGGACGCGCTCGATCTGCTCGAGGTGGACGACCTGGTGCTGCTGCGCAAGGAGCAGCGCAAGAGAGCCGAGGGAGAAGGCGTGCTGGCGCGCGCGGGCCGTGGGCAGGTGCCGCGGCTGCGGCGGCTGCTGGGCCCGGCGCGCGTGGCGGCCCTGCAGAGGCGCATCGACGAGGCCGGGCGGCCCGGCGGGCTCACCATCGATCTGTTCCTGCAGCAGTGCGCGCAGTGGATGCTTGTCACCTCGCCGCTCGTGGTGGTGTTCCTGCTTCAGCGCAACTTCCTGGCCATCCCGTTCTGCCTTCTTCTTCCGGTGCTGCTGCCGCTCATGCGGCTCGCCTCCGAGCGACGCAAGCGCCGCGAACGCATGGAGCGTGACCTGCCCGACTTCCTCGACGTCCTCGCCGTGACCGTCATCGCAGGCGTGACGTTCCGCGCGGCGCTGGCCCGGGTCTCGGCCCGGTTCGACGGGCCGCTGGCCGACGAGGTCACGCTCACGCTGCACCAGATCGCCAACGGCGCGTCGGTGCGCGAGGCGTTCGACGACATGCGGGCCCGTTCGGCGTCGGAGCCCATGGCGCAGTTCGTCTCCGCCCTGTTGCAGTCGCAGGAGCTGGGGGCGCCGCTCGCGGAGTCGCTCAGCCAGATCGCCGAGGACATCCGGCGTGACAGCGCTCAGCGCCAGCGTCAGGCGGCGGCCAAGATGTCGCCGCGCGTGACGCTGGTGAGCTCGATGGTCCTGCTCCCCGCGTCGCTGATCCTCGTGGTGGTGGGGCTCGTGCTCGGGCTCGACATCGACTTCGGGGCGCTCCTCGGAGGCGCGGGATGAGCGCCGTGATCAGCGAGGGCGAGCGCGACGAGTTCACGCGTCGGCTGATCGGCATCTGCATGCTCGTGCGGCTCGTGGCGATCCTGGTCGCGTTCGCCGGGCTCGCGGGCCAGATACTGACGCCGGCCCTGCTGCTGTGCGCCCTCGTGCAGAGCGTGACGGGTCTGGCACTGCTCATGTCGGCTCGGGTGGGCGCGTTCGTCGCCAACCACCCGCTCGCGTTCGTCGCCGACGTGCTGATCTCGCTCGGGGTCGTCGCGGTGCTGGGGACGGAGAGCCCGCTCGTGCTGGCCACGATGTCGACGGCGATCGTCACCGGCTTCCTGTTCACGCGCCCGGTGGCGGCGACGTGCGCCGTCGTGCTCGTGGCGGGCCACCTGCTGGTGTCCGCGCTGCGGTACCCGGTCGGCGCGGGCTTCATGACCACGATCGGCGTGCCGGCCATCTACGTCGGCCTCGTCGCGATCGGCGGTGCGTCCCGGCACGCGCACGCAGCCCAGGTGGAGTCCGGCCGCGACGCCGCGGCGGCGCTCCTGGCGGCCGCCGCGGCGGACGAGCGCGCCCGCCTGGCACGGGAGATGCACGACTCGCTCGGCAAGACGCTCCACGGCGTCGCCCTCGGCGCGGACGCGCTGCCGCAGCTCGTCGAGAACGACCCTGCCGCAGCCCGCGACTACGCGGCGGACCTCGCGCGAGGAGCCGGCCGCGCGGCCCGCGAAGCGCGCCAGATCCTCGTCCGGCTGCGCGCCGACCAGCCCGACCGCCCGCTCGCCGACGTGCTGCGAGGTCGGTGCGACGCCTGGCAGGAGGAGACGGGTGTGCCGTGCACTCTCCACGTCGACGGTGCCGTGGACCTGCCCACCGACGCCCGGTACGAGGTCCTGGCCATCGTCGCCGAGGCGATGGAGAACGCGCGCCGCCATGCCGAGCCGAGGAGCGTGGTCGTGAGGCTCGCTGGCGCCGCAGGGGGAGCGGTGGAGATCTCTGTCACGGACGACGGCAAGGGCTTCGTGCCGGACCCCGACGGTCGCAGCCCGTACGGGCGATTCGGGCTCACCGGCATGGCCGAGCGCGCGGCCGAGGCGGGGATCTCGCTCGTGATCAGGTCGGCGCCCGCGCAAGGAACGACGGTCGCCGTCCGGTCGCCGGCCGTGCACCTCGGCGACGCCGTCGTCAGGACGCCCGATGAGTGACGCCGTCGCCGAGGCGCAACGGTCCGCGCCGGTCAGCGTCGTGGTCGTCGACGACAACGACGTCGTTCGCACGGGCCTGCGTGCGCTGCTGCGCTCCAGCCCACGCCTGCGCGTCGTCGGCGAGGCCGCGGACGGCGACGAGGCAGTGCGGGTCGTGCGCGCGATGCGCCCCGACGTCACGCTTCTCGACGTGCGGATGCCGCGTCGCGACGGCGTCCAGGTGCTCGCCCAGGTCGCGGACTGCACCAGGGCTCTCATGCTCACCTACGCGGAGGCGCCCGACGTCGTGCGTGCCGCGCTGGCCGCCGGTGCGTCCGGATATCTCGTCCACGGGCACTTCACGGCGGAGGAGCTCACCCTCGCGGTGCTCTCCGTCGCCGGTGGCAGCCTGCTGTTCGCGGGCCCTTCGGTCGCGGCCGTCCGCTCCGGGCTGCAGCCCGCATCGGAGGAGACCGCCTACCGGGCCGGCTTCGGGCTCTCGGCGCGTGAGCTCGAGGTGATGGAGCTCGTGGCGAAGGGCGAGGGGAACCGGGCAATCTCCAAGGCTCTGTTCTTGTCGGAGAAGACGGTCAAGAACCACGTCAACCACGTCTTCGCGAAGCTCGGTGTGGTCTCGCGCGCCGAGGCGGTCGCCGTGTGGCTCGGTCAGGTGAGCCGGTGAGCCGGCCGGTAATTGGGCCCGGAACTGGGCCCAGGGGCCCGGCGCGAGCGAGCCGCGGATCGTTAGTTTCGAGGTGTCGAGAAGGCGCCCGGCAGATTCGCCGGACGCCACGCCATCTGAAGGAGGAGCACCATGACACGCGCGTTCATCAAGACCAAGTACCGGATCCAGCAGGCTCTCGAGGGCCGCGAGCGCGGCGCCAGCACGATCGAGTACTTCGGTGTGGTCGTCGTCGCCGTGATGCTCATCGTGGCGATGATCGCGGCCTTCCGGGGCTTCAACCTGGGCGCCAAGATCACGACCGAGCTCAACAAGATCCAGGGTTGATGATCAGACTCCGAGACGCCGACGAGGGCGCGGCCACCAGCGGGACGCTGGCCGTCGCCTTCGTCGGCGTCGTGGCGCTCGTCTTCATGGCGACGCTGCCGCTCCTGCGGGCCACGGATCACTCGGCCCGGAGCCACACCGCGGCGGAGGCGGCGGCCCTCGCCGGAGCCCGGCACGTGAGCGAGCACTTCCTCGAGGAGCTTGCGGGCGTGACGTTCGGCTCCCTTGCCGGTCGCGGAGACCTCGCCGCGAGGTGGGTCGGGCGCGCGCAGGGTCCCGCTCTCGGTTACCGGGCAGCCTCGGACTACGCCGCGGCCAACGACGCCCTGGTGCGTCCGGACTGGTACCGCTACGACTTCAGGCGCAGCACGGTGGCTGTGCGGGCGCAGCTGCGTGAGCCCGGTCCCAACGGCAGGCGCGCCGAGTCCGACGCGACGGCCGAGGTGGGCCTGAACCTCGCCTCGTGCCGCCTGGACGCCGCCCGCGAGGAGATCCCGCCGCCCCCGCCCCCGCCCCCGCCGCCGGAGCCCGAGGACGGAGAGGCCCCCGAGCCGCCCCCGCCCGCAGCCGAGCCGCCCCCGCCGCAGTACACGCCGTGGGAGTTCACCTTCTCGTGCCAAGGCACGGCGACGCTGCACGGCAAGCACCTCGGGGCCTTGCTGGACCAGGCCCGGGCCCTTGTGGAGCGGGCGGTCGAGCCCCGTCTCGTGCGATGAGGCAGGGCCGCGCGCCGAGCCCATGACAGTGACCCTGCGACGTGTGCTCGCGCGTCGCCAACGACGGTGAGAGGACCGACATGACGCGACGACACTCCCCGCGCACGGCGGCGCGAACCACCGCGGCGCTGGCGGGAGCCGTGCTGCTCCTGGCAGCGTGCACCGGCGAGGAAGCTGGCCCGGGCGGCGCGACCTCCGGCACCGCGACGCCGCAGGCGAGCGGCGACGCCCAGTCGCCGACGCCGGGCCCGGACGACGTCGCGACGTCGTTCACGATGGCGATCGGCGGCGGCGAGGTGGAGGTCGACGTCCACCCGCTGGTCCGTTCGGACGAGCACGTGGTGCTGACCTACGACCTGCGCCCGACGGCGGGTCCCGGCGACGCCGGCGACAGCCTCGGGGCCAACGTCCTGTATGACGACGTCACCAGCCAGCGGGTGCCCGGCGGAGCGGTGCGGCTCGTCGACGTCCCGTCCGGGCGCGTCCACCTCCCGGGCGTCGACGCCGACGGCTACGGCGTCGGCGAGCCGTCCGACCTGCCGACCGTGCCGGCCGAGGGCGTGCGGGTCCAGCGCGCCTACGCGGCTCCGGAGGCCGGCACGGAGGTGCTCTCCGCCCTGTTCCCCGGCGCTTTGGTCCCGGACGTGCCCGTCGTCGACGGCCCCGTCCCGTCGCCGGCCCTCGATGACGACGGCGCCGAGCCGATATCGCTCGACGCGGTGGCAGAGGCGCCCGTGACCGAGGCCAGCCGGTTCACGCGGCAGCTCGACGGCGCCGTCCAGGTCATCGAGTCCAGCGAGCAGGTGCAGGTGAGCCTGGGCAGCGACGTCCTCTTCGCGACGGACTCGGCGGAGCTCACCGAGGCGGCGCAGGCCGCCCTGGCCGAGGCCGCGAACCAGCTCAAGAGCCACGCACCCGGTGTGGTCGACGTCGTGGGCCACACCGACGACGTCGGCGACGAAGCCTCCAACCAGTCGTTGTCGGAGCGGCGGGCCGCCTCCGTCGCGGGGGCGCTCGAGACGCTGATCGACACCTCGGACTACGAGCTGCGGCAGTCCGGCCGCGGCGAGAGCGAGCCGCTCGTGGCGAACGACTCGGACGGAAACCGCCAGCTCAACCGACGGGTCGTGCTGAGCCTGACCTCCACGGCGACTCACCGGGCGCCCGTGGAGACGGCTGGTGAGACCCCGCCCTTCGAGGACGGCCCGGTCGCCACGGGTGCCGAGGGGGTCGTGCTCGACGGCACGCGCCAGGTCCGGATCACGGCGCCCGAGGTGCGCCGCGTGGGCGACGACGCTCTGCTGGTCACCATCCAGGTCGAAGCGCTCGATGACGAGGTCGACTCGAACTTCGGGTTCGGTGGCCTGAGCAGCGTCTTCTCGTACCGCGGGGACGGGACGGTGTATCCGCAGAACGCGCTCGGCGTCGCGCTCGTGACCGGCGCGACGGCCGTCTACCCGTTCGACTACCTGCTCTCCACGAGGGACAACGGCGTGCAGGACTGGCGCCCGCTGGCCGACCTCGACACGCTCCAGCAGATCGACGGCGGGAAGACGGCCACGTTCGTGGGCCTCTACCCCGCGATCTCCGATGCGGACACCGCCACGGTCCAGGTGGGCCGGGGCCTGGGAGCGCAACCGTTCCGCCTGACCGACATCCCGGTGGTCGACGGCGACTGAACGCCGGTCGAGACGAGCTGCGAGGAGGCATTGTGCGCGTGCAAGCGTCGGACGAGAGAGGTAGCTCACCCTTGGAGCTGCTCGGCATCACGATGTCGGTGGTGGTGCTCGTGACCGCTGTCACGGTGGCGATGGTGGGTTTCGACCTGGGGCCGAGAGTCGCCGCCCAGTTGTGCAAGATCGTGCCCGGCGCCTCGTGCGAGGAACCTGGGCCGGCGCGCTCGGCGGCCGATCACGTCCCGCCCGAGCCGTGTGTCGTCGGCGGCGACGGCGGCGCAGTGCGAGGGTCGGTCGCCGCGGGCATCAAGATCGACGGCGGCTACACCTGGTTCATCGAGGAGCTCGGCAACGGCCAGTACCGGTTGTCCCGGACGGCAGAGCAGGGGGTCGGGGCAGAGACGGGCGCGGGGTTCGACGTGTCGGTCACGCTGGACGGCAGCCGGTTCGGGGCGGCGTTGTCTGCGGGTGCGGCGGTCACCGCCGCACTGCGCGAGGGCGACGTCTACTACGCGTCCAGCGACGCCGAGGCGCAGGAGATCCTGCATGCGGCGCTGGCTGACGACGTGAAGGACCGGGTCGTCGGTGACAGCTGGTGGGGACGTGACGCCGTCGACTGGTTGACCCTCGCGTCCGACAAGGAGCAGCGCGAGCCCGAGTCGACCTTCGTCAAGGCCGGCGTCGACGCGACGGCGCAGGCCGCCGCGACGCTGCTGGACCTGGACGCGAGCGCCGGCGTGGAGGCCGGGGACTTCCTGGGGCGGACGACGTACCGGGACGGCCGTACGACCGACCACTTCACCTCCAGCTCGAGCGCCTCCGTCCAGGCGAGCACTGTGACGGATCAGGCCGGGGCGTCTGCCGCAGGCGCCCTCGGGATCGAGCTCGACCGGGACAAGGACGGCAACCCGACGGCGATGCGAATCGTCTCGACGAGCTCGGCGCACGCGGATGTCGCCAGCTGGGACAACCCGGCCTCCGACCCCCGGTACACGCAGACCACGTGGGAGGTGCCCCTGAAGAGCGCCGAGGACCGAGCCATCGCAGCGGGCATCGCACGCGAGCTCGGCCTGTCGATCGTCGACCTGGCCACGTCGACCGCGCGGCTCGCGCCCGACCCGACACGCCTGGCCGCGAGCTTGGCGCAGTTCGACAACTTCGCCAAGACGAAGGGCTACGTATGGGTGCAGGAGTACGAGCTGGGCGACTCCACGTACGGGGCAAACTTCGACGCCAAGTGGTTGCTGGAAGCAGGTCTCTCGGCGGAGTACACGGGCAGCAGCCGCAAGGCGACGTCGTACAAGTACTGGGACGGTACGCAGTTCGCGGACCGCGCCGGGTGCGTGGCGTAGGTGGGCCGACGGGGAGGAATGTCATGAGATTGCGTGGTCGGAGCTTCTCGGCGGTGTGCGCCGGGCTCGCCGCGACTGCCGGCCTTGTGGTGGCTTGCGCGCCGGGACGCCCCGCGCCCGACGTCGACCCGAGCTGGACGACGCACACGCTCGGCCCGGTCACCTTCCGGACACCGCCAGAGTGGGCGGAGCTCGAGTCGACGGCGCAGACGTTGACGGTCGGTGAGGAGAGCGACGCGGCGGTGCGCCCCGGCGTGAGCGCGACGGTCCTTGACGACCCTGCGATGGATGCGGCGGCCGAGGCGCGGTCGCTGGTGGTGCGTGAGCAGGCGACCCGCGGGCCCAGGACGTGCACAGCCAGGAGGTCGACGTCCCCGGCGCGCGGGCAGCGGTCGAGGTCTCGCTGTGGAGCGTGCAGCCCACCGCCGGCGGCGACACGCACGTGCGGTGGCGCTGGCTGGTCGCCGACCTCACCGACGGGAGGCAGGCGCTCGTCGGGGTCCTCGGCGTCCGGGAGACGTTCGAGGCCCTGCCGCTCGACGAGGTCTTCGACTCGGTGGAGCTCGCTCCGTGACCACGACGAGCGAGCGGTTGCGCCGGGTGTTCCGCATGAGCGGCTACACGGCGGCGGCCTCGGTGGCGGTCTGCCTGGTCGCTGCCGGCGTCGTGCTCACACGCGGCGACGTCGTTCCAGCGCCGACGGCGTCGGCATGGGTCGGCGCCGGTCAGGCGGTCCACGTGGCCCTCGGTTCGCGAGGGCCCGTCTGGGGCGTGGGCGCGCGGCTCGATCCCGAGGCCGTGCGCTGCGAGTGGACGTCGCGGCACGGCGAGTCGGGCACGCTCGACATGGGCGCTGCTGGGGCGCGCACGTCGGAGGGCACGTCGGAGGGGACGGCCGTGCTGCTCGGGGACGCCGAGGGCACCGAGGCGCACACCGTCGTCTGCTCGGGCGGGGGGCTCGAGCGGTTCGCGGTGGCTGCGCCGACGACCGCGCCGCCGGCGGCCGCGCTCGGCGTCGGGTTCATCGCGTTCGCGGTCGTGGCTGCGGTCTGGGCCGTGGTGTCGTTGCGTTCCACGCGGCGGAGGTCGTCGTGACCGTGCGACAGGTCGTGCGCTCGGCGGGCGTCGTCCTCGCCTATGCCGCGATGGGCCTGGCCTGCCTGGTGCTGGTCGGCGTCCTCGCGGACCGGGGTGCGGCGTTGACCGCCCTGCTGGCCGCGCGCGCCGTGCTGGTGACGGCCGGTCTCGTGGCGATCGGCGTGGTGACCGCACGGGGCCGTGGCACGGGAGCGCACACGCTGCTCGCGGTGCTGGGGTATGCCGCCTGCCCCGCGGCGTGGGTCGGGCGGGCGTTCCTGTCCCAGCTGTGGTTCGCGCCGGGGCCGGCGACCGTCGCGCTCGACGCCGTCGCGTGGCTCGCCGTCGTGCTGGCCGCGAGGGTCGTCGTCACGCGCACGCGTGCGTGAGCGCGCCGGGTTGTCGTCGGCCCGCACCGGGCGGCGGGAAGCGCGTCGGTGGAGGTTTCGTCCAGGTTCTGGACCGACCGGCGGATGCCAAGGCGGGCTGCTGCGAGCCTGGCCGTAGACTCGGAGGTTGAGAACTCGTGGCGCGCCGCAACCCCTGGTTCGCGCCGATCCCCGACCGGAAGGCTCCTTCCGCTGTGACCAGCATCCGTCCTCTGCGCGTCGCGATCGTCGGTGCCGGCCCCGCCGGCATCTACGCGGCGGACATCCTGTCGAAGACCGACCTGGACGTCTCGATCGACCTGTTCGAGCGCCTTCCCGCACCCTTCGGCCTGGTCCGCTACGGCGTCGCACCTGACCACCCGCGCATCAAGCAGATCATCGTGGCGCTGCACAAGGTGCTCTCGCGCGGGGACGTGCGCCTGATCGCCAACGTCGACTACGGCGTCGACGTCAAGCTGGAGGACCTGCGCCAGTTCTACGACGCCGTCATCTTCTCGACCGGCTCCATCAAGGACGCCCCGCTGCCGCTGCCCGGCGTGGACCTGCCCGGCTCGTTCGGCGCGGCCGACTTCGTCTCCTGGTACGACGGCCACCCCGACGTGCCGCGCACGTGGCCGCTCGAGGCCCGGACGGTCGCGGTGCTGGGCGCCGGCAACGTCGCGCTCGACGTCGCCCGCATCCTGGCCAAGCACGCCGACGACCTGCTGCCCACCGACATCCCGGCCAACGTGTACGAGGGCCTCAAGGCGTCGCCGGTCACCGACGTCCACGTCTTCGCGCGCCGCGGCCCGGCGCAGGTCAAGTTCTCGCCGCTGGAGCTGCGCGAGCTGGGCCACGTGCCCGACGTCGACATCGTCGTGTACCCCGAGGACTACGACTTCGACGAGGGGTCGATGGCGGCCATCGAGTCGTCCAACCAGACCAAGCAGGTCGTCAAGACCCTCACGGACTGGACGCTGACGGACCCGTCGGCCCAGACGGCGAGCCGCCGCATCCACCTGCACTTCCTGCACCAGCCCGACGCCATCCTCGGCGACGGCAAGGTCGAGGCCCTGCGCACCGAGCGCACCGCCCTCCAGGGCGACGGCACCGTGCGCGGGACGGGGGAGACGCACGAGTGGCCCGTCGAGGCCGTCTACCGCGCCGTCGGCTACTTCGGTTCGCCCCTGCCCGGGATCCCGTTCGACCAGGACCGTGGCGTGATCTCCAACCGTGAGGGGCGCGTCGTCGACCTGAGCGGAGCCCACCTGCCCGGCGTGTACACGACAGGCTGGATCAAGCGCGGCCCCGTGGGCCTCATCGGCCACACCAAGTCCGACGCGTCCGAGACCATCCGCCACCTCGTCGAGGACGTCACCGGCGTCGGCGAGGGCGGCAACCCCGCCGACGGCGACGCCGCGGGCGGGCGGACCGCGCCGCACGGCGAACCGCGGGCCGTGCTCGACTTCCTGGCCGAGCGCGGCGTCGAGTACGTCGAGTGGCACGAGTTCGAGGTGCTCGACGAGCACGAGAAGGCGCTCGGCGTGCCGCAGGGTCGCGAGCGGATCAAGGTCGTGCCGCGCGAGGAGATGATCGCGGTCGCCAAGGGGCGCACCCTGGCCTGAACCCGGCACACGGCGGTCGCCCCGCGAGCCCGTCTCCCGCCGGCGTCCGCGCCCTCCGTGCGCGGCCAACGGCGCGTGCGGCTCGCGCCGGGCGCCGCCACCGCGGGAACCGACGCCGCCCCCGCCGCGTTCTCCCCGGCAGGGGCACGCACGCGCCACGCACGCCCCGGGGAGGATGAGAACATGCGCCAGCGCAACCACTTCAACGGCGTCAAGACGGCCGCCCTGTTCGGCGTCATGTGGGCCGTCGTGCTCGGGGTCGGCTGGCTCGCGGGGGGCGGCACGGGCCGCTTCCTGTGGCTGTTCACGCTCGTCGGCCTGGTCATGACGTTCGTCGGCTACTGGAACTCCGACAAGATCGCCATCCGCGCGATGCACGCCTACCCGGTCACCGAGCTCGAGGCACCGGAGATGCACCGCATCGTGCGCGAGCTGTCGACGGCGGCCCGCCAGCCGATGCCCCGCCTGTACATCTCGCCCACGCGCGCCCCGAACGCGTTCGCGACGGGCCGCAACCCCAAGAACGCGGCCGTCTGCTGCACCGAGGGCATCCTGCAGCTCCTCGACGAGCGCGAGCTGCGCGGCGTGCTCGGCCACGAGCTCATGCACGTGTACAACCGCGACATCCTCACGGCGTCGGTCGCCTCGGCGCTCGCGGGCGTCATCACCTCGCTCGCGCAGTTCCTGCTGTTCTTCGGCGGCGGCAACCGCCGCGAGGGCGGCAACCCGCTCGCGGCGCTCGCGATGGTCATCCTCGCCCCGATCGCGGCGACGCTCATCCAGCTCGCGATCTCCCGCACGCGCGAGTACGACGCCGACGAGGACGGCGCGAAGCTCACGGGTGACCCCTTGGCGCTGGCGAGCGCGCTGCGCAAGCTCGACCAGGGCACGGCGGCCGCGCCGCTGCCGCAGACCCGCGAGCTGGAGAACGTCAGCCACCTCATGCTGGCCAACCCGTTCCGCGGGGCGGGCCTGGCGAAGCTCTTCTCGACGCACCCGCCGATGGCCGAGCGCATCCGGCGCCTGGAGGCGATGGGAGGTCAGGGCTTCGGGCCGGGCGGCATCACGCGCTACTGAACGCCTGCGCGCGGGTCGCGCCCGGGACGCGGGACCCCGTTGTGCGGGCTGCCGTTGTACGCCGTTCCGTCGTACGGCTCCCCTGGGTACGGCTCCCCGTTGTGCGGTGCGCCGGACCGGAGCCGTCCGAGGATCAGTTCCGCCGTCGCCTCGTCGGTGACGAGGCCTCGCAGAAGGTTCCCGCGGGCGGCACCGAGAATCGCGTCGACCTTGTGCGCGCCGTTGGCGACGCCGATCACCAGCGGGATGCGGCCGAGCTCCTCGGGGGTCAGCGCGAGCATGCGGGCGCACAGCGGTGTGACGATGTGCCGGCCCTGGGCGTCGTAGTGGTGGTCCAGGATGTGGCCGACGGCCTTCCCCCGGGTGATGGCCGCCGCGACCTCGGGGGTGCGGTGGCCGGCGAGCTCGGGGTGACCGGCGGTGACGCCACCCACTCCGACGATGGCGACGTCGGCCCGTGCGGCGAGCGCCATCGTCGTGGCGACGCTCTGCTCGCGCCGCAGCTGCAGGGCGGTCTGCGCGTCGTCCGCGAAGAGCGGGAAGGGGGCACGCGCGCAGGTGGCGCTGAGCCTCCGGGCGATCTGGTGGCACAGCGCGGGAGAGTCGCGGTCCCGCGCCGACCCCGGCTCGCGAGGCGACCCGAGGAGCTGCACGACGGTGGTGTGCGGCCGGGGGACGGCGGGCAGGCTGCGCGCCGTCGCCGCGACGGCTCGTCCGTTGCCCACGCCGATGACCTGGCCGTCCGCCGCCACCTCGGTCAGGAGGTCTGCCGCCGTGCGGCCCAGGGCGTCGATCGTGCAGGGTCCGCGCGTCTCCGCGACGCGCACGAGCGTGAGCGCGAGCCCCTCCTTGAGCCTCTGCTCGATCTCGAGAACGTGCTCCAGCGGGTGGGTGATCGTCACGCGCACGATGCCGGCCCGCTTGGCGCGGGTGAGCAATCGAGAGACGGTGGCGCGCGAATAGCCGATGGTGCGCGCTATCTCTGCCTGAGTCTGATGCTCCGAGAAGTAGAGCCGCGCGACGTGGAGTTGAACCTCGATGTCGTCGCGCTCGCATTGTCTCACGCGGTCAGGGTACTCATCCCTCGCGCGGACTCGCGCCGGAAATCGTTGCGCGCGGCGCCCCGGTGAACGGATGTGCGTTCATTTCGTGCAAATCGCCCGGCGTGAAGTCCGAATGGGGCCGTAGCCGCAGGTGAAGTGACCGCCCGCCAGGCGGCCGGGCGCATGGCGTGAACAGATGCGCGGTCATTCGGTTGTCCGACCGGGGTGGCCTCGGTACTTTCAGCGAAGCCGCCAGCGGAACGGACCTCCAGTGTTCGAGCCGTGCGCCCGGCCCGAATGCCACATGATGGAGTGCCGCCATGCGTGAAGGGTGCGTGAGGCGCGAGCCGGTCTGGTTCGCCGGGGCGGAAAGTCGCAGGTCAGGTCGGGTTCCTGCGGCGAACGGCCGGAATGGTCGCCGCCCGGGGGTGGTCCGGTGGCAGAAGACGGTCGAGACGAGCGCGAATACCGGGACGGTGGCCGTGGCCGGCCGATTCTCGCCGTCGTCGCGAGGGCGAGGAGTTCAGGGCCTTGCAGCCGCGGTCGCCAATGGCGCGCGCGAAGGCCGCCCCGGGCGAGGACGACAGCCGACAGGCATCCGCGGGGTTCGGTCGGTTCATTCCTGTGGCGCGCCCCCATGATTTCCGAGCCTTGTCGAGCGAATGCCGATGAATGACGCACCCCAGCCCGACGTTCCCCGTGAGTGAGGTAGCCATGCTCGAGAGCCTGAAGAAGGACGTGGTCCACATCGCCCATCGTGCGCAGCGCGAGGGTCTGTGCAAGCACCGGTCCGGGAGCTTCAGTGCCCGCGACGCGACGACGGGGATGATCGCGGTCACGCCCGCGGGCATCGAGCAGGACGAGATGGGCCCGCGGGACGTCGTGGTGATGGACCTCGACGCGCGTGTCGTCGAGAGCCCGTGGGGGCTGCGCCCGGCGGCCGAGGTCCTCATGCACCTGGCCATCTACGAGGCGCGGCCCGACGTCCGCGCGATCGCCCACACCCGGTCGGCGTACGCGACGGCGTTCTCCGTCCTCGGCCGTCCCCTGCCCGCCGTCGTCTTCGAGGCGGCCGCTCTCGGCCTCACCAAGGCGCGCGTCCCGGTGGCCCCGTACGAGCGTCCGGGCACGCCGGCCCTCGCCAACGCCGTGCTGCCGGCCGTCCTGGAGGCCGACGTGCTGCTGCTGGCCCGGCACGGAGTGGTGGCGGTCGACCACGGGAGCATCGACGAGGCCTTCCTGAAGGCGGCCTACGTCGAGGAGCTGGCGGAGCTCTACCACCACGCGCTGCTGGCCAACGGGGGGCGTGAGCCGGAGTCGTTCGACCAGGACGAGCTCAGCCGGTGGGAGTACCCCCGAGAGGTGTCGTTCCCCGGGGAGTGACCGCGCGGCAACCCGCGACCGACGTCGGCCTCGCCGGTAGCCCGCTCAGCCCGCGTCCGTGCGCGGGTGCCCGAGGGCCGCGTCCATCGCGGCCTCGAGCGCCACCGCGACGCCGTCGTCGTCGTTGGAGCCGACGACGGCGTCGGCGGCAGCGAGCACCTGCGGGTGCGCGTTGGCCACCGCGTGGCCGCGGCCGGCCCACCGCAGCATCGGCAGGTCGTTGGGCATGTCGCCGAACGCCCAGACGTCGGCGGCGTCGATGCCCAGCCCCGCGCACCACCGCGCGAGCGCGGCGTCCTTGGTGACGTCGGGGGCGAGCAGCTCGGCGAGCCCGCCGGCACCCGAGTAGGCCAGGTGCGCGCGTGCGCCGACGGCGTCGCGCACGCGCGCGAAGAACGCCTCCTGCGCGGCGGTGGCCGTCACGGGCGCCGTGGCGGGCGTGCTCCACGGCTTGCCGGCACCGGGGCCGTCGTCGGCCTCCGCCGGGGCCTGGCGGGGCGTGTCCAGCGCGAGGATCTTGCCCACCGGCGCGGCGCCACGGCCGAGCGCGCTCTCGACGGCGGGGGTGACCCACGCGGGGTCGAGGGACTCGCCCGAGCGGAACGCGGCGTCGTACACGGGCCCGTCGACGCGCTCGAACGCGAGCGCGACGCCCGGCAGCGCGGCGCGCAGGTCGGCGACGACGGCGCGGGCGTCGTCGTCGCCGAAGCCGCGCACGTCGAGCGCCGCGCCGGACGCGAGGTCCCACACGGCGGCACCGCCGAGGCACACCACGCGCCCGTGCCCGCCGACGACGTCGGCCAGGTGGCCGAGCCAGCGCGGCGGGCGCGCGGTGACGAACACCACCTCGACCCCGGCGCGCTCGGCGGCGCCCAGTGCGCGGCGCGTGCGTGCGGAGATCGTGCCGTCGCCGCGCAGCAGCGTGCCGTCGAGGTCGGTCGCGACGAGGCGGGGGAGGTTCACCGGTAGTTGGTGAACTGGAGCGCGACGTCGAGGTCTGCGCCCTTGAGCAGCGTGATCACGGTCTGCAGGTCGTCGCGCGACTTGCTCGTGACGCGCACCTCGTCGCCCGTGATCTGCGTCTTGACGCCCTTGGGGCCCTCGTCGCGGATGGTCTTGGTGATCTTCTTCGCGGCCTCGCCGCTGAGACCCTCCTTGATCGAGGCGGCCAGGCGGTACTCCTTGCCCGACGGCTTGGGCTCCTTGTCGCCCGTGTCGAGGGCCTTGAGGGAGATGCCGCGCTTGACGAGCTTGGTCTCGAACACGTCGAGGATCGCCAGCACGCGCTCGGCCGAGTTGGCGACCATCAGGATCGACTCGCCGCTCCAGGCGATCGAGGCGCCGACGTTCTTGAAGTCGTAGCGCTGCGCGATCTCCTTGCCGGCCTGGTTGAGGGCGTTGTCGACCTCCTGGCGGTCGACCTTGGAGACGATGTCGAACGACGAGTCGGCCACGGTGATGCTCCTTGGGATCGGGGGTGACGGTCGGGGGGTGACGGTCGGGGTGACAGTTGGCGTGACAGTTGGGGTTGACGTCCTGACGCTCACCGTAGCCTCGCGCGCGCCGCGATTTCACGGCGAGGCCGAACGGGCGCTATGGTTGCTCCCGCCCTGCTTCGGTGGGGTACCACACCTGGCAGGTTGCCCGAGCGGCCAAAGGGAGCTGACTGTAAATCAGCCGCGTCATGCTACGGGGGTTCGAATCCCTCACCTGCCACCCTGGACGAGGGGCCCGGCCGATCGGCCGGGCCTTTCGTCGTGGGGGTCCCTGCCGGCACGCCGGAGGGCGCGAGGGAGGCCCTCGTCACACGCGCGATGCGTGCGATGGAGCCGATTTCGCAGCCTGCCGGATGCCGTGTAGAGTCTTCCCCGCTGCCCCGATAGCTCAGTCGGCAGAGCGTCTCCATGGTAAGGAGAAGGTCAAGGGTTCGATTCCCTTTCGGGGCTCTGTGATCTCGGCGCGGGGCCGCCTCCGAACTCGGCAGGTGGCCTCGCGTTAAGTCACGTTTGTGGCGGGGTAGCTCAGCTGGTCAGAGCGCACGACTCATAATCGTGAGGTCGCGGGTTCGAGCCCCGCCCTCGCTACCACTTCAGACAGGGGTCCTCACGGACCCGACGGCACGACGGCCGGCGTCGTTGCCGACTCCGATTTGCACGCAGCGCCTACCGGGGGCGCGAGAGGTGAACCACCATGGCTGCCAAGAGCGCGGACGTCCGCCCCAAGATCACGCTTGCCTGCGTGGACTGCAAGGAGCGGAACTACATCACCAAGAAGAACCGCCGCAACGACCCGGACCGTCTGGAGCTCGCGAAGTTCTGCCCGCGCTGCGGGAAGCACACCTCGCACCGCGAGACCCGCTGACGCAGGCGCCTTCGCTTCGCGGCGACAACCGAGCATGACCGACACGCTGCCCGACACCGCTTTCGCGGGACGCGAGTACCCGGCCACCGCGCCGTACTCCGTGGCCCGCGAGAAGCTTCGTGAGTTCGCGGCAGCCGTCGGGTCCGAGCACCCCGCCCACGTCGACATCGACGCGGCGCGGGGTCTCGGCTATCCGGACCTGGTCGCCCCCGCGACGTTCGCCGTCGTCGTCGCGCAGCGCGCCGAGGCGCAGTACATCGAGGACCCGGCCGCCCGGATCGACTTCTCGCGCGTGGTCCACGCCGACGAGCGGTTCACCCACCACCGCCCGATCGTCGCCGGTGACGAGCTCGTGACCGTGCTGCACGTCGACGGCGTCGTGCACCGCGCCGGCATCGCGACGGTCACCACGCGGTGCGAGATCGCCGCCCTGACGCCCGGCGGCGTGAGCGAGCCGGTCGCGACCGTCGTCTCGACGCTCGCCGTGCGCGGGGAGGACGCGTGACCGTGAACCGCCCGGTGCTCGACGACCTCGCCGTGGGCGACGTCGTCGCCACGCGCACCCTGACGTTCGACCGCGCGCGCCTGGTGCGCTACGCGGGAGCGAGCGGCGACTTCAACCGCATCCACTGGGACGAGGCGTTCGCCACGGGCGTCGGCCTGCCCGGAGTCATCGCCCACGGCATGCTCACGATGGGCGCCGCGGTCGGCGTCGTCGAGGACTGGGCGGGGGACCCGGGCGCCGTCGTCGACTACCAGACGCGCTTCACCCGGCCCGTGGTCGTGCCGCGCGACGGCGCCGCGCTCGTCGAGGTGACGGCCACGGTCGGCGCGCTCGACGTGCAGGCGCGCACCGCGCGCGTCGACCTGACCGCGACCTTCGAGGGCGTGCGCGTCCTGGGCAAGGCCCAGGCGGTCGTCCGGCTCTGACCGGCTAGCCCCGCTGGGGCGCCGGCCCCGTCGTGGTCCCCTGGACCAGGCGCACCGGCATCGACTGCACCGCGGGCGGGTCGCCCGCGAGCAGCCCGAGGACGGCACGCCCCAGCGCCGCGCCCTTCTCCCCGAGCGGCTGGTGCACGCTCGTGAGGACGTCGGGCGACAGCCACGGCAGGTCGAGCCCGTCGAACCCCGCCACGGAGACGTCCTGAGGCACGCGCAGCCCGAGCTCGCGCGCCGCGATCACCGCGCCGGCGGCCAGCAGGTCGGACTGCGCGAAGATCGCCGTCGGGCGCTGCTCGGCCGGGACCTGCGGGCCGAGGATCGCCAGGGCGGCGTCGCGGCCGTGCTCGACGAGCGAGGCCGGCGTCTCCCACGTGAGCACGGGTTCCACGACGTCGCGCACGCCCGCGAGCCGGTGCAGCGTGGGCGTGCGGTCGGCGAGCGCCAGGCGCGCGGCGTCGACGGGGCCGGAGCGCTCGCCGCGGCCGAACGGCAGCGCGATCTCGGCGATGCGGGTGTGCCCCAGGTCCACCAGGTGCTGGGCCGCCTCGGCCGCGCCGCCGCGGTCCTCGATCCGCACCAGGGGCGCACCCTCGACCTGACGGCCTTCGCCGATGACGACGCGCACGCCGCGCCGCTGGAGCGCGTGCAGATTGGGGTCGTCCGACACCACGCCCCACACGAGCACCGCGACGTCCATCGCCGCCGACTCGACCAGCGGGTCGACGCGCTCGACGCCCGAGGTGTCGGCGGCCGTGCCGGACGCCGCGTGCGAGAGCCCGGGCACCAGCAGGACCCCGAGCCCGCGCTCGCCGAGCACCTGCATCAGGCCGTCGAGCACCTGCACCGACACCGGGTCGCGGAACGCGCGGCCCGGGTTGTCGCCGATGACGACGCCGACGATGCCCGAACGGCCCGAGCGGAGCTGACGCCCGAGCGGGTTGGGGCCCGAGTAGCCGAGGTCCGTGGCGGCGGCCAGGACGCGAGCACGCGTCTCGGGGGTGATCGGCCCGGCGCCCGAGAACGCCAGCGACGCCGTCGAGACCGACACCCGGGCGCGCTCGGCCACCTTCGCCAGCGTGGGGCGTCCCGTGTCGCTGCGTGCCATCGCGTCTCCTGTCGGTGCGGTGCGAGTCCTGCGCAGCGGACCCGCTGCGCCCTGGCGTGCGGCACGGTCCCGAAGGTCGTAGGGACCGGTTCCGCCGCGCGGGGTGGGCGCGGGTGTGGCGCGAGCCTACCGGTGCCGTGGCCTCCAGCGCTCGGATCGGTTTGACGGGGCACGCGCCTTCCGGGACCGTCGCAGGGTGAAAAACACCGCAACCCGTGCCGCGGACGACGCCGCCTTCCGCCGTGCCACGCGTGCCGCGTGGGCGGTCTTCGCCGTCTTCGCCGCGAGCGGCGCGACCTTCGCGACCTGGGCCTCGCGCGTGCCCGCCGTGCGCGACGCGCTCGGCTTCTCGGGCAGCCAGATGGGCCTGCTGCTGCTCACCGGCGCCATCGGGTCGGTCGCGGCGCTGCCGCTGTCGGGGCTGATCACCAGCCGGCTCGGGGCCGCGCGCGCCGTCCTGGTCTTCGCCCTGGTCGCCGCGGCGGGGTACGCGCTGGTGTGCGTGGGGGTCGAGACGGGCGGCGCGCTCGCCGTGCGCGTCGGCCTGGCGGTCTCGGGAGTCGGCATCGGCGTGTGGGACGCCGCGATGAACCTCGAGGGCGCCGTCGTCGAGCAGCGCCTGGGGCGGGCGATCATGCCGCGCTTCCACGCCGGGTTCTCGCTCGGCACCGTCGTGGCCGCTGGCGTCGGCGCGCTGGTCGCGCACGCCGGGGTGTCGTTCGTGGTGCATGTCGGCATCGGTGTCGCACTCACGACGACGGCGGCGATCGTGGGTGTGCGCGGCTTCCTCCCCACGCCGCACACCGGTCACGCCGACCCGTCGCCGCTCGCCGTCGACGGTGCCGACCCCGCCGGCTCCGCGCCTGCACACGGCCTGCGCGACACCCTCGCGGCGTGGCGCGAGCCACGCACGCTGCTCGTGGGCCTCGTGGTGCTCGCCGCCGCGCTGACCGAGGGCGCCGCCAACGACTGGACGGGCCTGTCGCTGGTCGACGGGTTCGACGCCTCGCAGGCCACGGGAGCGTTCGGCCTGGCCCTGTTCCTGACCGCGATGACGTTGACGCGCCTGGCGGGCACCTCGCTCATCGACCGCTTCGGCCGGGTCACGGTGCTGCGGGCGAGCGCGGTGGCCGCGCTGGTCGGCGTCGGCACGTTCGCGTTCGCGCCGTGGCTGTGGCTCGCGATGGCCGGCAGCCTCGTGTGGGGCGCCTCGGCCGCACTGGGGTTCCCGCTGGGGATGTCCGCCGCGTCCGACGAGCCGGCGCGGGCCGCGATGCGCGTCGCCGTCGTCTCGACCATCGGGTATGCCGCGTTCTTCGTCGGCCCGGCCCTCATCGGGTTCTTCGCCGACCATGTCGGCTACCGGCACGCGCTCGCCGTGATCGCCGTGCCCGTGGTCGTGGGTCTGGCGCTCGCGGGGGCGGCGCGGCCGCTCGCGCAGGGCGGCGACGTCCCCGAAGGCGTACGCCCTGCGTGACGGGTTCTGCGCCTAGGGTGGAGGCGTGAGCATCTCGACGACCGCCCCGTCCTTGGCCGAGCTGACGACACTGCGGGTGGGCGGTCCCGCCGACGCGTACGTCGAGGCGACGACGGAAGCCGAGCTCATCGACACGATCCGGGCCGCCGACGACGCCGGGCAGCCGCTGCTCGTCGTCGGCGGCGGGTCCAACCTGCTGGTGTCCGACGAGGGGTTCGGCGGCGTCGTCGTGCGCGACCTGCGCACGGGCTTCGCTCTCGACGCGCAGGACACGTGCGGAGGCGCGAGCGTCTCGGCCGTCGGCGGTCAGGACTGGGACGAGGTGGTGGCCGCGTCGGTCGAGCACGGCTGGGTGGGCCTCGAGGCGCTGTCCGGCATCCCGGGCACGGTGGGTGCCGCCCCGGTGCAGAACATCGGCGCCTACGGGCAGGAGGTCGCCGGTGCGTTGTCGACGGTGCGCACCTGGGACCGGCTGCGTGGGCGTGTGCGAACCTTCGCGGTGGGGGAGCTGGGGCTCGGCTACCGCACGTCGGTGCTCAAGCGGTCGATGCGCGGTGCGCCCACGGCGGACGACCCGCAGGCGCCCTGGTACCCGACGCCGCGCTACGTGGTGCTCGACGTGACGTTCCAGATGCGGCTCGGCACGCTCTCGGCCCCGGTCGGCTACGCGGAGCTCGCGCGGACCCTCGGCGTCGAGGTGGGGTCGCGGGCGCCGTCGGCGGCGTTGCGTGAGGCGGTGCTGGAGCTGCGCGCAGGCAAGGGGATGCTGCAGGACGGGCGGTTCGGGTCGGCGCCCGGCGCCGACCACGACCGCTGGTCGGCCGGGTCGTTCTTCACCAACCCGGTCGTGCGCGCGGACGAGGCGGGCCTCCTGCCGCCCGAGGCACCCCGCTACCCGGTGCGCTCGGCCCTGCCGGCGACGACGACGGGTCCGAGCCTGGGTGCCGTCGACGAGAGCCTGGTCAAGACGAGCGCGGCGTGGCTCATCGACCACGCCGGCTTCGGCAGGGGCTTCGGCGTCGCCGGCCCCACGAGCCCGGCCACGTTGTCGACCAAGCACACGCTCGCGGTGACCAACCGTGGCGGTGCCTCCGCGGAGGACGTGGTCGCGCTCGCGCGCGTCGTGCGCGACGGCGTCCTCGACGCCTTCGGGATCGAGCTGGAGCCCGAGCCGGTGCTGGTGGGCGTCAGCCTGTAGGGCGGCGGAGCGCCCACCAGCGGGTGCCGTGCGGTCAGTCGACGTAGGCGATCTCGATGTCGGCGACGTCCTGGTCGGTGAGGTTGACGACGATGTTGTCGGGGTTGCGCGTCGTCATCCAGACGAGCTCCTCGGTGTGGCTCAGGTTGCCCTCGATGTGCGGCACGAAGGGCGGGACGTAGACGAAGTCCCCCTCCGCGAGGTAGACGATCTCCTCGTAGCGCTCACCGAAGCGGATGAACCCGTTGCCCTTGAAGACGTAGCCGCCGGTCTCGGCCTTGCCGTGGTGGTGCGGGTCGGAGACCTCGCCCGGGCCGGTGTACACCTTGCCGAACCAGAGGTCCTTGACCTCGGTGTTCTCCTTGCTGACGCCCGAGATGCGGCGGGCGTTCTTGGTCTGTCCAGGCGCCTGGGGGAGCTCGTCGCTGCGCTGGACGGTCAGGCGCTTGAGGGGGAGCTGGGTCTCGGTCATGGCGTTGTCTCCTGTTCCTGGTGGGTTCCCGCTCAGCGGGTGGGGGTGACGAGCCGCTCGTCGGGGATGACGGCGACGCCGAGGATCTCGATGAGGGCTTCGGGCTGCCACAGCCCTGTGGTGCCGATGCCGGCCATCGCCGGGTAGACCGGCCCGGCGAGCTCGCGCCACACGGCGCCGATCTCGCGCCCGTGGGCCTGGTATCCGGGGATGTCGGTCAGGTAGAGCGTGACCGACACCAGATCCTCGGGGCGCCCCCCGGCGGCGCGCAGCGTGGTGAGCAGGTTGCCGAACGCTTGCCGGAACTGCTCGACGATGCCGCCCGGGACGATCCGCATGGTGGCGTCGAGCGCCGTCTGGCCGCCGAGGTAGAGCGTGTTGCCGCTCAGCGTGCCGTGGGAGTAGCCGCTCGGGGCGGGCAGGGCGGGCGGGTTGACCGGTCGGGGGTCAGGTCCGTGCTCATGGTCGGCAGCGTAGACGGGCATTGACAACATGGCAACGTTCGTGCGAGAACTGAAATATGCGATTGGCGACCGTCACCACCCTGCGCGGCACCAGCGCCGCCGTCGAGACCGACGACGGCTGGCGAGCGCTGCCTGCCCCGGACCTCTCGGCGCTACTGGCCCGCGGCGGCGCCTGGCAGCCCGGGGAGGTCCTCGCGGAGGCGACGCCCACCCTCCCGCTGCCACGCCCCGGCAAGGTCATCTGCTGCGGCCTCAACTACGGCGACCACATCGCCGAGACGGGGCGGGACATGCCCGCCTACCCCACCCTGTTCGCCAAGCACGCCGACACGCTGCTCGCCGACGGCCAGGACATCCGCCTGCCCGCCGGCCTCCAGGTCGACTGGGAGGCCGAGCTCGCCGTCGTCGTCGGGCGCGAGCTGCGGCGCGCGAGCGAGGACGAGGCCCGCGCGGCCGTCGCCGGGTACACCGTCGCCAACGACATCTCGGTGCGCGACTGGCAGCGCCGCACGCCGCAGTGGTTCCAGGGCAAGAACTGGGACGCCACGACCCCGCTCGGGCCCGTCGTCGTCACCCCGGACGAGGCCGACCCGCAGGCCGGGCTCGACGTGCTGTGCCGCGTCAACGGCGTCGAGCGCCAGCGGGGCAGCACCCGGACGCTCGTCTTCCCCAGCGCCGCACTGCTCGCCTACGCCTCGACCTTCACGGTGCTGCGGCCCGGCGACATCGTGCTCACCGGGACGCCCGGCGGCGTCGGCATGGGCATGACGCCGCCCCTGTACCTGCGCGACGGCGACGTCGTCGAGACCGAGATCCCCGGTATCGGGACCCTCACCAACACCCTTCGCCTGGCGTGACCACCCGAGAGGACGACCGGATGCCCACCCCTGAACCCGCCCGCGCGCCCACGTCCGCGACCCTCACCGACGTCCTCGCGCTCACGCCCGTCGACGCCGAGATCTTCGACGCCGCGTTCACCGCGACCACGGGCCCGTGCCCCTGGCCCAAGGCCTACGGCGGCGACATGGTCGCCCAGGCCCTGGTCGCCGCCATCCGCACGGTCACCGACGGGAAGTCCGTCCACTCGGCGCACTCCTACTTCCTGCGGCCCGTCGACATCGGCGCCGAGGTCCGCTACGAGGTCGAGGTGCTGCGCGACGGACGCGGCTTCTCGACCCGGCAGGTACGCGCCTTCCAGCGCGGCAAGCCCGTCTACGCATGCCTGGCGAGCTTCGCCGCCGGCGAGCCGGGGGGCTCCTACCAGGCCGCCGTGCCCGACGGCGTCCCGGCCCCCGCCGGCCTGCCGTCGTCGGCCGCGTACCTCGCCGGGCGCGACGGCGGCACCCTCGCGGCGGACGCGAGGGAGTACTGGGCGGGGGGCCGCAGCCTCGACCTGCGGCACGTGCCGGGCCCGCTGTACCTCACGGTCGACGGCGGACGCACGCCGCACCAGGCGGTCTGGGTCGCCCCGTTCGACCCGCTGCGGCCCGTCGCAGGGCTCACGGCCGCGCAGCGCGACACCGCCGCGCTCGCCTACGCCTGCGACTACACGATCCTCGAGCCCGCGCTGCGCGTGCTCGGGCTGGCGTGGGCGGACGCGGGGCTGGCCACCGCCAGCCTCGACCACGCCATGTGGTTCCACCGGCCCGTCACGCTCGACGGATGGCTGCTCTACGCCCAGGAGGCGTGGTCGGTGGCCGACGGTCGCGGAAGCGCGACCGGCCACTTCTTCACCGCCGACGGCGTCCTGGTGGCGACCGTCGTCCAGGAAGGTCTGATCCGGGCCGCCGCGCCCGCGAAGGGAGACGTGTCATGAAGATCGCGATCGTGGGTGGCGGCCCCGGAGGCCTGTACTTCGCCACCCTCATGAAGACGCTCGACCCCGCCCACGAGATCACGGTCTGGGAGCGCAACGCCCCCGACGACACCTTCGGGTTCGGCGTCGTGTTCTCCGACGAGACGCTCGGCAGCATCGACGGTGCCGACCGCGTCATCCACGAGCGCATGGAGGAGCGCTTCGCCCGGTGGAGCGACATCGACATCCAGTTCGGGGAGCACACCTTCACGGTCGGCGGGCAGGGCTTCGCCGCGATGTCGCGCCACGAGCTGCTGGAGATCCTCCAGCGGCGTGCCCTGGAGCTCGGCATCGCCGTCCACTTCCGCACCCTGGCGCCCGACCTGGCCGAGCTCCAGTCCTCCTACGACCTGGTCCTGGCGTCCGACGGCCTGCACTCGGGCGTCCGCACGGCGCTCGCCGAGCACTTCCGCCCGTCGCTGGACCGCCGGCCCAACAAGTACATCTGGTTCGGCACCGACCTGGTGTTCGAGGCGTTCCAGTTCTTCATCAAGCAGACCCCGTGGGGCACGATGCAGATCCACGGCTACCCGTACTCGGCCGAGGGCTCGACGTTCATCGTCGAGATGCACGAGGACGTGTGGCGCCGGGCGGGGTTCGACAAGACCGAGGGCGACAGCTTCCCGCCCGGCGTCTCCGACCAGTACGCCGTCGAGCGCATCGCGGACCTCTTCGCCGACGAGCTGCGCGGCCATGCGATCCTCACCAACAACTCCAAGTGGATCAACTTCCACACCGTGCGCAACGAGAGCTGGTACCACGAGAACGTGGTGCTGCTGGGCGACAGCGCGCACACCGCGCACTTCTCGATCGGCTCGGGAACCAAGCTCGCCATGGAGGACGCGCTCGCGCTGGCCGCCTGCCTGCACGAGCACCCGACGCTCGAGAGCGCGCTCGAGGCGTACCAGACCGAGCGCAAGCCCGTGGTCGAGTCGACGCAGCGTGCGGCGCAGGCCTCGCTCGAGTGGTTCGAGAACATCGGCCTGTACGCGGGGCAGGACCCGTCGGAGTTCGTGTTCAACCTGCTCACGCGCTCCCGCCGCATCACCTTCGAGAACCTCAAGGACCGTGACGTCGAGTTCGCCACGCGGATCGAGTCGGCGTTCGCGCGCCGCCACGACGGCGACGAGTCGGCACCCGCGATGTTCCAGCCGGTGCGCATCGGCCCGCTCGAGCTCAAGAACCGGGTCGTGCTCTCACCCATGGACATGTACTCGGCCACCGACGGGCTGATCGGCGACTTCCACCTCGTCCACCTCGGGTCCAAGGCGCTCGGGGGCGCCGGCCTGGTGATGACCGAGATGACGTGCGTGTCGCCCGAGGGCCGCATCACGCCCGGGTGCCCGGGGCTGTGGACGGACGCCCAGGGCGCGGCGTGGCGGTCGGTGACGTCGTTCGTCCACGACCGGTCGACGGCGAAGATCGGCGTCCAGCTCGGCCACTCGGGCCGCAAGGGGTCGACCAAGCTCATGTGGGACGGCATCGACGAGCCGCTCGACGACGGCAACTGGGAGGTCATCGGCCCCTCGGCGCTGCCGTACGGCGAGGGCTGCCACGTCCCGCGCGAGGCCACGCGCGCCGACCTCGACCGGGTCGTCGCCGACTTCGCCGCGGCGGCGCGCCGTGCGGTCGACGCCGGGTTCGACCTCGTCGAGGTGCATGCCGCGCACGGCTACCTGCTCAGCTCGTTCCTGTCTCCCGTGGCCAACCAGCGCGACGACGAGTACGGGGGCAGCCTGGAGAACCGGCTGCGCTTCCCGGTCGAGGTGTTCCGGGCCGTCCGCGCCGCCGTGCCCGTCCACATCCCGGTGACGGTCCGCATCTCTGCCACCGACTGGGTCCCCGACGGGACCACGGCCGACGACGCCGTCGAGATCGCCCGCGCCTTCATCGGGGCCGGGGCGGCCGCCATCGACGTCTCGACCGGCCAGGTCACCAAGGACGAGCGACCGGCGTTCGGCCGGTCCTACCAGACGCCGTTCGCCGACCGGATCCGCCACGAGGTGGCCGCACCCGCGGGGGTCGCCGTCATCGCCGTCGGCGCCATCTCGTCGTACGACGACGTCAACTCGATCCTGCTCGCGGGCCGCGCCGACCTGTGCGCGCTGGGCCGCACGCATCTGCACGACCCGAGCTGGACGCTGCACGCGGCGGCCGACCAGGCGTACGTGGGTGACGCCGCCGACTGGCCGGTGCCGTGGCGGGCGGGCAGCCGCAAGCCGCCGACGTCGCGGACGGACAAGGTGCCGCCGCGCCTGCAGCTCCTGCTGGACGGGGCGCAGTCCGTCCCGCACCTGCGGTGGCAGGCCGGTGTTACGGTTCCTGCGTGACTCTGCAACCACTGGCCGTCGGTATCTCCCGAGCCCGAGTGGAGTGGGTCGACACGGATGCCTCCGGCATCTATCACAACAGCACCGTGACCCGGCTGGTCGAGTCCGCCGAGTCGTGTCTCATGATCGAGCGCGGCCTGCCGGACTACTTCCCGTCGAGCCCGCGCGTGCGGTTCGAGGTCGACTTCGAGTCGCCGCTGTTCTTCACGCAGGCCGTCACGACGTCGGTCCGGCTCATGCGCATCGGTGCCTCCTCGATGGACTGGGAGTTCGAGGTGTGGGGCGAGGAGTTCGATGGCCGGCCCCGTCGGCGCGCGGCGCGCGGGCGGTACGTGACCGTCCACGTCGGCGTCGGGCGCCGCCCCGGCAGCGACGGCGGGAGCGTGCCCTGGCCGCCGGAGTGGCGCGCGGCGCTGACGGGCTCGGACGGGTCGCACGGTGCGGCGGGCGAGGCCCCCGGTCGTGCCGGCTCCGCGCGATGACGGTGACCCAGACGCCGCGCAGCGGGACCGAGGTCTACCGGACCCGCAAGTCGCGCAGCAGCGTCGTGACGTTCCTGGGCGCCGTCGTGCGCCCGCTGGGCGGGTGGACGCCGATCGCGGGCGCCGTCGAGCTGCTCGCGCAGTGCGGGCTGGACGACCCGAGCGTGCGCACGGCGATCCACCGGCTCAAGCGCAAGGACTGGCTCGCGTCGCAGTCGCGCGACGGCGTGCGCGGCTACGCGCTCACCGAGGCGGCGTCGGCGACCCTGGCGGCGGGCGACGAGGTCATCTGGCACCCGCGCACCCCGCCCGACCTCGCCGACGGGTGGTGCATCGTCAACTTCAGCGTGCCCGAGGCCAAGCGCGCGCTGCGCCACCAGCTCCGGTCGCACCTGGCCGCGCGCGGCTTCGGCAACATCGGCACCGCCGTGTGGATCGCGCCGGCCCGGATGCGGGCGGCCGCGGCGAGTGCGATCACCGACCTCGGCCTCGAGTCGTTCGCGACGATCTTCACGGGCGACTACCACGGCCCCCAGGACCTGACCGCCCTGGTCTACGAGAGCTGGGACCTGGCCGCGGTCGAGGCGGACTACCGCGTGTTCGCGGGCGAGTACGCCGCCGTGGCCGACGACGTCGAGCGAGCGGCGCCGTCGGGCGCCGAGGCGTTCGCCCAGTACCTGCGCGTCATCGACGACTGGCGCCGGCTGCCGTTCCGCGATCCCGGGCTGCCCCGCGAGGTGCTCGCGGCCGACTGGCCGGGACCGGCCGCCGCGCGCGTGCTCGAGCGGCTCGTGTCGGTGCTCGAGGCGCCGGCGCTCGCGCACGCTGCCGCGTACTGGCCGCGCACCTGAGCCTCGGCCGACGGCGGCCCGCGCCGCCGTCGGCCGAGGCCCGAGGCCGCGGTCAGGCGCCCTCGGGGCGCAGGCCCTTCTTCGCCAGGCGCGGCATGACCTCCTCGGCGAAGTACTCGAGCTCGCTCACGTAGTCGACGAACGCCATCGTGATGCCGCCGAAGCCCGCCCTCGCGAACTTCTCGATCTCGTCGGCGACGTCGTCGGGCGACCCGATGAGCGGGCAGGTGCCGTGGCCGGCCGCGAACCGGGTGCGGTAGTTCTCCAGCAGGTCCTTGCTGAACGACTGCGCGTGCAGGCCCTGGAGCGTCATGAGGTTGTCGACGGCGTCCCAGTCGGCGTTCTCGACGGCGTAGTAGTGCAGGTACTCCTCGGCCTCCTTGCGGGTGGGGCGGCACACGACGTGCGTCGGGGTGAGCACCCCGGCGTCGCGGCCCAGCGCGGCCGAGGCGGCCTTGACCTCCTGGACGACGGCGGCGCCGTCCTCGGGGCCGCTGACGATGGTGAAGACGAAGTCGGCGTTGCGGGCCGCGTACGCCTTGCCCTGCGGGGAGGAGCCCGCGTTGAGGACGGGCAGGCGCCGGGCGGCCGGCTTGGGCACCGACTCGATGCCCTCGAGGTCCCAGAACCGTCCCTTGAGGTCGTAGCGGCCGTCGCGCGACCACAGCGTGTTGATGACGTCGATCCACTCCTGGGCCAGCGCGTAGCGCGAGTCGTGGTCCTGCGGCAGGTCGACGCCCATGGCGACGTACTCGGGCTGGTTCCAGCCGGCGACGACGTTGATGCCGATGCGGCCCGGGGCGACCTGGTCGATGGTCGCGAGCTGCTTGGCGGTGACGGCCGGGTGGTTGTAGGCGGCGTGGATCGTGCAGAACGCGTTGAGCCGCTCCGTGTTGGCCAGGATCGCGGTGGCCCACGGGATCGGCTCGAGCACGCTCTCGTGGAAGTTGGTCGTGCCGCCGTAGCCGATCCAGCGCGCGATGGGGAGCATGAAGTCGATGCCCGTCCGGTCGGCGAGCTTGGCGAGGCGCAGGTTGTCCTCCCACGACGCCGACCAGCGCTCCGGGATCGTGGTGACGGCGAGGCCGCCCGAGCAGTTCGCCGAGAACAGGCCGAGCCGGAAGTGGTTCGACTCGAGAATGGGGATGCTCATGTCGTGTCTCTCCTGGGGTTGGGCAACAGCGGCTGGTCAGCGCTGGATTGTCATGGGCGTGTGGTGGGACGCGGTCATCGTGACGACCTGCCCGATGAGGTAGACGTGGTCTCCGACGTCGAACGTGTCGGCGATGCGGCACTCGAGCCGTAGCGGGACGTCGCAGGCGAGCAGGGGGATGCCGTCGAGGCCCGGCATCGTGTCGAGGCCGTCGAACCTGTCGGACCCCGAGGCGGCGAATCGCGTGACGAGGTCCGTCTGGTGGCCGGCCATGACGTGGACGGCGTATCCGGTGACGGCGACCCACTCGTCGAACCGGCTCGATCTCTTGTCGATGCACCAGCCGACGAGTGCCGGGTCGAGCGAGGCGGCGTGGAAGCTGTTGGCCGTCTTGCCGAGCGGGCGACCGTCGCCGCAGGCGGTGATGATCGTGACGCCCGTGGGCCACCGGGCGAGCTGGCTGCGAAGTGACGTGGGCGTCACGTCGACTGTGCTGGCAGTCACACTTGTCATGCACACCGATGGTCGGCGCCCGGGCGGGTGCCTTCTATCCGCTCGCGTGCAGCGGCTATCCACAAGGCGCGAATATTGCAGTACCGTGACGATCGTCGACCCTTAGACACGTGCCGCGAGGTGCGAGGTGCACGACGACCGACAGGGGGGCTGATGGCCCGGGTGGCGACGCCGTTGGGATCGCACGGCGTCCTGCACACCAGCGATATCGATGCCGCCCGCGAGTCGATCGCCGCGTCGCTGGCGCCGCACTCGCTGTGGGTGCGGCGCGGCGGCGACGGGTTCATGGCGCTGCACAACGCCGCCACCCTCGAGCGGATCAGCCTGCACTACATCGACTACCACGCCGAGGTCGAGGTGGCCACGGAACGCCTCGACTTCTGCCTCGTGCAGATCCCGCTGAACGGGCTGACGACGGTCCAGGCCGGGGCGAGCCTCGTGAGCGTCGGCCCGCGCAGCGCGGCCGTCACGAGCCCCGGCGAGGCGGTCCGCATGCGGTACTCCGCGGGCAACCCGCGCCTGCTCGTGCAGGTCGCGACCGACCTGCTGCGCGAGCGGATCGCCCTCGCCGCCGAGAGCGGCGTCGTCGTGCCGCGCTGGAGCGGCAGGAGCTTCGACCTGCGCAGCGGCGTCGGCCGCACCTGGCGCAGCCTCGTGGGTCTCGTCGTCGCCGACCTGGAGCGCGACGACGGGATGAACGGCTCGCCCCTGACGGCCCGGTCGCTCCAGCTCGCGCTCATCGACGGGCTCGTCGCGGCGCTCGCCTCTCCGCACGCGCCGGGCACCGACGTCTCGGCCTCCGAGCAGCTCGTCAGGCGCGCCGCGCGCCTGATCGAGGACCACTGCGCCGAGCCGCTGCGGACCCTGGACATCGCGGAGGCGGTCGGCGTCTCGATCCGCACGCTGCAGGCCGGGTTCCGCACCCATCTGCGGACCACGCCGATGGCGCACCTGCGCCGCGCGCGCCTGCACCGCGTGCGCGAGTCGCTCGTCGACGGCAGCGCGACATCGGTCGCCGAGGCGGCGCACCGCTGGGGCGTCAGCCACCTCGGCCGGTTGTCCGGCGACTACCGCGCGGAGTTCGGGGAGTCCCCGAGCGAGACGATCCAGCGCCTGGGCTGAGCGGCCGGCGGCGTATTCCGGCTGACAGCCGCGCAATACGGATAGAGCAGCCCCGGCGCCGCCACCTAGGTTCTGACGCCAACACGTGATCACCCTCACGCACGAGGAAAGGCTCACCATGTCCGCCATCGGCACCCTGCTGACCGCTCTCGCCGCCGGCGAGGCCGAGATCGTCGACCTCACCGCGCCGCTGTCGCCCTCGACCCCGATCCTCCAGCTCCCCGCGCCCTTCGCGAACACCATCCCGCTGTCCCTGGAGGTCGTCAGCAACTTCGACGAGGCCGGGCCGGCCTGGAGCTGGAACAACCTCCACCTGGGTGAGCACACCGGCACCCACCTCGACGCCCCCGTCCACTGGGCGACGGGCCGCGACGGCTACTCCGTCGACGCCATCCCGCCCTCGCGCCTCGTCGGCCCCGCCGTCGTGCTCGACGTGACGGCCGAGGCCGCCAGCAACCCCGACTTCGTGCTCGAGCCGGAGCACCTCGACGCGGTGGTCGCAGAGCGCGGGCCGCTGCCCGACGGCGCGTGGCTGGTGCTGCGCACCGGCTGGAGCGCGTACAACAAGGACGCCGCCGCCTTCGCGAACGCCGACGAGAACGGCCCGCACACGCCGGGCGTCTCCCCGGCCGGCGCGCGGTGGCTCGCCGCGTCCCCGATCACGGGCTTCGCGGTCGAGACGGTGGGCATCGACGCCGGCCAGGCGGGCGGCATGGAGCCCCCGTTCCCGGCCCACCACTACCTCCTCGGCGCCGGCAAGTTCGGGCTCACGCAGCTGCAGAACGTCGACCGGCTCCCGGCGACGGGCGCCGTCATCGTCGCGGCGCCGCTGCCGATCGTCGGCGGTACCGGGTCGCCGGCGCGCGCGCTGGCGATCGTCCCGGCCTGAGCGGTCGCGCACGACCCGACCGCCCCGACGACAACCCCGGTCCGAACAGCACAGGAAGGAGCACCGGTGGCCGAGCGCTCGTTCGCGCACGAGGTGCGCAAGCTCCGCATGGGCGAGGGAGGCACCTTCTCCGGCGAGGGGATCCTCGCGGTGACCAAGGCCCTGCTCCAGTCCGGGGTGGCCTACGTCGGCGGGTACCAGGGGGCCCCGATCTCCCACCTGATGGACGTGCTGGGGGACGCGCACGAGATCCTCGACGAGCTCGGCGTCTACTTCGAGAACAACGCGTCGGAGGCGACAGCCGCCGCGATGCTCGCGGCGTCGGTCAACTACCCGCTGCGCGGTGCCGTCACCTTCAAGTCGACGGTCGGGACCAACGTCGCCTCCGACGCGCTGGCCAACCTGTCCAGCGGCGGGGTCACGGGCGGCGCGCTGGTCATCGTGGGCGAAGACTACGGCGAGGGCTCCAGCATCATGCAGGAGCGCTCGCACGCCTTCGCCATGAAGTCGCAGATGTGGCTGCTCGACCCGCGGCCCAACATCGACGCGATCGTCAGGGCCGTCGAGGCGGGGTTCGAGCTGTCGGAGGCGAGCAGCACCCCCGTGATGCTCCAGCTCCGCCTGCGCTCGTGCCACCTGTACGGCAGCTTCACCGCCAAGGACAACGTCCGCCCGCCCGTGACGGTCAAGGACGCCGTCGAGAACCCGACGCGCCGGCTCGACCGCATCGTGCTGCCCCCGCGAGCTTCCAGCACGAGAAGGAGAAGGTCGAGGACCGCTGGCCGGCCGCCGTCGAGTACATCACTGGCCACGGCCTCAACGAGGTGCTCGGGGCCGGCACCAGCGACGTCGGGATCATCGTGCAGGGCGGCGTCTACAACACGCTCAACCGCGCCATGGAGCTGCTCGGCGTCTCGGACGCCTACGGCAACGCCCAGGTGCCGACGTACGTCATGAACGTCACCTACCCGGTGGTGGACTCGGAGATCCTGGACTTCGTCGCGGACAAGCGGGCCGTGCTGCTCGTGGAGGAGGGGCAGCCCGACTACATCGAGCAGAACCTCAACGCGATCCTGCGGCGCGCCGGCTCCGAGGTCGCGCTGCACGGCAAGGACCTGCTGCCGGTCGCGGGGGAGTACACCGCGACCGTCGTGACCCAGGGGCTGCACGCGTTCCTCAGCAGGTACGTCCCCGGGGCCGCCACGGACCGCCCCGCCCTGCTGCTGCCGCACGGCGACCCGCGCAGCCCGTTCGCGCCGCGCGTCGACGCCGGCGTCGTCCGTGGCCGCCCGCCCGGCCTGTGCACCGGGTGCCCCGAGCGGCCCATCTTCTCGGCGCTCAAGCTCGCGGAGAGACAGATCGGCAAGCAGCACCACGTCAGCGCCGACATCGGCTGCCACCTGTTCGCCATCAACGAGCCGTTCAACCTCGGGGCCACCACGATGGGCTACGGCCTCGGCTCGGCCGGGGCCGCCGCACTCAACTCCCACGACGCCGACCGCCGCACCGTCGCCGTCATGGGCGACGGCGGCTTCTGGCACAACGGCCTGACGAGCGGTGTCGGCAACGCCGTCTTCAACCAGAACGACCAGGTCCTGCTCGTCGTCGACAACGCGTACAGCGCGGCGACCGGCGGTCAGGACCTGCTCTCCTCGCGGGCCGACAGCATGCTCCGCTCGACCAAGCACCCCATCGAGAAGGCCGTGCGCGGCATCGGCGTCACGTGGGCGAAGACGGTCACCGACACCTACAAGATCGGCGCCCTGCGCGACCTGCTCGTCACGGCCCTGACCACCAGGACCCCCGGGCCCAAGGTCGTCGTCGCGCAGAGCGAGTGCCAGCTCAACCGGCAGCGGCGCGTCAAACCGCAGCGCGCCCAGGCGATCAAGGCGGGCCGGCGCGTCGTCACCGAACGGTTCGGTGTCGACGCCGAGACCTGCACGGGCGACCACGCCTGCATCCGCGTCTCGGGCTGCCCGTCGCTGTCGATCAAGGCCAACCCCGACCCGATGCGGACCGACCCCGTGGCGACCGTGCTCGACTCGTGCGTCGGCTGCGGCGTCTGCGGCGCCAACGCCCACGCGGCGTCCCTGTGCCCGTCGTTCTACCGCAGCGACCTGGTGTTCAACCCGACGCGGCGCGACAGGCTGCTCGCCCGCTGGCGCGCGGTGTGGATCGGCGCCCTGTCACGCGGCGTGGAACGCCGGGCCGCCCGACTCGAACCCGCCGAGGTGAACCGATGAGCAGCTGGAGCACGGGCCGCAGGCCCCTCACGATCGCGATCCTCGCCATGGGCGGCGAGGGCGGCGGCGTCCTCGCCGACTGGATCGTCGCCGTCGGGGAGCGCGCGGGGTACCACGCGCAGAACACCTCGGTCGCGGGCGTCGCCCAGCGCACCGGGGCGACCGTCTACTACGTCGAGCTGTACCCGGGCGGCCAGGCAGGACCGGAGGACACCCGCAGCGAGCCGGTGCTGAGCCTGTTCCCCACGCCCGGGGAGGTCGACGTCGTCATCGCCTCCGAGCTCATGGAGGCCGGGCGGGCGATCCAGAGAGGCTTCGCCACCCCGGACCGCACGACGCTCATCGCCTCGACCCACCGCGTCTACTCGATGGACGAGAAGCTTGCCCTCGGTGACGGCCGCGTCGACAGCAACACGCTGCTCGAAGCCGCGCACGGCGGGGCGAAGCGCCTCATCGCGGCAGACTTCATGGCGCTCGCCCTCGAGGCGCGCAGCGTGATCAGCGCCTCGCTGTTCGGTGCGCTGGCCGGCTCGGGCGCGCTGCCGTTCGACAGGGCGGGCTTCGAGGACGCGATCCGGGCCAGCGGGAAGGGCGTCGACGCCTCGCTGGCCGCCTTCGCCGCAGGCCTGGACGCCGCGCAGCGCCCCGCACCGCGCCCCCTCCCGGCGGAAGGCCGCGGCACCGGACCCGTGCCCGTGACCATCGGCCGCAGCCGGCCCGTGGACGCCACCGAGGCGGCGGCCGCCGCGGCCGCCGAGCGGCGCGCGGAGCAGGCCGTGCGCGACCCGGCCTCGCTCGTCGGCCCGGGCCTGCAGGACGCGGCCGCCCGGGTCGCCGCCGACTTCCCCGCCCCCGCGCGCTCGATGCTGCTGCACGGCGTCGTACGCACCGCCGTCCACCAGGACACGCGCTACACCGACACCTACCTTGACCGTGTCGCACGGTTCGTCGCCCTCGAACGGCCCGACGGCCCGGCCCGGCTGACCACCGAGGCCGCCCGCCACGTGGCGCTGTGGATGTGCTATCAGGACACCATCCACGTCGCGCAGCAGAAGATCCGCCGCCGCCGCCTCGACGCCGTGCGCGCCGAGGCCAAGGCGGCACCCGGGCAGCTCCTGAACGTGCGCGAGTACCTGCACCCGCAGCTCGACGAGATCGCCGACACCCTCCCGACGGCGATCGGCCGGCGCGTGGCCGCGTCCGCCGGGCTCGGCCGCGCCATCGGCCGGGTCACCCGCGACGGCATGGTCGTCAACACCACCGGCGTCGTCGGCTTCACGATGCTGTGGGCCATGGCCAGGTTCCGGCCGCTGCGGCCCCGGTCGCTGCGCTTCGGGCGCGAGCAGGCCGCCATCGAGTCCTGGATCACGCAGGCGCTCGCCGCGGCCGCGGTCGACTACGACCTCGCCTGCGAGATCGTCGAGTGCCAGCGCGTGCTCAAGGGGTACGGAGCCACGCACCGGCACGGCACGGAGAGCTTCGCGACGCTCCTGGAGGTCGCCGCGGATCTCGTCGGCGATCCGGGAGCTGCCCCGACCCTGGCCCGCCTGCGCGACGCCGCGCTCGCCGACGAGGACGGTGCCGCGCTCCGTCAGGCGCGCGCCGCGCTCGACGGCGGTGTCGCGCGGGCCGGCTGAGCGAGGCGGTCCCGCACGTCCGTCAGTACACGAGCACCGGCGTCCCGATCGGCATGCCCCATGAGTCCCACAGCCAGTTCATCGCCCCGTTGGAGACCCGCACGCACCCGTGCGACGCGGGGTACGGCGGGATCGACCCCGAGCCGTGGACGGCGATGCCGCCCGAGAAGTACTTGGGCCGCCACATGTCGCCCAGCTCGAGCGTCGAGCTGTGCATGCCGTTGTCCTGGCTGTAGACCTGGAACGAGCCGCGCGGCGTGTGCGCGACGAACTGACCACCCTTGGCCTCGAACGGCTTGCCGTTGCCGGACGACGCGTTGATGACCTTGGTGACGTGGCCGCCGTCGACGGCCAGCAGGATCTGCCGCTCCAGGTCGATCTCGACGACGTGGCCGGACGTCGAACGCGGCGTGGGCCGGTATCCGGCGTCGAGCGCGGCCTGCGTCTGCGGGCCGATGACGCCGTCGCGGCCGAGGCCGGCCGCCTTCTGGAAGGCCCACACGGCCTGGCGGGTGCTCGAGCCGTAGACACCGTCGGGGTCCACGAGGCCGTAGCCGAGCTCCTGGAGCCGCTGCTGCAGCGCGAGCACCTCGGGGCCGGTGGACCCGTGCGTGACGTACTGCGGCGCGGGCGGCTCCGTGGGCTCGGGCGTCTCGGCCGGTGGCGGCGTGACGGGAGGCGTCGCCTCCGGGGTCGGTGCGTCCGCGGCGGGAACCTCGGGCGTCGCCTCCGGCTCGGGCGTCGGTGTCGGTGTCGGTGTCGGCGTCGACGGCGGTGTGCTCGTGCCGGGCGTCGCCCGGGTCGATGCCGTGGGAGCCGGCGACGACGTGGCCGACGGCGACCCCGCAGACGACGCCGCACCCGCAGGGCTCGCCTCACCGGGCCAGGCGCACCCGGCCGGGACTGCCACGAGCCCTGCCGCGAGCCCTGCCACGAGTGCGCGGCGGAGCGGGACGCGGGCGCGCCTGTGTCCCGTGCGGGGCCCCGTGCCGGCCGTGCCGTGCGTCATGGATCGTCCTCCCGTGCCATGTCTGAGGTTCAGATGGTGCGCCCACTCTCTCTCACGCACGCGCAACCACCCACGTGGTGCGCCGATCGTCACGCACTCGTGATGTCGGCCGGCCCGGGCCGGCCGCGACTCACCCGACCGTTCCCCCCTCGGCCCCGAGCCAGGCGTCGACCCCCGCCAGCATGCGCACCTTGCTGGCGGGAGTCGCGCGGCTCGCCCGGATCGAGGCGCGCGCCAGATCCGCGAGCTCGGCGTCGTCGAACCCGTGGACGGTGCGCGCGGCCTCGTACTGGTCGACGAGCCGCGACCCGAACAGCAGCGGGTCGTCCGCACCGAGCGCCACCTCGGCGCCCGCGTCCACGAGCGCACGCAGGGGCACCGCGGCCGTGTCCGCATACACCCCGAGCCCCACGTTCGACGCCGGGCAGACCTCGAGGGCGACCCCGCGCGCTACCAGCCTGGCAAGCACTGCCGGATCCTCGCTGGCGCGCACGCCGTGCCCCAGGCGATCGGGCAGCAGCATCTCGGCCACCGTGCCCACGTGCTCGGGCCCGAGCAGCTCACCGCCGTGCGGCACCGACGCCAGGCCCGCGTCGCGCGCGATGCGGAACGCGTGCGCGAACGCCTCGGTGTCTCCCGACCGCTCGTCGTTGCTCAGCCCGAACCCGACCACCTCGCCCGGCCCGTGCCCCGCGTACCGGGCGGCAAGCCGCGCGAGCGTGCGCGCGTCCAGGGGGTGGCGCATGCGGCTTGCCGCGACGACGACGGCGACCTCCAGGCCGTGCGCGGCGCTCGCAGTCCTCGCGGCATCGAGCACGATCTCGACCGCGGGCGTGATCCCGCCGACGAACTGCGCGTACGACGTCGGGTCGACCTGGAGCTCCAGGCGCACCGACCCCTCGGCGGCGTCGGCGGCCGCGGCCTCGTCGACGATGCGACGCATGTCGGCCTCCGAGCGCACGCACGCGCGCGCGGCGTCGTACAGGCGCTGGAACCGGAACCAGCCGCGCTGCGTCGCCGGGACGCGCAGCGGGTCGCCGTCGAGCAGAGCCGACGGCAGGCGCATGCCGCGCTCGTCCGCGATCGCGCGCAGCGTGGGCACGCTCATCGACCCCGTGAAGTGCAGGTGCAGGTGGGCCTTGGGCAGCCGGGTGAGGTCGCGCACGGGGGCAGTCTCGCACCCAGGCGCGCTACGCCAGCCAGCCGCGGCGCCGCGCTTCGGTCACCGCGCCTGTCCGGTCGTCCACCCCGAGCTTGGCGAACGTGCGCAGCAGGTGGGTCTTGACCGTCGCCTCGCCGATGAACAGCGCGCGGCCCACCTCGGCGTTGGAGCGCCCCTCGGCGACGAGCGCGAGCACCTGCGCCTCGCGCGCGGTCGGCCGTTCGGCGGTGCTGCGCATCGAGCCCACCAGGCGGGTCGCGACCGTCGGAGCGAGCACCGTCTGCCCCTGGGCGGCCGCGCGCACGCCCCGCACCAGCGTGTCGCGCGGCGTGTCCTTGAGCAGGTAGCCCGTGGCCCCGGCCTCGACCGCACGCAGGATGTCTGCGTCGGTGTCGTAGGTGGTCAGCACCAGCACGCGCGGGCCGGTGCCGGCGATCCGCGCGGTCGCGCCCACGCCGTCGAGCACCGGCATGCGCAGGTCCATGAGCACGACGTCGGGGGTCAGCGAGGCCGCGAGCGCCACCGCGACCTCGCCGTCCCCGGCCTCGCCGACCACCTCCAGGTCGGGCTCCCCGGCGAGCATCCCCACGAGCCCCGAGCGCACCACGGGGTGGTCGTCGACCACCAGCACGCGCACGACGGCGCCTGCCGCACCCTCGCCGGCTCCGCCCGCGGCGCCGGTCACGACGCGCTCCGCGCCGGCAGCCGCACGTGCACGGCCGTCCCGCCGTCCTCGCGCGGCCCGACGTCGAGAGACCCGCCACCGGCGGTGACCCGTTCGCGCATGCCCCGCAGCCCGAACCCCTCGGCGACGTCGTCGTCGATGCCGCGCCCGTCGTCGATCACGTCGAGCTCGACGGGCCGGCCCCCGCCGCCGCGCAACGTCACCCGCACGGAGGCGGCGCCCGCGTGGCGGCGCACGTTGGCCAGGGCTTCCTGGGCGGCGCGCAGCAGCACGACCTCCTCGGCCGGTTCGAGCGCGCCCACGTCGTCGGCGCTCACGGTGGCGCGCGCGCCCGTCTCGGCGGCCCAGCGGCCGGCCAGGCGGCGCAGCGCGTCCGTGAGCGTCGCACCCTGGAGCGGCACGGGCGCGAAGGCCGCGACGAGGCCGCGCGCCTCGGCGAGGTTGTCGCGCGCCGTGGTCTCCATGGTCGCCAGGCGCTCGCGGACGGACCCGTCGTCGCCCCGGTCGAGCGCCGCCCCGGCGGCCTGGGCCTGCATGACGACGCTCGTGAAGCCCTGGGCGAGGGTGTCGTGGATCTCGCGGGCCAGGCGCTCACGCTCGGCCACCACGCCCGCGGCGTGCTGCGTCGCGGCGAGCTCCGCCTGCGCGGCCCGTAGGCGGTCGACGAGCCGGGCGTTCTCCTCCGACTGCCGCATCGTGAACGCCACCCACAGGCCGAGCGCGACGACGAACACGAACGTCACACCCATCTGCGGGGCGGCCTGGGCGAGCGCGGCGTCCTCCCAGCCGGCCGATCCCCAGATCCCGAGCGTGGTCCCGACGACGAGCGCCGTGACCACCACGATGCCGTCGCGCAGGGAGTCGGTCAGCATCCAGGCGTGCGCGAACGCCATGAACAGCAGCGAGACGGCGACGTCGCCCTGCGTGACGGCTCCGGTCGTCGCGACGACCACGACCGCCAGGTAGGCCAGCGCGCGCGCCCGGTCGCGGGTACGCGCCGCCCGCGCCCCCACCAGCGCGTACGCCAGGGCGATGACGGCGACGCACACGAGCTGGACGGCCAGGGCGCGCCCGCGGCTCCCGGCGAGCAGCAGCGAGAGCACGGTCAGCGCGAGCACCGCGTAGGCCGCCACGTCCCACCACAGCACGATGCGGTCCCACGCCCAGGGGTCGCGGGGGCCGTCCGTCGCGACGGCGTCGCCGACCGGCACCGTGCCCTGCTCAGCCGTGCCCTGCTCAGCCGTGCCCTGCTCAGCCGTGCCCTGCTCAACCGTGCCCTGCTCAGCAGTCGTCACGCCGCCTCCAGCGGAACGTGCGCAGCCCCACCGCGAGACCCACAACCAGCCATACGACCAGTACAACAGCGGTGGCGCCGTGCTGCCACGAGCCGTCCGGTTCGAGCGCGAGCGCGGCGTCGGGCAGGAACACCGAGCGCATGCCCTGCGCCATCCACTTGAGCGGGAACACCTCGGCCACCTGGCGCAGCCACGCGGGGAGCTGGTCGAGCATGAAGAACACGCCCGAGATGAACTGCAGGACCAGCACGACGGGCGTCACGACGGCGGTCGCCGAGCGGCCCGAGCGCGGCAGCGACGAGAACGCGACGCCGCACACCGTCCCCGTGGCCGCCCCGAGCAGCAGCACCCAGGCGAAGGTCCACCAGCGGCCGGGGTCGTCGGGCAGCGGCACGTCGTAGACGAGCGTCGCGACGGCCAGCAGCGCGGCCACCTGCACCACGGTGACCGTGAGGATCTGCGCGATCTTCCCCAGGAAGTACGCGGCTGCCGGTGCGGGCGTGGCGCGCAGCCGCTTGAGCGTGCCGTCGTCGCGCTCGACGGCGATGGCGATGGCCAGCGACTGGAAGCTCGACAGCATGACGCCCGTGGCGACCATGCCGGGCAGGAAGTACTGCGCGAACCCGACGGCGCGCCCCGCCTCGTCGGTGATGCCGACGGGGTCGCTGCCGAACACCGTGGCGAAGATGACCAGCATGATCACGGGGTAGGCGAGGATGAAGACGACCGCGTCGCGCTCGCGCAGGAAGGTACGCAGCTCGACCCCCGCGCGGACGCGCGCGAGCGTGAGCAGGCCCGGCAGGCGTGCGGTGTCGACCGTGGCGGGCGCCGCGGTGGCGGTCATGACGGCTCCTTCGGGGTGATGAGGTCGAGGTAGACGTCCTCGAGGCTCGGCCGGGTCACGGTCAGCCCGGGGACCTCGCCGGCGGGCGCGTTCGCGGCCAGGCGCGCGACCAGCGCCGTCGGCGTCGTCGTGCGTTCCTCGCGCGGGCGTCCGTCGTCGAGCCACCGCACCACGGGGGTGCGTGCCTGGGGTCCGCCGAGGTTCTCGGGCGTGCCGAGCGCGACCACCTTCCCGTCGCGCACGACGGCGGCGCGGTCGGCGAGCGCGGCGGCCTCGTCGAGATAGTGCGTCGTGAGCAGGATCGTGGTGCCGTCGTCGCGCAGCGAGCGCACCAGCGCCCAGAACGCCCGGCGCGCCTCGGGGTCGAACCCGGTGGTCGGCTCGTCGAGGAAGAGCAGCTCGGGGCGGCCGACGATGCCGAGCGCGACGTCGAGTCGTCGTCGCTGCCCGCCGGACAGCGCCCGCACGCGCGCGCGCTCCTTCTCGCCGAGCCCCACGGCCGCGATCACCTCGGCGGGGTCGCGTGGCGCGGGGTAGTAGCGGGCGGTGGCGCGGACCGTCTCCGCGACGGTCAGCTCGGACAGGTCGCGCGAGTCCTGCGCGACGACGCCGACGCGGGCGCGCCACGCGCGGCCCGCCGTGGCCGGGTCCTGGCCGAGCACGCGCACCTCGCCGCCGTCGCGTGTGCGGAAGCCTTCGAGGATCTCGACCGTGGTGGTCTTGCCCGCCCCGTTGGGGCCGAGGACGGCGAAGATCTCCCCGTGGACGACGTCGAGGTCGAGGCCGTCGAGCGCCTGCGTGGCGCCGTAGCGTTTGCGCAGGCCGCGCACCCGGACGGCGGGCGCGGTGCGGGGCGGCCGCGTCCCGGGCTGGACGGCTGGGGCCGTGTGCGTGCTGGTCATGCACCTAGCATCGCCGCCAGGGAGCACGTCGCGCGACGCCCCGACGGCGGGTTCCGGGGTCCACCGAACGGTGGACGACGACGGCGCGGGCCCTCCGGCGGCCGAGCGCGGGCGGCGCGGTGGCGGCGGGAGGTGGTTCGACCCAGGCGCTCTCGTCGCGTACAGTTGTCCCTCGGTGGTTGACGGCCGCCATGCTGGTCCGCGCCCACGCGGCGCGGCGATGGCCGTCGGTCTCAAAGGGTAGTGGCGCAATTGGCAGCGCAGCGGTCTCCAAAACCGCAGGTTGCAGGTTCGAGTCCTGTCTACCCTGCCAGGGGTCCCCGCGGCCTCGGTACGCCAGGTGTCAGTGCCGTTCAGCGCCGCCGGCAGGTGGCGCGAACGCTGTCGGAAGATCGAGGTTGGACGAGTGAGCGAGTCGACCGGAGCCGTTCAGGCAGGTGGAGCCAAGGAGCGCGATCACCGCGATCGCAAGGGTCTCTTTGCGCGTATCGCCCTTTTCGTGCGCCAGGTCGTCGCCGAGCTCAAGAAGGTCGTCTCCCCGACACGCCAGGAGCTTCTGACCTACACGGGCGTCGTGCTCGTGTTCGTGGTGATCGTCATGGCCTTCGTGGGGGTTCTGGACTTCCTCATCGGCAAGGGCGTCTTCGCTCTGCTCGGCTGAGCGACCACACCTCCAGCAACACCCATCGAGTAGTCGAAAGCAGGTTCGTTCGTGTCCCAGGAGCCTCTGGACCAGGAGAACGTCGACGCCGTCGAGCCCGCGGAGGGCACGGAGGCGGAGCTCGACGCGCCCGAGGACGCGACCGACGAGAACGCGACCGACGAGAACGTGATCGAGGACGCGACCGACGAGGACGCGACGGGCGAGGACGCGACGGGCGAGGACGCTCCCGCGGAGCCCGCCGACGAGGCCGACCCGGCCGAGGAGTTCAAGCGCACGCTGCGTTCCCAGATGGGTGACTGGTACGTCATCCACTCCTACGCGGGCTACGAGAACCGTGTGAAGGCCAACCTGGAGAACCGCATCCAGAGCCTGAACATGGAGGACTACATCTTCCAGATCGAGGTCCCCATGGAGGAGGTGACCGAGATCAAGAACGCGCAGAAGAAGATCGTCCGCCGCGTGCGCATCCCCGGTTACGTCCTCGTCCGCATGGACCTCACCGACGAGTCGTGGGGCGCCGTACGGCACACGCCCGGCGTCACGGGCTTCGTGGGCCACACGCACCAGCCGGTGCCGCTGACTCTCGACGAGGTCTTCTCGATGCTCGCCCCGACGATGCTCGAGGCGCCGTCCGCGGGCAAGCCCGCCGCCGGCGCGGCGAAGGCCAAGGCCGCCACCGTCGTCGTCGACTTCGAGGTCGGCGAGTCGGTCACGGTCACCGACGGCCCGTTCGACACGCTGCCCGCCACGATCTCCGAGATCAACATCGAGGCCCAGAAGCTCAAGGTCCTCGTCTCCATCTTCGGCCGGGAGACCCCGGTCGAGCTGTCGTTCAACCAGGTCGCCAAGATCTGACGGCACGACGGCGCCGATAGCCCGCGGGAGACCGCGGGCTTCGGCATGCAACCGGTTCATCGCCCACGGCGTCGGACCACGAACAGGAAGGAAGGCGCATGCCTCCCAAGAAGAAGGTCGCCGGCCTCATCAAGCTCCAGATCAACGCCGGTGCGGCCACGCCCGCCCCGCCGATCGGCCCCGCGCTCGGTCAGCACGGCGTGAACATCATGGAGTTCTGCAAGGCGTACAACGCGGCCACCGAGTCGCAGCGCGGCAACGTCGTCCCCGTCGAGATCACCGTGTACGAGGACCGCTCGTTCACGTTCATCACGAAGACGCCGCCGGCCGCCGAGCTGATCAAGAAGGCCGCGGGCGTCGCCAAGGGCTCCGCCACGCCGCACACGGTCAAGGTCGCCTCGCTCACCGCGGACCAGGTCCGCGAGATCGCGCAGACCAAGCTCGAGGACCTCAACGCGAACGACATCGAGGCTGCGATGAAGATCGTCGCGGGCACGGCGCGCTCGATGGGCATCACCACCGAGCTCTGAGCCCGTCCCGGTGGTCGCGCCCGTCGTGACCACCTCAGGTAACACCCACTGTGGCAGGGCCGTCGGGCCCGCTACGACCACTCAAGGAGAAGCCATCATGGCGAAGCACAGCAAGGCCTACCGGGCCGCTGCCGAGAAGATCGACCGCGACGCGCTCTACGCCCCGCTCGACGCGGTGCGCCTGGCCAAGGAGACGTCGACGACCAAGTACGACGCCACCGTCGAGGTCGCGTTCCGTCTCGGTGTCGACCCGCGCAAGGCGGACCAGATGGTCCGCGGCACGGTCAACCTGCCGCACGGCACGGGCAAGACCGCTCGCGTCCTGGTGTTCGCGAACGGCCCGAAGGCCGCCGAGGCCGAGGCCGCCGGTGCCGACATCGTCGGTGGCGACGAGCTCATCGAGCGCGTGGCCGCGGGCTTCACGGACTTCGACTCGGCCGTCGCGACCCCGGACCTCATGGGCAAGGTCGGTCGTCTGGGCAAGGTGCTGGGCCCGCGCGGCCTCATGCCGAACCCGAAGACCGGCACGGTCACGATGGACGTCACCAAGGCCGTGACGGAGATCAAGGGCGGCAAGATCGAGTTCCGCGTCGACAAGCACGCGAACCTCCACTTCATCATCGGCAAGGTCTCGTTCGACGAGAAGCAGCTGGTGGAGAACTACGCCGCGGCGCTCGACGAGGTCCTGCGTCTCAAGCCGTCGACGTCGAAGGGCCGCTACATCACCAAGGCGACCGTCGCGACGACGATGGGCCCGGGCATCCCGGTCGACCCGTCGCGCACGACCAAGCTCACCGAGGAGACCGCCGCCTGAGGCGGACCACCTCTCGACGAAGGCCCGTGCCGTCCGGCGCGGGCCTTCGTCGTTCCCGGGGCGCCGTGTATCAGCGCGGGCCCGCACCCCTCTTGTCTCGTGAGAGCAGCCGAGCGCCGGAGGGTGAAATGCGGACGGTGACGCACCCCGCGCCCGTCGGTGAACGCGCGCGCATCCTAGGCTCGACGCGACCGGACGGGAGCCCGAGGGTTCCGGCGCGAACGCACGAGGACGCGATGACCACCGACGACGCCCACCGCCAGGACGGGCGTGACGTCGCACGGGACCAGGAGACGCTCGGGGACCGTGCGGCGCGCGCGCTCCTGGAGTACCGCGAAGGGCGCTCGGCCGCGCTCAGCGCCGTGGTGCGCGAGGCGACGCCGCTGCTGTGGCACACCGTCCGCGCGCAGGGCGTCGACCGTGACACCGCCGACGACGTCGTGCAGTCGGTGTGGGCGGCGCTGGTCCGGCACGCGGGGACCATCACGGAGCCGCGCGCCGTGCTCAAGTGGCTCCTGATCACCGCACGCAGGGCCGCCTGGGAGGCTGCGCGGCGTGCCCGGGAGGACCAGCGGCGGCGCACCGGGCTGCCGGACGACGCACCGGACGCGGTCCACCCGCTGCCCGACCCGCGGCCCGGCCCGGACCTCCACGTCCTGACCGACGAGCGCGACCGCGCGGTGTGGCGGGCGCTCGCGCTCCTGCCGCAGCGGTGCCAGGAGCTGTTGCGGCTCGTGTCGCTCGCCGACCGCCCGGACTACCGGATGATCTCGGCCGCGATCGGCATGCCGGTCGGCAGCATCGGTGCCACCCGGGGACGGTGTCTCGCGAAGCTGCGGACCGCGCTCGACGACATGGCGGAGGACCCATGGACATGACACCAGCACCGGATGCGCCGTTCGACGAGCGCGACGCAGCGGTCCTTGCCGTCCTGGGCCGAGCGGTCGCCCTGCTCGACCCCGTGCCGGACGGACTGGTCGAACGCTCGCTGTTCGCGATGACCCTTGCCTCGCTCGAAGCCGAGGTGATGTCGATGCGGCACGTCGGCACTCCTGCCGGTGCCGTCCGCGGTGACGCGGCTCCCGTCGAGGCCCGGACCATCACGTTCACGCACGACTCGTTGACCGTCATGGTCGCCCTGTCGGCGTCGGGCGACGGCCAGGTGCGGATCGACGGGTGGCTGAGCCCGGCGGCGCCCCTGGTGGTCGAGCTGCGCCAGCCGTCCGGCGACCGGTCCACGATGGCCGACGGCGACGGCAGGTTCTCGTTCGACCCGGTCGATCGCGGCCCGGCAAGCCTGCTGGTGCGCCCGGCCGACGACGCGGCGCCCGTCGTGACTCCCGTCGTCGAGCTGTGACGCCGGCACCTCGGCCCCGCTCGTCTCGCCGGCGGAGTGGGCGCCGGGCCCCTGCGCCGTAGCGCGCGGGCCGGGGGCGGCATCGCACGCCGGTGCCGAGCGGGTGAAGTCTCGCCCGCTCGCCTGCCCGCGCGCCTCGCCGCGGACGTACTCTCCGGTGGTGCCCGGGGTTCTGGCGCGCGCCCGCGCGCTGTACGAGGACGCCCACCAGGCGGACGTGGCCGAGCGGTTCGACGACGCGCTGGAAGGCTTCCGCGCGCTCCTCGACCTGCTCGACGGCGCCGACCTCGGACCCGCCCTCAGCCCGGACCATCGCGCCGGCGCCGCGCTGCGAGTGCGCGCGCTGCTGGGGATCGCGCGCGCCCGCTACGAGTCGACGGGCGACCTGCGCGGCGCGATGGCGGCCGTGGACGGCGCGGAGCGGTACGCGCTCGCCGGCGGGCTGGAGCCCGAGGCCTTCGCGGTCCAGGGCGAGCGGGGTCGCCTGCTCCTGCGGTCGGGCGACGTCGAGGCCGCGCTGGCGGCGTTCGACACGGTCCTCCGCGGAGCCGACGTGCCGCCGACGCGCGACCTCGCCGTGGCGCTGCTGCATCACGGCTCGCTGCACCTCGACTACGGCGACCCGCGGAGAGCCGACGCCGACCTGCGCGCCAGCGCCGAGGTCGCCGTCCGGCTGGGGGAGCGCGACCTGGAGGCGATGGCCCGCCACCGCCTCGGTCTGCTGCGGTTCGTCCAGGGCGACCTGCCGGCCGCGCTGCGCGCCATGGGCGAGGCCGCGCGGATCGGCGGCACGCCCGAGCCTGTCGCCCTCCTCGACAAGGCTCGCGTGCTGGCGGACGCGGGACTCGTGGGCGACGCGGTCGAGGCACTCGAGCAGGCGGCAGTGATGGTCCGGGACGGGTCGTTGCTGGTGCGTGCCGAGGTCGAGCTCACCCTCGCGGCGTGCCTCATGGACCTGCGCCGGCACGACGAGGCCGTCGAGGCGGCGCGGGCGGCCGCGGCGGCGTTCGCGCGGTGCGGCAACGCGCTCTGGGCGGCGCGCGCACAGGTCGCGATGCTCGAGGCCCTGCTCGGCGCCGACCGGTGGATGCGCTCTCGCGTGCCGCGCGCGACGCTGCGGCGTCGGGCGGAGCGCGCGCTCGCGCTCGCGGACGGCGCGGACGGCCGGGGCAGCAGCGGCGGCGTCGCAGACCGGATGGCCGTCGTCTACCCGGCTCTCCTCGCGGCCGCCGAGTGGTGCGCGCTCGCGGGCGACCTCACCGCCGCGCGCGCCTACCTCGCGCGTGTCCCGGCCGACCTGGGGACGGCTCCGCTGTCGTTGCGCCTGGGCAGACCGGCCGTCGTGGCGCGCATCGCGTTTGCGGCGGGCCACCGTTCGGCGGGCGTGCGCGCGGTCCAGCACGGCCAGCGCATGCTCGCCGCACACCGGGGGCTCGGGTCGGTCGAGGCGGCGGCGGCCAGCGGCGTCCACGCGATGCGGCTCAACCTCGTCGACACGCAGGCGGCGCTGGCCACGGGGGATCCCGCGGCGGTCTTCGACGCGCTCGAGCGCGGGCGCGCCGCGGCGGCGGGTGCCGCGCGGGTCGTGCCGCCCGACGACCCCGAGCTCGCGATGCTGCTGGAGCAGGCGCGGGCGGCGCACCAGGCGGCGCTCGCGCTCGGGCCCACGTCGACGCCGGAGGGTCTGCGGGCCAAGCGCCAGCACCTGGTCCAGGCGCGCCGACTGCAGGACCGCGCGCGCGAGCGGTCCTGGCAGGTCGAGGGCGAGCGTCGCCCCGTCCGGCCGACGACGGCACGCGAGCTGCGTGCCGCGCTGCGCGGGCTTGCCGCGCACGGCGGCGCCCCGGTGGTCGCCTCCTACGTGTCGATCGGCAGCAGGGTGCTCGCCGTGCGGCTCGACGGCGGGGGTCAGCGCCTGCTGCGGCTCGGGGAGCGTGCCGAGATCGACGAGCTGGTGCGCCGGACCCGGGCGGACCTCGCCGTCGTCGCGAACTCGCTCATCCCGCAGCGGCTGCGCGCGGCCGCCGCCGCGTCGCTGCGCCACGCGCTCGGTGCTCTCGACGCGCTGCTGGTGGTGCCGCTCGACGCCCCGGGCGACCTTCACGTGGCCGCCCGGGGCGGGCTGCTGACGCTGCCGTGGTGCGCGCTGCCCTCGCGCTCCGGCCTGCGCACCTGGGTCGGCGACCGCGTCGATCTGCGGACCGGGGGCGGGGCCGGTGCCGCGCGGCCGGGCGGCGTCGTCGTCCTCGCAGGGCCGGGAACCGACGGGGCCGTGCGCGAGGCGCGGGCCGTGGCCGCCGTCTGGCCGGGCTCGTCCCTGCACACGGGCGCGGGCGCGACGACGAGGGTCGCGCTCGACGCGCTCGCCAAGGCCCGTGTCGTGCATCTCGCCGCGCACGGCGGCCACGTGGAGGACAACGCGCTGTTCTCGTCGCTGCGCCTCGCGGACGGCCCGCTGTTCGCGCACGAGCTCGACGGCCTCGACCTCGCGGACGCCGTCGTCGTGCTGTCGGCGTGCGAGCTCGGGCTGTCGGTCTCCGACGTCGGGGGAGAGGCGCTCGGGTTCGCGAGCGTGCTGCTGCGGCACGGGGCGCGCGCCGTGGTGGCCGCGGTCGCGCCCCTGCGCGACGACCTCGCGGTGCGGGTCATGCCGCGGCTGCACGAGGGTCTGCGGGCCGGGCTGCCGCCTGGGGCTGCGCTCGCGGCGGCGACGCGCTCCGAGCGCGACCCGGTGCCGCTCGTGTGCTTCGGGCCGCTGCCCGTGTGACGCCGGGGCCGGAGGCATGTCCCGGGGCCCGGTTTCCGTGGGACCCGTGGACTCGTGTACGCTGTGCAGGTAACCCAAGACCGCCGGTCGTCTCCGGCTGCCCTTCCGAGTTTCTCGAGGGGTGGCTGAGGACCGAAGTCCCGCCACGACGGCGGGGGCCTGCGCAGGTGACACCGTTCGTTCTTCGAGCCCCGGTGCGCCTGCGCCGGGGCTCCTTCCGTGTTCGGGCCTTCGCCATCCTGGAGCCGGTGGTACCACCACCGGAAGGATTGCCATGGCGAGGCCGGACAAGGCAGCCGCCGTCGCGGAGGTCGCGGAGAAGTTCCGCGAGTCGAACGCGGCCGTGCTGACCGAGTACCGCGGGCTCACCGTCAAGCAGCTCAAGGAGCTGCGTCGGTCGCTCGGCGGCAACGCAACCTACGCCGTGGTGAAGAACACGCTCACCCAGATCGCGGCCAGGGAGGCGGGTGTCGAGGGTCTCGACGCCGACCTCAAGGGCCCGTCCGCCATCGCGTTCGTGACCGGGGACCCGGTCGAGGCCGCGAAGGGTCTGCGTGACTTCGCCAAGGCGAACCCCGCGCTGGTCATCAAGGGCGGTGTCCTCGACGGACGCGCCCTGACCGCGGCGGAGGTCACCAAGCTCGCGGACCTCGAGTCCCGCGAGGTGCTGCTGGCCAAGGCGGCCGGTGCCATGAAGGCCAAGCTGTTCCAGGCTGCCTACATGTTCACCGCGAACACCGCCCAGGCTGCTCGCGTCATCGATGCCCTGCGTCAGAAGCAGGAGTCGGCCGCTGCCTGATCCGCACCGCGGATCGCAGCGCACCCACACATCCCCCTCTGCTTCTGACGGGCCTGACGCCCACGAAGCGTGAACGAAAGGAACGCCATCATGGCGAAGCTCACCACCGAGGAGCTCATCGAGCAGTTCAAGGGTCTGACCCTCATCGAGCTGTCGGAGTTCGTCAAGGCCTTCGAGGAGACCTTCGAGGTCACCGCCGCCGCCCCCGCCGCCGTCGCCGTTGCCGCCCCCGCGGGTGGCGCCGGTGAGGCTGCCGCCGAGGAGGAGAAGGACGAGTTCGACGTCATCCTCACCGCCGCCGGCGACAAGAAGATCCAGGTCATCAAGGAGGTGCGCGCCCTGACGTCCCTCGGCCTGAAGGAGGCCAAGGACCTCGTCGACGGCGCCCCCAAGCCCGTCCTGGAGCACGTCAACAAGGAGACGGCCGAGAAGGCCAAGGCGCAGCTCGAGGGCGCCGGCGCCACCGTCGAGCTCAAGTGACGCTCGCGGCGTAGCCGCTTCATCTCCGAGCGAGGCCCCGTACCCCCAGGGTGCGGGGCCTCGCCCGTCCTCGCGGGGGTATACTCCTGCGCACCGCTGTTCTTGGGCGGCATATGGCGGCCACCGAGACAACGCCTCGCACCCTTCCGGTCCGCGAGATCGACCCCGTCGATCTTGCGCCGATATCGACCGGCTCGGCCTGGCGTCTACTGTCGCGCCCTCGTGCAGTAGACAAACGGGTCAGGGCCGACTATGCTAACGCTTTGCGCTCGCGTGTGTCCGCCTCACCTTCCCCGACCGCCATCAGCCGCCACTCGTCACCCACGTACTCCGTGGCGACGTCGTGGGTGTCCGATGCCCGGACGGTCCTGTGCGGGGCACACGAAAGCGTACAGCGTGCCATCGAACTGCAGGGAAGGACCCCTCTTGGCTGCCTCGCGCACCCCTTCTGTTCCGTCCGCCGACGCTATCGCGAACCGCACCGCATCCCGTCGTCTCTCCTTTGCCAAGATCTACGAACCGCTCGAGGTCCCCGACCTCCTCGGCCTGCAGACCGAGAGCTTCGACTGGCTGCTGGGGAACGAGGCCTGGCAGCACCGCGTGGCCGCCGCCTCGTCCGCGGTGCCGGCGACGTCCGGTCTGGAGGAGATCTTCGAGGAGATCTCGCCGATCGAGGACTTCGGCCAGTCGATGTCGCTGTCCTTCTCCAACCACCGCTTCGAGCCGCCGAAGTACACGGCCGAGGAGTGCAAGGAGAAGGACTTCACCTACGCCGCACCGCTCTTCGTGACGGCCGAGTTCGTCAACTACACGACCGGTGAGATCAAGTCGCAGACGGTCTTCATGGGCGACTTCCCGCTCATGACCCCGCGCGGCACGTTCATCATCAACGGCACCGAGCGCGTCGTGGTCTCGCAGCTCGTCCGCTCGCCGGGCGTGTACTTCGAGCGCACCCCGGACAAGACGTCGGACAAGGACATCTTCACGTCGAAGATCATCCCGTCGCGCGGTGCGTGGCTCGAGTTCGAGATCGACAAGCGCGACGCCGTCGGCGTGCGCGTCGACCGCAAGCGCAAGCAGTCCGTCACGGTGCTGCTCAAGGCGCTCGGCATGACCGAGGCCGAGATCCGCGAGGAGTTCGCGCAGTTCCCGGCCGTGCTCGACACGCTCGAGAAGGACCACGTCCACACCGAGGACGAGGCCCTCGTCGACCTGTACCGCAAGATCCGCCCGGGCGAGCCGCCCACGGTCGAGGCCGGTCGCGCGCTGCTCGAGAACTTCTACTTCAACCCCAAGCGCTACGACCTCGCGAAGGTCGGCCGCTACAAGGTCTCCAAGAAGCTCGGCCTGGACGCGCCGCTCACGGACTCGACGCTGTCGCGCTCCGACATCGTCGCGACGATCAAGTACCTCGCCGCTCTGCACGCCGACGTCGCGGCCCTGCCGGGCACGCGCAACGGCGAGGCCGTCGAGGTCCGCGTCGAGACCGACGACATCGACCACTTCGGCAACCGCCGCATCCGCGCCGTCGGCGAGCTCATCCAGAACCAGGTCCGCACCGGCCTGTCGCGCATGGAGCGCGTCGTGCGCGAGCGCATGACGACGCAGGACGTCGAGGCCATCACGCCGCAGACGCTGATCAACATCCGCCCCGTCGTGGCGTCGATCCGCGAGTTCTTCGGCACCTCGCAGCTGTCGCAGTTCATGGACCAGAACAACCCGCTCGCCGGCCTGACGCACAAGCGCCGCCTCAACGCGCTCGGCCCCGGCGGTCTGAGCCGTGACCGCGCCGGCATGGAGGTCCGTGACGTCCACCCGTCGCACTACGGCCGCATGTGCCCGATCGAGACCCCTGAGGGCCCGAACATCGGCCTCATCGGCTCGCTCGCGTCGTTCGGCCGCATCAACCCGTTCGGCTTCATCGAGACGCCGTACCGCAAGGTCGCCGACGGTCAGGTCACCGACCAGATCGACTACCTCACGGCCGACGACGAGGACCGCTACGTCATCGCCCAGGCGAACACGCCGCTGACGGTCGACGGGCACTTCCAGGAGCCGCGCGTCCTCGTGCGCGTCAAGGGCGGCGAGACGTCCGACGTCCCCGTCTCCGAGGTCGACTACATCGACGTGAGCCCGCGCCAGATGGTGTCGGTCGCCACGGCGCTGATCCCGTTCCTCGAGCACGACGACGCCAACCGCGCCCTCATGGGTGCCAACATGCAGCGCCAGGCCGTGCCGCTGGTGCGCTCCGAGATGCCGCTCGTCGGCACCGGCATGGAGCGCCGCGCGGCCGTCGACGCCGGCGACGTCGTGGTGGCCACCAAGGCCGGCGTCGTCACCGAGGTGTCGGCCGACCTGGTGCTCGTCGCCAACGACGACGCGACGACGTCGTCGTACCGCATCGCGAAGTTCGTGCGCTCCAACCAGGGCACGTCCTACAACCAGCGCGTGATCGTGGACGAGGGCCAGCGCGTCGAGCCCGGCTCGGTCCTGGCCGACGGCCCCGCGACGGACGAGGGCGAGCTCGCGCTCGGCCGCAACCTGCTCGTGGCGTTCATGTCGTGGGAGGGCCACAACTACGAGGACGCGATCATCCTGTCGCAGCGCCTCATCGAGGACGACATCCTCAGCTCGATCCACATCGAGGAGCACGAGGTCGACGCGCGCGACACCAAGCTCGGCCCCGAGGAGATCACGCGGGACATCCCGAACGTCTCCGAGGACGTCCTGGCTGACCTCGACGAGCGCGGCATCATCCGCATCGGTGCCGAGGTCGGCGCCGGCGACGTGCTGGTCGGCAAGGTCACCCCGAAGGGGGAGACCGAGCTGACCCCGGAGGAGCGCCTGCTGCGCGCGATCTTCGGCGAGAAGGCCCGCGAGGTCCGCGACACGAGCCTCAAGGTGCCCCACGGCGAGTCCGGCACGGTCATCGGCGTGCGCGAGTTCAACCGCGAGGACGGCGACGAGCTGCCCGCCGGCGTGAACCAGCTCGTGCGCGTGTACATCGCCCAGCGCCGCAAGATCACGGTGGGTGACAAGCTCGCCGGCCGTCACGGCAACAAGGGCGTCATCTCGAAGATCCTGCCGCAGGAGGACATGCCGTTCCTGCCCGACGGCACCCCGGTCGACGTCATCCTCAACCCGCTCGGTGTGCCCGGCCGCATGAACGTCGGCCAGGTGCTCGAGACCCACCTCGGCTGGGTCGCCAGCCGCGGCTGGGACGTCGAGCTCGCCGAGGACGCGAACGCCGAGTGGAAGTCGCACCTGCCCGAGACCGCCCAGCGCTCCGAGCCGTTCAGCCCCGTCGCGACCCCGGTCTTCGACGGCCTGGAGGAGCAGGCGCTGCGCGGGCTGCTCTCGACGACGCTCCCGAACCGCGACGGCGACCGCATGGTCGGCGCCGACGGCAAGGCGCGCCTGTTCGACGGCCGCTCGGGCGAGCCGTTCCCGGACCCGGTCTCGGTCGGCTACATGTACATCCTCAAGCTGCACCACCTGGTCGACGACAAGATCCACGCGCGTTCGACGGGTCCGTACTCGATGATCACGCAGCAGCCGCTGGGCGGTAAGGCCCAGTTCGGCGGCCAGCGGTTCGGCGAGATGGAGGTGTGGGCCCTGGAGGCGTACGGCGCCGCCTACACCCTCCAGGAGCTGCTCACCATCAAGTCCGACGACGTCCCCGGCCGCGTCAAGGTCTACGAGGCGATCGTCAAGGGCGAGAACATCCCCGACTCGGGCATCCCGGAGTCCTTCAAGGTGCTCCTCAAGGAGATGCAGTCGCTCTGCCTGAACGTGGAGGTCCTGTCCTCGGACGGCTCCTCCATCGAGATGAAGGAGTCCGACGACGAGGTGTACCGCGCGGCGGAGGAGCTCGGCATCGACCTCTCCCGCCGGCCCAACGCCGCGTCCTCGATCGACGAGATCTGATCTCAGCTCAACGCTGACAAAGACAATCTTTCAAGAGCCACAAGGGAAGTAGGAATACCTTGCTCGACGTCAACGTCTTCGACGAGCTGCGCATCGGCCTGGCCACGGCGGACGACATCCGCCAGTGGTCGCACGGCGAGGTCAAGAAGCCCGAGACCATCAACTACCGCACCCTCAAGCCCGAGAAGGACGGCCTCTTCTGCGAGAAGATCTTCGGCCCGACCCGGGACTGGGAGTGCTACTGCGGCAAGTACAAGCGCGTGCGCTTCAAGGGCATCGTCTGCGAGCGCTGCGGTGTCGAGGTCACGCGGTCCAAGGTGCGCCGTGAGCGCATGGGTCACATCGAGCTGGCCGCCCCGGTCACGCACATCTGGTTCTTCAAGGGTGTGCCGTCCCGCCTGGGCTACCTGCTCGACCTCGCGCCCAAGGACCTGGAGAAGGTCATCTACTTCGCGGCCTACATGATCACGTGGGTCGACGACGAGGGCCGCCACGAGGACCTGCCGCGTCTCCAGAACGAGATCGACCTGGAGAAGAAGGAGATCGCGGACCGCCGCGACAACGACATCAACGCCCGCGCCACCAAGCTCGAGCAGGACCTTGCCGAGCTGGAGGCCGAGGGTGCCAAGGCGGACGCCCGCCGCAAGGTGCGCGACGCGGCCGAGCGCGAGATGGCGAACCTGCGCAAGCGCGCGGACGCCGAGCTCGACCGCCTCGACACCGTCTGGGACCGGTTCAAGAACCTCAAGGTCGCCGACCTCGAGGGCGACGAGATGCTGTACCGCTCGCTGCAGGACCGCTTCGGCCCGTACTTCGAGGGCTCGATGGGTGCTGCGGCGATCCAGAAGCGTCTCGAGAGCTTCGACCTGGACGCCGAGGCCGCCAACCTGCGCGAGATCATCCGCTCGGGCAAGGGCAGCGCAAGACGCGCGCGCTCAAGCGCCTCAAGGTCGTCAACGCGTTCCTCACGACGACGAACTCGCCCACCGCGATGGTGCTCGACGCCGTCCCGGTCATCCCGCCGGACCTGCGCCCGATGGTGCAGCTCGACGGTGGCCGCTTCGCGACGTCGGACCTGAACGACCTGTACCGCCGCGTCATCAACCGCAACAACCGCCTCAAGCGTCTGCTCGACCTCGGTGCCCCCGAGATCATCGTGAACAACGAGAAGCGCATGCTGCAGGAGGCCGTGGACTCGCTGTTCGACAACGGCCGCCGCGGGCGTCCGGTGACGGGCCCGGGCAACCGCCCGCTCAAGTCCATCTCGGACATGCTCAAGGGCAAGCAGGGCCGGTTCCGCCAGAACCTGCTCGGCAAGCGCGTCGACTACTCGGGCCGTTCGGTCATCGTCGTCGGCCCGACCCTCAAGCTGCACCAGTGCGGTCTGCCCAAGCAGATGGCGCTCGAGCTGTTCAAGCCGTTCGTGATGAAGCGCCTCGTGGAGCTCAACCACGCGCAGAACATCAAGTCGGCCAAGCGCATGGTCGAGCGCACGCGCTCGGTCGTGTGGGACGTGCTCGAAGAGGTCATCACCGAGCACCCGGTGCTGCTCAACCGTGCGCCCACGCTGCACCGCCTGGGCATCCAGGCCTTCGAGCCGCAGCTCGTCGAGGGCAAGGCCATCCACCTGCACCCGCTCGTGTGCGCCGCGTTCAACGCGGACTTCGACGGTGACCAGATGGCCGTGCACCTGCCGCTGTCCGCCGAGGCCCAGGCCGAGGCGCGCATCCTCATGCTCTCGAGCAACAACATCCTCAAGCCGTCGGACGGCCGTCCGGTGACCATGCCCTCGCAGGACATGATCATCGGCCTGCACCACCTGACGTCGGACCGCCCCGGCGCCCTGGGCGAGGGCCGTGTGTTCTCGTCGCAGGCCGAGGCGATCATGGCGTTCGACCGCGGCCAGCTCGACCTCAACGCGACGGTCAAGATCCGCATGTCGGACGTCGTGTTCGAGCCGGGCGAGGAGCCCGAGGGCTGGGAGCCCGAGGTGCCGATGCTGTTCGAGACGACGCTGGGCCGCACGGTCTTCAACGAGGCCCTGCCGGTCGACTACCCGTTCCAGAACGGCGTGGTCGGCAAGAAGGAGCTCTCGGCGATCGTCAACGACCTGGCCGAGTCGTACCCGAAGGTCGAGGTCGCCGCGGCGCTCGACGCCCTGAAGGACGCCGGCTACAAGTGGGCGACCCGTTCGGGCGTCACGATCGCGATCTCCGACGTCGCGATGCCGGACGTCAAGGACGCGATCCTCGAAGAGCACGAGCAGCGTGCCCTCAAGGTGCAGCAGCAGTTCGAGCGCGGTCTGATCACCGACGACGAGCGCCGTCAGGAGCTCATCGAGATCTGGACCCAGGCCACCGACAAGGTCGCCCTGGGCATGCGCGAGAACCTCGAGTCGAACGCCCGCAACACGCTGTACCGCATGGTGTCCTCGGGTGCCCGTGGTAACTGGATGCAGGTTCGTCAGATCGCCGGTATGCGTGGTCTGGTGGCGAACCCGAAGGGCGAGATCATCCCGCGCCCGATCAAGTCCAACTACCGCGAGGGCCTGTCCGTCCTCGAGTACTTCATCGCCTCGCACGGCGCCCGCAAGGGTCTGGCCGACACCGCGCTGCGGACGGCCGACTCGGGCTACCTCACGCGTCGTCTGGTCGACGTGTCGCAGGACGTCATCATCCGTGAGGACGACTGCGGCACCGAGCGTGGCCTGACGCTGCCCGTGGCCGAGTCGATCGCCGGAACGCTGACGCTGCACCCGCGCGTCGAGACGTCGATCTACGCGCGCACGCTGGCCGTGGACGTCACCGACGCCGAGGGCAACGTCATCGCCCAGGGCGGCCACGACGCGGGCGACGCCGAGATCGAGGCGCTGCTCGCGGCCGGCATCGAGACCGTCAAGGTCCGTTCGGTGCTCACCTGCGAGTCGCGCGTCGGCACGTGCGCCAAGTGCTACGGCCGTTCGCTGGCCACGGGCAAGCTCGTGGACATCGGCGAGGCCGTCGGCATCATCGCGGCGCAGTCCATCGGTGAGCCGGGCACGCAGCTGACGATGCGTACCTTCCACACCGGTGGTGTCGCCTCGGCCGAGGACATCACGCAGGGTCTGCCGCGTGTCACCGAGCTCTTCGAGGCCCGCACCCCCAAGGGCGAGGCGCCCATCGCGGAGTACACCGGCCGCGTCACCATCGAGGACGCCGAGCGCTCGCGCCAGCTCGTCCTGACGCCCGACGACGGCTCCGAGGAGATCCGCTACCAGGTCTCCAAGCGTGCCCGTCTGATGATCGACGACGGCGAGCACGTGCAGGTCGGCACCCAGCTCGTCCAGGGTGCGCGCGACCCGAAGAAGGTCCTGCGCATCCTCGGCCCGCGTGCCGCCCAGAAGTTCCTGGTGGACGAGGTCCAGGAGACCTACCGCAGCCAGGGCGTGGACATCCACGACAAGCACATCGAGGTCATCGTGCGGCAGATGCTGCGTCGCGTGACCGTGCTCGACTCGGGTGACACGAACCTGCTGCCGGGCGAGCTCGCCGAGCGCACGCGCTTCGAGGACGCCAACCGGGCCGCCGTGGCGGAGGGTGGCCACCCGGCCTCCGGTCGCCCCGAGCTCATGGGCATCACGAAGGCGTCGCTCGCCACCGACTCGTGGCTGTCGGCCGCCTCCTTCCAGGAGACGACCCGCGTGCTGACCGAGGCGGCGATGAGCGGCCGTCGAGACCCCCTGCTGGGCCTCAAGGAGAACGTCATCCTCGGTAAGCTCATCCCCGCCGGCACGGGCCTGCCCCGCTACCGGAACGTCGACATCGAGCCGACCGAGCAGGCCAAGGCCGAGCTCTACCCGAGCTTCGGCTACGACGAGATCGACTTCCCGACGCTGGGCATGGGCTCGGGCGAGGCGATCCCGCTGGAGGACCTGGACTTCGGCGACTTCCGCTGACCAACCTGCACACGACGCAGCCCTCGCCGCCCCAGGGTGGCGGGGGCTGCGTCGCGTGCAGGGGGTGTTCGAGCATTCGGTGCGTCTTCGAGCCCTCGGGCGCTCGAAGACACCCCCGAATGCTCGAACACCGGCGAGCGACCCACGTCACACCCTTCCGTTTTGCCCATACCCGGCGTGGCGGGTAGTCTTGGCGACCGTGCCCGTGCCGTCGCGCGTGCCCGCCGCGAGTCCGCCTGAGCGTGGATTGGCAGCAGGCGCCGCGATGTGAGTGCCCGGGCATCCCGTGATCCGCTGCTGGCGTCCGCCGCCGCGGCCGGTCCGGGCCATCGAGCCGGTGGTAAGTGGCGTTGCGGTCCCTCCGTAGTGGGGCTGCGTGCCTCCTGCTGTCGGCACGCACAGCCTGATACCACCCGCGGAGGCCGGCCGGCCTCCGTGAGCTCAAGAAGACGACGGAGACGTAGTGCCTACGATCCAGCAGCTCGTCCGCAAGGGCCGGACCTCGAAGGCCGGGAAGTCGAAGACTCCCGCCCTCAAGGGTTCCCCGCAGCGGCGCGGCGTGTGCACCCGCGTGTACACCACCACCCCCAAGAAGCCGAACTCGGCCCTGCGCAAGGTCGCCCGTGTGAAGCTGTCCTCGCAGATCGAGGTCACCGCGTACATCCCCGGCGTCGGCCACAACCTGCAGGAGCACTCGATCGTGCTCGTGCGCGGCGGCCGTGTGAAGGACCTCCCGGGTGTCCGCTACAAGATCGTCCGCGGCGCGCTCGACACGCAGGGCGTGAAGAACCGCAAGCAGGCCCGTAGCCGCTACGGCGCGAAGAAGGAGAAGGCCTGATGCCTCGTAAGGGTCCGGCCCCCAAGCGGCCGCTCATCGCCGACCCGGTCTACGGGTCCCCTGTCGTCACCCAGCTGATCAACAAGGTTCTGCTGGACGGCAAGAAGTCCACGGCCGAGGCCATCGTCTACGGCGCCCTCGAGGGCGTCCGCACCAAGACGGACCAGGACCCGGTCGTCGTTCTCAAGCGCGCGCTCGAGAACGTCCGCCCGGCCCTCGAGGTCCGCTCCCGCCGTGTCGGTGGCGCGACCTACCAGGTCCCGGTCGAGGTGCGCCCCACCCGCTCGACGACGCTGGCCCTGCGCTGGCTGACCGACTTCTCGCGAGCTCGCCGCGAGAAGACGATGACCGAGCGCCTCATGAACGAGATCCTCGACGCCTCGAACGGCCTTGGTGCCGCGGTCAAGCGCCGCGAGGACATGCACAAGATGGCCGAGTCGAACCGCGCGTTCGCACACTACCGCTGGTAATCGTCGTCGGCCCTGGGGGTGACCTGCCCCCGGGGCCGCAGGCGTACCGCCCTCCACCGACAAGGGGTACACCACCGTGGCACTTGACGTGCTGACCGACCTCAACAAGGTCCGGAACATCGGCATCATGGCGCACATCGATGCCGGCAAGACGACGACGACCGAGCGGATCCTGTTCTACACGGGCGTCAACTACAAGATCGGCGAGACCCACGACGGTGCCTCGACGACCGACTGGATGGAGCAGGAGCAGGAGCGTGGCATCACGATCACGTCCGCTGCTGTGACCGCGTTCTGGAACAAGAACCAGATCAACATCATCGACACCCCCGGTCACGTGGACTTCACGGTCGAGGTCGAGCGCTCGCTGCGCGTCCTCGACGGTGCGGTTGCCGTCTTCGACGGCAAGGAGGGCGTGGAGCCGCAGTCCGAGACTGTGTGGCGCCAGGCGGACAAGTACGAGGTCCCGCGCATCTGCTTCGTCAACAAGATGGACAAGCTGGGCGCCGACTTCTACTTCACGGTCGACACCATCGTCAACCGCCTCAAGGCCCGCCCGCTGGTCATCCAGCTCCCGATCGGCGCAGAGAACGACTTCGAGGGCGTCGTCGACCTGGTCGAGATGCGCGCGATCGTGTGGCGCGGCGAGACCAAGATGGGCGCCGAGTACACGGTCGAGGCGATTCCGGCCGACCTGCAGGAGAAGGCGGAGCAGTACCGCGCCGAGCTCCTCGAGGCCGTCGCCGAGACCGACGACGACCTGCTGGAGAAGTTCCTCGGTGGCGAGGAGCTGACGGTCGCCGAGATCAAGGGCGGCATCCGCAAGCTCACCGTCGCCGGCGAGGCCTTCCCGGTCCTGTGCGGCTCGGCGTTCAAGAACAAGGGCGTCCAGCCCATGCTCGACGCCGTCATCGACTACCTGCCCTCGCCCCTCGACGTCCCGGCCATCAAGGGCCACGACGCCAAGGACCCCGAGCTCGTGGTCGAGCGTCACCCGGACGCCACGGAGCCGTTCTCGGCTCTTGCGTTCAAGATCGCCGCGCACCCGTTCTTCGGCAAGCTCACCTTCATCCGCGTCTACTCGGGCAAGGTGTCGCAGGGCGCCCAGGTCGTGAACTCGACCAAGGGCAAGAAGGAGCGCATCGGGAAGATCTTCCAGATGCACGCCAACAAGGAGAACCCGGTCGACGAGGCGTCGGCGGGCCACATCTACGCGTTCATCGGTCTGAAGGACGTCACCACCGGTGACACCCTGAGCGACGCGAACGCGCAGGTCATCCTCGAGTCGATGACCTTCCCCGAGCCTGTCATCGACGTGGCCATCGAGCCCAAGACGAAGGCCGACCAGGAGAAGCTCTCGACGGCGATCCAGAAGCTCGCCGAAGAGGACCCGACCTTCCGCGTCAAGCTCGACGAGGAGACCGGCCAGACCGTCATCGGCGGCATGGGCGAGCTTCACCTCGACATCCTCGTGGACCGCATGCGCCGCGAGTTCAAGGTCGAGGCGAACGTCGGCAAGCCGCAGGTCGCCTACCGCGAGACCATCCGCCGCAAGGTGGAGAAGGTCGAGTACACGCACAAGAAGCAGACCGGTGGTTCGGGTCAGTTCGCCAAGGTCCAGGTGACCTTCGAGCCGCTCGACACGGCCGAGGGCGAGCTCTACGAGTTCAACAACGCCGTCACCGGTGGTCGCATCCCGCGCGAGTACATCCCGTCGGTCGACGCGGGTATCCAGTCCGCCCTTCAGCAGGGTGTGCTCGCGGGCTTCCCGCTCGTGGGTGTCAAGGCCACGCTCATCGACGGCGCGTACCACGAGGTCGACTCGTCCGAGATGGCGTTCAAGATTGCCGGCTCGATGGTCCTCAAGGAGGGCGTCAAGCGGGCTGACCCGGTTCTGCTCGAGCCGGTCATGGCCGTCGAGGTGCGTACGCCCGAGGAGTACATGGGCGACGTTATCGGCGACATCAACTCGCGCCGTGGCATGATCCAGTCCATGGAGGACGCGACCGGCGTCAAGGTCGTGCGCGCCCAGGTGCCGCTCAGCGAGATGTTCGGTTACATCGGTGACCTGCGGTCGAAGACGCAGGGTCGCGCGGTGTACTCGATGCAGTTCGACAGCTACGCCGAGGTTCCTCGCAACGTTGCTGACGAGATCATCAAGAAGACCCGGGGCGAGTGAGTCCCCACAGGTCGACCAGCTCCACCATCAACCTGTAGGAAGAACCCCGTCGCCCCGCGGGATGTAGGCTCTTCAGCCGAGTCTCGCAACGTTCGGGAACAACTACCGAGTCCCAGGAGGACCCCAGTGGCTAAGGCCAAGTTCGAGCGGACCAAGCCGCACGTCAACATCGGCACGATCGGGCACGTCGACCACGGCAAGACGACGCTGACGGCTGCCATCTCCAAGACCCTCGCCGAGAAGTACCCCGCCTCGGAGGGCTACCTCGCCAACCAGCTCATCAACTTCGATGAGATTGACAAGGCGCCCGAGGAGAAGCAGCGCGGTATCACGATCAACATCGCGCACATCGAGTACGAGACGCCGAACCGTCACTACGCGCACGTCGACGCCCCGGGTCACGCCGACTACATCAAGAACATGATCACCGGCGCGGCCCAGATGGACGGCGCGATCCTCGTGGTCGCCGCCACCGACGGCCCGATGGCCCAGACGCGTGAGCACGTCCTGCTCGCCCGTCAGGTCGGCGTCCCCTACCTGCTCGTCGCGCTCAACAAGGCCGACATGGTCGACGACGAGGAGATCCTCGAGCTCGTCGAGATGGAGGTCCGCGAGCTGCTGTCGTCGCAGGGCTTCGACGGCGACGACGCCCCGGTCGTGCGCGTCTCGGGCCTCAAGGCTCTCGAGGGCGACGCCGAGTGGACCGCCAAGATCCTCGAGCTCATGGAGGCCGTGGACGAGAACGTCCCCGAGCCCGTCCGTGACCTCGACAAGCCGTTCCTGATGCCGATCGAGGACGTCTTCACGATCACCGGTCGTGGCACCGTCGTCACCGGCAAGGTGGAGCGCGGCAAGCTCGACCTCAACTCCGAGGTCGAGATCGTCGGTATCCGTGCGGCGCAGAAGACGACCGTCACGGGCATCGAGACGTTCCACAAGTCGATGGACCAGGCTCAGGCCGGTGACAACACGGGTCTGCTGCTGCGCGGCATCAAGCGCGAGGACGTCGAGCGCGGCCAGGTCGTCGTCAAGCCGGGCTCGATCACCCCGCACACCGACTTCGAGGCTCAGGTCTACATCCTGGGCAAGGACGAGGGCGGCCGTCACAACCCGTTCTACTCGAACTACCGTCCGCAGTTCTACTTCCGCACGACGGACGTCACCGGCGTCATCACGCTGCCCGAGGGCACCGAGATGGTCATGCCCGGCGACAACACCGAGATGACCGTCCAGCTCATCCAGCCCATCGCCATGGAGGAGGGCCTCGGCTTCGCCATCCGTGAGGGTGGCCGCACGGTCGGTTCGGGCCGTGTCACCAAGATCATCAAGTGATCTGGTGAGCTGAGCTCCTTCGGCGCCGCCGGCCCTGCCGGCGGGCTGAGCACGCGAGGCCCGGGTTCCCGCGAGGGAGCCCGGGCCTTCGTGCGCCCAGAGCACGGAGCGGTGGCGCTGGGTGCGGCGTCACAGGCCGTGGGCTTGGGATCCGGCAGACCCTGTGGCACACTTGTCAGGTTGCCTGTCACGGGCGCGTTCTTTCTCGTGTCGAACAGTGTGTTGTGCCGCAGCCGCGCGGAACCCCGGGGATCACCCCCGCGGACCGCGTCAGTGCTGGAGCGGGTCCCCCTCATGCAGGGGTTCGCGGGGTGCCGTCTGTTCTCACGCTGAGCGCCCCGCACGACCGAGCTCCCGGTGGGACACACGTCCTCGTGGAGAGGGTTCGACAGGCCAGACATACGTCGTGGTCGGCCCACCCGGGCGGATCACAATTCAACGGCCTCCTGGCCTTCGAGCGTGTCACGCAAGCGACACGCCCGAGCGCGGGGGTCGGACAGTAGCGGTTCGAGAGAGAGAGTCAGACGACGCCATGGCGGGACAGAAGATCCGCATCCGGCTCAAGTCCTATGACCACGAGGTCATCGACAGCTCGGCGCGCAAGATCGTGGACACGGTCACGCGTGCCGGTGCGACTGTTGTGGGCCCGGTGCCGCTCCCGACGGAGAAGAACGTCTTCGTCGTGATCCGGTCGCCTCACAAGTACAAGGACAGCCGCGAGCACTTCGAGATGCGTACGCACAAGCGGCTCATCGACATCATCGATCCCACGCCGAAGGCCGTCGACTCGCTCATGCGTATCGACCTGCCTGCCGACGTGAACATCGAGATCAAGCTCTGAGGCAGGTGACTGAGATGAGCAACCTGCAGAAGAACGTGACCGCAGTGCTGGGCACCAAGCTGGGCATGACGCAGCTGTGGGACGAGGCCGGGCGCCTCGTGCCCGTCACGGTCGTCGCGGTGGACACCAACGTGGTGACCCAGGTCCGCACGGCCGAGACCGACGGCTACAGCGCCGTCCAGCTGGCCGCCGGCCAGATCGACCCCCGCAAGGTCACCAAGCCGCTGAAGGGCCACTTCGAGAAGGCCGGCGTCACGCCGCGCCGTCACGTGGCCGAGATCCGCACCGCTGACGCCGCCGACTACGCGGTCGGCCAGGAGATCACCGCCGCCGCCTTCGAGGCGGGCGCCGTGGTCGACGTCGTCGGTACGACCAAGGGCAAGGGCACGGCCGGTGTCATGAAGCGCCACGGCTTTGCCGGTGTGAGCGCCTCGCACGGTTCGCACCGCAACCACCGCAAGCCGGGCTCGATCGGCGGCGCATCGACGCCGTCGCGCGTGTTCAAGGGCCTGCGCATGGCCGGCCGGATGGGCAACGCCCGTCAGACCACCCAGAACCTGACCGTCCACGCGGTCGACGCCGAGAAGGGTCTGCTGCTCGTCAAGGGCGCGGTTCCCGGCCCCAAGGGCGGCGTCGTCGTCGTGAAGACTGCCGCGAAGGGTGCGTGACAGCATCATGACCGCTCAGATCGTTGACGTTCTCGACGCCAAGGGCAAGAAGGCCGGCACCGCCGAGCTTCCTGCCGAGGTGTTCGACGTCGTGACCAACGTCCCGCTGATCCACCAGGTCGTCGTCGCCCAGCGCGCCGCTGCTCGCCAGGGCACGCACGCGACGAAGACCCGCGGCGAGGTCCGCGGTGGTGGCCGCAAGCCGTACAAGCAGAAGGGCACCGGCCGCGCCCGCCAGGGTTCGACCCGCGCTCCGCAGTTCGCCGGCGGTGGCACCGTCCACGGCCCGCAGCCGCGCTCGTACGACCAGCGCACCCCGAAGAAGATGAAGGCCGCCGCGCTGCGCGGTGCCCTGTCCGACCGCGCCCGCGCCGGGCGTGTCCACGTCGTGGCCGGTTTCGGAGTCGACGGCACGCCGTCGACCAAGACCGCGCTCAAGACCCTGTCGGCCCTGACCGAGCGTCCCCACGTCCTCGTGGTGACCGAGCGCGCGGACGAGGCGACGATCCTGTCGCTGCGCAACGTGCCGACGGTCCACCTGCTCGCAGCCGACCAGCTCAACACGTACGACGTGCTCGTCTCCGACGACGTCGTCTTCACGCAGGGCGCGCTCGCCGCGTTCCTCGCCGGGCCCGCCAAGGGCGCGAAGGCGATCGCGACCGAGTCCGACGCCGCGTCCGAGGCCGCAGTCGAGGAGGCCACCAAGTGACCACCGTGCAGAAGGACCCGCGCGACATCCTGCTCGCGCCGGTCGTCTCCGAGAAGAGCTACGGCCTCCTCGACGAGGGCAAGTACACCTTCGTCGTGGACCCGCGGGCCAACAAGACCGAGATCAAGATCGCGGTCGAGCAGGTCTTCGGCGTCAAGGTCGACTCGGTGAACACGATCAACCGCAAGGGCAAGGCGCGTCGCACGCGTTTCGGCCTGGGCAAGCGCAAGGACACGAAGCGCGCGATCGTCACCCTCCGTGAGGGGTCGATCGACATCTTCGGCGGTCCGGTCGGCTGACCCGGACAGAGCAGATCGAGGACTGAATCCCATGGGAATCCGTAAGTACAAGCCGACGACGCCTGGCCGCCGCGGCTCGAGCGTCGCCGACTTCGTCGAGGTCACGCGCTCGCAGCCGGAGAAGTCGCTGGTCCGCCCCCTGTCGAAGACGGGTGGCCGCAACAACTCCGGTCGCATCACCACCCGGCACAAGGGTGGTGGCCACAAGCGCCAGTATCGAGTGATCGACTTCCGTCGTCACGACAAGGACGGTGTGCCGGCCAAGGTCGCGCACATCGAGTACGACCCGAACCGCACGGCGCGCATCGCGCTGCTGCACTACGCGGACGGCGAGAAGCGCTACATCATCGCGCCGAACAAGCTGTCGCAGGGCGACGTCGTCGAGGCCGGTGCGGCCGCCGACATCAAGCCCGGCAACAACCTGCCGCTGCGCAACATCCCGACCGGTACGGTCATCCACGCCATCGAGCTGCGGCCCGGTGGCGGTGCGAAGATCGCCCGCTCGGCCGGGACGTCGGTGCAGCTCGTCGCCAAGGACGGCCCCTACGCGCAGCTGCGCATGCCGTCGGGCGAGATCCGCAACGTCGACCTGCGCTGCCGCGCCACGGTCGGCGAGGTCGGCAACGCCGAGCAGTCGAACATCAACTGGGGCAAGGCCGGCCGCATGCGCTGGAAGGGCGTCCGCCCGACCGTGCGCGGTGTCGCCATGAACCCGATCGACCACCCGCACGGTGGTGGTGAGGGCAAGACCTCCGGTGGCCGTCACCCGGTGAGCCCCTGGGGCCAGCCGGAGGGACGCACCCGCCGTCCGAACAAGCCGAGCGACAAGCTGATCGTCCGCCGTCGCCGCACCGGCAAGAAGCGCTGATAAGGAGCCTGGAACATGCCTCGCAGCCTGAAGAAGGGCCCCTTCGTCGACGGCCACCTGCAGAAGAAGGTGGACGTGCAGAACGAGAAGGGGACCAAGAACGTCATCAAGACCTGGTCCCGTCGGTCGGTCATCACGCCCGACTTCCTCGGTCACACCTTCGCCGTGCATGACGGTCGCAAGCACACGCCGGTCTTCGTGACCGAGTCGATGGTCGGCCACAAGCTCGGCGAGTTCGCTCCCACGCGGACCTTCCGCGGCCACGTGAAGGACGACAAGAAGGGTCGTCGTCGCTGAGCCCCCGGCTCGCGACCGACACCCTGACTGTCTGAGAAAAGGAAGCAGGACAGCAATGGAAGCCAAGGCGCAGGCGCGGTTCGTCCGCGTGACGCCGATGAAGGCCCGGCGCGTCGTGGACCTCATCCGTGGCAAGCAGGCCGGCGAGGCCGTCGCGGTGCTGAAGTTCGCACCGCAGGCCGCCGCCGAGCCGGTGCGCAAGGTCGTGGAGTCCGCGATCGCCAACGCCCGGGTGAAGGCCGACCGCGCGAGCGAGCGCTTCGACGAGCAGGAGCTCGTCGTCGCCGCGGCGTTCGTCGACGAGGGCCCGACCCTGAAGCGGTTCCGTCCGCGTGCTCAGGGCCGTGCCGCCCGCGTGCTCAAGCGCACGTCGCACATCACCGTGGTGGTTGCACCGCGCGAGAAGAAGGAAGGGGCCCGATAGTGGGGCAGAAGGTTCACCCGCACGGGTACCGCCTCGGCATCACCACCGACCACCGGTCGCGCTGGTTCGCCGACAGCACCAAGCCCGGTCAGCGGTACCGCGACTACGTCCGTGAGGACGTCCAGATCCGCAAGCTCATGGGCACCGGCCTCGAGCGTGCGGGCATCGCCAAGGTTGAGATCGAGCGCACCCGCGACCGCGTCCGCGTGGACATCCACACGGCGCGCCCGGGCATCGTGATCGGCCGCCGTGGCGCCGAGGCCGACCGCATCCGCGGCGAGCTCGAGAAGCTCACGGGCAAGCAGGTCCAGCTGAACATCCTCGAGGTGAAGAACGCCGAGATCGAGGCACAGCTGGTCGCCCAGGGCATCGCCGAGCAGCTCGCATCGCGCGTCTCGTTCCGCCGTGCCATGCGCAAGGGCATCCAGTCCGCGCAGCGCGCCGGCGCGAAGGGCATCCGCGTGCAGGTCTCGGGTCGTCTCGGCGGCGCCGAGATGAGCCGGTCGGAGTTCTACCGTGAGGGTCGCGTGCCGCTGCACACGCTCCGCGCGAACATCGACTTCGGCTTCTTCGAGGCCCGCACCACCTTTGGCCGCATCGGCGTCAAGGTGTGGATCTACAAGGGCGACATGACCGAGAAGGAGTTCGCCGCACAGCAGGCCGCTGCGGCTCCGCGTCAGGGCCGTGGCCCCCGCGGCGAGCGTGGCGAGGGCCGTGGCGAGCGCGGTGACCGCCGTGGCGGTCGCCGTAACGAGCGTCCGGCTGCTCCTGCCGCCGAGAACACCGCGGCCCCCGCGGCTGACTCGGCTGCGGAGGCGTCGGCCACCGAGACCGGAACGGAGGCCTGAGCATGCTGATCCCTCGCAGGCTCAAGCACCGCAAGCAGCACCACCCCGGCCGCTCCGGCGCGTCGAAGGGTGGCAACTCGATCGCGTTCGGTGAGTACGGCATCCAGGCTCTTGAGCCCGCCTACGTCACCAACCGCCAGATCGAGGCTGCGCGTATCGCGATGACCCGCCACATCAAGCGTGGCGGCAAGGTCTGGATCAACATCTACCCGGACCGCCCCCTGACCAAGAAGCCCGCCGAGACCCGCATGGGTTCCGGTAAGGGCTCGCCCGAGTGGTGGGTCGCCAACGTCAAGCCCGGCCGCATCGTCTTCGAGCTGGCCGGCGTCCCGGAGCCCCTGGCTCGCGAGGCCATGCGTCGTGCGATCCACAAGCTCCCGATGAAGTGCCGTTTCGTGGTGCGCGAGGGTGGTGCGATCTGATGGCTATCGGTACCAAGGGCCTGGCCCCGACCGACCTGGACGGTTTCGACGACGAGAAGCTTGTCGCCGAGCTGAAGAAGGCCAAGGAGGAGCTCTTCAACCTCCGTTTCCAGTCGGCCACCGGCCAGCTGGAGTCGCACGGCCGCATCAAGGCCGTCAAGCGCGACATCTCGCGGATCTACACGATCCTGCGGGAGCGCGAGCTCGGCATCCGTACGGCTCCGAGCGCTGAGTGAGGCAACTGATGAGCATCGAGAACAACACAGCGACCGAGTCCGCTGCTGCTGAGCGTGGCATCCGCAAGGTGCGCCGCGGTTACGTGGTCAGCGACAAGATGGACAAGACCATCGTCGTCGAGGTCGAGGACCGCGTGAAGCACCCGCTCTACGGCAAGGTCATGCGCCGCACGACCAAGGTCAAGGCCCACGACGAGCAGAACAGCGCCGGCATCGGCGACCTGGTCGTCATCATGGAGACCCGCCCGCTGTCCGCGACCAAGCGGTGGCGCCTGGTGGAGATCCTCGAGAAGGCCAAGTGACATCCAGAGAGTGATCTTCGTCGCCCGGGTCCCTGACGGGACCTGGGCGGCGTAGACTCTCCCATTGGTCTGCCCGCGGCGTGACACACGTATGCGAGCGGGTGACCGCAACCATCAATCCGTTCGGCCAGGCTCCTTCGCCTGTCTGCGTGCTGTCACGCGGACGCGCGGGAGAACCAGCTCGACGACAGGAGCATTTGAATGATCCAGCAGGAGTCGCGACTCCGGGTCGCCGACAACACGGGTGCCAAGGAGATCCTTTGCATCCGCGTTCTCGGTGGTTCCGGCCGTCGCTACGCCGGTATCGGTGACGTCATCGTCGCCACCGTCAAGGACGCCATCCCGGGCGGCAACGTGAAGAAGGGCGACGTGGTCAAGGCCGTCGTCGTCCGGACCGCCAAGGAGCGCCGTCGTCCGGACGGTTCCTACATCAAGTTCGACGAGAACGCTGCCGTCATCCTCAAGAACGACGGTGAGCCCCGTGGAACCCGCATCTTCGGCCCGGTCGGTCGCGAGCTTCGCGACAAGCGGTTCATGAAGATCATCTCGCTCGCGCCGGAGGTGCTCTGACCATGGCCAAGATCAAGAAGGGCGACCAGGTCGTCGTCATCTCGGGTCGCGACAAGGGCAAGACGGGCCGCGTGCTCGAGGTCCTGACCGAGACCGACCGCGTCGTCGTCGAGGGCGTCCAGCGTGTGACCAAGCACGTCAAGGCCGGCCAGACCGCTCGCGGCACCCGCACGGGTGGCATCGAGACCATCGAGGCCCCGATCCACGTCTCCAACGTCATGCTCGTCGACCCGGAGACCAAGAAGGGCACGCGCGTCGGCTACCGCGTCGAGCAGGTCGAGCGCGACGGCAAGACCAAGACGGTTCGCGTCCGCGTCGCGAAGCGCTCCGGGAAGGACATCTGATGACCGAGACGACTCTCGAGGCCACCTCGAACGCAGTCGCGCCGCGGCTGAAGACCCGTTACCGCGAGGAGATCCTTCCCGCGCTCCGCGAGGAGTTCGGCTACGCGAACGTCACCCTGGTTCCCGGTCTGACCAAGATCGTCGTGAACATGGGTGTCGGCGACGCCGCCAAGGACTCGAAGCTCATCGAGGGCGCGATCCGCGACCTGACCGCGATCACCGGTCAGAAGCCGCAGGTCACCAAGGCCCGCAAGTCCATCGCTCAGTTCAAGCTGCGCGAGGGCATGCCGATCGGCGCCCACGTGACGCTGCGCGGTGACCGCATGTGGGAGTTCCTCGACCGTCTGCTGTCGATCGCCCTGCCCCGTATCCGTGACTTCCGCGGTCTGTCGGGCAAGCAGTTCGACGGCCACGGCAACTACACGTTCGGTCTCACGGAGCAGTCGATGTTCCACGAGATCGACCAGGACAAGATCGACCGCGTCCGCGGTATGGACATCACGGTCGTGACCACGGCGAACACCGACGACGAGGGCCGTTCGCTGCTTCGCCGTCTCGGCTTCCCCTTCAAGGAGGAGAACTGACATGGCGAAGAAGGCCCTGATCAACAAGGCCGCCGCGAAGCCCAAGTTCGCGGTTCGCGCCTACACCCGGTGCCAGCGCTGCGGCCGGCCCCACTCGGTCTACCGCAAGTTCGGCCTGTGCCGTATCTGCGTCCGGGAGATGGCCCACCGTGGCGAGCTCCCTGGCGTGACCAAGAGCTCCTGGTAATCACCGCGCAGCTGGTACCACCTACGACGTCGCAGGTCCGCCCGGGACCCCAGGACGGGTTCCTGGAGAGCCGCGCGGAAACCGCGACGAGGAAGGGCAAGAGCCCACATGACGATGACTGACCCGATCGCAGACATGCTGACGCGTCTGCGGAACGCCAACTCGGCGCACCACGACTCCGTGACGATGCCGTCCTCCAAGCTGAAGCTCCACATCGCGGAGATCCTTCAGAAGGAGGGCTACATCGCCGGATTCGTCGTCGAGGACGCGAAGGTGGGCAAGAGCCTCACCATCACCCTGAAGTACGGCCCGAACCGCGAGCGCGCCCTGTCGGGCATCCGCCGCATCTCGAAGCCCGGTCTTCGCAAGTACGCGAAGTCGACGGAGCTGCCCAAGGTCCTCGGTGGCCTTGGCGTCGCGATCCTGTCGACCTCCTCCGGCCTCCTCACCGACCGCCAGGCTCAGGCCAAGGGCGTCGGTGGCGAGGTCCTCGCCTACGTCTGGTAATCGGAAGGGAGATACAAGCCATGTCTCGAATCGGCAAGATCCCCGTCCCGGTGCCTGCCGGCGTGGACGTCACCATCTCGGGCGCGCTCGTGACGATCAAGGGCCCCAAGGGCTCCCTTGAGCACCGCGTGCCTGCCCCCATCACGGTCGCGCAGGAGGACGCCACGCTGGTCGTGTCGCGCCCGAACGACGAGCGTGACTCCCGTGCGCTGCACGGCCTCACCCGCACGCTGCTGGCGAACATCGTCACCGGCGTCACGCAGGGCTACGAGAAGAAGCTCGAGATCGTCGGCACGGGTTACCGCGTCACGGCCAAGGGCTCCGACCTCGAGTTCGCCCTCGGCTTCAGCCACCCGGTGCTCGTGAAGGCCCCCGAGGGCATCACGTTCGCCGTCGAGGCCCCCACCAAGTTCTCGGTGTCGGGCATCGACAAGCAGCAGGTCGGCGAGGTCGCGGCGAACATCCGCAAGATTCGCAAGCCCGAGCCGTACAAGGGCAAGGGTGTGCGGTACGCCGGCGAGGTCGTCCGCCGCAAGGTCGGAAAGGCTGGTAAGTGATGGCTATCAAGATCCTGGGCAAGGGCAAGGCCGTCGCCCGTCAGCGCCGCCACCTGCGCCTGCGCAAGAAGATCACCGGCACGGCGGCGCGTCCGCGCCTCGTCGTCACACGGTCGAACCGCCACATGGTGGCGCAGATCGTCGACGACACCGTGGGCAAGACCGTCGCGTCCGCCTCGACCCTCGAGGCCGACCTGCGCGCCTTCGACGGCGACAAGGTCGCCAAGGCCCGCAAGGTCGGCGAGCTCGTCGCCTCGCGTGCCAAGGCAGCCGGCGTCGAGTCCGTGGTCTTCGACCGCGGTGGCAACAAGTACCACGGTCGAGTGGCCGCCGTCGCAGACGGTGCCCGCGAGGCGGGGCTGGCGCTGTGATGACGACCAACGCACGGAAGATGAGGAACCTCTGATGGCTGCAGGGCAGCGCACCGGCGCCCCCCAGGGCGCCAACGAGAGCAACAACGACGGACGTCGCAGCAACCGCCGCGACGACCGCCGCAACGACCGCCGCGAGGCGGAGAAGTCCGCGTTCGTCGAGCGCGTCGTCACGATCAACCGCGTGGCGAAGGTCGTCAAGGGCGGCCGCCGCTTCAGCTTCACCGCGCTCGTCGTGGTGGGCGACGGCGACGGCACCGTGGGCGTCGGCTACGGCAAGGCCAAGGAGGTGCCCGCGGCGATCGCCAAGGGTGTCGAGGAGGCGAAGAAGAACTTCTTCCGCGTTCCCCGCATCCAGGGCACCATCCCTCACCCCACCCAGGGTGAGGCCGCTGCCGGTGTCGTGTTCCTGCGTCCGGCCTCGCCGGGTACCGGTGTGATCGCCGGTGGTCCGGTGCGCGCCGTGCTGGAGTGCGCGGGCATCCACGACGTCCTGAGCAAGTCGCTCGGCTCGTCGAACTCGATCAACATCGTCCACGCGACGGTGCAGGCGCTCAAGCAGCTCGAGGAGCCGGCCGCCGTGGCCGCGCGTCGTGGGCTGCCGCTGGAGGACGTGGCTCCGGCCGCGCTCCTGCGTGCGCAGGCCGCCGGCGTCGCCGCCAAGAAGGACGCTGCCGGCTCCGACTCGGTGAAGGTGGGTGCGTGATGGCTCGCCTGAAGGTGACCCAGACCAAGTCCGCCATCGGCGGCAAGAAGAACCAGCGCGAGACGCTGCGGACCCTGGGCCTCAAGCGGATCGGTGACACCGCCGTCAAGGAGGACCGTCCCGAGATCCGCGGCATGGTCAACACGGTCTCGCACCTGGTGACCGTCGAGGAGGTCGACTGATCATGGCCGAGGCCAAGAAGACCGGCGAGGCCGTGGCCTCTGCCCCGGTCAAGCCGCTCAAGGTCCACCACCTGCGTCCCGCCCCTGGGGCCAAGACCGCCAAGACCCGCGTGGGTCGCGGTGAGGGCTCGAAGGGCAAGACGGCGGGTCGTGGTACCAAGGGTACGAAGGCTCGCTACCAGGTTCCCGAGCGTTTCGAGGGCGGGCAGATGCCTCTGCACATGCGCCTTCCGAAGCTGCGCGGGTTCAAGAACCCGTTCCGCGTCGAGTACCAGGTCGTCAACCTGGACAAGCTCTCCGCGCTGTACCCCGAGGGTGGCTCCGTCACCGTCGAGGACCTCGTCGCCAAGGGCGCGGTCCGCAAGGGTCAGCTCGTGAAGGTGCTCGGCACGGGTGAGATCACCGTCAAGCTGGACGTCGCGGTCGACGCGCTGTCCGGCTCCGCCAAGGAGAAGATCCTGGCGGCCGGCGGCTCGATCTCGGAGGACTGACACGACACGCAGGGCCGGAGGCGCGGTTGGTGCCCCCGGCCCTGTGTGCTGTCATGTGTTGCGACAGTGTGGCGTACGCGGTGTCGCTTCCACGTAGAATCCCTTGCGGTCCGGCCTTGCCTGTGGGCGTGGTCAGTGGCTCGGGTCGGCAGACCCGTCCCGGACCTCGTCCATCCGGCGCCGTGAGACAGTTCAGCCAGAAGTCGCGTCGCCACTTCTCGCCGGGGTGACCCGGCGACACGAGAACCCGCCTCGGCGGGCCAGGAGGATAGGTGCTCAGCGCATTCGCCCGGGCTTTCCGGACGCCCGACCTGCGGCGCAAGCTGCTGTTCACGATCGCGATCATGGCGATCTTCCGCGTCGGTTCGTTCATCCCGACGCCGGGCGTGAACTACCCCAACGTCCGCCAGTGCATCGACCAGGCCGCCGGCGGCACGTCGCTCCTGGGTCTCGTCAACACGTTCAGCGGTGGCGCGCTCCTGCAGCTGTCCGTCTTTGCGCTGGGGATCATGCCGTACATCACGGCGAGCATCATCATCCAGCTGCTGCGTGTGGTGATCCCCCGTTTCGAGGTCCTCTACAAGGAGGGGCAGGCGGGCCAGGCGAAGCTGACGCAGTACACGCGCTACCTGACCATCGCCCTCGCGATCCTCCAGTCGACGACCGTCATCACGACGGCGCGCGCCGGTGCGCTCTTCCAGAACTGCACGCTCGACGTCATCGCTGACGGCAGCATCGTCACCATCCTGCTCATGGTCATCACCATGACGGCCGGTACCGGCCTCATCATGTGGCTGGGTGAGCTCATCACCGAGCGCGGCGTCGGCAACGGCATGTCGCTGCTGATCTTCACCTCGATCACCGCGAGCTTCCCTGCGGGTCTGGGCTCGGTCATCGGCGGCAGCAACGGCATCCGCAACATCGTCATCCTGCTCGCGGTCATCATCGTCGTGATCGGCCTGGTCGTGTACGTCGAGCAGTCGCAGCGCCGGGTGCCGGTCCAGTACGCGAAGCGCATGGTGGGCCGACGCATGTACGGCGGCACGAGCACGTACATCCCGATCAAGATCAACATGGCCGGTGTGATCCCGGTGATCTTCGCGTCGTCGCTGCTGGCGATCCCGACCCTCATCGCCCAGTTCGGAAACGACTCGGCCGGGTGGGTCCGGTGGATCACCCAGCACCTGGCCATGCCGTCGTCGCCCGTGCACATCACGCTGTACGCGCTCCTGATCCTGTTCTTCTGCTTCTTCTACACCTCGATCACGTTCAACCCCGACGAGGTCGCGGACAACATGAAGAAGTACGGCGGCTTCATCCCGGGCATCCGTGCCGGCCGCCCGACCGCGGAGTACCTGGACTACGTGATCACCCGTATCACCTCGGCCGGATCTCTCTACCTCGTGGTCATCGCACTGATCCCGACGCTGATGGTCGTGGCTCTGGGTCTCACCCACAACCTGCCGTTCGGCGGCACGTCGATCCTGATCATGGTGGGCGTGGGGCTGGAGACCGTGAAGCAGATCGACTCCCAGCTGCAGCAGCGTCATTACGAAGGGTTCCTCCGTTGACAGAGAGCTCCGTCCCCTCACGGCACGACCTGCACCCGACCCCCGGGCCCGAGTCCCGTGTGACCCGGCTGCTGATCATGGGTCCGCAGGGCTCCGGCAAGGGCACGCAGGCCGCGCGGCTCGCCGAGGTCTTCGGCATCCCGGCGGTCTCGACCGGTGACATCTTCCGCGCCAACATCAAGGGCGGCACAGAGCTGGGCCGGCTCGCGCAGGAGTACACGAACAAGGGCGAGCTCGTTCCCGACGAGGTCACCGACCGCATGGTCCGTGAGCGCCTGGGCGACGACGACGCGCAGGCCGGCTTCATCCTCGACGGCTACCCGCGCAACGGCAGCCAGGTCAAGGCGCTCGACGGCGTGCTCGAAGACAAGGGCTGGCAGCTCGACGGCGTCATCGAGCTCACCGCGGACCGGGCCGAGCTGCTGGCGCGCATCTCCAAGCGGGCCGAGCTGGAGGGCCGCGACGACGACACCGAGGAGGCGATCGCGCGTCGCCTCGACATCTACGCGGAGCAGACTGCTCCGCTCACCTCTGCATACGGGGAGCGCGGTCTGCTGGTGCAGGTCGACGGCATCGGCGAGGTCACCGAGGTGACCGACCGCATCGTCGCCGGTCTCGCGGCTCAGCTCGGCTGACGCTGGTGCGGCGTCGGCCCTGGGGGGCCTCATGCGGGTAGGGCGTGAGCGTGTCGAGCTGAAGACGCCTGAGCAGGTGCGCGTCATGAGACGGGCCGGGCTCGTGGTTGCCGACGTGCTGGCCGCGGTCCGTGCGGGTGCTCGCCCGGGCATGACGACGGCGGATCTGGACGGCATCGCGCGTCGGGTCATCGCCGAGGCAGGGGCGACGTCCAACTTCCTGGGCTACCACGGGTTCCCGGCGACCGTGTGCGTCTCGGTCAACGACGAGGTCATCCACGGCATCCCCGGCTCACGTGAGCTTCAGGTCGGTGACGTCGTGTCGGTGGACGCGGGCGCCGTCGTCGACGGTTGGCACGGTGACTCGGCGGCGACGTTCATCCTCGGCGCCGGCGGCGCGCTCGCGCCAGGGTCGCCGGACGTGGACCCCGGCGACGACGCCCTCGTGCGCGCGACCGAGGCGGCCATGTGGGCGGGCATCGCCGCGCTCGCGCAGCGCGGGAGGCTCAACGACGTCGGGCGCGCGGTCGAGGCCGCGCTCGATGTCGCCGCCCGGGCGACGGGGGAGGAGCTCGGCATCGTCGAGGAGTACGTGGGCCACGGGATCGGCACCGCGATGCATCAGCCGCCCGACGTCCTCAACTATGCGACGTCGTCGCGTGGCATCGCGGTGAAGGCCGGGATGTGCCTGGCGGTCGAGCCGATGGTGACGCGGGGAGCGGGGAGACGCGCGAGCTCGCGGACGGCTGGACGGTCGTGACCGTGGACGGTTCGCGCGCGGCTCACTGGGAGCACACGGTCGCGATCCTCGAGGGCGGCATCAGCGTGCTCACGGCGCCCGATGCGGGCGCGGACCGGCTCGCGGCGCTCGGCGTCGACGTCGTGCGCGTGGACTGAGCCGCGCGGCGGTGTGTCCTGGGCGCGAACCGGTGCGCGTGAGCGAACCCACTCTCGCTCCGGCTTTCCCCTCGTGGCGCCTTCCGGTAGGCTGGCACGTCGGGTGTAGTCCGTCCGCGCCCATCTCCGGACACTGATCTTCGGTCAGTCGTCTTGCGGTCACCGTCTCTCGACAGTGCTCGCTGGACGACGGCCTTCGGATCGTCCGCAGACGGCCGGACGGCAGCACGCGACATCCCACGTCCCACCATCGGTGTCACGCCGTCGGCCCCATGCCGCGCGGTGCGGCCGGGTTCGCCCGGGGGCGCACGGGAGAAGTCAGGACGAAGAGTTAGCGGAGGACATGGCAAAGAAGGACGGTGTCATCGAGATCGAGGGCAGCGTGGTCGAGGCCCTGCCGAACGCGATGTTCCGCGTGGAGCTGGCCAACGGCCACAAGGTGCTTGCCCACATCTCCGGCAAGATGCGTCAGCACTACATCCGGATCCTCCCCGAGGACCGGGTGGTGGTGGAGCTGAGCCCGTACGACCTGTCCCGTGGCCGGATCGTCTACCGCTACAAGTAGTCCGTCCCCCACCCGATACCGACCCAGCCGCAGTCACGCGCCCGCGCGTGCCGAGGCGAAGGAAGACTCATGAAGGTCAAGCCGAGCGTCAAGAAGATCTGCGACAAGTGCAAGGTGATCCGCCGGCACGGTCGCGTCATGGTGATCTGCGAGAACCTGCGCCACAAGCAGCGCCAGGGCTGATCGCACACACCGCGACACCTGGGTGACGTCAGTCGCCCGCCAGCGCACCACCACGAAGCCGCGCACCCCCTCGGGGAGCGTGGTGGAACCCCCGGTCCGGAGGCCGGGGCCCGTCGTTCCGCGGGAGGGTGGTGCGGAAGACCTCCGGGCGAAGTACAGGAGCCGTCAGGCACATGGCACGTCTTATCGGCGTCGACCTCCCCCGCGAGAAGCGGGTCGAGATCGCGCTCACCTACATCTACGGCGTGGGCCGTACTCGCGCGTCGCAGACGCTGGACGCCACGGGGATCAGCCCCGACGTCCGCGTCAAGGACCTTGACGACGCGCAGCTGGTCGCCCTCCGCGACTACCTCGAGGGCAACTACAAGCTCGAGGGTGACCTCCGCCGCGAGGTTGCCGCCGACATCCGCCGCAAGGTCGAGATCGGTACCTACCAGGGTCTGCGTCACCGTCGCGGGCTGCCGGTGCGCGGTCAGCGCACCAAGACCAACGCGCGTACCCGCAAGGGTCCGAAGCGCACCGTCGCGGGCAAGAAGAAGGCCCGCTGATAGCCGTCCGGCAGTCAGTACCCCAGGTTTAGGAAAGAGCGAGAATGCCTCCCAAGACTCGTGCCGCCGCCGGCACGCGCAAGCCGCGCCGCAAGGACAAGAAGAACGTCCCGGTCGGCCAGGCGCACATCAAGAGCACCTTCAACAACACGATCGTCTCGATCACGGACCCGACCGGTGCCGTGATCTCGTGGGCCTCGGCCGGCCACGTCGGCTTCAAGGGGTCGCGCAAGTCGACGCCGTTCGCCGCGCAGCTCGCCGCCGAGTCGGCCGCGCGCCGCGCCCAGGAGCACGGTGTGAAGAAGGTCGACGTCTTCGTCAAGGGCCCGGGGTCCGGTCGTGAGACCGCCATCCGCTCCCTGCAGGCGACCGGCCTCGAGGTCGGCTCGATCCAGGACGTCACGCCGCAGGCCCACAACGGCGTTCGCCCGCCGAAGCGCCGTCGCGTCTGACTCTTCTCGGCCGGCCGGACCCTCGGGACCGGCCGGCTGAACCCCTGCCCGGGTGGACAGACCCCACCCGGGCGTGCGAGTGATCGCCGATCCACCGTGATGCGTCATATGGCGGACGCACACCGAAAGGACAAACACAGTGCTGATCGCACAGCGCCCCACACTGACCGAAGAGGTCGTCACCGGCGACGAGAACAACGAGTACCGCCGTCGGTTCGCCTTCGAACCGCTGGAGCCGGGCTTCGGCTACACGCTCGGCAACTCGCTGCGCCGCACCCTGCTGTCGTCCATCCCGGGCGCGGCTGTCACCTCCATCCGCATCGACGGTGTGCTCCACGAGTTCACCACCGTGCCGGGGGTGAAGGAGGACGTCACCGAGATCATCCTCAACATCAAGAACCTCGTCGTCTCCTCGGAGAACGACGAGCCGGTCGTCATGTACCTGCGCAAGCAGGGCGCGGGGGCCGTCACCGCGGCGGACATCGTCCCGCCGGCGGGTGTCGAGGTGCACAACCCCGGTCTGCACATCGCCACGCTCAACGACAAGGGCCGGCTCGAGATCGAGCTGACCGTCGAGCGTGGCCGTGGCTACGTGTCGGCAGCGCAGAACAAGTCGGTGGACGCCGAGATCGGCCGGATCCCGGTCGACTCGATCTACTCACCGGTGCTCAAGGTCACCTACAAGGTCGAGGCCACCCGTGTCGAGCAGCGCACCGACTTCGACAAGCTGATCGTCGACGTCGAGACGAAGCCGGCCATCACGCCGCGCGACGCTCTCGCCTCGGCAGGCAAGACGCTCGTCGAGCTGTTCGGTCTCGCCCGCGAGCTGAACGTCGAGGCCGAGGGCATCGAGATCGGCCCGTCGCCGACGGACTCCGCGCTCGCCGCGGACCTCGCGCTGCCGATCGAGGAGCTCAACCTCACGATCCGTTCGTACAACTGCCTCAAGCGTGAGGGCATCCACCAGGTGGGTGAGCTCGTCGCGCGCAGCGAGGCGGATCTGCTCGACATCCGCAACTTCGGCGCCAAGTCGATCAACGAGGTCAAGGAGAAGCTGGCCGAGCTCGGTCTGGCGCTCAAGGACTCGCCGCTCGACTTCGACCCGTCCGCGTCGTTCTACGACGGCGGCGACGACACGGCCTACGACGAGCAGTCGTACTGACATTCCCTGCTTCGCGCAGCCTCGCCGCGCGGCCTTGGTGCCGCGGTGGCGAGGAATCCCCTCAAGGAGAACCCGAAAATGCCTACCCCCACCAAGGGTCCGCGGCTCGGCGGTGGCCCGGCTCACGAGCGTCTGATCCTCGCGAACCTCGCCACGGCGCTCTTCGAGCACGGCCGCATCACCACCACCGTGACCAAGGCGAAGCGCGTCCAGCCGCTCGCCGAGCGTCTCATCACGTTCGCGAAGCGCGGCGACCTGCACGCGCGCCGTCGCGTCCTGACCGTGGTGCGCGACAAGGGCGTGGTGCACACGCTGTTCACCGAGATCGCCCCGGCCGTGGCCGAGCGCAACGGTGGCTACACGCGCGTGACGAAGATCGGCAACCGTAAGGGCGACAACGCCCCCATGGCCGTCATCGAGCTCGTGACCGAGCCCGTCAGCCCGAAGCAGGCCGTCGTCAAGGAGGCCGAGAAGGCCACCAAGAAGGCCGCGCCGAAGAAGGCTGAGAAGGTCGAGGAGCCCGTGGTCGAGGAGACCGTCGAGGCCGTCGAGACCGTCGAGGCCGACGTCGTCGAGACCGCCGCCGACGCCCCCGAGGCGCCGGCTGCCGCCGACGAGAAGCCCGAGGAGACCAAGGAGGCCTGAGCCTCCCCGCGTCTCGCGCGAGGGCCCCGCACCGCTGCCGGTGCGGGGCCCTCGCGCGTGCGGCACCTCGACGGGCGCCGTGCGCGCGGGGACTCGCGCGCGGAGGCCTCTGCGAGCACGGAGCCGCCGCCGGTGCCACAGTGGTGGGACCCGGCGCGCGGGAACGCCACGAGGACGATTCCTGGGCCGGGCGAGCGGAGCGGAGGCCGGCGTGCGGCAAGGGCAGGAGCAGGTTCCGGTCCTGCTCGTGCACGGAGCGCGCACCTCGCGCACGATGTGGCGCCGTCAGGTCGAGATCCTCGACGCCGCAGGCGTCCCCGCGCTCGCCGTCGACCTGCCCGGCCACGGCACGCGCATGGCCGAGCGGTTCACGCTCGCCGGCGCCGTCGCGGCGGTGGACGACGGCGTCGCGGCCCTCGGCGGGCGGGCACTGGTCGTCGGGCTCTCGCTCGGCGGGTATGTCGGCATCGAGCACCGGGCCCGGTACCCCGAACGGTCGGCGGGACTCGTGGCGTCGTCGTGCTGCACGCCCCCGCAGACGCGGGTGCGCGACGCGTGGCTGCTGGCCATGCGGCTGGTCGAGTCACGGCCCGACCACGGTGCGCGCCTCAACGACCTGCTCGCCGGGCTCGCGCTCGACCCGCAGTCGGCGCGCGACGTCGCCGAGGGCGGCTACGCGCTCGAGGTCATGGTCGACGTGCTGCGCGAGGTCGCGGCGAGCGACACGCTGACGGCGCTGGCCGCAGGCACGAGCCCGGTGTGGCTCCTCAACGGCCGGTGGGACCACTTCCGCGGCCGGGAACGGTCGATGCTCGCCGCCGCCCGGTCGGGCGGGACTCCGGCGCGCCTCGTCGTCGTCCCGCGGGCCACGCACCTGGTGAGCCTCGACGCACCCGTGGCGTACGCGCGTGTCGTGCTCGAGGCCGTCGCCGCGGTGAGCGAGGGCGCGGGCGCCCTCATCCCCAGGTCTCGCGCGGCAGCTCCCACGCTCGGGCCCCGCCGACGAGAGCCGCTGAGTTCGGCACGATGACGACGTCGTCGCCCAGCCGGGCGAGCGCGGCCGGCGTGATGCGGCGTGAGTTGCCGCCGCCGACGTAGAGGCGGTCCCACCAGAACACGGGACGCAGTCCGTCGACCATCGTCACGACGCGGCGCGACCACAGGCCGTCACCGAGGCGGCGGCGTTCGGGCTCGCCGATGTACTCGTCGTATGTCGCGCCACGGCGTACCGGCGCGCGCGACCACTCCAGGTGCGGCGCGAGGCGGCCGCCGTCGAACGTCGCGGAGCCGAGGCCTGTGCCGAGCGTCAGGACGAGTTCCAGGCCAGACCCGGCGATGACCCCGGCGCCGTGGACCTCGGCGTCGTTGAGCACCATCACGGGCACCCCGAGCCGTTCGGTCACGGCGGCGCGCATGTCGAAGCTGGACCACGCGTCCACGAGGTCGGGCTCGACGCGCGAGCGCGGGCCGGAGCGCGTGATGTAGTGCGGCGTGTGCACGACGACGCCGTGGCGGATCATGCCGGGCATGCCGACGGTCGCACGGTGTGCGCGCGGCAGCGAGCGCGCGATGCCCGCGATGGTCTCGACGAGCAGGGCGGGCGCGAGCGGGTAGGGCGTCGCGACGCGGACGGGCGCGGCGTGCGCGGTGCCCGCCTCGTCGAGCACGGCGGCCTTGATGCCGCCGCCACCACAGTCGACGGCGAGGGTGAGCGTCTCTGGCACCGTGCCATCATCGCGTGATTTCGCCGGTCCGTCCGTGAGAATGGGGGCCGTGAACGACGTCGAGACCGTGCGTGTACGCCTCGACCTGGGCTATGACGGCACCGGGTTCTCGGGCTGGGCGCGCCAGCCCACGCTGCGCACCGTGCAAGGTGCCATCGAGGAGGGGCTCGAACGCGTGCTGCGGCTGGGGCCGCTCGGCCTGCCGGCGCCGCGCCTGACCGTCGCCGGGCGCACCGACGCGGGCGTGCACGCGCGCGGTCAGGTCGCGCACGTCGACATCCCGCTCGCGCGCTGGCAGGCGCTGCCGGGACGGTCGGACCGCGCGCCGGGGGAGTCCCTCGTGACGCGGCTGGCCGGGGTGCTGCCGCCCGACGTCGTCATCTACCGTGCGCGGCTCGCTCCCGCCGGCTTCGATGCGCGCTTCAGCGCGCTGTACCGGCGCTACGCCTTCCGCATCGCCGACGACGCCGGCCTGCGCGACCCGCTGCGCCGCACGCACGTGCTGTGGCACCGGCGCCCGCTCGACGTGGCCGCGATGCACGACGCCGCGCAGCCGCTGCGCGGGGTGCGCGACTTCGCGGCCTTCTGCAAGCCGCGGCCTGGGGCGACGACGATCCGCGAGCTCAAGGAACTGTCATGGACGCGTACGGCGGACGGGCCCGACGCGGGCCTCGTCGTCGCGCGTGTGGTGGCGGACGCGTTCTGCCACAACATGGTGCGCTCGCTCGTGGGCGCGTCGATCGCCGTGGGGGAGGGGCGCAGGCCCGTGGCCTGGCCGGCCGAGGTGCTGGCCTCGCGGCGGCGCGAGCTCAACGCCGCCGTCGTCCCCGCGCACGGGCTGGTCCTGGAGGAGGTCGTCTACCCGCCCGACGCCGACCTGGCGACCCGCGCGACGCGCGTGCGGGCGCTGCGCATGGACGAAGACGTCTGCGACCCCCCGCCGCTGCGCGCCTTCCCCGAGGCGCCCGCGCAGTAGGGCGCTCCGGTGCGCCCAGGAACGGTCACGGTTCCTGGACCCAGTGGACGGCCGCCTCCTCAGCCGAGGCGCCCGCGCCGTCGACTCCGGCGTCGTCGCCGTAGACGTCGTTCGAGCGCGGGCTGCCCTCCTCGTCGGGGTCCGCGTCGTTGTCGGCGACGAGGCGGCCCGCGCGGGTGCGGTCCGCGGGTGGGCGGCGGTCCTCCTCCCACCAGTCGGGCTCCTCGGCTGCCAGGCGGGAGTCGAGCGGCTCGTCGCGAGCCTGCTCCCAGGCGGTCTCGCCCCAGTGGTTGGCGCGATCACGCTCGGGCGGCGAGACGCCTTCGTCGAGCGGGTCGTAGTCGCCGCGGTCGAACAGGATGTCGTCCGCCGAGAGCTGGTCGCCGTCGCCCTCGGCTCCGGACTCGGGATCGGGTGCCGTCCCCGGGATGTCGTCGCTCATGCGACCACGATGGTCCCCCTGCAGCGGCCGCGCAGCCTGAGAGGCGTCGAACGAACACGACGAACGTCGGGCGGGGTGAGCGGACGTCGCGCGGCGGGCAGCGTCGCCGAGCGCGGCGCGCGAGCCGGAGCTACCGTCGATCCAGGCGTGCCGCCACGCACGCCCCGGACGTGACGGAGCCGACCATGGCTGGACTCGACGACCTGCTCAAGGCGCTGCCGCTGGATCAGATTGCGGGCAGCCTCGGTATCGACCCGGGCACCGCGCAGTCTGCGGCGGGCGGCCTGCTCCCGGCGATCTTCGGCGGCCTTCAGGCCAACGCCGGCGACCCGGCCGGCGCGGCCTCGCTCGGCGAGGCGCTCGCGCAGCACGGCCCGGCGCTCGTCGAGGGGGCATCAACCTCGACGACGTCGACACCGACGACGGCGCGAAGATCGCCGGCCACATCTTCGGGGCGCAGCAGGAGCAGGTGGTCGCGAAGGTCGCCGAGACGACGGGCGCCGAGACCGGGATCCTCCAGAAGCTGCTGCCGGCGCTCGCTCCCATCGCGCTGTCCTTCCTGTCGAAGCAGCTTCAGGGGAAGGCGGCCGCACCGCAGCCCGGAGCGACCACCGCGCAGGGCGCGTCGGCGCCCGAGGAGGGCGGCGGTCTCGGCGGGCTCCTCGGCGGGCTCCTCGGGGGTGCGGGCGGTTCCGGCGGCGGGCTCGACGTCGGGTCGGTCCTGGGTGGCCTCGGCGGGCTTCTGGGCGGCGGTCGCCGCTGAGGGCGGGCGCCGAGCGGCGACGGGCGCCGAGCGGTGACGGGCGCCGTCGGATCGACGGTGAGCGAACTCGCTTTGGCGATCGGTTGGTGCCCAGGCTAGACTGGTGAGTCGTTGTGCTGTAACTCCGACGTCCCGCGATTCTCAGCGCGCCCACTCGCACCGAGTCTCGCATGGCCTGGACGTCATCCATGGAGCCTCCCGCGCACAACGCCTGACTCATCGGGCGCCGCTTCTAGCCCGACGACTACCGAACACGAAAAGGTTACGAACCGTGCGTACGTACACCCCGAAGCCCGGCGACGTCCAGCGCGACTGGTACGTCATCGACGCGACCGACGTCGTCCTGGGCCGCCTGGCGACTCACGTTGCCACCCTCCTGCGCGGGAAGCACAAGCCGACCTTCGCCCCGCACGTCGACGGAGGTGACTTCGTCATCGTCATCAACGCCGACAAGGTCGCCCTGTCGGGCAACAAGCGGGCCACGAAGCTGGCCTACCGCCACTCCGGTTACCCGGGTGGTCTGCGTTCCGTCGCCTACGGCGAGCTTCTCGAGAAGAACCCTGAGCGCGCGATCGAGAAGGCCGTCCGCGGGATGATCCCCAAGACGTCCCTCGGCCGTCAGCAGCTCGGCAAGCTGAAGGTCTACCGCGGCGCGGAGCACCCGCACGCGGCCCAGCAGCCCCAGCCGTTCGAGATCACCCAGGTTTCGCAGCAGGCCTGAGCCGCTGCTGAAGACGACACCAAAGGAATCGCAAAGTGGCAGAGACCACCGTCGACACCATCGACACCGAGCTGGACGAGACGCCCAGCACCTACACGACGGAGACCGAGGCGCCCGTCGCCAACCGCGGTCAGTCCATCACCGCCCCCGGCCAGGCCCTGGGCCGCCGCAAGGAGGCCGTGGCGCGCGTGCGCCTCGTCCCCGGCACCGGCCAGTGGAAGATCAACGGCCGCACCCTCGAGGAGTACTTCCCGAACAAGGTGCACCAGCAGCTCGTCAACTCGCCGCTCAAGCTGGTCGAGGTCGAGGGGCGCTTCGACGTCGTCGCCCGCATCACGGGTGGCGGCTCGTCCGGCCAGGCCGGCGCACTGCGCCTGGGCATCGCCCGCGCGCTCAACGAGATCGACCGCGACGCCAACCGCGCCGCGCTGAAGAAGGCCGGCTTCCTGACCCGCGACGCGCGCGTCGTCGAGCGCAAGAAGGCCGGTCTCAAGAAGGCCCGCAAGGCCCCGCAGTACTCGAAGCGCTGATCGGCCCGATCACCGCTGCACGCACGGCCCCGCCGGACTCGGTCCGGCGGGGCCGTCGCCGTCCGCGGCACCGCTGCGGCGCCTGCCGCGTCACGGCGCGCTGACGACGGCGGACCGGCTGCGGTCTGGGTGGCGGGCGCCGCGCGGCCGCCTCCCTGGGGAGGTCTACGATTCGGGTGGCATCGTCCGAGGAGGATATTCATGGCACGTCTGTTCGGCACCGACGGAGTGCGGGGGCTCGCCAACCGCGACGTGACCGCGGAGCTGGCCCTGGCGCTCGGCAGCGCGGCCGCGCACGAGCTCGCGGCCGCCCCGCACTCGCCGGGCCACCGCCCGCGGGCCGTCCTGGGGCGCGACCCCCGCGCGTCAGGTGAGTTCCTGGGTGCTGGCGTGACCGCGGGGCTCGCCAGCGCGGGCGTCGACGTCGTCGACCTGGGCGTCCTGCCGACCCCGGCCCTGGCGTATCTCGTCAGCGAGCTCGACTGCGACCTCGGCGTCATGATCTCGGCGTCGCACAACCCGATGCCCGACAACGGCATCAAGTTCTTCCAGCGCGGCGGGCTCAAGCTCGACGACGCCGTCGAGGACCGCATCGAGGCGTGGATCCAGGAGTCGTGGGAGCTGCCCACCGGGGCGATGGTCGGGCGCGTCCGTGTCGACAACGGAGCCGCCGTGGACCGCTACGTCGAGCACCTGGTCGCGAGCATCGGCACGACGGCGGACCACCGCCCCTCGAAGGGCTGCGGATCGCCGTCGACGCCGCGAACGGCGCCGCGAGCGCCGTCGGCCCCGAGGCGCTGCGGCAGGCCGGCGCCGACGTCGTCGTGATGAACGCCAGCCCGGACGGGCGCAACATCAACGAGAAGGCCGGGTCGACGCACCCCGAGCAGCTTCAGGCCGTCGTGGTCGCGGCGGAGGCGGACTTCGGCGTCGCGTTCGACGGCGACGCCGACCGCTGCCTCGCGGTCGACCACGCCGGCGCGCTGGTCGACGGCGACCAGATCCTCGGCATCCTCGCGCGCGCCATGAAGGCAGAGCAGCGACTGCCCAACGACACGCTCGTCGTGACCGTGATGAGCAACCTCGGCCTGCTGATCGCCATGAAGGAGTCGGGCATCACCACGGTGCAGACCGGGGTGGGCGACCGGTACGTGCTCGAAGAGATGCGCGCGCACGGGCACGGCATCGGTGGGGAGCAGTCGGGGCACATCATCCTGGCCGAGCACGCGACCACGGGCGACGGCGTCCTGACGGCGCTGCACCTGGCGGCCGAGGTCAAGCGGTCCGGCCAGCGCCTGGCCGAGCTCGCCGCGCAGATCCCGCGTCTGCCGCAGACGCTCGTGAACGTCAAGGGTGTCGACAAGGCTCGCGCGGGCAGCGACGAGGGCGTGCTCACGGCCGTCGCGGCAGCCGAGGCGCTGCTGGGGGAGACCGGGCGGGTGCTGCTGCGCTCGTCGGGTACCGAGCCGCTCGTGCGCGTCATGGTCGAGGCGGCGACTCAGCAGCAGGCCGACGGTGTCGCCGAGTCGCTCGCCGCCGTCGTACGCGAGCGGCTCGCGCTATGAGCACCCCGGGGTTCGCCGGACCTGTCGACGCAGGGCTGCGCGCCGAGGTCGCGGACCGGCTCGCGGCGGCCGGTGCGAACGGCACGCTGCCCATCGTCCAGTCCGGTGACCCGGTGCTGCGCACCCCCGCGGCCACCTACACCGGGCAGCTCGGCGACCTGCTGATCCCGCTCGTCGCCGCGATGCGCCGCACCATGCACGCGGCCCCCGGCGTGGGCCTGGCGGCGCCGCAGATCGGCGTCGGCCTGGCGCTCGCCGTCGCGGAGGACGCCGGTGCGGCGCAGGACCCGCGCGAGCGCGCACCGCTGGCGTTCCGGGTGCTGGTCAACCCCCGGTACGAGCCCCTGGGGGAGGAGGACGGCGGCCCCGCCCGGCACGCGTCCTTCTTCGAGGGATGCCTGTCGATCGAGGGGTGGCACGCGCTCGTCCCCCGGCACCACCGCGTGCTCCTGACCGGGCAGGACGAGACGGGTGCCGCCGTCGAGGAGGCGTTGACCGGCTGGCCGGCGCGGATCATCCAGCACGAGACGGACCACCTGCGCGGCGAGCTGTACCTGGACCGTGCGGTGCCCCGGTCGTTCTCGAGCAATGCGAACCTGGTGCGACTGTGGGGCGGAGCGCTCGACCCGGTGCCGGTGTCGGAGGCGCTCGGTTTCGAGGTTCCCTGACCGTGGCCGTGCGTGCGCGCCGAGCGTGCGCGACGACGCCCGTTCCCTGCGCGGGGAGCCCGCGTGCGGGGCGAGCGGCGGGGAGGCCGTGAACCCGCGGTGAAGGTTCGCGGAACCAGGGTCGGGCCAGGGGAATCCCCGGAGACCCGAGGCGGCGCGCCCCTCTAGTCTGGTCCGGGGCGCCACACCGGCCCCCGCCGACGAGAGGACACCAGCGCGTGGATCTGCTGACGATCCTGGACCAGCTCGAGAGCTGGATCCTCGCGCTGTCCGGCGCGACCTGGGTCTACCCCGTGATGTTCGCGCTCGCCTTCATCGACGGGTTCTTCCCGCCGCTGCCGAGCGAGTCCGTCATCATCACGCTTGCCGTGGCGTCCGTGGCGACCGGCTCGCCGTGGCTGGTCGGCGTGCTGATCGCCGCGGTGCTCGGCGCGTGGTGCGGCGACCAGATCGCCTACCAGATCGGCCGGTCGATCGGCACGGAGCGTGTCGCGATCCTGCGAACCAGGCGCGGCCGGTCGACGGTCGCCTGGGCGCGCCGCGCGCTCGCTCGTCGCGGGGCGTCGTTCATCATCGCCGCCCGGTACGTGCCCATCGGCCGCGTCGCGGTCAACATGACTGCGGGTGCCGTCGGGTATCCGCGGCGGCAGTTCATGGGCTACTCGGCCATCGCCGCCGTGGTCTGGGGCCTGTACTCGCTGGCCGTGGGCATGACCGCGGGCGCGTGGCTCGAGGACGTGCCGCTGCTCGCGATGGCGGTCGGCATCGTCGCGGGCGTGCTGGTCGGCGTCGTGCTCGATCGCGTGGTCCGCGCCGTCCTGCGCCACCGCGGCGAGGCGGTCGACGAGGCGTTCGCGGAGGAGATCGGCGACGTCGCGGGCTCTGGCGCGGGCCTGTGGGGTGCGGCGGACGCACAGGCCCCCGAGCTGCCGGCCGGCATCGTGGGACGTGTGCCGACCAGGTCGGCCGACGCCGCGAGCGACGTGTCCGTCTGAGGCTCGGTGCCTCGCGGCGGACACTCGCCGCACACGGCCGGACGGGGACGTGCCGTCGCTCAGTGGGCGCGGGCCTTCTGGCGCGGGCCGGAGCCGGTGGCGTCGCGGCTGCGAGGTCGCTGGCCCTGCCAGAGCCTGGCTGGCGGTTCCGGCAGCTGGACGCGCGCTACTACCGACCTCTGTGTGCGGTCCTGGGCGCGTTCGCCCTCGTGGTGCGCGCCGCACCTGAGACCACGTGATCGCACGGCGGGCCGTGACGGCGCCGGCGCGTGCGGTCGCCGCCGGGGTGGGATCTCGCTCCGCGCCCGCCCGTCAGAGCTTGCGCAGGCGGACGCGCTGGACGGAGTGGTCGGCACCCTTGGTGAGCACGAGCGTCGCCCGCCCGCGCGTGGGCAGGATGTTCTGCTCCAGGTTGGGGGCGTTGATGGCATCCCAGATGGACAGCGCGCGCGCGGTCGCCTGCTCGTCGGTGAGGTCCGCGTACCGGCGGAAGTAGCTCTCGGGCCGGGAGAACGCCGTCTGGCGCAGGTTGAGGAACCGGTCGACGTACCACTGGCGGATGCTGCGCGTGCGGGCGTCGACGAAGATCGAGAAGTCGAAGAAGTCGCTCACCGCGACGATGGAGTCCTCCGCGGCGCCCGGCCGGGCCGGCTGGAGCACGTTGAGCCCCTCGACGATGAGGACGTCGGGCCGGCGCACGACGACCTCCTCGCCGGGCAGGATGTCGTAGGTGACGTGCGAGTACACGGGGGCGCGCACCTCGGCCTGGCCGGCCTTGACGCGGGAGACGAACCGCACCAGCGCCCGCCTGTCGTACGACTCGGGGAAACCCTTGCGTTCCATGAGCCCGCGGCGCTGGAGCTCGGCGTTCGGGTAGAGGAACCCGTCGGTGGTCACCAGCTCGACGTGCGGGGTCTCGGGCCAGCGCGCCATCATCTCGCGCAGGATGCGCGCCACCGTCGACTTGCCGACGGCGACCGATCCCGCGACGCCGATGACGTACGGAGTGCGGGGCCCGCCCTCGCGCAGGAACGTCGACGTCGCCCGGTGCAGGCCTGCCGTCGCGGTGACGTAGAGGTTGAGCAGCCGGGACAACGGGCGGTAGACGGCGTCGACCTCGGCGAGGTCGATCGGGTCCCCGAGGCCGCGCAGGCGGCGCACGTCGTGGTTCGTCAGGGGCAGCGGCGTCGACTCCGACAGGCGGCTCCACGCGGCACGGTCGAGGTCGACGTAGGGCGACGACGAGGACCGGCCGGTGAGCGAGAACGACGGCTCGTGCGACGCGTCGGTGGAGGGGAGGGCGCCGTCGTCGGCGTGTCCGGACAGTGCTGGCACGCCTCGATTGTGCCGTACGCGGGGACGGGGCTGGGTGGGTCCGGGCCCGGATAGACTCCTGCGCATGTGTGGAATCGTCGGGTACGCAGGTCTGGGTCTGACCGAAGGAGGCGCTGCCGGCACGCCGGCCGCGACGCGGCATCCGCTCGAGGTGGCCCTGGAGGGCCTGCGGCGGTTGGAGTACCGCGGCTATGACTCGGCGGGCGTCGCGCTCGCCGGCCCGGGGCAGGCGCGCATCGCGTTCGCCAAGAAGTCGGGCAAGCTCAACAACCTCGTCGGCGAGCTCGACGCGCACCCGCTGCCCGACGCCACCGCCGCGATCGGCCACACCCGTTGGGCTACCCACGGCGGCCCCACGGACGTCAACGCCCACCCGCACCTGGCCGACGACGACAAGCTCGCCGTCATCCACAACGGCATCATCGAGAACTTCGCCCAGCTCAAGGCCGAGCTGCTGGCCGACGGTGTCTTCTTCCGCAGCGAGACCGACACCGAGGTCGCGGCCGCGCTGCTCGCCCGCGAGTACGCGTCGACGAAGGACCTCACCGCAGCCATGGCTGCCACCGCCCGGCGGCTGGAGGGCACGTTCACGCTGCTGGCCGTGCACGCGGACGACCCGCTGACGGTCGTCGGCGCGCGTCACGACTCGCCGCTCGTCGTCGGGCTCGGCGACGGGGAGAACTTCCTCGGCTCCGACGTCGCGGCGTTCATCGCCTTCACCAAGGAGGCGCTCGAGCTCGGGCAGGACCAGATCGTCACGATCACCCCGACGTCGGTCACCGTCACCGACTTCCACGGCAAGCCCGCCGACGCCAAGCGCTTCACGGTCGACTGGGACGCGGCCGCGGCCGAGAAGAGCGGCTTCGACTCCTTCATGGACAAGGAGATCCACGACCAGCCGCACGCCGTCGCGGACACGCTGCTGGGGCGCACCGACCTCGACGGGCGCCTGACGCTCGACGAGATCCGCATCGACGAGTCGGTGCTGCGCTCGATCGACAAGATCATCGTGATCGCCTGCGGCACCGCCGCGTACGCGGGGCACGTGGCCAAGTACGCGGTCGAGCACTGGTGCCGCATCCCTGTCGAGGTCGAGCTCGCGCACGAGTTCCGCTACCGCGACCCGATCGTCAACGAGAAGACGCTCGTCGTCGCGATCTCGCAGTCGGGCGAGACCATGGACACCCTCATGGCCGTGCGGCACGCGCGCGAGCAGGGCGCCAAGGTGCTGTCGATCGTCAACACGCAGGGTTCGACGATCCCGCGCGAGTCCGACGCCGTGCTCTACACGCACGCCGGGCCGGAGATCGCCGTCGCCTCGACCAAGGCGTTCCTCTCCCAGATCACCGCGGCCTACCTGCTGGGCCTGTACCTCGCGCAGCTGCGCGGCAACAAGTTCCCCGACGAGATCGCGGCGCTGCTGAACGAGCTGCGCGGGCTGCCCGCCAAGGTGCAGACCGTCATCGAGCGCGGCGAGTACGTGCGCGCCACGGCACGGTCGATGAAGGACGCGACGTCGGTGCTGTTCCTCGGGCGGCACGTGGGCTTCCCCGTCGCGCTGGAAGGCGCGCTCAAGCTCAAGGAGCTGGCGTACATCCACGCCGAGGGCTTCGCGGCCGGTGAGCTCAAGCACGGGCCCATCGCGCTCATCGACGAGGGTCAGCCGGTGTTCGTCGTCGTGCCCTCGCCGCGCTCGCGCGACGGGCTGCACTCCAAGGTGGTCTCGAACATCCAGGAGATCCGTGCGCGCGGCGCGCGCACCCTCGTCATCGCCGAGGACGGCGACGACGAGGTGCGCAAGTACGCCGACGAGATCTTCTGGATCCCCGCGGCGCCGACGCTGCTGCAGCCGCTGCTCGCCGTGGTGCCGCTGCAGATCTTCGCGATGGCGCTGGCGACGGCCAAGGGCCTGGACGTGGACCAGCCGCGCAACCTGGCCAAGTCCGTCACCGTCGAGTGAGGCCGCCTGCGTAGGGTGGCCGCATGATCATCGGCGTGGGCATCGACGTCGTCGACGTCGCGCGGTTCGTCGCGACGCTCGAGCGCACGCCGCGGCTGCGCGAGAAGCTGTTCACGCCGCAGGAGCGGGACCTGCCCGCCAACTCCTTGGCCGCGCGGTTCGCGGCCAAGGAGGCGATCGCCAAGGCGCTCGGCGCCCCTGGCGACCTGCGCTGGCAGGACGCGACGATTCACCGCACCGTCGGCGGCCCGCCCCACGTCGAGCTGCGCGGCACGGTCCTGGCCCGCGCCCAGGCGCTGGGCGTGCGCACCTGGCACGTCTCGATCAGCCACGACGCCGGCATCGCGTCGGCGTTGGCAATCGCCGAGTCCTGACGCGCGAGCCGCGCGGCACCGTCCGGCGGGGTCCTATCGAGCGGGGCTCGCGGTGCCGCTGAGCGCGGGGACGACCTCGCGGGCGAACAGGTCGAGCTGGTCGCGGTCCGCGGCGGCGTTCGGGAAGTAGCCGATCGTGTAGGCGAGGCCGGCGGCCTGGAACTGCGCCAGCGTCTCCGTGATCTGCTCCGGGGTCCCGCGCAGCGGCGTCGACCGCCAGCCTTCCAGCTCCGCGTCGGCCTTCTGGGGGGTGTGCTTGCGGTAGACCGACGCCAGCCAGGCCTCCTTGTCGGCGATCTCCTTCGCCGAGCCGATGAGCACGTTGAAGTTCGCCGAGCGGGTGATCTCGGCGAAGTCGCGGCCGATGGCGTCGCAGTGGGTGCGGAGCACCTGCGACTTGTGGACGAAGGTCTCCAGGTCACCACCGAAGTTGGTGTACTGCGCGTACTTGGCCGCCGTCAGCAGCGTCTTGCGCTCGCCGCCGCCCGCGATCCACAGGGGGATCGACGGCTTGTCCTCGCCGTCGACAGGAACGGTCTGCCGGGGCTGCGGGTAGCACAGGGCGCCGTCGACCTGATAGCGCTTGCCGGCGAACGTGCCCGAGGAGCCGGTGCGCCACATGTTCGCCATGATCTGCACGCCCTCGTCGAGGGCGAGCAGCCGCTCGCCGGCGCGCGGGAAGCCGTAGCCGTAGGCGCGCCACTCGTGCTCGTACCAGCCGGCGCCGATGCCCATCTCGGTGCGGCCACCGGAGATTGCGTCGACCGTGGCGGCGACCTTCGCGAGGTACGTGGGCTCGCGGTAGGCCATGCAGGTGCACATCTGGCCCAGGCGCACGCGTTCCGACGACGCCGCGAACGCGGCCATGAGGGTCCAGGCCTCGTGCGTCGCCTGGTCGGTCGGGGCCGGGACGGAGTGGAAGTGGTCGTAGACCCACGCCGACTCGAACGCGAACGCGCCCGTCGGGGTGGTGGCCGTGTCTGCGTGCTGAAGGAGGGAGCGCATCGTCCCCCAGTGGTTCTCGGGCGCCACCTCGGTGAGGTCGAGACGCCAGCCCTGCGGGATGAAGAGGCCGAATCGCATGCCGTCAACCTACTCGCGGGGTCGAAACGCTGCGAGCAGCTGTCAGCCCCAGGCGGCCGTCTGACGTGACGCCGCGCGGCGCGAGGCCCCCCGCCTCGGCCGAGCAGGAGGCGCGGCCTGGGGCCCCGCCGCGACAGGCCGCACCGGCCGGCCCGCCCGCCCGCCGCGAACCGTCCATGATGGGGGCATGATCCAGGCCTGGTCCGCCGACGACGTCCGTGCCGCCGAGGAGCCCCTGCTCGCCGCCGGGGTGCCGCTCATGCAGCGGGCCGCGTTCGCGCTGGCCGCCGTCGTCCGCAGGGACCTGGCCCGGCGGCGAGCCGTGGCAGGACCCGACGGCGAGCTGCGCGACGGCTCGGTTCGCGGGGCGCGGGTCGCGCTGCTCGTGGGCGCCGGCAACAACGGCGGTGACGCGCTGCACGCCGGGGCGTTCCTCGCCCGCCGCGGGCTCGCCGTGACCGCCTACCTCGCCGCGTCACGCGTCCACGAGGGCGGGCTTGCCGCGCTGGACGCCGCAGGCGGGCGCGTGGTCGCGCTCACCGCGGCGGACGGCGGAGCGGCCCCGCAGCCGGGCGCGGCACGGAGACCGACGGTCGGCGTCACGACGGCTGCGGCTGCGGCGTCCGGTGCCGACGTGATCATCGACGGCCTGCTCGGGATCGGCGCCCAGGGGCCGATGCGCGGCATGGGCGGCGCGCTGGTCGACGAGCTGAGCCGGATCCTTCCCCCGCCCGGGGGCACAGGACGTCCCTGGGTCGTCGCCGTCGACGTCCCGTCGGGCGTCGGCGTCGACGACGGGACGCTGCCCGGGCCGGTGCTGCCCGCCGACCGCACCGTGACGTTCGGCGCCGCCAAGCCGGGCCTGCTGCTGCCGCCCGCGACCCACCTGACCGGGGCGGGCGCCGTGATCGACATCGGGCTGGCCCTGCCGCCCGCCGCACGAACGGGCGGCAGGCCCGCCGTCGTGCGCCTCGAGGACGCCGACGTCGCCGCTGCCTGGCCGGTGCCCGGGCCGCAGGACCACAAGTACACGCGCGGCGTCGTCGGGGTCGTCGCCGGCACGACCACGTACCCGGGCGCGGCCGTGCTCACCGCGGCCGCCGCCGTGCGCGCCGGTGCGGGCATGGTCCGCTACCAGGGACCCGACGACGTCGCGCGCGCCGTCGTCGCCGCACGGCCCGAGGTCGTCCCCGCCGACGGGCGCGTGCAGGCGTGGGTGCTCGGTCCGGGGCTGCCGGCCGACGGCGTCGACGACGGGCAGCGCGGGCGGGCGCGGGCGGCGCTCGCGGCGGCGTCGGGTCTGCTCGCGGGCACGCAGGACCCGGTGCCTGCGGTGGTCGACGCCGGTGCGCTCGCGCTGCTCGACCGCCCCTGCCCGGCGTGGGTCGTGCTCACGCCGCACGCGGGCGAGCTTGCGGCGCTGCTCGTCGCCCACGGCGAGGACGTGGAACGGGTGGGCGTCGAGGCAGAGCCGTTGCGCTGGGCGCGGCGCGCGCACGAGCTCACGGGGGCGACCGTGCTGCTCAAGGGGGGAGCGACCGTCGTCGTCGGGCCCGGGGTCACATACGCGCAGGCCGACGCGCCCGGGTGGCTTGCGACGGCGGGCGCGGGGGACGTGCTTGCCGGGCTGCTCGGCGCGATGCTCGCCGCGCGATCCGCCGAGGTGGTGGCACACCCCGAGCGGGCGGCGGCGGTGGCCGCGGCCGCGGCGCTCGTCCACGGCCGGGCGGCCGAGCGGGCCACGCCGGGCGGGCCCGTGGCGGCGCTTGCGGTGGCCGACGCGATCCCGGGCGTGGTCGCCGGGCTCCTCGCCGCGCGCTGAGCGCGCGGCGAGGAGCCGCCGTCAGTGGTCGGCGAAGAACGCGACGGGTTCGTCGTCGAGCGTGAAGCCGGAGAACCGGATGGTCGGGTCGGGCGTGGTGTACGTGCCCTTCGACGCGAGCACCCCCACCTTGAGCTCGGTGGTCGGGTCGAGCATGGTGTTGGTGACCGCCGGGGAGACGGGGGTCCACGCCGTGCCGTCCTGGCTGAAGGACACGGTGACCTGCGTGCCGACGCGCTGCAGGCGCAGCCTCAACGGCCCCGTGCCCGGGTCGGGAACCTCCCGCTCGGCCAGGCCGCCGTTGGTCTCGTTGAGGAGCCGCACGCGGGGCGTGCCGTAGTTGCTGCGCAGGATCGCGACGTAGGAGTTGTCGTCGAGGTAGACCACGAGGCCGGCGCCGGTCGCGTAGGTGGCGGGCCGGTTCTCCACGGTGACCGTGGCCGTGAAGTCGCGCGTGCCGACGTCGCGGACGAGCACGTTGGCGGCGTTGTTGTTGGCGGCGCGCAGGTCGCCCCACTGACTGGTGATCGCCAGCACGTCGCCGGGCTCCTCGGCCACGGCGGCCGACGAGGGGCGGACGGTCTGCCAGCCGGCCGCGTACGCAGGCAGCGAACCGGGGGTGAAGTCGATCCACTCGACCGACGCGAGCTCGAGCGACGGCGGCGAGGACGGCCGGTCGAACGACAGGTAGAGGTCCTGGGGCCGGTGCCGACGTCCGCGAGCGTGATCGGGACGGTCTTCCATGAGGCGAGGCCGCCGGTCTGCGCGACCTTGACCGCCGCGAGGACGGTGCCGGTCGGCGAGCCGGCGCGGATCGTGAGCGTCGTGTTGTCGTAGGGAACCGCGAGGCGCACGTGGATCGCCGGTGAGGGTCCCGGGTCGAGGGTCACGTTCGAGAAGGAGACCCAGTCGCCCGCGTTGACCGACCGCAGGGCCGGGAGACCGGACCGGTCGTTCGAGCCGTACAGGTACGCGCCCTTCTCGTCGGTCAGGCTCGTGACCATGGTCTTGCGGGAGTGCGCGGCCCGCGTGTCGCCGACAAGCTGGGTGCGGACGTTGACCGCCAGCTCGGTCGAGCCCTCGTTGCCCGGGTGGACGCCGTCGCCGTACAGGGCCTTGCTGTCGGCCGTGAACGTGTGGTTGTCGATGATCGTGACGTCCTGGAACTCGGGCGTCGACATGGCGTCCAGGATGCGCTTGTTGACGTCGAGGAGGTTGGTCTCGTCGATGCCGTAGGCGGTCGAGAAGACCGTGGGCGGCAGTGCGACGAAGACGACGGGCGCGGAGGGAAGGCTGAGGTAGGACCGCACCAGTGCCCGGTAGTCGTCCACGAAGTCGCTGATGTACCGGTAGTTCCACGACTTGGTGTCGTTGGTGCCGAGCTGGAACACGACGACGTCGGGGTTGAGTGCCCGGCTCTGCGTGTACTGCGTCGTGCGCGCATAGGGCAGGTCGCCGCGAGTCATGACGGTGTAGCCCGAGATGCCGAAGTTCTTGACCGAGAACGCGTCGCCGAGCATCGACTGGAGCTGGGCGGGGTAGGAGCTGGTCTCGGTGCCCGAGGTGTTCATGCCGTAGGTGATGCTGTCACCGACGGCCGCGACGCTGAGCGTCTGGTTGCGTGCGCCGACGGTGACGACGCCGGTCACGGACGCGCCCGTGTCGGTCACCTCGCCGGTCACGGTGTGCGTGCCGGGATCGGTGAAGATCCCGGGGTCGAGCGCGGGCCACCGCACCGCGTGCGTGACGGGTGTGCCGTCGTCGGACACGACGACCTGGGCGGGGAGCTGCGCGGTCTGACCGTAGGGAACGACGACGTTGACGTCGTGCGGGCTCGACGGGGCGCCGGACGCGACGGGGGCGCCCACGGCGGCCGTGAGCGCCACGGCCGCGGTCAGGCCCAGCACCAGCCGCGCGGTCGGGATGGCTCTCACAGGATCGCTCCTTCCCGGTGTTCACCGGTGGCGGCCGAACCTGGAAGGCCGCACGTCGGGGCGAGCAGGGGCCTTCACGGGCGCCCTCGGCCGGGGCCGCCACGCGGTGCTCATGGTGGCGGCACGCGCGCCGCGGAGTGGCCCGGTGACGGGTTTTGGCCAGCCGCCCGGTCGCGCCCGCTCGCCGGACCGCCCGCTCGCCGGACCGCCCGGGGCGCCGGACCGCCCGGGGCGCGGGCGGTCCGGCGGTGCCTCAGGAGCCGGCGCGGACCTCGGCGACCTCGGCGGCAGCGGGCCCGCCTGCGGCCTGCGCGGCCGCCCTGCGGCGGAAGAGCAGTCCTGTCAGCACGGACCCACCCGCGAAGATGAGCGCGGAGACGCCGAACGCCGTCGTGTAGCTGTCGATCGCCGCGCGCGCGAGCACGCCGCCGGCGGGTGGGTTCGTGGTCGCGTGGGCCGTCACGTAGGCGCTGGCGGCCGATGTCGCGATGGTGTTGAGCACCGCGGTTCCGAGGGCGCCGCCGACCTGCTGGCTCGTGGAGACGACGGCGGAGGCGACCCCCGCGTGGTCGCGGTCGACGCCGAGCGTGGCCGTCTGGATCGCGGCGGGCATGGCCGTGCCCATGCCCGCGCCCATGATCATGAGGCCCGGGAGGACGTCGGCCACGAAGGTCGACTGAAGGTCGATCCGGGTGAGCATCGCCAGGCCGACCGCGGCGAGGCCCAGGCCGATCGGCACCATGACCTTGGGCCCGAAGCGTGGCAGGAAGATGTTGGTGCACAGCTGGGCGCACGTGGCCAGGACGAGGATCTGCGGCAGGAACGCCAGGCCCGTCTCCCACGGGCTGTAGCCGAGCTGGGTCTGCAGGTAGAACGTGCCGAAGAGGAACGCACCGAACATGCCCGCGCCCGCGACGAGGATCGCGAGGAACGACGCTCCGCGGTTGCGGTCGAGGACGACGCGCAACGGCAGCAGGGCGTCGTGCCCGGCGGCGCGCTGCCGCAGCACGAAGGCGGTCAGCAGGACGGCCGACGCGACCAGCGGCCCCCACGTCCAGAGTGATCCCCAGCCCTCGGGCTCGGCGCGCGAGAAGCCGTAGACCAGCGCGAACAGCCCGGCCCCGCCCAGCGCGGCCCCGGCGACGTCGAGCCGCTGCGCGCGCCCTCGCGTGGCGTGCAGGAACGTCAGGCCGCCGGCCACGGCGAGCGCGGCGAACACGAGGTTGATGTAGAGCGTCCAGCGCCAGTCCAGGTGCTCGGTGAGGAAGCCGCCGAGCAGCAGGCCGATGGCGCCGCCGGCGCCCGCCAGGCCGCCGAAGACGCCGAAGGCGCGCGAGCGTTCCTTCGGGTCGACGAACGTCGTGGTCAGCACCGACAGGGCCGCGGGGGCGAGCACCGCTCCGAACGCGCCCTGCAGGGTTCGTGCGCCGACGAGCATGCCGAAGGACTGTGAGGCTCCGCCCAGGGCCGACGCCCCCGCGAAGCCGATCAGGCCGATGATGAAGGTCCTGCGCCGCCCGACGAGGTCGGACAGGCGACCGCCGAGCAGCAGCAGCGACCCGAAGGCCAGTGCGTACGCCGTCACGACCCACTGGCGGTCGTTGTCGGAGAAGACCAGCTCGGCCTGGGCCGACGGCATGGCGATGTTCACCACGGTGGCGTCGAGAACCACCATGAGCTGGGCGATCGCGACGGTCGCGAGGATCCACCAGCGCCGGGAGTCGTGGACGGTGGGGGAGGGTGAGGTCATGGTGGGCTCCTGCGGAGGGCGTGCGGCGTCGTGGCGCGTCGCTCAGCGCCACGGTAGGCACGTCGCGACGTCTTTCGGAACCCCCTGGTTCCGAAATCCCGGACCCTGATCGCTCAGGGCAGAATGGAACGACGGCGCCCTCGCGGGCGACCGCCCACGCGCAAGGAGGCCGACGATGGCGAACCCCGACGGGAACACCGCGCACGCCGCACCGGTCGAGCCTCCCGAGCCTTTCGCGCCCCCCGCAGCCCGCGACCGGCGGCCCGCGCCGACGGCGCGGGTGGGTCGCCCCCGTGACCAGACCCGCGACGGCGACATCCTCGACGCCGCCCGGGCGGAGCTCGCCGAGCACGGGTACGCGCGCATGACGATGGCCGGTGTGGCCGCGCGAGCGGGCGCCGGGAAGGCGACCGTCTACCGGCGCTGGCCGTCCAAGGCCGAGCTCGTGATCGACACCATCGCCTGCACGGGGCACGGGGCGCCGCGCCTCGACGACGTGCCGGACACGGGCTCGCTGCGCGGCGACCTCGCGGCGTTGCGCGGCCTCAAGCACAAGGACGAGGGAGTCTGGGAGGCGCTGGCCGGGATCGCTGCGGAGCTTCAGCACTCGCCGCAGCTCGCGGCGGTCGCCGACGAGCGCCTGGTGCGCCCGCGCGTCGCAGTGGTGCGCGGCCTGCTCGCGCGGGCCGCCGCGCGCGGCGAGCTCGCGCCGGGGCTCGACCTCGACCTCATCGCGCAGGTGCCGGCCGCGATGGTCGCGTGCCGGCTCGTCATGGGCCGCGAGCCGGTCGACGCCGCGTTCCTGCGCTCGCTGGCCGACGACGTCCTGGTCCCGCTCGCGACGGGGTGTCCCGCGGCCCGGGAGCGGCCGGAGGACCGTCCCGCGCGCTGACCCGCTCCCCGGCACCGGCCCCCGCGTGGGGCCCGGCGTGGGCCCGGCGTGGGGCCCGCGTGGGGCCGGCGTGGGGCCGGCGTGGGGCCTCGCGTGGATCAGCGCGGCAGGTGCGCCTCGATCTGCTCCACGATCGCCGGGTCGTCGGGCACCGTCCGGGGTTCGTAGCGCTGCACGGTCCCTCCGGGCAGCACGAGGAACTTCTCGAAGTTCCACCGGATGCGCCCCTCGTGGCCGCTCGCGTCCGCCGTCTTCTTGAGCAGCTCGTAGAGCGGTGCGGTGCGGCGCCCGTTGACCCGGATGCGGTCCATCACCGGGAACGTCACGCCGTACGTCGTCGAGCAGAAGTCGGCGATCGCCTCGTTCGACCCGAGCTCCTGGAGGAACTGGTTGGACGGGAACCCGACCACGGTGAACCCGCGCTCGCGATACCTCTCCTGGAGCTCCTCCAGCGCGGCGTACTGCGGCGTGAGCCCGCAGCGTGAGGCCACGTTGACCACCAGCACGACGTCGTCGCGATGCCCGTCGAGCACCTGCGCGAGCGACGTCGCCGACCCGTCCATCCGCCGGAACGGGATGTCGTAGATCTCTGTCCCCATATGTCCATCCTGCACCTCTGGATGGGACCATGGGGACGTGCCGTTCAGTCCGCTCCCGGTGCGTGACGGGCTCAACCCCACGCGGCTGGTGCTCCCGCACGACGCCGCGTCCGTCGCCCGGTGGCCCACCGCCCTCGCCTACCTGCTGGAACGTTTCCCCCACGACGCCGCGCGCCTGCGCGCGAAGGTCGCCGCCGGGGAGGTGATGACGGGCCGTGGTGCGCCGATCGACGCGGTGACGCCGTATGAGCCGCGCGGCTTCCTGTTCCTGTACCGCGACCCGCCCGCCGACGAGCCGCGCGTCCCCGCGCTCGACGAGATCGAGGTGCTGCACCGCGACGAGAACCTGCTCGTGGTCGACAAGCCGCACCTGGTCGCGACCATGCCGCGCGGGCGGTGGATCACCCAGACCGTGCTGGTGCACCTGCGTCGCACGCTCGACCTGCCCGAGCTCGCGCCGGCCCACCGCCTCGACCGCCCGACGGCGGGTGTGCTGGTGCTGACCGTGCGCGCCGCGGTGCGCGGGGCCTACCAGGACCTGTTCCAGGAGCGCCGCGTCCGCAAGGTCTACGAGGCGGTGGCCCCGTTGCCCCCGGACGGGCTCGCGTTCCCGGCGACGGTGCGCTCGCGCATCGTCAAGGTCCGCGGGATCGCCCCCGCTCAGGAGGTGCCGGGGGAGCCCAACGCGGAGTCGTGGATCGACCTGGTGGCGCGCGACGACGCCCGAGGGCTGGGGCTGTACCGGCTCGAACCGCACACCGGCAAGACGCACCAGCTCCGCCTGCACCTGGCGGGACTCGGCCTGCCGATCCTGCACGACCCGTTCTGGCCGCAGGTGCGCCCGGACGGCGGGGACGACCCGGCGCACCCGCTGCAGCTGCTCGCGAGGTCGCTGACGTTCACCGACCCGTTCACCGGGACGGGCCGCGCGTTCGTCTCGCGGCGCGCGCTGGCCCAGTGGCCGCACGCCTGACGGCGTCGCGGGTCGGCGCGCCGCCGGAGCGCGGTCACCGGGGCGACAGGAGAACCGCCACCGCGGCGAGCACGCTCGCCCCCGCGATCACGACGGCGAACGCCGTCCCCCCTCCGCTGCTCAGGCGCTTGCCGGTGCGCGGGTCGTGCACGGGCGGGCGCAGCCGCTGCGCGCACCAGATCGTCGTCGCGCACAGCGTGAGGGCCAGCGCGGCGGTGACCGCGACCGGCATCCCCAGGACGTGCTCGCCGCGCAGGGCTCCGGCGAGAGCAGTGAAGACGGCGAGACCGTGAGGCCGCCCAGCAGGGCCTCGAGCGCGAGCCGTGGCCCGCGGCGCGGCGGGTGCGGCTCGACGACCCGCGCGTAGTCGTGCGCGTCGCCGAAGGCCTCGCGCGGGTCCTCGCCCGTCTCCGCGACGTGGCTGTCGACCTCCGCGACGACCTCCCCGATGCGGTGCGACGGGACGCGGCGCGCGTGCAGGGCCAGGACGAGCGTCTGGAGGTAGCCGTCGGTGGTCTTCGTCATCGTGCGTCCGCCTCTGCGATCAGATGGGTGGTCAGCGTCGTGAACTCGCGCCAGCGCGCGAGCTGCGCGGCGAGGTGGCGGCGCCCGCCGGGGGTCAGGGTGAACACCTTGCGGCCGGGTCCGCCGTCGCCGGGCAGCCAGGACGCGGTCACGAGCCCGTCCTCCTCCAGGCGCCCGAGCAGGGGTAGAGCGTGCCGCCCTTGACGGTGCCCATGCCTGCCGTGGCGAGCGCCTGGGCGATCGCGTACCCGTGCGTGCCGTCGTCGTGCCGCGCGACGACGGCGAGGACGCACAGCGACAGCGGCCCGCGCATCCACTCGGAGGGCCAGGGGGTGTCGGTCACGGCTAGACAGTAACTCTGACTAGTCAGTGAGACAAGGTAGGGGCGTGCGAACGACGCCGCAGCCGCGCGGCTCGTGCGCGGCGAGGCGAGCGCGCCCGAGCACAGTGGGAGGATGGCCGCGTGACGCCCCTCCCCGACCAGGCCACACCGGCGCCCACACCCGCGCCCTCGCCGTCCGACGGCTGGACCGGGAGCTTCCCGGCCCGCGCCGTCGTCGATCTTGAGGCCGTGCGCGACAACGTGCGCGCGCTGCGCGACCACGCGCCGACCGCCGCCCTCATGGCCGTCGTCAAGGCCGACGCGTACGGGCACGGGCTCGTGCCGAGCGCGTGGGCGGCGCTCGCGGGCGGGGCCACGTGGCTCGGCGTCGCGCAGGCGGCCGAGGCCCTCGCGCTGCGCGCCGCGGGCATCGGGCCGGGCGACGCCCGCATCCTCACCTGGCTGCAGGCGCCGGGCGTGGACTTCGGCGCGCTGCTGGCCGCCGACGTCGACGTCTCGGTCGCGGCGCCCTGGGCGCTCGACGGCGTCGCCGCCGCGGCGCGCGCCACCGGGCGCCCGGCGCGCGTCCACCTCAAGATCGACACGGGCCTGGGCCGCAACGGCATCATGCCCGCCGACCTGCCGGGCGCCGTCGCGCGCGCGGCCGCGTTGCAGGCCGAGGGCGTGGTGCGCGTCGTGGGAGTGTGGACGCACCTGGCGTACGCCGACGAGCCCGGGCACCCCACCATCGCGGCCCAGCGCGTCGTGCTCGACGACGCCGTGCGGACCGTCGAGGCCGCAGGCATCGAGGTCGAGGTCCGGCACGCCGCGAACTCGGCCGCGACGCTGACCGCGCCCGCGCTGCACTACGACCTCGTCCGGCCCGGCCTCGCCGTCTACGGGCTCTCGCCCGTGCCGCAGGTCGCACCGCCGTCGTCGTTCGGGCTGCGCCCGGCGATGACGCTCCAGGCGCGGCTCGCCACGGTCAAGGACGTGCCCGCCGGGCAGGGCGTGTCGTACGCGCACCTGTACACGACGGCGCAGGCCACGCGGCTCGGCGTCGTCCCGCTCGGGTACGCCGACGGCATCCCGCGGCACGCCTCGGGCGGCTCGGCCGGCCCGGGCGGGCCCGTGTACGTCGGCGGGCCCGAGACCGCGGGGCTCGGCAGCCCCGCCGACCCCGACGCCGACGGCGGGCGCGTACTGCGCGTCGCCGGTCGCGTGTGCATGGACCAGGTCGTGCTCGACCTCGGGCCGTACGCCGCCGAGCGGGCCGGCGACGTCGTCACGCTCTTCGGCTCGACCGACGGGCTCGCGCACTCGGCCGCGGTGCCGAGCGCGCAGGACTGGGCGGCGGCGGCCGGCACCATCTCGTACGAGATCGTCACGCGACTCGGTGCGCGCGTGCCACGCGTCTACGTGGGGCACGTTCCCGGGGTGCCGGGGCGCACGGCTGCCACGGTCACCGGGGTGCCGGTGGCACCACCGGCGGCGCCGGCCACCGCCGACGCAGGCACGGCCGAGTCGGGGTCGTGGACGTGACCGAGGTGCGCGTCGACCTGCCCACCGCGGAGGCGACACGCGCGCTGGGCGCGGCGCTCGTGCGCGTCCTGCGCGCGGGCGACCTCGTGATCCTCACGGGCGACCTCGGGGCGGGCAAGACCACGTTCACACAGGGCCTCGGCGCCGCGCTGCACGTGCGTGGGCAGGTCGCGTCGCCCACCTTCATCGTCGCGCGCGAGCACCCGCCCCTGCCGCGCCCCGACGGCACCACCGGCCCCGGTCTCGTCCACGTCGACGCCTACCGGCTCGGCGGCCTGGGCGAGCTCGACGCGCTCGACCTCGACGCCTCGCTCGACGACTCCGTGACCGTCGTCGAATGGGGGCGAGGGCTGGCCGAGACGCTCACCGACGACCGGCTGGAGATCGAGCTCGTGCGCCCGCGGGGCCTCGCCGCGGCCGGCCTCGACCCGGAGAACGCCGAGGCGGGGGTGCGGCACGCGACGCTGCGCGGCGTCGGGGCCCGGTGGGCCGGCGTCGACCTGCGCGCCGTCGTCACCGACCCCGGTCCCGGCGCTCCGTAGGCTGGTGCCGTGGCAGTCCTCTCGATCGACACGTCCGCAGCCGTCGCCGTCGCGCTCGTCTCCGACGACGGCGCGCGCCTGGCCGCGCGCGCGGTCGACGAACGGCGCCGTCACGCCGAGCAGCTCGCCCCGATGATCGCGCAGGTGCTCGACGACGCCGGGCTGACCCGCGCGGACGTCACCGCCGTCGTCGCGGGCACCGGGCCCGCGCCCTTCACGGGGCTGCGCGTCGGGCTCGTCACTGCGCGCACGCTCGCGCTCGCGCTCGGCGTCCCCGTCATGGGCGTGCCCAGCCTCGACGCCCTGGCCGTCCAGGCCGTCGCCGACCTGGGCCTCGCCCCCGACGACGAGGTGCTCGTGGCGACCGACGCGCGCCGCCGCGAGGTCTACTGGGCGCGATACCGCGTCGTCGCGCACGAGGGACCGCACGGGGTCCCCGTCGTGGAGACGGTGGCCGGACCTGACGTCGGCCGGGCGGCCGACGTCGCTGCGGCCAACGAGCCGGCCGACCCTGCCGGTGCGGGCCGGTCCGCCCGGGCGGGCGCCGCGAGCCTCGCCGTCGTCGGCGAGGGAGCGACGCTGTACCCCGACGCGCTCACCGCCGACGAGGACGCCCCCACGCTGCCCGACCCCGTCGTGCTCGCACGCGTCGCGCTCCAGCGGCGCGCGGCCGGGCGCGACCAGCCCACCGAGCCGCTGTACCTGCGGCGGCCCGACGTCCACGAGTCACCACGGGTCGTGCCGGCGTTCGCCGTCACCCCCGGCACGGCAGGAGGTGCCCGATGACCAGCACGGACGGCGCAGCCCCGGCGACGGTCCCCGCACCCGGCGCGGCCCAGCCCCCCGCGACGCGCGTGCGGCTGCGCGACCTGCGGCGCGACGACTTCGACCGCGTGCTCGACCTCGAACGCGTCCTGTTCGGCGTCGGAGCGTGGACGTACGGCATGCTCGCCGAGGAGCTCGCCGGGTGGGGTCGCTGGTACATCGTCGCCGAGCCGGCAGAGCACGGCGTCGTCGGGCGCGACGACGCCGGGCGCACCGCCGCAGAGAAAGCCGTGCGCGGCCGCGCCGTCGGCTACGCGGGCCTGTGGTTCGACGGCGACGTCACCCAGATCATGACCATCGGCGTCGACCCCGCATGGCAGCGGCACGGCGTCGGACGCGCGCTGCTCGAAGCGCTCGTCGCACGGTCGGTCGAGCTCAAGGCGACCGCGGTGCTGCTCGAGGTGCGCGTCGACAACGAGCCCGCGCTCGCGCTGTACGCCGACCTCGGGTTCGAGCGCATCGGGCTGCGCAAGCGCTACTACCAGCCCGAGGACAAGGACGCGTACACGATGCGGCTGACACTGCCCGCCGCCCCCGGAGGAGACCACGCATGAGCGACCCGGACCCGCGCGCCGCCGTCCTGGTGACCGCAGACGACCTCGCCGCCGACCTCGGGCTGCGCGGTGACGACCCGGTGCCCGGCCCGCCCGTCGTGCTCGACGTGCGCTGGGCGCTCGCGGCCGCCGGGCAGACCTTCGACGGGCTCGCCCACTACCGCGCCGGGCACCTGCCCGGCGCGGTCTTCGCCGACCTGGAGACCGAGCTCGCGGCCGCGCCCTCCGCCGCGGAAGGACGCCACCCGCTGCCCAGCACGTCCCAGCTCCAGACGGCCGCTCGGCGGTGGGGCGTACGGAACGACTCGCGCGTCGTCGCCTACGACGCCACCGGTGGCATGGCCGCCGCACGCGCATGGTGGCTGCTGCGCTACTTCGGGATGCGTGACGTGCGCCTGCTCGACGGCGGCCTGCCCGCGTGGGAACGCGCCGGGTACCCGCTGGAGGTGGACGACGTCGAAGCCACCCCGGGCGACGTCGTCCTGACCCCCGGGCACCTGCGCACGCTCACGGCGTCCGACGCTGCGGCGCTCGCGGCGGGCGATGGCGTGCTGCTCGACGCGCGCGCGGGGGAGCGGTACCGCGGCGAGACCGAGCCGATCGACCCGCGGGCGGGCCACATCCCCGGGGCGCGGAGCGCACCGACGTCGGACAACCTCGCGCAGGACGGCACGTTCCTCCAGGCCGAGGTGCTCCGCGAACGGTTCGCGGCGCTCGGCGCGTGCGCGGGCGGGCCGAGGGTCGGCGTGTACTGCGGCAGCGGCGTGACGGCGGCGCACGAGGCGGCGGCGCTCGCCACGGTGGGCGTCACGGCCGCGCTCTACCCCGGGTCGTGGAGCCAGTGGTCCGCGGACGCGTCCCGCCCGGCGGCCACGGGGCCGAGACCGGCGTGACGCCGCCCGCCGCGCGGGCGGGGACGGCAAGAGGCCCGACGGCCGGGAGCGATCCAGCTCCCGTGCGTCGGGCCTCTGCCGTGCGGATGCCCGCGGTCAGCGGATCGCGGCGACCTCGTCGAGCTCGAAGCGCGGCAGGCGCGGGAACGCGGTGCCCTCACCCTCCGCGTGGCCGACGTTCACCACGAGGAAGCTCTTGAAGCCCGACTCGGCGAAGAACGCGGCGTCGACGGCCGCGTAGTCGGCGGCGTGCATCGGGCCGGTGGCCAGGCCCGCGGCGCGCAGGCTCACGATGAGGTAGCCCGTCTGCAGCAGCGCGTTGGTGCGGGCCATGCCGTCACGCATCTCGGCGGCCGGGGCGAACTGCTCCTTGATGCCGGGGGCGTGCGGGAACAGCGTGTCCATGTGCTCGTGGAAGTTGGGGTCGTACGCCAGCACGAGGGTCGCCGGGGCGGCCTCGACCTTGGCCTTGTTGCCGTCGGGCATGAGCTCGACGAGGCGGGCCTTCGCCTCGTCCGAGCGCACGATCGCGAAGCGCAGCGGGAGCGAGTTCATCGCCGTCGGGCCGAACTTGGCGAGGCTCCAGGCGGCCTCGATCTCGTCGTCGGTCACGACGTCGCCGGTCCACTGCATGGCGGTGCGCGCGGTACGGAAGAGCAGGTCGGCAGCGGCCTCGTCGATGGCGAGGTCAGCGGTCGTGGTCAGCGTTTCGGTCATGCCGGGGTGAACGCGTGACCAGCGCGGACTCATCCGGTATGGCACCGTGATCTGCGGCACAGTGGCTGCCTGGGGCGACCGTCCGGCGGGCGTCGTCGCCGGGGCCAGGCCCGCGCGGGGATGGGAGGATGGCCCCCATGGCAAGCGGCGACCCCCTCGTGCTCGGGATCGAGACCTCCTGCGACGAGACGGGCGTCGCCCTGGTGCGCGGCGACGAGCTGCTCGTCGACGCGACCGCCAGCTCGATGGACGAGCACGCCCGCTACGGCGGCATCATCCCCGAGGTCGCCAGCCGCGCCCACCTCGAGGCGATGATCCCCACGATCCAGCAGGCGGTCGGCGAGGCCGGCGTCGACCTGTCGCAGGTGGACGCCGTCGCCGTGACCGCCGGGCCGGGCCTCGTCGGCCCGCTCACGATCGGTGCGAGCGCCGCGAAGGCGCTCGCCATCGGCCTGGGCAAGCCGTTGTACGGCGTCAACCACGTCATCGGGCACGCGTGCGTCGACCAGCTCGTCCACGGCCCGTTCCCGGGCCGCGTGATGGCCCTGGTCGTCTCGGGCGGCCACAGCTCGCTGCTGCTGGTCGACGACGTCGCGACCGACGTCACCGAGCTCGGCTCCACGCTCGACGACGCCGCGGGCGAGGCATTCGACAAGGTCGGCCGCCTGCTCGGGCTGCCCTACCCGGGCGGCCCGCACATCGACAGGCTCGCCCGTGAGGGCGACCCGGGCGCGATCCGGTTCCCGCGCGGCCTGACCGCTGCCAAGGACCAGGCAAGGCACGCGTACGACTTCTCGTTCTCGGGCCTCAAGACGGCCGTGGCCCGCTGGGTCGAGACCGAGCAGGACGCCGGGCGCCCGATCCCTGTCGCCGACGTCGCGGCGTCGTTCGCCGAGGCCGTCGTGGACGTCCTGACGGCCAAGACGATCGCGGCCTGCCGCCGCCACGACGTCGGCACGCTCGTCGTCGGCGGCGGCTTCAGCGCCAACAGCCAGCTTCGCGAGAAGGCCGCCCAGCGGTGCGCCGAGGCGGGCATCGAGCTGCGCATCCCGCCGATCCGTTACTGCACCGACAACGGGGCGATGATCGCCGCGCTCGGCTCCGCGGTCGTGCGCGCGGGCGTCGCACCGTCGACGCTCGGCATCGGCGTGGACTCGTCGATGGCGCTGACCACCGTGAGCGTGTGAGGCGTCCGGGCGCGGCGCTCAGGTCGAGGCGTCGGAGGATGCCGCGCTCCTGACGTAGTCGATCGCCAGCACGATGGAGAGGACGACGATCTCGTCCTCGGGCCACTCGACCTCGACGGCGTACGTGTCGCGGACGGTCATCCACGTCTTGTCCACCCGCCCGATCGGGACCCCGCCACGGCGCAGCTCGAAGTGCATGCTCCACAGGTCGCCGAAAACTTCGATGCCCGGGCCGTCGATCACGAAGCGTGGGCGCAGGAACGTCAGCTCCTTGCGGATGGTCGCGACCGGGACGCCGTTGACCTCGACGAAGAACCGCGGCAGAAACGACAGCGGCTTCTTCCACACCCGCGCGTGCTCGCGGCCCGCGAGATCGGTGATCGTGAACTGCTTGGGGATCTGGAACAGGCTGCCCTCGACCTGGTAGACGGCACCGCCGAACTCATCCGTGACGGCGAAGCGTCCGCGCAGCGACCAGAGCTTCTGGTGGACGAACAGGCGGCGCATGCGGACCTCCAGGTGTCGGCTTCGGGTCCGGCGGGACTCAGCCGCCGGGGGCGCGTCCCCGAGTCTTCCAGGTCCGCGCGGCGCGGGGAGGGGACGACCTGCCCGCAGCTCCGCGACCAGGTGCGCGACGACGGCCTCCAGCCCGTCGTGCCCCCCGCCGTGCGCGGCCGCGACGGCGCGCTGCCGCTGGTAGGAGGCCCCGTGCTCGCTGATGTCGAGCACGCCCGCCAGCTCGGTCAGGCAGCCGAGGCGTTCGGCCGTGGGCTCCAGCTCGGTCACGAGCCGCCGCGTCGCGTCCGTGACCAGCTCCTCCTTGCCGGCGTCGTCGAGGATGATGATCGCGTCCATGCCGTAGCGGGCCGCACGCCACTTGTTCTCCTGCACGAACCACTGCGGCATGGTCGGCAGCGGCTTGCCCTCGTCGAGCCGCGTCGACAGGTGCTCGACCAGGCAGTGCGTCAGCGCGGACAGCGAGAGCAGCTCGGTGAGGTTCGAGACGCCGTCGCACACGCGGACCTCGACCGTGCCGAACCGAGGCGCCGGCCGCACGTCCCAGCGCACGTCGTTGACGTGGTCGATGACGCCGGTGCGCACCATGTCCTCGACGTAGTGCTCCAGCTCGGTCCACGTCGCGAACTGGTAGGGCAGCCCCGCCGTCGGGAGCTGCTGGAACAGCAGGGCGCGCATGGACGCGTACCCCGTGTCGCGCCCGTCGAAGTACGGCGACGACGCCGACAGCGACTGCAGGTACGGGTAGTACACGAGCAGCGACCGGATGATCGGCAGCACCTTGGCCCTGTCCTCGACGCCCACGTGGACGTGGACGCCGTAGATGAGCATCTGCCGGCCCCACATCTGCGCCCTGTCGACGACGGTGTGGTACCGCTCCTTGTCCGTGACCTTCTGCGTCGACCAGTGCGAGAACGGGTGCGTGCCCGCGCTGAGGAGCTCGACGCGCATCGGGTCGGTGATGGCGCGCACCTCGTCGAGCGTGCGTACCAGGTCGCCACCCGCCTCACCGACCGTCCGGGAGACCCCGGAAACGATCTCGACGGTGTTGCGCAGAAACTCCGGGTGGACGTTCGGGTGCGGGCCGAACGGAGACAGCGCGGCCACGACGGACGGCCCGGCCTGCCGCATGTCGCCGGAGTCGGCGTCGACCAGGGCGAGCTCCCACTCGAGCCCTACTGTCGAACGCGCCGAGCGCGCGAACTCGATCCCCATGCGGCCCATGCTTCCACGGAGGGGCCTGACCAGCCCAGCCATCGCGGGCTGCGGCCCGTCACGCCGGGGTGCCGCCGTGCGTGAGCGGCTCGACCACGAGGATCTGCTGCGCGCCCTCGACGCGCGTCAGGATGAGCGTCGCCTCGCGCGGGCCGTGCAGCGAGAGCTGGGCGCGCAGCTGCTCGGGCGTGACGGCGGTGCCGCGCTTCTTGATCGCGACCCGGCCCACACCGCGTTCGCGCAGGTAGGCCTTGAGCCGCTTGACGCCGAACGGCAGGACGTCGAGCACCCGGTAGCCGACCGCGAGCGGAGCCGCCCCCGACGCCGGGTCGACGACGGCGGCGGGCGCCGGCTGGTCGGTGGTGACGTAGGCGATCGTCGCGTCGAGCAGACGGCCGCCCAGGTCCTGAGCCGCCTGGCCCACGAGCCCCGCCCGGATGACGGCGCCGTCGGGCTCGTAGACGTACGCGCCCACGGGCCCCACCGGCGGCACGGCGTCGTACGCCGGACCGGCGGCGTGCTGGCCCACGGGGACGGCGCTGCGCAGCGTGCGCGTGCGCGTCACCCCGCCGCGTGTGGTCAGGATCAGCGCCGAGCGCCCCGGCCCGCCGGGGGCCAGCGGTCCGAACCACAGCCCCGCCTCGACGACGTCGCCGTCGACGCTGACCCACTGCGTCTCGGCGTCGGCGGGCAGTCCCTGGTGGGCGATGCCCGGGCCGACCTTGATGCCGACGGCGGGCACGCTGGACCGCAGCGCCCAGACGGCGTCGAGCGGCGGGGCGTACGCACGCGGGTCGAAGACGCGCTTGCCGCCGCGCGTGCGCCGGGCCGGGTCGGCGTAGACGCCGTCGACGCCCTCCGCCGACAGGTCGAGGGTGAGGCCGTCGGCGTGGCGCACCTCGGCCTCGGGGAAGGGTCGCAGGTTGACGGCGGCCATCGCCGCGGTGACCTCGTCGACGTCGGTGGCCAGCACCTGGAGCCCGACGCCCGCGAAGGCGAGCGCGTCCGCGCCGATGCCGCAGGTCAGGTCCGCGACCTTGGTGACGCCGGCCGCGAGGTAGCGGCGTGCGTGCAGCGCCGCGACGACGAGGCGCGTGGCCTGCTCGACGCCGTCGGGCGTGAAGAGCATGCCGTCGGCGAAGTCGCCGAGCTTGGCGCGCGCCTTGGCGCGCAGCCTGCTCTGGGTCAGGACGGCGGCGGCCAGGTCGGGGTCGACGCCCTGGTCCCGCAGGCGCATGGACAGCGCCATCGCCTGCTTCTCGTCGTAGGGCGGCAGGGCGGCGAGCAGCGCCCAGCCGTCGGGGCTGAGCAGCTTGCCGAGGGTTGCCGGATCCACGTTGTCATCGTGTCAGACGACGGGCGTGCGGTACGCCACCTGTCCACGGGTGCAGGGCGCCCGCGCCGTGCGGGCACGGCGCGCTACGGGTGAGCGGTCGAGCGGCGGCCGGCCGGCGGTCGGGCGGCGGCCGGCCGGTGGTCGGACGGCGGGCGCGGGCCCGTCCGTGCGACCGGGCGGTCAGCCGCGCAGTGCCGTGAGCAGGTCGGACGCGGTTCGAGGCGCCGTCGAGAAGACGGCGAGGTGGGTCGCGCCGTGCTCGGCGATCGCGGCGCGCAGCGCGGCGACGTCGGGTGAGCCGGCATCGGGTGCGGTGGCGGCCGCGGCCGCACCGGGCGCAACCTCGACCATCTCGGCGACGCCGACCGTGCGCCAGATCGCGCCGAGCCCGACGTGGGGGCCAGCGCGTCGGCCGCGGTGACGGCGTCGGCCTGCGTGCGCGGCTCCATGGCCTTGAGGGTGGCGACGAGCCCCTCCTCCTCGCCCCACGAGACGTACTCGGTGAGGAACTCGACGGCGTCGTCGGCGGCCTCGCGAGCCGCCGGCCGCGCCAGCACGCGCTTGGCCCCGGCGACGGCGTCGACGTCGGCGAGGGCCTCGGGGACGTCGTGCTCGAGCTGACGCGTTGCGTCGGCGGCCTCGGTGCTCACCGGGGCGAGCGTCACGGCGGCGCTGATCGCGCGCAGGGCGTCGACGTCCCCGGGGCCGACGGGCAGCACCCGCCACGCGACGTCGTCGCCGGACGTCACCGGCACGAGCCGGGCCTTGAGCGCGTCCAGGGCGCGCTCGGCGTCGAGGCGCACCAGGGCCCGCTGCGCCTGGACCTGTGCGTAGTAGTCCGCCCACAGCCGGGCGCGGTCGAGGATCTGCTGGGTGTTCATCGGGCGTCATCGTGCCTCGTGTTGCAGGGCGAGCGCCAGCGGATGGCCGACGGCGGTGCTGGTGCACGGCAGCCGGAAGGTGCGCGGCGCCGCGACCCTGTGCGCGGCCGTCCGCACGCCCCGGTCGTGCCCTGCTGGTCAGGTGCCGTGCCTGTGGTTGGGTGGGTTCGTGGCGACCTACGAGGCGGCGTTGGCCGGCGATGCCGGGCGTTCATCGCACACCTCGACCAGTGGATCATGAGCTCGAGCGCGTCGGTGCGGCCGGTGTGGTTCGCTGCGACAGCTTTGGCACTCGACTTGTCAGAGTGCTAACCGCACTCCTAGATTGTTCGCAGCGCAACGCGCTGTGCCGGCACCCGCGACGACGGCCAGCATGTGGCGCACACCAGTCCAGCACGCATCACAGCGAAAGAGGAGGTCCGACGTGTCGGTCCCCATCAAGCCGCTCGAGGACCGGATCGTCGTCAAGGCCATCGAGGCCGAGACCACGACGGCTTCCGGCCTGGTCATCCCGGACACTGCCAAGGAGAAGCCCCAGGAGGGCGAGGTCCTGGCGGTGGGCGAGGGCCGTTTCGACGACAACGGCAACCGCATCCCGGTCGACGTCAAGGTCGGCGACAAGGTCATCTACAGCAAGTACGGCGGCACCGAGGTCAAGTACGCGGGTGAGGAGTACCTCGTGCTCTCGGCTCGCGACGTCCTCGCCGTCGTCGTCGGCTGACGACAGGCTGCGTCCTTGAGGTAGCAGACACCTCGAAGCAACAGACGCGGAGGCCCCCGCACCGTCCATGGTGCGGGGGCCTCCGCGTCTTCGTGCGTCTCGCGGGGTGCTCGCTCAGCCGGTCCTCTTGGCCAGGATCGCCGCGCGCTCGTCCTCGGAGAGACCGCCCCAGACCCCGTACGGCTCGCGCACGCGCAACGACTGCTCGCGGCACTGCATCATCACAGGGCAGGTGTTGCAGATCGCCTTGGCGGCTTCTGCGCGTCGGCGGCGGGTCGAGCCCCGCTCGCCTTCCGGGTGGAAGAACAGGGTGTCGTCCGCGTCGCGGCACGCTCCCTGATACTGCCACTCCCACAGCTCCATTACCGGACCTGGCAGCCTCGAGATTTCCGTCATGCCGCATAACCTACAAGTTGTGCAGAAGTTGTTCAAGGCCCTGGCAGCGTCCGAGGTCTTGGCCTGACCTCGGGCAAGTTTTCTCGATCTGACCAGTTGTGCGAACGAGTTTTGCGATGATGCGCTGCTCGAATCGCGCCAGGGGTGGTCGCGCGGTGGCAGCGCCCCGGGGCCGTCGGCACAATCGAGCCATGACGCCCTCACGGCCCGCCTCCACGGGCAGGCCCAGCACGCCGAGCCCGGGGCTCGCCGTCGCGGCGGTCGCCCGCCGACTGGGGGTCGCACCCGCGACGTTGAGAACCTGGGACCGAAGGTACGGCCTCGGTCCCTCCGGCCGCACGGCCGGGTCCCACCGCCGGTACACGCCGGAAGACGTGGCCCGGCTCATGGTCATGCGCCGACTGACCCTCGAAGGCGTCGCGCCCGTCGACGCCGCACGCGCCGCTCTCGACGCCGAGGCCGATTCGCTCGACGCCTCCACGCAGCACGTGCGCGCGGACGGCGTCGAGGCGGCCGACGACGCAGGGCCCGACGGCTCCCGCGCCGTGCGCGGGCACCTGCGCGCGCTGCCCGGTGGCGGCGAGGGCGGCCGCGGCGCGGGCGCACCGACGCTCCCCGGGGCGTCGCCCTCGACCGTGTCCGCGCGCGTCGCCGCCGTCATCGACGCGGCGCTCGCCTACGACCAACCAGGGTGCGACGCGCTGCTGCGCATCGGAGCGCAGGGAGACCCCGCGGCATGGTGGACGCGGCTCGTCGAGCCCGCGTGGCTGCGCATCGCGCAGCGGACCGTGCTCGGAACCCCTGGCGAGGTGCCCGAGCTCGTCCTCGCGACGGCGGCGCTGCGCGCGCTGCGCGACTTCACGCAAGCGTTCGAGCAGGCGATGATCAGCGCAGGGAACCCGCCGGCCAACCACCCGAGCCGGATGCGCAAGATCGTGCTCATCTTCGCCGCACCCGACGAGGTCGTACCGCTCGCGGCACACGCCCTCGCGGCGGCGCTCGTGGCGCAGGGGGCAACGGCACGCATCGTGACGGGGCCGGCCAGCACCCACCGCGCCGTCGAGCTGGTGACGATGGTGCGCCCGGCAGCCCTGGTCCTGGCGACGACGCTCGCGCGGCCGGACCTCGACGTCGTCCACGCTGTCCACGACGCGTTCACCAGCCTGCCGATCTTCGTCGGCCTGCGGCGCGACGACTCGGCCAGCGCGGTGCCGCTCGCCCCGACCGTCCAGCGCGTGCGCTCCTTCACCGGGCTGCTGCACGAGGTTCTCGCCGTCGTCGGCTGACCTTCCCCGGGCGACGACACCGGGACGGGCGCGCGCCGCCGACCGGGGTACGGGGCGGCCTTCGTGCCCGTGACCGAACGTAGACTTTGGCCATGACGGACTCGACCCCGCACGACCCCTTCGCGAACCTCGGGCTCACGTATGACGACGTGCTGCTCCTGCCGGGCTACTCGGACCTGGCGCCGTCGGACATCGACACGACATCCCGCCTGACCCGCGAGATCTCGCTGCGGGTGCCGCTCGTCTCGGCCGCGATGGACACCGTCACCGAGGCGCGCATGGCGATCGCCATGGCCCGCCAGGGCGGCATCGGGGTGCTGCACCGCAACCTGTCGATCGAGGACCAGGCCCGGCAGGTCGACCTCGTCAAGCGCACGCAGACGGGCATCATCGACAACCCCGTCACGATCCACGCGGACGCGACCCTGGAGGAGCTCGACAGGCTCGCGGGCGAGTTCCGCATCTCGGGCTTCCCCGTCGTCGACGCCGGGCACCGCCTCATCGGCATCGTCACCAACCGCGACCTGCGGTTCACCCCTGTCGCCGAGTGGGCAACCACCAAGGTCGCGGACGTCATGACCCCGTCGCCGCTCATCACGGGCCCGTCCACCATCGGGCGCGAGGAGGCGACCCTGCTGCTGCGCAAGCACAAGCTTGAGCGGCTGCCCCTGGTCGACGCCGAGGGGCGACTCACGGGGCTCATCACCGTCAAGGACTTCGTGAAGTCCGAGCAGTTCCCGAACGCGTCGAAGGACGGCCAGGGGCGCCTGCTCGTCGGTGCGGCGATCGGCTACTACGGCGACGCGTGGACGCGCGCGACGACGCTCATCGACGCGGGCGTGGACGTGCTGGTCGCCGACACCGCGCACGGCAACGTCCGCATGCTCATCGAGATGGTCGAACGCCTCAAGAAGGACCCGGCCACGCGTGACGTGCAGGTCATCGGCGGCAACGTCGCCACCCGCGAGGGCGCGCAGTCGTTCGTCGACGCGGGCGCCGACGCCATCAAGGTCGGCGTCGGGCCGGGCTCGATCTGCACCACTCGCGTGGTCACCGGAGTCGGCGTGCCTCAGATCACGGCGGTCTACGAGGCGTCGCTCGCCGCCCGCGCCGCGGGAGTCCCGGTCATCGCCGACGGCGGCATGCGCCACTCGGGCGAGATCGGCAAGGCCCTCGTCGCGGGCGCGGAGTCCGTGATGCTCGGGTCGATGCTCGCCGGGACCGCGGAGGCGCCGGGCGAGACCATCCTCGTCAACGGCAAGCAGTTCAAGGCGTACCGGGGCATGGGCTCGCTCGGCGCGATGTCCTCGCGCGGCAAGAAGTCCTACTCGAAGGACCGCTACTTCCAGGCCGAGGTCGCCGACGACTCGCTCATCGTCCCGGAGGGCATCGAGGGGCGCGTGCCGTTCAAGGGTTCGCTCAACACCGTGACCCACCAGCTCGTCGGCGGACTGCACCAGACGATGTTCTACGTCGGGGCCAGGACCATCCCGGAGCTGCAGGCCAGGGGGAGGTTCGTGCGTATCACGTCAGCGTCGCTGAAGGAGAGCCACCCCCACGACGTGCAGATGACGGTCGAGGCGCCGAACTACACCGGTCTGTGACGGACCCGGCCGCGTCGGCAGGGAACCGGGCGGGGCAGGTCAGGACCGGGCAGGCTCGACGGGCCACGCCGTCGACGCGCCCGGTCCCTCCAGGCCCTTCCCGGCGCGCCACTCGTTGAAGGTGAGCGCCCACGCGTGGTGCGCGCCGACCTGAGCCTCGTGCAGCTGCTCGAGGGTCAGGTCGGCCAGGCGCGGGAAGTGGCGCAGCAGGGAGTCGAGGACGTCCAGCGTCGCCAGCACGTCGACGTCCGCCGCGTGCAGGCTGTCGGCCGTCTGGACGCCATAGTGGGCGACGAGGTCCCCGAGCCGACGCTTGCCGCGGCGGTAACGGTCCTGCCAGCGGTCGATGACCAGCGGGTCCAGCACCGGGGTCACGGCGTGGCCCAGCCGCTGGGGCAGCGTTGCGAGCCCGTGGCGTGCCAGCTCGGCGTCGAGCAGCGAGAGGTCGAACGCGGCGTTGTACGCGACGACCGGGACGCCCTCGCGCAGGTGCGCGGTGAGCTCGGCCGCGATCTCCTCCAGCGCGACGGCGGCAGGTGCGCCGTGCGCGCGTGCGTGCTGCGTGGTGACGCCGTGGATGGCGGCTGCCTCGGCCGGGATCTCGACTCCCGGGTCGAGCAGCCAGGTGCGCACGTCCGTGCTCACGCCGGGGATGCGCAGCACGACCGCCGCCGTGACGATCCGGTCGTGCGTGACGTCGACGCCCGTCGTCTCGGTGTCGAACCCCACCAGCGGGCCCCGGGCCCAGCTCGCGGCGTAGGCCTCGTACGACTGCTCACCCATCGACTGCTCCCTGCTCTCGCGTGCGTGCTACCGACTGCGTGCTCTGGACTGCGTGCTCTGGACTGCGTGCTCTGGACTGCGTGCTCTGGACTGCGTGCTTTCGAGGTGGACCCTGCCACGGGCCACCGACACGGCTGCCCGGCGAACCCGCGCGCGCCGACACCCGCCGGTCGCACACCGTCGAGCGCCGGTAGGCTGACCCGGTGAGCAACGAGATCGAGATCGGCCGCGGCAAGCGCGGACGCCGGGCGTACTCCTTCGACGACATCGCGGTCGTCCCCTCCCGCCGCACGCGGGATCCGGAGGACGTCTCGGTCGGCTGGCAGATCGACGCCTACCACTTCGACCTGCCGATCGTGGCGGCTCCGATGGACTCCGTGATGAGCCCCGGCACCGCCGTCGAGCTCGGTCGCCTCGGCGGGCTCGGCGTGCTCGACCTCGAGGGCCTGTGGACGCGCTACGAGACTCCCGAGCCGCTGCTCGAGGAGATCGCGCACCTGCCGGCCGACGAGGCGACGCGCCGCATGCAGGAGATCTACGCCGAGCCCATCAAGCCCGAGCTCATCACCCAGCGCCTCAAGGAGGTGCGTGCCGCGGGCGTGACCGTCGCGGGCGCGCTCAGCCCGCAGCGCACCCAGGAGCACTACCGCACGGTGGTCGACGCCGGCGTCGACCTGTTCGTCATCCGCGGCACGACGGTGTCGGCCGAGCACGTGAGCGGCAACGCCGAGCCCCTCAACCTCAAGCGCTTCATCTACGAGCTCGACGTGCCCGTCGTCGTCGGCGGCGCCTCGACGTACACCGCGGCGCTGCACCTGATGCGCACGGGCGCGGCGGGCGTCCTGGTCGGCTTCGGCGGCGGGGCCGCGCACACGACGCGCGTCAGCCTGGGCATCCACGCGCCCATGGCGACCGCGGTGTCCGACGTCGCGGCGGCCCGCCGTGACTACCTCGACGAGTCGGGCGGCCGGTACGTCCACGTCATCGCCGACGGCGGCGTGGGGCGCTCGGGCGACATCGTCAAGGCCGTGGCTTGCGGCGCCGACGCCGTGATGCTCGGCGCGGCGCTCGCGCGCGCGTCGCAGGCCCCCGGGCGCGGCTGGCACTGGGGCCCCGAGGCTCACCACTCGGTGCTGCCGCGCGGGGAGCGCGTCGAGGTCGGCACGGCCGGGACTCTTCAGGAGATCCTGTTCGGGCCGGGTCGTCAGGCCGACGGCACGCTCAACCTCGTGGGCGCGCTCAAGCGCGCGCTCGCCACGACCGGGTACTCGGACCTCAAGGAGTTCCAGCGGGTCGAGGTCGTCGTCTCGCCGTACCAGCCGCACTGACGGCGCGGGCGCCTCCGGCGGGGCGTCGCGCGAACCGTGGAAGGCCGGTGAACGGCGTCGGTGCCCGTGTGTAGGGTGGCGAGCATGGCTACCGGGCACGAGGGTGAGGACGCTCGTCACGACGTCACGCAGGGCACGCAGGGCCTCGTCGACCCTGACCTGCCGGGCGGCACGTACGCGCTCGAGCCGGACGTCGTCGCTCCGCTGATCGCTCGCGTCGTGACGTCGCACCGAGCGGGCGAGCACCGGGCGCACATGCCGTTCACCGGTGCGCCGCTGGTCTCGCTGCCGCTGTCGTCGCCCGACGACGTCGCCACCGCCGTCGGGCGGGCGCGCGTCGCGCAGCGGGCGTGGGCCGCCGTGCCGGCGCGCGCGCGTGCGCGCGTGCTGCTGCGCGTCGCGAGCGCGGTGCTGGACCGGCAGTCCGAGGTGCTCGACCTGGTGCAGATGGAGGGCGGCAAGGCCCGGCTGCACGCCTTCGAGGAGGTCGTCTACACGTCCCAGCTCGCGCGGCACTACGCGGTCGCGGGGCCCGGTTACGTGGCGCCGCGCCGCGTGCGCGGCATGATCCCCGCGCTCACGGGTGCGCGGCTCCTGCTGCACCCCGTGGGCGTCGTCGGGGTGATCGCGCCCTGGAACTACCCGCTCGCGATGGCCGTGTCCGAGGCGCTGCCGGCGCTGCTCGCGGGCAACGCCGTCGTCGTCAAGCCCGACCCGCAGACGTCGCTCTCGGCGCTGTGGGTCGCCGAGCTGCTCGAACGCTGCGGCCTGCCCGCGGACCTGTTCCTCGTGGTCACGGGCGCGGCCGAGACGGGCACGGCCCTGATCGACGCCGTCGACCACATCGCGTTCACCGGGTCGACGGCGACGGGGCGGGTGGTCGCGGCGCAGGCGGGGCGGCGGCTCATCGGGTCGACGCTCGAGCTGGGCGGCAAGAACGGCCTGTACGTCGCCGCAGACGCCGACCTCGACGCCGCCGTGCCCGGGGCGCTGCGGGCGTGCTTCGCGAACGCCGGGCAGCTGTGCGTGTCCGCTGAGCGGCTCGTGGTGCACGAGGCGATCGCCGGCGAGTTCGTGCGGCGGTTCGTCGCCGGTGCGCGCTCGCTGCGACTCGGCGGTGGCCTCGACTACAGCTCCGACGTCGGCTCGCTGGTCTCGGCCGAGCACCTTGCGCGCGTCACCGCGCATGTCGAGGACGCCATGTCACGTGGCGCTCGGGCGCTCGCCGGCGCCGTCCACCGAGCCGACGTCGGTCCCTACTTCTACGCGCCCACGGTGCTCGACCACGTGCCTGACGACGCCCGGTGCGCGCGCGAGGAGACCTTCGGTCCCGTCGTGGCGATCCGGCGGGTCGCCTCCGACGACGAGGCAGTGGCCGTCATCAACGACTCCGAGTACGGGCTCAGCGCGTCGGTGTGGTCGCGCGACGTGCGGCGCGCGCAGCGCATCGCGGCGCGGCTGCGGGCCGGGGCGGTCAACGTCAACGACGGGTACATGGCGGCGTTCGGGTCGGTGGCGGCGCCGCTCGGTGGCTTCGGCGCCTCAGGGCTGGGACGGCGGCACGGGCGCGCGATCATCGATGCGCTGACCGACCAGCAGACGGTGGCGACCCAGCGGGGCGTGGCCCTCGGGCTGTCGGTGGACCGGTTGTACGCGCTCGGCGGCGAGCGCGCGGCCACGACGCTGACGGCGGGAATGCGCGCGCTGCGAGCGCTGCGAGCCCGCTGAGCGGCGCGCCGGCCGGAGGACCGCGAGGGACTCACGGGCGGGCGCCGTCGCTTTCGGCGTGCCCGTGGCGTTCGCCGTGTCAGACGCCCACCAGCTCGCGCACGGCGGCCTTCCATGAGGCCGGCATCTCGCGCACGTGCCACCACAGCCAGTTGGCGGGGCTGGCGCTCGCGGCCGAAACACCGACCCCGACCGCGTCCAGCCCGGCCTGGGTGCACGAGAACAGGGCGCGCCGCACGTGGTAGTCCTGCGTGACCACGACGGCGGAGCGTGCGCCGTAGACGTCGTGGGCCCGGCGGCAGGTGGCCGTCGTGCTGAAGCCCTCACGGTCGAGCACGAGGTCCGTGGCGGGGACGCCGTGGTCCACGATCCAGTCGCGCATCGACGCGGGCTCGTCGTACGTCGAGCCGTCGGGGCGCTGGTGGGCGTCGCCGGAGAGGATGACGGTCGAGGCGACGCCGCGTTCGTGCAGCGTTGCGGCGAGCGCGAGCCGGCGCCGCAGGTAGGGCGAGGGTGTCCCGTCGGCACGCAGCCCCGCCCCGAGCACGACGACGGCGTCCACCGGGCCGACCTCCGCGACCTGACGGTGGTGCGCCTGGCCGACCGCCTGCACCCAGGCGACCGGCGCGGCCAGGAGCAGGGCGAGGAGGCCGCCGCCGACGTAGAGCAGACGGCGTCGTACGGGACGCATGGGGTCATCGTAGGCAGCCTCCCGAGGACGTCCTGCTCGAGTGTCCATGACTGCGAGGGACCCGACGCGGGCACGGCCCCGCACCGGCTCTCGCACGCGAAGCGCTCGCCCCGGCGCCGGCTCAGCGCGCTCGCGCGAGACCGTCGAGCTCGGCCCGGAGGTTGGCCGACGCACGGTCCGCCCATGCCGCGCGCCCCGGCGTCGTGCGGTACAGCGCCGGCAGGCTCAGGAGCTGGTCGAGCACCGCTGCGCGGCCCTCACGGAACGCCACATCGGGCACGTCGGCGTACTCGGCGCGCACCTGATGGACGTAGCGGGTGTACCGCGCAGGGGTCGAACCGAGGATGGCGAGGTCGGCGTCGCTCACGAGCGCACCGAGGCTGTCGCCCGGGGCCGGGTCGTGGGACGCCGTGAGCCGCACGAGCCGGGCGACGTCGTCGTGCGTCGCGGGCGGCAGCACCCCCGCGCCGACGGCGGGGCAAGGACGTCTGACGCGAGGGCGCCCGAGCGCTCCTCGTCACGCCCGGCGACGCCGTCGTGGACCGCGTCGTGGAACCACAGCGCGAGCCGTACCGTCCGGGTCTCGGCGGCGGTCAGGGGTGTGGTGACGAGCAGGGCGTCGAGGGCGTCGAGCGCGGCCGCCAGGTGGAGGCGCCCGTGGTAGACGCGGTGCGGCTCGCTCCATCGCCGCACGAGCTCGCCGCCGGCGTCGAGCACGGCGGACGCGGGCCCTGACGCCGGCGCGGGCGGGGACCCCGTCGGCCAGCGGGCGGGCTCTGCGAGCGGCGACCACAGCCGCTCCCAGCGGGCGCGCAGTGCGTCGCGTCTCGCCCCGGCACGCTCGTGGCCCGCGACGCGCAGGCCGGACGCACCGAGGCGCCGGGCCAGGGTGCGCCCGCCGACGGCGGTGGCTCCCGCGGCGAGCAGGTCCGCGTGCCGGTCGGCGGGTGTGTCGTAGTGGTCGAGGTCGAAGCTGCGGTCGGGCAGCCCAGCCGCGCGAGCGAACGCGCGCAGCTCGTGCAGCGACGTGTCGGACACGAGGTGCGACCACACGGTCCCGTGTGCCGGCCACGTGGGCGGATCGAGGAGGATCACCCGCCGAGCCTACGGGCGGAGAGCCGCCCAGCCCCGGCGAGGGTGCGGGCCCAGGCCCGCACCGGTGAGGATGCAGGTCCGGGTCGACGAGCCCCGGCCCCGGCCCCGGTGAGGATGCGGGGCCGGGCCGGCGACGTCAGCTGATCGCGGCGACCGACAGTCGCGCGATCGCGAGCTCCTCGTTGGTCGGCACGACCATGACCAGCGGCCCCTCGTGGCCGTCGGGGGAGATGACGCGCGGCTCCTTGGAACGCACGGCGTTCTTCTCGGGGTCGACGGCCAGGCCGAGGAACCCGAGCGCGTCGACGACCTCCTGGCGCAGCGGCGCCGAGTTCTCGCCGACGCCGGCCGTGAAGGTCAGCACGTCGAGGCCGCCGAGCACGGCGGCGTACGCGCCGACGTACTTGACGAGCCGGTGGCGGTACACGGCCAGGGCCAGCAGCGCGGCCGGGTCGCCGTCGTCGGCGGCCGAACGCACCTCGCGCATGTCGTTGCGTCCGGCGATGCCCTTGAGGCCCGACTGCTTGTTGAGCAGGTTGTCGATCTCGTCGACGTCGAGCCCCGCCACGCGGCGCAGATGGAAGACGATTGCCGGGTCGAGGTCGCCCGAGCGGGTTCCCATGACGAGGCCCTCGAGCGGCGTCAGGCCCATCGAGGTGTCGACGGCGACGCCGGACGCCACCGCCGACGCCGACGCACCGTTGCCCAGGTGCAGCACGATCTGCCGGAGGTCCTGGCGGCCCAGCACCTCGGAGACGCGCTGCGAGACGTACTCGTGCGACGTCCCGTGGAAGCCGTAGCGGCGGATCTGGTGGGCCTTGGCGACCGCCGCGTCGATCGCGTACGTGTACGCGGCCTCGGGCAGCGTGGCGAAGAACGCGGTGTCGAACACGGCGACGTGCGGCACGTCGAGCAGCTCGCGGGCCACCTTGATGCCCGTGGCGTTGGCCGGGTTGTGCAGCGGGGCGAGCGGGGCGAGCGCCGCGATGCCGGCCTCGACGTCGTCGTCCACCACGGTGGGGTGCGAGTAGGCGGTGCCGCCGTGGACCACGCGGTGACCGACCGCGACGATGCCGGCCTCGTCGAGCGACGGGCCGACCTCGTCGAACAGGCCGAGCACCAGGCGCAGCGCCTCCCCGTGGTCGGGGATGGGCAGCTCGCGCGTCGTCTCGTCGTCGCCGACCTCGTGCGTGAGGACGCCGACGGGCTCCCCGATCTTCTCGACCAGGCCGACGGCGAGCGCCTCACCCGAAGCCGGGTTGACGAGCTGGTACTTGAGCGACGACGAGCCGCTGTTCAGGACGAGGACGGTGCTCATCGGTCAAGCCCCTTCAAGAGCGCGGACGTGCGGGTGGAGGTGGTCATGCGGACGTCCCCTGGGCCTGGATGGCCGTGATGGCGACGGTGTTGATGATGTCCTGGACCAGGGCGCCGCGCGACAGGTCGTTCACCGGCTTGTTGAGGCCCTGGAGGACGGGGCCGACGGCGACGGCGCCCGCTGAGCGCTGCACCGCCTTGTAGGTGTTGTTGCCCGTGTTGAGGTCGGGGAACACGAAGACCGTCGCGCGACCGGCGACGTCGGAACCGGGCAGCTTGGACGCGGCGACGGCGGCGTCGACGGCGGCGTCGTACTGGATCGGACCCTCGACCGACAGGTCGGGGCGGCGCTCCTTGACGAGCGCGGTCGCGGCGCGCACCTTGTCGACGTCGGCGCCCGAGCCGGACTCGCCCGTCGAGTACGACAGCATCGCGATGCGCGGCTCGACGCCGAACTGCGCAGCCGTCGCGGCCGAGGAGATCGCGACGTCGGCGAGCTGCTCCGCCGTCGGGTCCGGGATGACGGCGCAGTCGCCGTAGACCAGGACGCGGTCCTCGAGGCACATGAGGAACACGCCGGACACGGACGAGATCCCGGGGGCCGTCTTGATGATCTCGAAGGACGGGCGGATGGTGTGCGCCGTCGTGTGGGCGGCACCCGAGACCATGCCGTGCGCGTCGCCCAGGTGGACCATCATCGTGCCGAAGTAGGAGACGTCGGAGACGATCTCGCGGGCGCGCTCGACCGTCATGCCCTTGTGGGCGCGCAGGCGCGTGTACTCCTTGGCGTAGCGCTCGACGTGCGCGGGGTCGGTCGGCGAGAGCACCGTGGCGCCCGAGATGTCGAGGCCGAGCTCGGTCGCGCGGGCGCGCACGGCGACCTCCTCGCCGAGGATCGTCAGGTCGGCGATGCCGCGCGCGAGCACGGTCGACGCGGCGCGCAGGATGCGGTCGTCGCCGCCCTCGGGCAGGACGACGCGGCGCCGGTGGGAGCGGGCCCGCTCGATGAGCTCGTACTCGAACATCAGCGGCGTGACGACCTCGGGGCGCGGCACGTCCAGCCTGGCCAGCAGCTCGGCGCCGTCCACGTTGGCCTCGAACAGCGCACGGGCGACGTCGACCTTGCGGGTCGAGCCGACGGTCACACGGCCGATGGTGCGGCCCGCGGCACGCGCGACGGGGAAGGTGTCCTGCTCGGTGAGGATGAGCGGGACGTGCGGGGTGAGCGCGTGGACCAGGTCGCCGATGCGCCCCCCGGCGTCATGCCGCCCGTGAGGATGATGCCGGCCAGGGACGGGAAGGTCGTCGCGACCTGGGCGGCCAGGAGACTGAGGATGACGTCGGTGCGGTCGCCGGGCGTGATGACGACGGCGCCGTCCGACAGGTGGTCGAGCAGGTGCTCGACCGACATCGCCCCGACCAGGACCGCCAGGGCCTCGCGCGAGAGCAGCTCGGGGTCGCCGAGCCACAGGCGGCCGTCGACGGCGTTCATGAGCTGGGCGACCGTGGGCGCCTGGAGGAAGCGCTCCTCGGGCACGACCCAGATCGGCAGCGAGGGGTCGGACGTCAGTGCGGCGGTGTCGGCGGGCATGGGGCCGTCGTAGCGGTTGATGACCACGCCGACCGGCTGGGCGTGGTTCGCGCGCAGCTCGCCCAGGCCGATGCCGGCCAGGGCCTTGGTGTCCTCGGCGCTGCGGTCCCGGCCCGAGACGACCAGCAGCACGGGCGCACCGAGGTTCGCGGCGATCTTGGCGTTGAACGCCAGCTCGGTCGGGCCCGACACGTCGGTGTAGTCGGTGCCGAGCACCACCACGGAGTCGCACTTGGCGGCGACCTCGTGGTAGCGGGCCACGATGCGGCTCATCGCGGCGTCGAGGTCGGCGTGGATGTCGTCGTACGTGATGCCGACCGACTCTTCGTAGGTGAGGTCCACGCCGTCGTGCTGGAGCAGCATCTCGAGCACGTGGTCGCGCTCGCCGTCGGGACCCTCGCTGGCAGACACCCGCGAGACCGGGCGGAACACGCCGACACGCTGACCCTGGCGCACGAGGAGGTCGATGACGCCGAGGGCGACCGTGGACTTCCCGGAGTCCCCTTCGGGGGAGGCGATGACGATGCTGCGCGTGGCCGGCATGAGGGTGCTGCTCCTTGTTGAGATGGTGGTGCCCCGCCACGGTGCGGGCGGGCGTGCTGCGAGCGGGCGTGAGCCCGGCCGGGGATCGCCCCGGCCGGGCTCAGCGGATGGTCATTCGTTGTCGCCGCCCGTGCTCAGGGTGGCAGCGACATCGACGGAGGCCGCGAGGTCACGCGCGTCGGGCCACACCCAGTCGCGCACCTCGGGCAGGTCGTCGCCGTGCTCGCGAGTGTAGGCGCGGGCGCGGATCCGGGCGTCCTGCATGCGCTGGCGCAGGCCCGCGTACCGCTGGCCGAGTCCCGCGACGCGGTCGATCACGTCGATGACCAGGTGGAAGCGGTCCATGTCGTTGAGCATCACCATGTCGAACGGCGTCGTGGTGGTGCCCTCCTCCTTGTACCCGCGCACGTGGATGTTGTCGTGCCCGTTGCGACGGTAGGTGAGGCGGTGGATGAGCCACGGGTAGCCGTGGTAGGCGAAGATGATCGGCTTGTCCGTGGTGAACAGGCCGTCGAACTCCTTGTCCGTCAGGCCGTGCGGGTGCTCCTTCGGGTCCTGGAGCTTCATGAGGTCGACGACGTTGATGACGCGGACCTTGAGCTCGGGGACCTCCTGGCGCAGGATGTCGGCCGCCGCCAGGATCTCGAGCGTCGGGACGTCACCTGCGGCCGCCAGCACGACGTCGGGCTCCTCGCCGTCCGTCTCCGTGCCGGCCCACTCCCAGATGCCCAGGCCGCGCGTGCAGTGCTCGACCGCCTGGTCCATGGTCAGCCAGTTCGGGGCGGGCTGCTTGCCCGAGATGACGACGTTGACGAGCTGGCGTGAGCGCAGGCAGTGGTCGTACGTCGACAGGAGGGTGTTGGCGTCGGCCGGCAGGTAGACGCGCACGACCTCGGCCTTCTTGTTGACCACGTGGTCGATGAAGCCCGGGTCCTGGTGGCTGAAGCCGTTGTGGTCCTGGCGCCACACGTGGCTCGACAGCAGGTAGTTGAGCGACGCGACCGGACGGCGCCACGGGATGTGGTTGGTGACCTTGAGCCACTTGGCGTGCTGGTTGAACATCGAGTTGACGATGTGGATGAACGCCTCGTAGGAGCTCATCATGCCGTGGCGACCCGTGAGCAGGTAGCCCTCGAGCCAGCCCTGCACCTGGTGCTCCGACAGCATCTCGACGACGCGGCCCGCGCGGGCCATGTGCTCGTCGACGTCGGCGCCGAAGAACTCTGCGTTCCACTGCTTGTCGGTGACCTCGTACACCGCCTGCAGGCGGTTCGACGCCGTCTCGTCCGGGCCGAAGATCCGGAAGTTGTCCGGGTTGCGGCGGATGATCTCGGTGAAGAACTTGCCCAGCTCGCGCGGGGCCTCGGACATCGAGCCGCCCGGCGTCGGTACCTCGACGCCGAAGTCGCGGAAGTCGGGCAGGCGCAGGTCGCGCAGCAGCAGACCGCCGTTGGCGTTCGGGTTGTCGCTCATGCGCAGCGTTCCGGCCGGGGTGAGCGAGGTGATCTCCTCGAGCACACGGCCGTTGGCGTCGAACAGCTCCTCGGGGCCGTAGGACTGGAGCCACGCCTCGAGGTCGTGCAGGTGCGCGTCGGTGTCACGTGCGCTGGCGAGCGGCACCTGGTGGGCGCGCCACGAGCCCGTGGTCTTCTTGCCGTCGATCGTCTCGGGGCCGGTCCAGCCCTTGGGCGTGCGGAAGACGATCATCGGCCAGGCCGGCCGCGACAGGTCGCCCGCGGCGGCCTTGGCCTTGATCGCGGCGATCTCGTCGAGCACCTCGTCGAGCACGGCCGCGAAGCGGCGGTGGATGTCGACGTGGCTCTCGGTCGAGCCGTCCTCGACCTCGAAGAAGTGCGGCTTGTGGCCGTAGCCCTCCATGAGGGACTTGAGCTCGTCCTGCGGGATGCGCGCCAGCACCGTGGGGTTGGCGATCTTGTACCCGTTGAGGTGCAGGATCGGCAGCACGACGCCGTCCTGGGCCGGGTTGACGAACTTGTTCGAGTGCCACGACGTCGCCAGCGGGCCCGTCTCGGCCTCGCCGTCGCCGACGACGGCCGCGACCAGCAGGTCGGGGTTGTCGAACGCTGCGCCGTAGGCGTGGCTGAGCGCGTAGCCGAGCTCGCCGCCCTCGTGGATCGAGCCGGGCGTCTCCGGTGCGACGTGCGAGGGGATGCCGCCGGGGAAGGAGAACTGCTTGAACAGCCGGCGGACGCCCTCGGCGTCCTTGGTGATGTCGGAGTAGGTCTCGGAGTAGGTGCCGTCGAGGTAGGAGGCCGCGACGAGGCCGGGCCCGCCGTGGCCCGGACCGGTGATGTAGATCGTCGACTGCTCGCGCTCCTTGATCGCGCGGTTGAGGTGCGCGTAGAGGAACGTGAGGCCAGGCGTCGTGCCCCAGTGGCCGAGCAGGCGCGGCTTGACATGGTCGCGGTGCAGGGGCTCACGCAGCAGGGGGTTGTCGAGCAGATAGATCTGACCGACGGACAGGTAGTTGGCGGTCCGCCACCACTTGTCGATCAGCTCGAGAGTCGCCACCGGCAGGTCCGCCACACCGGTGGACCGCCACGTCTTGGTGGCGGAGGTCGTCAATGTCATCACTCGCTCCCGTTCTTCGAGGGCTCGCTGGTGCCCGACGCTCATTCCACCTCAGAACCCCCCGGTCTGCAGGTGGGACCGCGGTCTTGGCGCCGGGACGGCGGTGGGGCGTCGGCACGACGCCCTCCCTGTGGACAGACCTCATCTAAGCACCGTGCGCTTGGTGCTTCGAACACGATGTCACCAGCCGGATGTGAGGCACCGCACATCGGGCGCCGGGGGTTCGTTGACCGCTCCCCGGCGCCGATAGCGTGGGCGCGTGCCCGAGCCGCTTCCCGTGCGCGCGACAGAGCGTCCGCATCCCTGGCGGGTGCTGGTGCGCCCACGGATGCTGGTGCTGCTCGTGATCGCCCTCGTGGTCGCCGCCGGGTGCGTGCGGCTCGGCGTGTGGCAGTGGCACCGCGCCGTCGAACGCGCGACGACGGCCGAGCGCCAGGCCGCTGCCGAGACCGCTGCGGCCGGCCCCGTCGGGCTCGGGTCGCTCGTCGCGCCGCAGGCACCGGTGCCGGGCGACGTCGTCGGACGGGCCGTGTGGGTGACCGGCACCTACGAGGGCGACGGGCAGCAGCTGGTCGCCGGGCGTGCGCTCGGCGGCGAGACCGGCTACCTGGTGCTGACGCCGTTGCGCGTCGCCGACGACGGCACGGGCGGCGCGTCGTGGGCCGACCTGTCGGGCGCCCCCGTGGTCCCCGTGGTGCGCGGCTGGGTCGCCTCCCCGGCGGACGCCCCCGGCCTCACGGTGCCCGCCGGCCAGGTGCGGGTCTCCGGGTGGCTCCAGGCCGCCGAGTCGACGTCGGGCGTCCCCGCGGACGCCAACCCCGGCGGGCCGCCGCTGACCGACGCGATCGCGACGGGCGCCCTGGTCAACGAGTGGGGCGGGCCGATCTGGGACGGGTACGTCGTGCTGACCGGCTCGGAGCCCGCGCAGGTCGCCCCCGCCGACGGCGGGCCGCGGGCACTGCCCGGCCGGTGCTGGAGGACGGCACGGGGCTCAACATCCAGAGCCTGTTCTACGCGATCGAGTGGGGCGTTTTCGCGCTGTTCGCCCTCGCGTTCTACGGGCGCCTCGCGCGCGACGAGCTGCTGGCTGAGCGTGGCGGACCCGCACCGGCCGGGGGCGGCGGCCAGCCGCCGTCGGACGGCGTGCGCGGCCCGCGGCCGAGGCGCGGCGAGGACGCGGGCATCGCGGGGCTGCCGGGCTGAACGGCCCTGCCGGGCTGAACGGCCCTGCTGGGCTGAACGGCACTGCGATGACTGCGCGGGCCGAAGGCGCTGCGGCCCGCGCAGGCGCGGCTCACTCGTGCTGCCAGCTGCGCCACAGCGCCGCGTACGACCCGCCGGCGGTCACCAGCTCGTCGTGCGAACCGAGCTCGGTGATGCGCCCGTCCTCGACCACCGCGACGCGGTCGGCGTCGTGCGCGGTGTGCAGGCGGTGGGCGATCGCCACGACCGTGCGCCCCCGCAGCACCGCGGCCAGCGAGCGTTCGAGGTGCCGGGCCGCGCGCGGGTCGAGCAGCGACGTCGCCTCGTCGAGCACGAGCACGTCGGGGTCGAGCAGCACGAGCCGAGCGAGTGCGAGCTGCTGCGCCTGCGCCGGGGTCAGCACGGCGCCGCCCGAGCCCACCTCGGTCGCCAGCCCGTCGGGCAGCGCGTCCACCCAGTCGAGGGCGTCCACGGCGGCCAGGGCCTCGCGCAGTCGCTCGTCCCCGGCGGCGACGTCGGCGAGCCGCAGGTTGTCGGCCAGCGTCCCGACGAACACGTGGTGCTCCTGCGTCACGAGGGCGACCCGGCGGCGCAGCTCGTCGAGCGGCAGGTCGACCAGCGGCACGCCGCCCACCGTGACCGACCCGCCCGTCGGCGGGTGGATTCCCGCGAGCATGCGCCCGAGCGTCGACTTCCCGGCCCCCGACGGCCCCACGATCGCCAGCCGCTCCCCGGGCCGCAGGTCGAGGTCGACGCCGTGCAGCACGTCGTGCCCCTCGCGGTAGGCGTACCGCACGCCGCGCGCGACGACGTCGCCCGACGCCGGCGCCGCCCCGGAGGCCGTGCGGTCGGGCGGCACGAGGCGCACCCCGATGATGCGTGCCAGCGACACCGCCGACACCGAGATCTCGTCGAGCCAGTACACGAGGTTCCACACGGGCCCGGTGAGCTGGAAGGTGAACATGACGACGGCGGTCACCGCGCCCATGGTCACGGTGCCCTGCGACGCGAGGAACCCGCCCCACACCAGCACGGCCACGGGCGCGAGCACGAACGTGAGGTCGACGCCGGGGAACAGCACGGTGCGCAGGCGCAGCGTGCGCATCTCGGCCGCGTACGCGTCGGCGAGGTCGCCGTCGGACCTCCCGTCGCGGCGAGCGCCCAGGTCGAGCGCGTCGACCGTGCGCACCCCCTCGACCGACTCGGTGACGGTGCCGTTGAGCTGCGCGTACGTCGCCGACTCGCTCTGGTAGGCGGCGGGCGCGCGGCGCAGGTACCAGCGGGTGACGGCGAGCAGCAGCGGCAGCCCCACGAACATCGCGACGGAGACCAGCGGCGACAGCACGAGGCACGCCGCCACGGTCAGCACGATCGTCACCACGGCCACGACGAGCTGCGGCACGCCGAACCGCACGGCGTTCTGGATCTTCGACACGTCGTTGGTGGTCCGTGCGACCAGGTCGCCCGTCCCGGCACGCTCGACGGTCGACAACGGCAGGGCGGTGACCGTGTCGAGGAACTCCTCGCGCATCGCGGCGAACACCGTCTCCCCGAACGCCATCGAGCGCTGCTGCGCGACCTTCTGCACCACCGCGCGCGCGAGGATCGCGACGGCGGCGACCAGCACCAGGTCGCGCACGTGCCCCGCCGTGGTGCCGTCGCGGACGTCGTCGACCAGGCGGCCGAGCAGCCACGGCCCGACGAGGCCCGCGAAGGCCGCGAGCACGTGCAGCGCCGCGATGACCGTCAGGTCGCGGCGGTGGGAGCGGATCAGTCCCGCGGTGTAGCGCCAGGTGGTGCGGGCGTCCGCGATGGGGAGCTTCATGGGAGCACCTCCACGGTGTCGGCACGGACGTCGGGCGCGGCGGCGGCGTCGGGCTCGGCATCGGGCTCGGTGTCGGGCTCGGCGTCGGGTGCGGCGTCGGCGAGCGACCGGCCGACGACGGCGCGGTAGCGCGCCGCGACCTGGCCGCCCGGGGCGGTGCCCGGGCGGTCGAGCAGCTCGCGGTGCGTTCCGCGGGTGGCGACGCGCCCGCCCTCGAGGAACAGGACGTCGTCGACGTGGTCGAGCACCAGCGGGCTCGCCGTGACGATGAGGGTCGTGCGCCCGCGACGCTCGTCGGCGAGGCGGGCCGCGATGCGGGCCTCGGTGTGCGCGTCGACGGCGCTCGTCGGCTCGACCAGCACGAGGATCTCGGGGTCGGTCAGCAGGGCGCGCGCGAGCGCCACCCGCTGCCGTTGCCCGCCCGACAGCGAGCGCGCCTTCTCGGGCAGCTCGCCCGCCAGCCCGTCGGGAACCGAGTCGAGCACGTCGTGCGCGTCGGCCACGTGCATGGCCCGTTCCAGGTCCGCGAGTGCCGCGCGCTCGCGCGCGTCGAGCTCGACGTCGAGGCGTCCCGAGAAGATCGTGGGCGTCGCGTCGGCGACGACGATGCGGCGGCGCAGGTGTTCCTTGGGCAGCGCGGCGAGGGCCACGCCGCCGAGCGTGACGGGCGTGCCGGCCTCGGCGTCGTCGTCGAACCTGCCCAGGCGCAGCGCGACGGCGGCGGCCTCGTCGGGGTCGGCGGCGACGAGCGCGACGACGCGGCCCGGATCGAGGCTGACGCCCGTGGCCTCGTCGCGCAGCAGCGCGCCCGGTGCGGGTGGCGTGGCCGTGGCCGGCGCCGCGCCCGTGGCGGGAACCACGCGCAGCACCTTGACCACCTTGCCCGCCGAGACGTGCGCGTTGGTCGCGATCTTGAGGAACTGCGTCGCGAGCTGCACCGGCCAGCCGAGGAACGCGGCGTAGCCGTAGAAGGACACGAGCTGGCCGGTGGTGATGCGACCCACGACGGCGGCGAGCGCCCCCAGGTAGACGATCACCACGACGAAGAGCCCGGGCAGCAGCACCTGGAGCGCGTCGAGCCACGACTGCGTGCCCGCCACGCGCACGCCCGCGGCACGCACGGCCTGCGACTGCTCGCGGTAGCGCGCCGAGAAGACGGACTCACCGCCGATGCCCCGCAGGATGCGCAGGCCAGAGACGGTGTCGGCGCCGAGGGTGGTCAGCCGGCCCGTGGCCTCGCGCTGCGCCGTCTGCCGCCGCTGGAGCGGCTTGACGAGGAACGCGAGCACCGCCGCCACGACGGGCAGCCCGAGCGCCACGACGACCCCGAGCTGCACGGACGCCGACAGCATGAGCGCCGTCGTCACCGCGTACGCGACGAGCGACCCGAGGAACTGGGCCGACATCGCGTACAGCTCGCCGATGCGGAACGTGTCGTTCGCGACCGCCGCCACGACCTCGCCCGTGGGCAGCTCGGCAGAGATCGCGTGCCCCGAGCGCGACACCGTGCGCGAGACGAGCTGAGAGGACCGGAACGCCGCCTGCATCCAGTTGCGCACGTCGAACCGGTGCCCGACGACGGACACCCCGGCCATGACGACGCCCACGGCCAGCAGCAGCACCGCCCAGCGCCAGGTGGCCGCGTCGAGCCCGCCCGCGACGGCCGAGTCGACCACCCGCCCCAGCAGGAACGGCTGCACCGCCTGGGCCGCGAACGTCACGACGCCGCAGGTCAGCGCCATGGCGAGGGTCGGCGCCTGCCGGCGCGCGAGCCAGCCGAGGAACGTCCACGGCCCGCGCAGCGGGGGCGTTCCCGGGTCGGTCAGGGGGAGCGGTTGCACGAGCAGAAACGTAGGCACGCCCACCGACATGATGCGACGCATTATGTCGGCGCGACGCAGACCCGTACGGTGGCCTCGTGACCGAGGTATCCAGCGCACAGGCCGCCACCGCCATCCGCAAGGCGCGGGGAGCGCTCGGCCGGTACCGGTTCATGGCGATCCTCACCGGCGTGATGCTGCTGCTGCTGACGGCGGCGTGCATCGTCAAGTACGTGTTCGGCCTCTGGTGGGACGTCGACTGGTCGACCGGGGTCACCAAGTGGGTCGGCATCGTGCACGGCTGGGTCTACATGGTCTACCTCGTGACCGTGCTGCACGGCTGGTCCGTCATGCGCTGGGGCTGGGGACGGCTCGCCGCGATGGTCTTCGCCGGCGTGGTGCCGGTGATGTCGTTCGTCGTCGAGCGGCACGTGCACGCCGACGGCCAGACCAAGCTCGCGGCGCTCGCCGAACGGTACGAGGTGCGCGACGGCGCCTGAGGCCGAGGCCGTCGCCGCCTAAGATGGACCGGTGACGACCCCCTCCGCCCCGGCCCTCACGACCCTCGCCCCGTCCTGGTGGTCGACTTCGGCGCCCAGTACGCCCAGCTCATCGCCCGCCGTGTGCGCGAGGCCAAGGTGTACTCCGAGATCGTCCCGCACACCATGCCGGTCGCTGACATGCTCGCGAAGGACCCGGCGGCCATCATCCTCAGCGGCGGCCCGAGCTCGGTGTACGCCGACGGCGCCCCGTCGGTCGACCCGGCGCTGTTCACCGCGGGCGTGCCGGTCATGGGCATCTGCTACGGGTTCCAGGTCATGGCGCAGGCACTGGGCGGCGAGGTCGCCCGGACGGGGCTGTCGGAGTTCGGCGGCACGGCCGTCGACGTGTGCGCGACGGGCGTGCTGCTCGCCGGCACCCCGGTGCGCCAGAGCGCGTGGATGAGCCACGGCGACGCCGTCCACCGCGCCCCGCAGGGCTTCGAGGTGCTCGCGACGACGACGGGCGCGCCCGTCGCGGCGTTCGAGGACCGCGGCCGGCGCCTGTTCGGCGTGCAGTGGCACCCCGAGGTCCGGCACTCCGAGCATGGGCAGACCGTGCTGGAGCACTTCCTGTACGACGGCGCCGGGCTGGCCCCCGAGTGGACGCCCGGCAACGTCATCGCCGACCAGGTCGCCGCGATCAAGGCGCAGGTGGGCGACGCGCGCGTCATCTGCGCGCTGTCGGGCGGCGTCGACTCGGCGGTCGCCGCGGCGCTCGTGCAGAAGGCCGTGGGCGACCAGCTCACGTGCGTGCACGTCGACCACGGCCTGATGCGCGAGGGCGAGGTCGAGCAGATCGAGCGCGACTTCGTCGCCGCCACCGGCGTGCGCCTCATCGTGCGCGACGAGAAGGAGCGGTTCCTGACGGCGCTCGCGGGGGTCACCGACCCGGAGACCAAGCGCAAGATCATCGGCCGCGAGTTCATCCGCGTGTTCGAGGACGCGCAGCGGGACATCGTCGCCGAGGCCGGCGCGCACGGCGAGGAGGTCCGGTTCCTCGTGCAGGGCACGCTCTACCCCGACGTCGTCGAGTCGGGCGGTGGCGAGGGCGCGGCCAACATCAAGTCGCACCACAACGTGGGCGGTCTGCCCGACGACCTGACGTTCGAGCTGGTCGAGCCGCTGCGCACCCTGTTCAAGGACGAGGTGCGTGCCGTGGGCCGCGAGCTGGGCGTGCCCGAGGAGATCGTCTCCCGTCAGCCGTTCCCCGGGCCGGGCCTGGGCATCCGCATCATCGGCGAGGTCACCGCGCACAACCTCGACATCCTGCGCCGCGCCGACGCCGTCGCACGCGAAGAGCTGACCAAGGCCGGGCTCGACGGCGAGATCTGGCAGTGCCCCGTGGTGCTGCTGGCAGACGTGCGTTCCGTGGGCGTGCAGGGCGACGGCCGCACCTACGGCCACCCGGTCGTGCTGCGTCCGGTCTCCTCCGAGGACGCCATGACGGCGGACTGGACCCGCCTGCCCTACGACGTGCTCGCCACGATCTCGACGCGCATCACCAACGAGGTGCGCGAGATCAATCGCGTCGTGCTCGACGTGACCTCCAAGCCCCCGGCCACGATCGAATGGGAGTGAGCGCACGCTCGCACGCAATCCGTCGATCCTTCTCGCATGCGCTGAGCATCTGCTCGAATCGCGAACGTTTGACGACCTGAAATCCCCTGCGCACCCGCGCGGACCTGCCGATTCACCGGGCGCACCTCCTGACCGGCCGATAGCGTGACTTACGGCCACACGAGCCGAGGAGGGGAACAATGTCGAGCACCGTCACCGTGCGTCCGACCCGCACCGTACGAGGGATCGGACTCTTCGCGATCATCGCCGGAGTCGTCATGATCCTGGCGGGGATCCTGGTTTGGATCCTCGTCGCCACACAGCTGGCGAACGAGAAGATCACCGTCTCCGGGGACTCCACGTTCCTCGGGGGCATGTTCAGCGGTGACCGCGTCGCCGGACCGCTCACCGCGTTCGCCCAGGCGGACATCATCAACGACCACGCGCTGAGTTCCACCGACGGACAGACATACGCCCAGCTCGGCCAGGACGACCCGCGTCGCGAGGTCGTCATGACCGCGTCCTTCCTGCGCGCTTCGCTGTTCACGTCGGTCGTGTCCTTCGGGATCTGCCTGCTCGTGATCGCGCTCGGGGTGCTGTTCCTGCTCGTCGGCGCTGCGCTCCGGCGCCTCGCGGCAGGCCCCGAGGTGTCGATCAGCGGCGTGGGGACCGCCGCGCTCGCCTCGGACGCTGACGCCTACGGGCGGCACGCGAGCGCCGCGGCGGCGCCGTCGCCCTCGACGCCACCGGCAGAGGCTGGGCCAGGTGCAGGGGGCACCGCGGAGGCGGGCGAGGACGGTGACGGCGCCGGGGGGCGCCGCGCCTGAGCCGCACGCACCCGCACGCCGTCGGGCCCCGGACACCTCCTGGTGACCGGGGCCCGACGTGTGAGTGCTCTCGGCGCGTCGTCCGCGCTCGGGGCCGCCCGGGGCCGCCCCGGCGCCGCGAGCGCCGGTCGGCGGAACGCCGGCCGTGTCAGGCGCTCGCGCGGCGCTCGGCGCGGGTCCGGCGACGCGCCGCGCCGACCACCGATGCGACGACGAGCACCGCACCCGCGACGGCGAGCAGGTAGATGACCGCGAGGCCGACGTCGAGGCGTGCCCCCGCCGCGACCGACAGGGCGCCGACGCCGATCGCGATGATCATGAAGCCCCACAGGATGGTGCCGGTGCGGGGCGTCGTGCGCACCAGGGGTGCGGGCGGCGGCGTCCAGGCGGGCACCTCGGAGGGCGTCGCCGCGGACGGGCCCGCGGTGGGCGGTGTCGTGTAGGCCGGGGCGGCTCCGTAGGGCGACCCGTAGGACGACGTCCCCGAGGGGTCCGTGCCGTACGTCGTGCCGTACGTCGTGCCGTACGTCGTGCCGTACGTCGTTCCGTATTCGGCTGGGCCGCGGGCCGGGGGCTCTGCCGTGACGGGCGCGGCGGCGAAGACGGCGGTGTCCGCCACGACAGGGTCGGCGGCCGGTGCGTCGAAGACTACGGTCTCGCCGGCGGCGTCTTCGGCGGCGTCTTCGGTGGTGTTCTCGGCGGCGGTGCCTTCGTCGGTGGCGCCGCGGTCCGCGGCGTCGGCGAGCACCTGCGTGTCGCCCGGGTCGGGCTCGAGCTGCTGGGTCGTGTCGCCGTGCTCGACGGCGTCGTCGTCGGGGCGTTCGCCCGTGGGGGTCTGGCTCATCGGTTCATCTCCTTGCGGTCAGCCTGTGCGGCGCTTCGCTGCGGTGGGTGCCTCGTGTCCCGGCTCTCGCCCGCGCTGCGCTCCGTGTCGTTCGGGTTCGTCGTGCTGGTCGTGCTCGTCGTGGTCGGCCCGGCGGTTCGTGGCGCGGGGCGTCGTGTGCCTCGGCGTGCGACCCGCGCCGCCCGGCGCGTCAGTTCTCGGTGACCGTGACGTTGCCTGCGCCCGCTGAGACGAGCAGGCGCAGCGTGGCGCCGTCCTGGATCGCCTCGTCGGAGGAGAGGTGGGCGGTGCTGCTGCCGACGCGGCTGAGCGTCCGCGTCCCGGGGTCCACCTGCCAGATGACCTGGCCGGCCAGGAGCCGGACGTCGGCCTCGACGGCGGCGTCGCGCGGGACGACGACGGTCAGGTCGCCCGCGGTGAGCCGGATCGGGACCTCGACGGGGTCGTCGGTCGTGGCGTCCGAGAGGTCGAGCCCGGACAGGTCGATCGTCGGGTCGCCGAACTGGACGCGGAACCCGCGCTCGGCCTCGGCGAGCGACCGCGGCGCGACCGTTCCCTCGCTGACGTCGGTGCCGCGGGTGCCGACGTCACGCCACGTGCCGTGGATGTCGCGCGTGATGTACAGGCCGGGGAACCCGTCTCCGCTCGCACCGATGCTCCAGGGGAGGGCCACGACCAGGCCGACGATCGCGAGGAAGCCCAGCCAGCCGCTCGACCGGCCGCGGATGCCGCTGACGACGATCGCAGCGCCGACGACGACGAGGGCCAGGCCCAGCCACGCGAGCACGGGCTCGACACCACCGTCGAACGGCCAGGGCAGCGACAGCCCCGTGCGGTCCTGAGCCATCAGCAGTGCACCGGCGATGAGCACCAGGCCGACGACGACGCCGAGCGTGGCCGCCCCCGCACTCTTGGTGACCGGCTTCGAGGCCCGCTCTGCGGCACGCTCGCGGGCGCGCTGCTGCTGGGTGGCGGCCTTGAGGTGTGCCTGCTCGCGCGCTGCCGCGGCGCGGGCACGCGCGGCCTCGACCCGGGCGTCGGCGGCCTGGGCGCGAGCCGCGGCCCGGGCCTGGTTGGCGGCGCGGGTCCGCTCGGCGTGGGTCCGCGGGTCGTCCCCCGGCTCCGGCGGCACGGACGCGCGGACGCCGTCGGGCGCACCGGCGAACGCCGCGCTGCTCGAGGCGCCGGTCGCGCTCGCCGAACCCGGCTGGCCGGCGGAGGGCTGGGCCGGGTACGGCGTCGTCGGCCCGGGGTAGGCAGGACCCGTCGGGCCCGCGTACGCCTGGGGCGCGCCAGGTCCGGACGGCGTCGGACGCGAGGTCGCACGGCCCGACTCACGCCACGCCCGGCGCCGGTCGCGCACGAACCGGAGCAGCAAGCAGCCGACCGTGATCCAGACGGCGATCCAGAAGAGTGTGACGATCCAGCCGAAGTCGCCACGGAACCACCACGTCCCGAGCCCGTTCGACCAGCTGAAGCCGGCGATGAGCGCGAGCCCCGCACCGACCAGCGCGACGTCGAAGTCACCGTGGAGCGCCTGCTGGATGTGGATGCGACCGTCGCGGCGCTCGGGCAGCAGGGCCCAGCCGAGGGCGTACGCCACCAGGCCGATGCCGGTGAGGAAGAAGCTCAGGAAGAGGATGCCGCGCACGAGCAGCGGGTCCCAGCCCAGGCGCTCGGCGACGCCACCGGCGACACCGCCCACCCAGCGGTCCTCCGAGCGGGCCAGGCCCGAGCGGCGGATCGAGTCGAAGAACCGGTCCGAGCCCGAACGGGGAGGTCCGGACGGTGTCCCGTACGGCGCCTCCTGCGGAGGTGGGTCGAACGGCGGGACCGACGCCGACGGGGGAGTCGAGTCGGCGCCGGAGTCCGGCGAAGGAGGAAGGTGCGGGTCCGTGCTCATGCCGTCGATCCTCGCCCGGGCACGCCTGGCGCGACTATCGGGTGCCGCCCTGAAGCGACCCTGAAACTGCACTCCGGGGCGGCGCCGGAACCCTGATTCCCCGCCCCGACGGCGGTCCGGGGACCCAAGACGTGTCACGATCGGCAGGTGAGCCACCCGCAACCCGCCGCAGGCGCCCGCCTGCCGCTGCGCCGCCCCGAGGCGGACCGGTGGGTCGCGGGCGTGTGCTCGGGAGTCGCCGCGCACCTCGCGGTCCCGGTCGCCGCGGTGCGTGCCGTCATGGCGCTGCTCGCGCTCGCGGGCGGTGCGGGCGCGGCCGTCTACGTCTTCTGGTGGGTCACCATCCCCTCGGGCGACCCGCGCGCCGCGGCCGACGACGCCGCCCCCGCCGCGCTGCGCCGGCTCGCGCCACGGCTACGCCTCGCGGACGTGGCCGCACGCGTGCAGCGGCGCGACATCGCCGTCGGCGTGGGCCTGCTGCTCGGTGCCGCCCTGCTGGTCTCGATGCGCGCCGGGTGGGACTGGCAGCAGTCCTGGGTGATCCCCGCCCTGCTGACGCTCGGTGGCCTCGCGCTCGCGTGGAGCCAGGTCGACGCCGTCCAGCGCGCCGCCCCCGCCGGTGGGCGCCGTTGGACCGCCCTCGCCCGCCCTGCCGGCGGCCTCGCGCTCGTGGTCGCCGGAGCGTTGCTCCTCGTGGGTCAGGACGCGCCCAGGTGGGCCGTGATCCAGGCGGCAGCGGCGGCGCTCGCGGTCCTGATCGGCTTCGCGCTCGTGCTCGCCCCGTGGTGGCTGCGGCTCGTGCGCGAGCTCGGCGACGCGCGCGCCGCGCGCGCCCGCGAGGCCGAGCGCGCCGACATCGCCGCCCACCTGCACGACTCCGTGCTCCAGACCCTGGCCCTCATCCGCACGCGGGCCGACGACGCCGACGCCGTCGCGCGCATGGCCCGCGCGCAGGAGCGCGAGCTGCGCGAGTGGCTCTACGACGACCGCCGCGCCCCCGGCACCTCGCTCGCGGCCGAGCTGCGTGCGCTGGTCGCCCAGGTCGAGGACGGCCGCGTCGGCAAGCCCGCCGAGGGTCCCCGGGCCCTCAACGGCGTGCCACCGGGCGACGACGAGGCGGCAGGCGCCGGGAGGGGCGTCCCCGGGATCGCGCCCGTGGCGGTCGACGTCGTCGTCGTCGGCGACTGCGAGCCGACCGAGGCCACGACGGCGCTGCTGCAGGCCACGCGCGAGGCGCTGGTCAACGCGGTCGCCCACGGCAGACCGCCCGTGACCGTCTACCTCGAGGTGACCGCCGCCGCGGCCGAGGTGTTCGTGCGCGACCGCGGCGACGGGTTCGCGATGGACGACATCGCCCCCGACCGGTTCGGTGTACGCGAGTCGATCCTCGGGCGCGTGCGGCGCCGCGGCGGGACTGCCGAGGTCAGCAGCCGTGCGGGGTGGGGCACCGAGGTCCGGCTGCGGATGCCGCGGGACCCCGAGGCCGCGCGCGGCCCGACGCCCGAACGTGCCGCGACCAGCGCGCGCGAGGGGGCTGCGCTCCCGGCAGAGTAGGGGTGTGCCGCCGGCCGTGCCTCCGGTGCCGGGCCGGGTTCTCGACGGTCCCGGCCCCGCTCCCACGCCCGGCCGTCACCCCCGGCAGGCCACCGCCCGGCCGGCTGCCGCCCCATGACGAAGGAGCCCATCCGTGAGCACGCCCTCCGCAGCCGAGGTCACCTTGCCCGTGCCCGTCGTGCTCGTGGACGACCACCACATGTTCCGCACCGGTGTGCGCGCGTCGCTCGACGAGCGCGTGCGCGTGGTCGGTGAGGCCGCGGACGTCGACGAGGCCGTCGTCGTCATCCACGCGCAGCGTCCGCCCGTGGTGCTGCTCGACGTCCACCTGCCGGGCGGCACCGGGGGCGGCGGGGCCGAGGTCGTGCGGCTGTGCGCCGACCTCGTCGGGGCCGGCGTCACCCGCTTCCTCGCGCTGTCGGTGTCCGACGCCGCGGAGGACGTCGTCGCCGTCATCCGCTCGGGTGCGCGTGGGTACGTCACCAAGAACATCTCGGCGCACGACCTGTCGTCCGCCGTCGTGCAGGTCGCGGGCGGTGACGCCGTGTTCTCGCCGCGCCTGGCCGGGTTCGTGCTGGATGCGTTCGGCACGGCCGCGGGCGAGGTCTCGGTGGCCGACGACGAGCTCGACCGGCTCTCGCGCCGCGAGCAGGAGGTCATGCGGCTCATCGCGCGCGGCTACTCCTACCGCGAGGTGGCCAGCGAGCTGTTCATCTCGATCAAGACCGTCGAGACGCACGTCTCGGCGGTGCTGCGCAAGCTCCAGCTGTCGAGCCGCTACGAGCTCACCCGGTGGGCGGCGGCCCGGCACATCCTGTGACCTGCGCACCGTCACGGGCGGTGGCCGTGCGACGTTCCCGCGGGTCGTGGCTCCCGGGCCGGAGCGCACGGGGGCGGCTGTAGCCTTCGGGGCGTGGACTTCCTTTTCGACGTGTTCGCCTTCCTGCACTTTGTCGGCTGGGCCATCGTGCTCGGCGGCTACCTCGCCTCGATGCGCACGCCGGGCCTGTACCGCGGTGTCTTCCATGGCGCCGCGACGGCGCTCGTGTCGGGCGTCGTGATGATGGGACTCATCGAGGGCGACGCTGTCGGCTCGTACTTCCACCGGGGCACGTTGATCGCCAAGCTTGTGATCGCGGCGGTCATCACGGTGCTCGCGTTCGTCGCGCGGCGCCAGGGCGCGAAGGGCGACAACGGTACGGGCGCCGTCGTGCCGTGGGTCAAGCACGCGATCGGGGGGCTGACGATCGTCAACATCGTGCTGGCGGTGTTCGTGCACTGAGGGCGCCGCGGGGGAGTGTGTGAACCGTACCGGGCGACGGGCGTCGCTCGGCCGGGGCGATGGCGCCCCACCGGGAGGGGAAGCGGATGAGCGTGCTCGGTGAGGTCCTCGTCGGCCTCGTGATCGTCGTCGGGCTGGTGGGCACCGTCGTCCAGGTGCTGCCCGGCAACGTGCTCGTGCTGGGCGCGATCCTGGTGTGGGCGTGGGTGACCGGCGGCGGCGCGTGGTGGGCGTTCGCGGCGGCCGCCGTCGTCGTCGCTCTCGCGGAGCTGGGCCAGTGGCTGCTGGCCGGGCGGCACCTGCGGCGGGCCGACGTGCCGTGGTCCACCCTCGCCTGGGGTGGGGTCGCGGGCGTCGTCGGGTTCTTCGTCCTTCCGGTCGTCGGGCTGCCGCTGTTCTTCGTGGGCGCCGTGTACGTGGCCGAGCTGGTGCGCAGGCAGGACCGCGAACGGGCCTGGCGCGCGACGGTGGCCGCGCTCCAGGCGACCGGGATCACCATCGTCGTCCAGCTCGCGGGCGGGCTGCTCGCCTCGGTGGCGTGGCTGGTGGGGGTCTGGCGGACGTGACGGGCCGTGGCTCGGCCGGGCGCGGCGCCGTGGTCTGCGTCCGCGACGACGTCGCCCCGCGTGGCGCGACGCGACGTCGCTCGCCCGGTCCCGCCGTGCCCTGGCGTGTCGGCGGCGGCGCCTAGGCTTGCTCACGCGATGACCTCACTCTTCGATCACATGCCCCTGCCCGGTGCCCGCGGGTTCAGCGCTGACGGGTTGAGCGCCGACAGCTCCAGCGCTGCCGGGTCGCGTGCTGCCGCGAGCCGCTCGGCCGGTTCCGGCGACGCGGCGCGCCTGCCGCCCTCGGGCCCGCGGTGGGACGCGTGGGCGGACGGCGAGACGGCCGACGCACCCGACTGGGTGCGCGCGGCGGCCGGGGACGTCGTCCCGGACGACGCCCCGCGTCGCGGCCCGTACGCCCACCTCGACCCGGAGGTGCTGCTCGAGGGTCTCAACCCGCAGCAGCGGGCCGCCGTCGTGCATCACGGGGCGCCGCTGCTCATCGTGGCCGGCGCGGGCTCGGGCAAGACGCGTGTGCTGACGCACCGCATCGCCCATCTCCTTGCGACCGGTCGCGCGCGGGCGGGGGAGATCCTCGCGATCACCTTCACCAACAAGGCCGCCGCCGAGATGCGCGAGCGCGTCCAGCACCTGGTCGGCCCGGCCGCGTCCCGCATGTGGGTGTCGACGTTCCACTCGGCGTGCGTCCGCATTCTGCGGCGCGAGTACAAGGTGGTGGGCCTGCGGTCGAGCTTCTCGATCTACGACGCCGCGGACTCCCAGCGCCTGGTCACCCTCGTGACGCGCGAGCTCAACCTGGACGCGAAGAAGTACCCGGCGCGTGGGCTCGCCAACCGGATCAGCGACCTCAAGAACGAGCTCGTCACCCCGGACGACTACGCCGACCGGCAGGACAAGGACCCGATCCTGGCCGACGTCTACACGCGCTACCAGGCCCGCCTCCAGCAGGCCAGCGCGCTCGACTTCGACGACATCATCATGACGACGGTCCACCTGATGCAGGCGTTCCCCGCCGTGGCCGAGCACTACCGCAGGCGGTTCCGGCACGTGCTCGTCGACGAGTACCAGGACACGAACCACGCGCAGTACGTGCTGGTGCGCGAGCTCACGGGAGTCCCGGGCAGCGCCCCCGCGGCGACGGCGGCCGCACCCGAGGACGGCCTCGAGCCGGGCGAGCTCACCGTCGTCGGCGACGCCGACCAGTCGATCTACGCCTTCCGCGGTGCCACGATCCGCAACATCCAGGAGTTCGAGCAGGACTACCCGAGCGCGACGACGATCCTGCTCGAGCAGAACTACCGCTCGACGCAGAACATCCTCAGCGCGGCCAACGCCGTCATCTCCCGCAACGCGGACCGCAAGCCCAAGCGGCTGTGGACGGCGTCGGGCGCGGGCGCGCAGATCGTCGGCTACGTGGCCGACGACGAGCACGCCGAGGCGCGCTTCGTCGCGGAGGAGATCGACCGGCTCGGGGACGCCGACGGCGTGCGGCCCGGCGACGTCGCGGTCTTCTACCGCACCAACGCCCAGTCCCGCTCGCTCGAAGAGGTGCTGGTGCGCGTGGGGCTGCCGTACAAGGTGGTGGGCGGCACGCGCTTCTACGAGCGGCGCGAGATCAAGGACGCCATCGCCTACCTGCGCGCGCTGGCCAACCCCGACGACGACGTCAACCTGCGGCGCGTCCTCAACGTCCCCAAGCGGGGCTCGGCGACAAGGCGGAGTCGCTGCTCGCCGCCTTCGCCGAGCGGGAGCGCGTCTCGTTCGGCGCGGCCGTCGAACGCGCCGAGGACGTGCCCGGCATGAGCACGCGCACGCTCAACCCGCTGCGCGGCTTCCGTGATCTCATGGCCGGCCTGCGTGCGATGGTCGACGCCGGTGAGCCTCCCGCCGCGATCCTCGGGGCCGTGCTCGACCGCACCGGCTACCTCGAGGAGCTGCGGGCCTCGGACGACCCCCAAGACGCCTCGCGCGTCGAGAACCTCGCCGAGCTGCACGCGGTGGCGACCGAGTTCTCCGGCACCGACCCGGAGGGGACGCTCGTCGACTTCCTGGAACGGGTGTCGCTCGTCGCGGACTCCGACCAGATTCCCGACGAGGACGTCGCCGACGGCGAGGCCGAGCAGGAGCCCCGGCCGGACCAGGGCGTCGTCACGCTCATGACGCTGCACACGGCCAAGGGCCTGGAGTTCCCCGTCGTCTTCCTGACCGGCATGGAGGACGGCACGTTCCCGCACATGCGCTCGCTGCACGACGACGCGGAGCTGGCCGAGGAGCGCCGGCTGGCGTACGTCGGGATCACGCGGGCGCGTGAGCGGCTGTACATCTCGCGCGCGGGCGTGCGGTCGGCGTGGGGGATGGCCAACGAGATGCCGCCGAGCCGGTTCCTCGGCGACATTCCCGAGGAGCTGTGGGACTGGCGCCGCCGTGAGTCGTCGACCCAGTACCTGCGCGGTGGCGGGTCCGCGTGGGGCTCGCGGGGTTCGTCGTGGGGGAACGGCGTGCTGCGCCGGGGTCGAGCGGCGCGGGCGCACCGGGCAGCGGTGCCGGGCCCGCGCGCCTCGGGCGTCCGCGGACCGCTGCGGAGGGGTCGACGGGTGCCCGCTTCGGCAGCGCGACCCCGCGCAAGGACGCCGACATCCCGTCGCTCGCGGTCGGTGACCGGGTGACGCATGACGCCTACGGCCTCGGGACCGTCGTCTCGGTCGAAGGCGCCGGAACCAACGCGGTCGCGAAGATCGACTTCGGCTCCGACGGCACGAAGCGGCTGCTGCTGCGCTACTCCCCGGTGACCAAGCTCTGACGGCGGGCGGGCCGCCGGTTGCCCGGTCTGTCGCGCGACTGGAGGTCGGCCCGTCCGCCTGGCCTCCCGTCGGCGGGGCCGGGCGCCGCGCCGTCACGGCTCCGCCGACGCCTGGGTGTGCGTCGCCCTCAGGTGGCCGGCGTCCCGCTCCGCTCGACGGCGGCGCGCAGGGCGTCGTCGTCGGACCCCGCGCGAGTGAGGGCCGCGTGCAGGGCCTTCGCGGCGGGGGAGCCCCCGCGGAGGATCCCGAGCAGCAGGTGCCCGGAGTCGATGCTCGGCGAGCCGAGGCGGATCGCCTCGCGCAGCGCGAGGCTGAGGGCCTTCTTCGCGTCCGACGCGAACGGGATGTGCTTGCGGTCGCTGCCGCGCCGGCCGCCGACGCCGTCGAACGCGCCCTCGCCGAACGTCGCGTCGGTGCTGCGGCGCACCTCGTCGAGGTCGACGCCCACGGCGGCGAGCGCGGCGGCGTCGATGCCCGCCAGCTCGGCGCGCAGCCGCCGGGCGAGCTCGCCGACGTCGACGCCGACGGTGCGCAGGGCGCCGACCGCGGGGCCGATCTCGGACTCGGCGAGCGCGACGAGCACGTGGCGTGCGTCGATGGTGGGCGTGTGGGCCGAGCGCGCCACGAACTGCGCCTCGATCACGGGCACGCGGGCTTCCTTGGTGAATCGCTCGAACATCGGATCCTCCTGTCTGTGGGTCTGCCGCCGGTCTGCTCGCCCGGGTGGCCTGGCGCCGCGTGGCGGTGCCGGCCCGGGGCGTGCGGGTGCGTCGCGTCAGAGCGTCTTGCCGAACTTCTTGTGGACTGCCTGCCTGGTCACCCCGAGCGCGTCGGCGATGTCCTGCCACGTCCACCCGAGGCTCCGGGCTCGTTCGACCTGGAGCGTCTCGAGGCGGTCGGCCAGCTCGCGCAGCGCTCGGACGGCGCGCAGGCCCTGATGGGGGTCGTCGCTCGCCGCCGAGGAGGCGAGCGTCTGCCGGGAATCCATGTGTCAACTATGGTTGACACGCGGTTCGCCTGTCAACCCAGGTTGACGAGCAGACGCGGAACGGGCCGCGCGGCGGCCCGGCGGCGTGGCGTGCGTCACGCTCGTCCGGCGAGACCGGGGTTCAAGCCGCTGCCGGGCCGGGCTACTCTTGGCGAGATGTCTTGACGTCGAGACATCGTCAAGGCAGCCTCTGCCGGACCACGGGCACAGGGGCTCTTCGGAGGGAAGGACGCAGGCGGGTGGACCTGTTCGAATACCAGGCGCGCGACATCTTCGAGAAGCACGGCGTGCCCGTGCTCGGGGCGTCGTCGCGACGACCCCGCAGGAAGCACGTGAGGCCGCCGAGCAGCTCGGCGGCGGGACTGTGGTCGTCAAGGCCCAGGTCAAGACCGGTGGCCGCGGCAAGGCCGGCGGCGTCAAGCTCGCCCACTCGCCCGACGAGGCGGCCGACAAGGCGGGCGAGATCCTCGGGATGGACATCAAGGGCCACACGGTCCACCGGGTGATGGTGGCGCAGGGCGCCAAGATCGCCGAGGAGTTCTACTTCTCGGTGCTGCTCGACCGCTCCAACCGCAACTACCTGGCCATGTGCTCGGTCGAGGGCGGCATGGAGATCGAGCAGCTCGCGGTCGAGCGCCCCGAGGCGCTGGCACGGGTCGCCGTCGACCCGATCGTGGGCATCGACGCCGCGAAGGCCGCGGAGATCGTCGAGGCGGCGCGCTTCCCGCAGGAGCTGCGGGCCGACGTCGCCAAGGTCGTCCAGCAGCTGTGGACGGTGTTCAAGGCCGAGGACGCCACGCTCGTCGAGGTCAACCCGCTGGTCCGCACCGAGGACGGTGCGATCGTCGCCCTCGACGGCAAGGTCACGCTCGACGACAACGCCTCCGAGGTGCGTCACCCCGACCACGAGGCGCTCGCGGACAAGGAGTCGTCCGACCCGCTCGAGGCGAAGGCCAAGGCCAGCGGGCTCAACTACGTCAAGCTCGACGGCGAGGTCGGCGTGATCGGCAACGGTGCGGGTCTCGTCATGAGCACGCTCGACGTCGTCGCCTACGCGGGCGAGCACCACGGTGGCGTCAAGCCCGCCAACTTCCTCGACATCGGTGGCGGCGCCAACGCCCAGGTCATGGCCGACGGGCTCGACGTCATCCTCAATGACCCGCAGGTCAAGGCGGTGTTCGTCAACGTGTTCGGCGGGATCACCGCGTGCGACGAGGTCGCCCGGGGCATCGTCGGTGCGCTGGAGATCCTCGGCGACGAGGCGTCCAAGCCGCTGGTCGTGCGCCTCGACGGCAACAACGTCGACCTCGGCCGCGCCATCCTGCGCGAGGCGAACCACCCGCTCGTGACCCTCGCCGAGACCATGGACGGCGGCGCCGAGAAGGCGGCCGAGCTGGCCGCGGCCGCCTGACCTGCCCGAGACGAAAAGTCGATAGCTCCCGAAAGCAGAGACAAGAAGAACTATGTCGATCTACCTGAACAAGGACTCGAGGATCATCGTCCAGGGCATCACGGGCGGGATGGGTGCCAAGCACACCGCCCTCATGCTCGACTCCGGCGCGCAGATCGTGGGCGGCGTCAACGCCCGCAAGGCCGGCACGACCGTGACGCACCAGGACCACGAGGGGAACGACCTCACGCTGCCGGTGTTCGGCACGGTCAAGGAGGCCATGGCCGAGACCGGCGCCAACGTGTCGGTGCTCTTCGTGCCGCCGGCGTTCACCAAGGATGCGGCGATCGAGGCGATCGACGCCGACATGCCGCTCATCGTCGTCATCACCGAGGGCGTCCCGGTGCAGGACACGGCCGAGGTGTGGGCCTACCTCCAGGGCAAGTCCACCCGCATGATCGGCCCCAACTGCCCCGGCATCATCACGCCGGGCGAGTCGCTCGCGGGCATCACGCCGCACACGATCACGGGCAAGGGACCGATCGGGCTGGTGTCGAAGTCGGGCACGCTGACCTACCAGATGATGTACGAGCTGCGGGACCTCGGGTTCTCGACGGCGATCGGCATCGGCGGCGACCCGATCGTGGGCACCACCCACATCGACGCGCTCGAGGCCTTCGAGAAGGACCCGGAGACCAAGGCGATCGTCATGATCGGCGAGATCGGCGGCGACGCCGAGGAGCGCGCCGCGGCCTACATCAAGGCTCACGTGACCAAGCCGGTCGTCGGCTACGTCGCCGGCTTCACGGCCCCCGAGGGCAAGACCATGGGCCACGCGGGCGCCATCGTGAGCGGGTCGGCGGGCACCGCCGCCGCCAAGAAGGAGGCGCTGGAGGCCGTCGGCGTCAAGGTCGGCAAGACGCCGTCCGAGACGGCCGCTCTCATGCGCGAGATCCTCGCGGCCCAGTGACCTGCCGGCGGCGCGGCGTCAGGGCCGCCGCGCCGCCGCGGTCACTGCGGGGCCGGCGTCCGCCGGACGCCTCGTCCTGCGCTCGACCGCGGCGGCACCGCGAGAGCGAGCGGGCGGCCTACGGTGTGGCACGAGCGGTGCGGGACGCGCCGCAGGGGACCATGGGACGGTGAGCTCGCCCCGCACCACCTCCCGCCCCGGACGCCGGACCGTCGAGGACCCGGCGCCCCGGAGAGCCTGCGCATCGCCCGGACCGCGCCTGCGATGTCGGGCGTCTGGTCGGTCGCCCAGGGCCTGGTGCTGAGCTTTGCGGTCGTGCTGCTGCTCGCCGTCGTCGCCCTCCTCGGTGCGCCCGACGCCGGTGCTACGCGCGTGCCCTGGGGGCCGCGTCGCGTGTGGCCGGGGCGCTGTGGCTCCTGGGGCACGGCGTGCCGGTCGCCGTCGGGGCCGCGACGATCACCGTGGTTCCGCTGGGGATCGGTGCGCTCGCACTGTTCACGACGTACGTGAGCGCGAAGCGCTCAGCGATCGCCTCGCCGGCCGCGGTCGTGTCCGGCGCGGTCACCTACCTGCTGGCCGTCGTCGGCTCCGCCGCCGCCGGTGGCGTGCGTGGCTCCGGCCTGGCGCTGGCGGCACTCGGGGCGCTCGTCGTCGGCGGCGGCGGGATGGTGCTCGGCACGCTAGCGCAGCCCGAGGCGCCCAGGATCGGCGACCTCGCCGAGCGCGCCTTCGGCGTGGTGCCGGCCGTGGCACGGCTGGGCGTGCGCGGGGAGGCGTCGCGCTCGCGTCGCTGCTCGGGCTCAGTGCGCTGCTCGCCGCGGTGTGGATGGTGGCGGGCCGTGGCTCCGCCGACGACGTCCTGACGGCGCTGGCACCCGGCTGGCTCGGGGGCATCGTGCTGGCCGTGTCGCAGCTCGCGCTGGTGCCCAACCTCGTCGTGTGGGCCTCGGCGTGGATCGCGGGGCCGGGCTTCGCCGTCGGGCAGGGCACGACGTTCTCGCCGCGGGCCGTCGTGGACGGGCCGCTGCCCGCGCTGCCCGTGCTCGCCGCGCTGCCGCGGCCCGACTGGACCGGGGCGAACGTGCTGTGGGCACCGGCCGTGGTGGTGCTGTGCGGCGCTCTCGGAGGCTGGTTCGTGTGGCGGCGGCTCGAACCGTCGCTCGTGCGGTGGACCGACGTCGCATGGTCGCTCGGTGGGCTGGCCTTCACGGCCGGCGCGGGCGCCGCCGTGCTCCAGTGGTGGGCCGGGGGAGCGGCCGGGGCGGGGCGACTGTCGCTCGTCGGCGCGAACCCGCTGGCCGTGGCCGGGTTCGTCACGCTCGAGGTGCTGCTGGGCGCGGCGATCGTGGTCGTCCCCGCGCACTCGCGCCCGTGGCGGTACGTGACCTCGCGCTGACGCGCCGAACGCGACCGCCCGACTACGCTGGGCCACCGTGCAGACCCCCTCCGGCCACGCCGTCGACTCGACCACCGCCACGCGACTCGTCGTCCTCGCCTCGGGCGGCGGGTCGAACCTCGCGGCGCTGCTCGCGGCGCACGACGCGCCCGCGTTCGGCGGCCGCGTCGTCGGGCTCGTGACCGACAAGCCCGGCGCGGGTGCCCTCGATCTGGCGCGCGACGCCGGAGTCGCCTCGGTGGTCGTCGCTCCGGCCGACTTCGAGGACCGTGCGGCGTGGGACCGCGGCATCGCCGACGCGGTCGCCGTCTTCCGCCCCGACCTGGTGGTGCTGGCGGGTTTCATGCGGATCCTCGCGCCCGGGTTTCTCGACCGGTTCCCCGGGCGGGTGGTCAACACCCATCCGGCCCTGCTGCCCTCGTTCCCGGGCGCGCATGCCGTGCGTGACGCGCTCGCGCACGGCGTGACGATCACCGGGTGCACCGTGCACGTGGTCGACGCGGGCGTCGACACCGGGCCGATCCTCGCGCAGGCGGCCGTCCCCGTGCTCGCCGACGACGACGTCGCGAGCCTCCATGAGCGCATCAAGGTGGCCGAGCGGGCGCTCCTGGTCGAGACCGTCGGCCGGATCGCCCGCGAGGGCCTGACCGTCGAGGACGGGCGAGCGACGATCGGCTGACGGGTCGGGGGACGTGCGTGGGCCCAGCGGTCGGTTCACGCGGCGGAGGACCGTCCCGCAATGTCCGGCATCCGGACGAGACTGATGCCCGAATGATGAGACGGTGATTGCCGTGCCTGGAGTTCTTGCCTAGCGTGCGTTTCAAGAGATGGGACTGTCTCGCATAGAGAGACAATCCGGTCACGTGAACCCGTCGAGGCAGCACGATCGAAAGGACTGGCCATGGGCCCCACCCGCACCGCCGCCACGTCCTGCTGCTGCCTGCCGTGCTGTCGAATGCAGCACCGCGCCGGCGGGTGAGCCCTGCGGCCTTCGGGCCGCGCTCCTTCCGGCGTGCAGTCGCCCCGCGACCGCCGGATGATCCCCGGTCGCTTCGACGAGACCGAGGACTCCCCCCATGACCAGCACGACCAAGGCACTGGACCCGGCCGAGACCCGGGCGCAGGCTCACACCGAGCCGCGGCACGCGACCCCGCCGGCCGCCCCGGTCACCTCGTCGGCCGCCCCGGCCACCCCGCCGGCCGCGACCGCCCACGCCGTCACCATCGAGTCGGTCGATCGCACCTTCCAGACCCCGCGCGGTGCGCGTCCCGTGCTGCGCGGCGTCGACATCGAGCTGCGCGCGGGGGAGATCGTCGCCGTCGTCGGCCCGTCCGGGTGCGGCAAGTCGACCCTCCTGCGTCAGGTCAGCGGCCTGGACGCCCCGACGTCGGGGCGGATCCTGCTCGACGGGACGCCCGTCGTCGGCACCGACCCGCGCACGGCCGTCGCGTTCCAGGAGCCGCGGCTGCTGCCGTGGCGCACGCTCGCGCAGAACGTCGCGCTCGGCCTTCCGCGCCAGACTCCGCGCGCCGCGGGGCGCGAGCGCGTCGCCGACCTGCTGCGGCTTGTCGGCCTGCACGAGTCGGCCGACCTGCGCCCGCGCCAGGTCTCGGGCGGCATGGCGCAGCGCGCGTCGCTCGCCCGCGCGCTGGCGCGCACGCCAGGGGTGCTGCTGCTCGACGAGCCCTTCGGCGCGCTCGACGCCCTCACCCGGCTGCGCATGCAGGACCTCCTGCTCGACGTCCACGCCGCCGAGCCCACGACGGTCCTGCTCGTCACGCACGACGTCGAGGAGGCGCTGTACCTGGCCGACCGCGTGCTCCTGCTGCGCTCGCTCGCGGAGGCGGCGCCGGACGCCGGAAGCCTGGCCCGCGTCGTCGACGTCCCCGGCACGCGGCCACGCGACCGCGCCGACCGCGTGCTCGCCGAGCTGCGCGCCGACCTGCTCGAAGGCCTCGGCGTCGAGACCCACCACGCCTGACCGCTCCCACCCGGGCCGATCCCACCCCGGCCGCTCCCGGACCCGACCACGAACACACCTGCCCGGCCAGAACCACCTGGCCGGCCCACCCCGAAGGAACCCACATGCGCACCCGACACGCCCGCCTCGCCACCGTCACCTCGGCGATCGCCGTCGCGACCATGCTGGCGTCAGCCGGCTGCGTCGCAGGTGAGGGAGGCGCCGCGGCCGCGAACGACGACGCCGCGTCCGGCTCCGCGTGGAGCACCGACCACCTGAACATCGACTTCGCCACGTATAACCCGCTGAGCCTCGTCGTGAAGGACCAGGGCCTCATCGAGAAGGCGCTGGGTGACGCCGTCACCGTCACCTGGCTCCAGTCGGCCGGATCCAACAAGGCCAACGAGGCGCTGCGTGCGGGCGCCGTCGACGTCGGTTCGACGGCAGGTTCTGCGGCGCTGCTGGCCCGGTCGAACGGGTCGCCGATCAAGACCATCGACGTCTACAGCCAGCCCGAGTGGGCGGCCATCGTCGTCGGGAAGGACTCGGCGATCGCCTCGGTCGAGGACCTCGCGGGCAAGTCCGTCGCGGCGACCAAGGGCACCGACCCGTACTTCTTCCTGCTCCAGTCGCTCGACGAAGCGGGCGTCGACCCGGCGTCGGTCGAGGTGCAGAACCTCCAGCACGCCGACGGCCGCGCGGCCCTCGACAACGGCTCGGTCGACGCCTGGGTCGGCCTCGACCCGATCATGGCGGCCGCCGAGGCCGAGTCGGGCGACAGGCTCCTGTACCGCAACGTCGGCTTCAACACCTACGGGTTCCTCAACGCGACCGAGGACTTCGTGACCAAGCACGCCGACGTCGCGCAGGTCGTCGTGGACGCCTATGAGGAGGCTCGCACCTGGGCGATCGCCCACCCGGCCGACGTCTCCAAGCTCCTGGCCGACGCCGCCGGGATCGACCAGGCCGTCGCCGACACCGTCGTGCAGGAGCGCACGCACCTCGACATCGACCCGGTGCCCGGCGACGCGCAGACCGCGGTGCTCAAGGTCGTCGGGCCGATCTTCGTGCAGAACGGCGACGTCAAGAGCCAGGCGGACGTCGACGCCGCGCTCGGCTCGCTGTTCGACACGCGGTTCGCGGAGAAGGCGAAGCACTGATGCCGCAGCCGTTCGACCCGCGCGGGACGCAGGTGGGCGCTGCCGGCGCCGACGCGTCCGCACCCGGCGCGGCGGTGACCGGAGCGGCGGCGGGGAACGCCGCCGCAGGGACCGTCGTCGCGTCCGAGGCCGGCACGTCCGCCGTCGCGCACCCGGCCGTGCGTCGCGGTGGGCAGAACCCGCCCCGCGGACTGCTCGGTCGCCGGTGGGCCGTGGTCACGCTCGGCCTGGTGCTGCCCGTGCTCGCACTCGCCGTCTGGCAGGCGGTGACGGCGTCGGGACTCGTGCCCGCCTACCAGTTGCCCGGTCCGGGCGCGGTGTGGGACGCGGCCACAGACCTGCTCGGGCGCGGCGAGCTGGGCCGCCACGTGGCGATCTCGACGCAGCGCGTCCTGCTCGGGTTCTCGATCGGGGCGCTGGCCGGGCTGGCCGTCGGGGCCGTCGTCGGGCTGTCGCGGCTCGGTGACGTGCTGCTGACGCCGACGCTCGCCGCGCTGCGGGCGGTGCCGTCGCTCGCGTGGGTGCCGCTGCTGATCCTGTGGCTCAAGATCGGTGAGGAGTCGAAGGTCACGCTCATCGTGATCGGCGCGTTCTTCCCCGTGTACACGACGGTCGCGGCGGCGCTGCGGCACGTGGACCCGCAGCTCGTCGAGGCAGGGCGATCGTTCGGGCTGCGCGGGCTCGCGCTGTTCCGCACCGTGCAGCTGCCGGCCGTGCTGCCGTCGCTCGTGGCCGGGCTGCGGCTCGCGCTCGCCCAGTCGTGGCTGTTCCTGGTGGCCGCCGAGCTCATCGCGTCGTCGATGGGCCTGGGGTGGCTGCTGACCGACTCGCAGCAGAACGGGCGCGTCGACCGGATCCTGCTCGCCATCGTGCTGCTGGCCCTGCTGGGCACGCTCACCAACGGGCTGGTCGGGCTGGCCGAGAAGCGCCTCCTGAGGAGATGGGCGTGACGACTTCCACCACCGACAGCGTCCCCGGGCGCGCCGAGGCGCGTCTGCTGGAGACGCGCGCGTTCGCGCCGTCCGCGGCCTTCGCGGCCCAGGCGAACGTGGGCCCCGACGTCTACTCTCGCGCGCAGGCCGACCCGGTCGCGTTCTGGGAGGAGGCGGCCCGCCGCCTCGACTGGCACACCCCGTGGCACACCGCCCACACCTGGGCGCCGCCCGTCGAGGACCCGGCCACGGGCGAGCTGAGCGTGCCGCGCGCCACCTGGTTCGAGGGCGGCCGCCTCAACGTGGCGGTCAACTGCGTCGACCGGCACGTGGCGGCCGGGCGCGGGGCCAAGGTCGCGTTGCACTTCGAGGGCGAGCCCGGCGACCGCGTCACCGTCACCTACGCCGACCTGCAGCGCCGTGTCGCGCAGGCCGCGCACGGGCTCACGTCGCTCGGCATCGGCCCGGGCGACCGCGTCGTGGTGTACCTGCCCGTGCTGGTCGAGACCGTCGTGATCGCGCTCGCGTGCGCCCGCATCGGTGCCGTGCACTCGCTGGTGTTCGGCGGGTTCTCCGCCGAGGCCGTGCGCTTCCGGCTCGAGGACACGCGCGCGAGGCTGCTGGTCACGAGCGACGGGCAGTTCCGCCGGGGCGTGCCCACGCCCGTCAAGCAGAACGCCGACGACGCCGCCGCGGGCCTCGACCACGTCGAGCACGTGCTCGTGCTGCGCCGCACCGGCGTCGACATCCCGTGGACCGAGGGCCGGGACGTGTGGTGGCACGACGTCGTCGAGACGCAGCCGCAGGTGCACGAGCCCGAGTTCTTCGACGCCGAGCACCCCCTGTTCGTCATCTACACCAGCGGCACGACGGGCCGCCCCAAGGGCCTGGTCCACACCGCGGGCGGGTACCTGACGCACGCCGCATGGGCGCACTGGGCGCACTTCGACGCCAAGCCCGACGACGTGCACTGGTGCACCGCCGACCTCGCCTGGGTCACCGCCCACACCTACGAGATCTACGGCCCGCTCGCCAACGGGCTCACGCAGGTCATCTACGAGGGCACCCCCGACGCCCCGCACCGCGAGCGGCACCTGGAGATCATCGAACGCTACGGCGTCACGGTGTACTACACGGCGCCCACGCTGATCCGCACGTTCATGACGTGGTTCGGCGACACGCTGCCCGCGGGGCACGACCTGAGCAGCATCCGGCTGCTGGGCACGGTCGGCGAGGCCATCAACCCCGAGGCGTGGGTGTGGTTCCGCCGCAGCTTCGGCCGGGACGAGACGCCCGTCGTCGACACGTGGTGGCAGTCCGAGACGGGCGCCGCGATGGTCGCCCCGCTGCCGGGCGTCACGGTGCTCAAGCCCGGGTCGGCGACGGTGTCGCTGCCCGGCATCGACGCGGCCGTCGTCGACGACGACGGCCGCCCCGTCGGCCCGGGGCGTTCCGGCACGCTCGTGGTGCGGCGCCCCTGGCCGGGCATGGCCCGGACGGTGTGGGGCGACCCCGAGCGGTACCGCGACTCGTACTGGCGCCGGTTCGCGGGGCGCGGCGAGCACGGCGGGTACTACGTGGCGGGCGACGGGGCGACCGTCGACGACGACGGCTACCTGTGGATCCTCGGCCGGCTCGACGACGTGGTCAACGTCTCCGGGCACCGGCTGTCGACCATCGAGATCGAGTCCGCGCTCGTCGCCCACCCGCTGGTGGGCGAGGCTGGTGTCACGGGAGTCCACGACCCGGTCACCGGGCAAGCGGTGGCGGCGTTCGTCGTCGTCAACCCGGCCGCCGACCCGGCCGCCGACCCGGACGCGGCGGTGGACGACGTCGCCGCGGCGCTCCGAGCCGCCGTCGCGCAGGCGATCGGCCCGGTCGCCAAGCCGCGGCACGTCGTCGTCGTCCCCGAGCTGCCCAAGACGCGCAGCGGGAAGATCCTGCGCCGCCTGCTCGCCCAGCTCTGGGACGGCCAGGAGCTCGGCGACACCACGTCGCTGCAGAACCCGTGGGCCGTCGCGCAGGTCCGTGACGCCGTCGCCGCCCACCGGGCCCGGACCGGGTCCACCACGAACCCGGCCACCACGAACCCGGCCACCACGAGCCCGGCCACCACGAACCCGGCCGCCACGAACCCGGCCGCCACGAACCCGGCCACCCCGACCCTCGGAGGAGCACAGCCATGACCGCCACGTACGCCAACGACGCCGACCGGACGACCCCCTGAAGTTCGCCTACTGGGTGCCCAACGTCTCCGGAGGGCTGGTCGTCTCCACGATCGAGCAGCGCACCCACTGGGGGTACGAGTACAACCGGGACCTCGCCCGGATCGCCGAGAACAGCGGGTTCGAGTACGCGCTGACGCAGGTGCGCTACGCGGCCAGCTACGGCGCGTCCGAGCAGCACGAGTCGACGGCGTTCTCGCTGTCGCTGCTGCTGGCCACCGAGCGGCTCAAGGTCATCGCGGCAGTCCACCCCGGTCTGTGGCACCCGGGTGTGCTGGCCAAGTGGATCATCACGGCCGACCACCTGTCCGGCGGGCGTGCCGCCGTCAACGTCGTCTCCGGATGGCTCAAGCAGGAGTTCGTCGGGTTCGGCGAGCCGTGGCTCGAGCACGACGAGCGGTACCGCCGCACGGGCGAGTTCATCCAGGCGCTGCGCGGGCTGTGGACCGAGCAGGGCTTCGACCTGCGCGGCGACTTCTACCGCTTCCACGACGCGACGCTGCGGCCCGCGCCCGTCGACGTCCCCGGCCGCGCGCACCCGGAGATCTTCTTCGGCGGCAACTCGACGGTCGCGCGCGCGACGGCGGGAGCCCACGCCGACTGGTACTTCTCCAACGGCAAGGACCTCGACGGGTTCGGCGAGCAGTACCACGACGTGACGGACGCGGCGAAGACGGCGGGCCGTGCGATCCGCTTCGGTCTCAACGGCTTCATGATCGCCCGCGACTCGCAGGCCGAGGCCCGCGAGACGCTGCGCGAGATCGTCGCCAAGGCCGACCGCCCCGCCGTCGACGGGTTCCGTGACGCCGTCCGGCAGGCCGGTGCCTCGACGTCGGACAAGAAGGGCATGTGGGCCGACTCGACCTACGAGGACCTGGTCCAGTACAACGACGGGTTCCGCACGGGCCTGATCGGCACGCCCGAGGAGATCGCCGAGCGGATCATCGCCTTCAAGCGCCGGGGCGTGAACCTGTTCCTGCTCGGTTACCTGCACTTCCAGGAGGAGGTCCAGCAGTTCGGCGCCACCGTGCTGCCCCTCGTCCGTGAGCTCGAGGCCGAGGAGGCCCGTACCGCATGAGCACCCCTTCCACCACGTCGACGCCGGCACCCGGCGCGCCCGAGCACCGCTTCGGCTTCCGTACCCGCGCCCTGCACGCGGGCGGCATCCCCGACGCCACGACGGGCGCGCGGGCCGTGCCGATCTACCAGACGACGTCGTTCGTCTTCAACGGCACCGACGACGCCGCGAACCTCTTCGCGCTGCAGAAGTACGGCAACATCTACAGCCGCATCGGCAACCCGACGGTCGCCGCGCTCGAGGAGCGCATCGCCTCGCTCGAGGGCGGCATCGGTGCGGTGGCGACGGCGTCGGGCATGAGCGCCGAGTTCATCACGTTCGCCGCGCTGGTCGGGGCGGGCGACCACGTCGTGGCGAGCGCCCAGCTCTACGGCGGCACGGTGACGCAGCTCGACGTGACGCTGCGGCGGTTCGGCGTCGAGACGACGTTCGTGCCGGGGACCGACCCGGCCGACTTCGCGGCCGCGATCCGCCCCGAGACCAAGGTGCTGTACACCGAGGTGATCGCCAACCCGTCGGGGGAGATCGCCGACCTGGAGGGTCTCGCACGCGTGGCCCACGAGGCCGGCGTCCCGCTGGTCGTCGACGCCACCCTCGCCACCCCGTACCTGGTGCGGCCCATCGAGCACGGGGCCGACATCGTCATCCATTCGGTGACCAAGTTCCTCGGCGGGCACGGCACCACGCTGGGCGGAGTCGTCGTCGAGTCGGGGCGGTTCGACTGGGGCAACGGCAAGTTCCCGCAGATGACCGAGCCGGTGCCCAGCTACGGCGGCATCCGCTGGTGGGGGAACTTCGGCGAGTACGGGTTCCTCACCAAGCTGCGCTCGGAACAGCTGCGCGACATCGGCCCGTCGCTGTCGCCGCAGGCCGCGTTCACCCTGCTCCAGGGCGTCGAGACGCTGCCGCAGCGGCTCGACGCGCACCTGGCCAACGCCAGGGCGGTCGCGCAGTGGCTGGAGTCGGACCCGCGCGTCGCGTACGTGAGCTGGGCCGGGCTGCCGAGCCACCCGCACCACGAGCGCGCCCTCAAGTACCTGCCGCTCGGGCCCGGGTCGGTGTTCGCGTTCGGGGTGCGCCCCGGCGCGGGTGCCGCGGGACCGGAGGCGGCGCGCGAGGCGGGGCAGGCGTTCATCGAGGCGCTCGAGCTCGCGTCGCACCTGGCGAACGTCGGCGACGCGCGCACCCTCGTGATCCACCCGGCGTCGACGACGCACCAGCAGCTCGCCCCGAGCAGCTCGCCGCGGCGGGCGTCCCCGCGGACCTGGTGCGGATCAGCGTGGGGCTGGAGGACGTGGAGGACATCCTGTGGGACCTGGACCAGGCCCTGACCAAGGCGACGGGAGAGGTGCGATGAACAGCCCGGTGACCGAGGGCGCGGTCTGCGCGCTCCCGACGGCGGCACCCGCCGCCGCTCCCTCCGCCCGCACCTGGCGCGGGCCTGGCGCGCCGGAGCGGCTGGCGATCCTGCGTGCGACGCGCAGCGTGGCCATCGTCGGTGCGAGCGACAACCCGTCGCGCGCGAGCTACTTCGTGGCGACCTACCTGCTGTCGAGCTCGCCGTACGACGTGTACTTCGTCAACCCGCGCGCCGAGTCGATCCTCGGGCGGCCCGTCTACCGTTCGCTCGCCGACCTTCCGGTGGCCCCCGACGTCGTCGACGTCTTCCGCCGGCACGACGACCTGCCGGGCGTCGCGCGCGAGGCCGTCGCGGTCGGGGCCAGGACGCTGTGGCTCCAGCTCGGTTCCTGGAACGAGGAGGCGGCGGCGATCGCCGAGGCGGCTGGGCTCGGCGTCGTCATGGACCGGTGCCTCAAGATCGAGCACGCGCGGTTCCACGGCGGGCTGCACCTGGCGGGCTTCGACACGGGCGTCATCAGCAGCCGGCGCGCGCCGGCGTGAGCGAGGTCTGGTCCCGCGCCTGACGGTCCCGCGCCTGACGGTCCCGCGCCTGACGGTCCCGCGCCTGACGGTCCCGCGCCTGACGGTCCCGCGCCTGACGGTCCCGCGCCTGACGGTCCCGCGCCTGACGGCGCGGGACCGTCGCGCGTTCGGGAGCTGGGCGGGGCCGACCGCGACGACGACGGTGTGCAGCTCGCGGGCGACCCGGCCAGAGGCCGCCGCCGGACGGCGTCACACACCCCCGCGCAGCGCCGTCACCGGCTCGATCGACGCAGCCTTGATCGCCGGGTACGCCCCGGCCACCAGCCCCACGACGGCACCCAGCAGCGCGGACCCGAACGCCACCCGCAGGTCCAGGATCGGCGTCCAGTCACGCGCGGCGGACACCCCGACGACGACCAGCACGGCCAGCGCCGTCCCCATGAGCCCGCCGAGCAGACCCGTGGTGGCCGACTCGATCACGAACTGACCCGCGATCGCGCGCCGGGAGGCACCGAGCGCACGCCGCAGCCCGATCTCCGCGACGCGCTCGAGCACCGACAGCAACGTGACGTTCGCGATGCCCAGGCCGCCGACGACGAGCGCCACCCCGCCCAACGCCAGGAACAACGCGTTGACGTCGGCTTGGACGTTGGCCTGGACCGAGGATCCGGTGGTCGGCGCCTGGACCTTGTACGCCTCCGGGTTGTTCGGGTCCAGGGCGATGGGAGCCTGGTGGGCGACGACGGCGCCCGCACCCGTCGCGATACGGATCTGCAGCTCGTCGGGCGAGCCGGCGCCGAGCTCCTGCCGCGCCGTCGACGCCGGCAGGATCACCGCGTCCTTGAGCGCGGGCACCCGGTGCATGCCGTCGATGATGCCGATGACGGTGTAGGCGACGTCGCCGATGAACACCGCAGGCTGCCGGTCGACGCGGTGGACGCCCAGCCGCTGCGCCGCACCGGCACCGAGGACGACGACGCGATCGGCGCGCGCGTCGTGCCCGGCGTCGAAGAACCTGCCGGTGACCACCTGCCCGCGCACGGCGTCGAGCAGCCCGGCGCTCGCGGCCATCACCTTGGGTGCGGCCTGCGCCGCGCTCGACGGGTCGTTGACCGGAGCGGTGGTCACGGCGGCCTGCCCGATGTCGACGGTCGTGACCGACCCGGCCGCGACGACGCCGGCGACCTGGCGCACGCGGTCCTCGCCGTCCCAGGGGAGCGCGGCGAGGTCCCGCTCCTCGCCCTTGAAACGTCCCTTGTCGGGCTTGACCACGACCTGGGTGGCCGCGACGGCGTCGAACTGCTTGGTGATCTGGCCGGCCGCGGTCTGCGCCAGCCCCACGGTGACCACGACGGCGCCGATCCCGAGCACGGTGCCCAGGACGGTCAGGAACAGCCGGGTGGGCCGGGTGCCGATGCCGTGCAGGGCCTCGGCCCACAGGTCGCGCGGGCTCACGCGATCTCCTCCAGACGTCCGTCCACGAGCCGCACGCGGCGGGCCGCGCGGGCCGAGACGGCCAGGTCGTGCGTGATGACGGCGAGCGTGACGCCCTCGGCGTGCAGCTCGTCGAACAGGGACATGACCTGCGCGGAGCTTGCCGAGTCGAGGTTGCCGGTCGGCTCGTCGGCCAGCAGCAGGTGGGGTTCGGTGACCAGGGCGCGGGCGACGGCGACGCGCTGGCGCTCGCCGCCGGACAGGGTCGTGGGCAGGAAGCCGAGCCGGTGCCCGAGCCCGACGCGTTCGAGCGCCGTGCGCGCACGGGCCGTGCGCCGGGCGCGGGGCACGCCGGAGTACAGGGTGGCGAGCACGACGTTGTCGAGCACGGTGCGCTGCGGCAGCAGGTGGAACGCCTGGAACACGAACCCGATGCGCTGCGCCCGCAGCCGGGCACGCTCGCGCTCGCCGGCCGTGCCGACGGGGCGCCCGTCGAGCAGGTAGTCGCCCGACGTCGGGCGGTCGAGCAGGCCGAGGATGTTGAGCAGCGACGACTTGCCCGACCCTGACGGGCCCACGATCGACAGGTAGTCGCCGCGTTCGACCCGCAGGTCCACCTGCCGCAACGCCTCCACGAGGGGCGGCCCGGGGAACCGGCGCGAGACCTTCGCCAGCTCGACGACCGGTGGCGTGGCCGTGGGCGCCCCGGCGTCGAGGACCTCGCCCGCCCGCACCTCCCGTGCCCCCGGGGCGGTGATGTCGACCGTGCCCGGTCCGGACGCCCCGCCGGGCGCGGTGCCGAACAGGTCAGCCGTCATCGGCCGACCACCACGAGGTCGCCGGCTTCCAGGTCGCCGTCGGCCGAGACGATCTCGACGAATCCCTCCGCGGCAAGGCCGGTGGTCACCGTGACCAGCTCGGTGACCAGCTCGGTCTCGGTGCCCTTCGCGCGCTGGACCTCGACACGCGACTCCCCGCCCGGCCCGGCTGTCAGGGCCGCGACCGGCACGGCCAGGACCGCGCCCTGCGTGGAGCCGACGGAGACCCGCACGCGCACGTTCTGGTCCCGGAGCGCCTCCACCTCCTCGGGGTCAGGTCCCGGGGCTCCAGCAAGACGGCGGTGCGGCCGGCCCCGGACGCGCCCCCGTTGCCGCCGTCACCGCGGTCGCCGCCGTCGCCTGCGTCCCCGCCACCGTCCCGTCACCGCCGCCGTCCCCGCCGCCGTCACCGCCGCCGGCCGGGCGCTTCGCCTCGCCGACGGACACCACCGCCGCGCGTGCGGTGGTGCCGTCAGGCAGCGTGAACTCGCCCTCGGCGCCCACCGTGAGCAGCGCGGCGCTGGACGTGGCGACGCGAGCCTCCAGCCGCAGCGCGGCACCCGAGACGGCCGCGACCGGGCCGGTGACGAGCTCGCCCCGCCCGACGTGGACCGCGTCGACACGGCGCGGCAGCCCGGCGACGTACACGACCTCGGAGGCGGGGAGTGCCGTGAGCGCACCGGTGGTCGCCTCGGCGAGCTCTTCCTGCGCGTCGGTGAGCGACCGGCGGGCGGCGTCGAGCTGCGCCCGCTCGGCGCTGGTGTCCGCGGGCCGGTCCAGCGCGGCGCGCTGGGCCCTGGCCAGGGTGAGCGCGTCCTCGGCGCCCGCGACGTCTGCCGGCGGGGCGGCCTCGGGTCCGGGCCCGCCCGCGTCGGCGGGCTGTGCCGCCCAGGCGTCGTGCGCGGCCTGCTCCGCCCGTGCCTGGGCGAGCTGACGCTCCGCCGCACGGACGGCGTTGTCGGCCTCGATCTTCTCGACGTCGCCGGCGCCGCGCCCGGCTGCGGCGAGCGCCGTCTCCGCGTCACGGATCGCCGACTGCGCCGAGCGGACCGACTCGCGGGCACCCTTGAGCACCGCCTGCGCCTCCTCGCCCGGGTCGGGGCTCGGGTACCCGGCCTTCGCGTAGAGGGCCTCGACGCCGGCTGCCGTCGCGGCGTCGTAGACGTCCGTGGCGTCGCCCGCGTCGATGCCGAGTGACGTGAGCGCCGCCTTGAGCTGGAGCACGTCGGGGCCCGAGGTCCCGGCGCGCAGCGTGCGGTAGACCGGCAGGTCGCCGGGCAGGACGATCACGGGGCGCCCGGCGACCTCCAGGAGCACGCTCGCCGGGTCGAGCTGCGCCCCGACCTCGGGCACCTGGCCGGTGACGACGGCTGGGCCGGAGATCTCGGCGGCCTCGATGCGCACGTCGACGGCGTCCGCGTAGGCGGTGTCGGCGCGCAGCACGACGTCGTTGCTGATCGTGCGCATCTCGACCGGGGCAGTGATGGCGCCGGCCTCGGGTGGCGCCGCGTTCGCGGCGGCCTGCGCCGGCGAGATGACGAAGCGGCCCGCGAGGAGCCCGGCGACGAGGCTCGCGACGGCGGCGCCCGCGACCACGAGCACGAGGCGTGGCCCGCGCAGCCCGCGCGACGCCGCCGGCGGCGCGCCGGGCCCCGTGGGTGGCGCCGGCTCGACCGACCCCGGGCCGACCGGCACCAGGCCGGCCTGCCGGGGTTCGCTCGGGCCGGGATCGCCGCTGTCAGAGGTGGTCACAGCCCGACCTTCCGGTAGGCGTCCTTGAGGGCCTCCAGCTCGGCCTGGTGCGTCTTGATGAACTCCGACTCCTTGGCGAAGCGGATCTTGTCGTGCGCGGCCTGGTAGCCGACCTTCTCCTTGCAGTCGAAGTCCGCGACGGCGGTCGCACGCTCCGCCTTCTGGAGGTCGGGATCGGGCTCGGGCTGCTCGTCAGGACCGAGCGCCTCCCAGTCGAGGGTCTCCCAGAAGGCGTTGGTGCGGTTCGCGAAGTCTTCGGACGCCTCGTCGGGGGACGCGTAGCCGTCCATGCCCGCGTCGGCCATGCACGAGGCCCACGCGGCGTCGATCTTGGCCTGGCGCGGGTCGCCCGAGATCTCCTCCTCGAGCGCGGTGATGGCCTCGTTGAAGGCATCGACCTCTTCGCTCTCGTAGAAGGCCTCCGAGCCGTCCCCGTGGACCTCGGACTGAGCCGCGCCGTAGCAGCCCTGCTCGCTCAGCGGCGGTGTCTCGAACTCGGCTTCGGACGAGGGACCGTACAGCGCCTCGTAGTAGGCGATCTGCTCGGACTCCGTCAGCGAGTTGATGTAGTCGGAGTTGGGGTCGGTGAACTCCGCCAGCCCCTCCGGCTCCTCGCCGTCGATCGCGATGGAGTAGCCGTACCCGTTCTTCTCCGCCCACTCGCGCGAGCGGGTGTCGTCCTCGGGGGTCGACTCCTCCAGCGTCTCGCTGAGTGCGCTGTAGTCGACGGGCGTGTACTCGAAGCCTTCCTCGGCCATGCAGCGTGCGACTGCCTCCTCGGCCTGAAGCTGCTTCGCGTTCGCCTTGGCCAGGTCCTGCTCGCCGAAGAGGTCGGAGAAGTAGGCGCTGAGCGGGCTCTCCTCCTGTTCGCCCGTGGACTTGCCCTTGCCGCCGCCGCTGCACGCGCCGACCAGAGCGAGGCAGGCCGCGATCACGGCGGCTCCGGTGAGGCGAAGCGTGCTCCGCGGGGCTGAGGTCCGGGGTGTCATGCGGTCTCCTTCGGGGGCGACGGGGCGACAGATGGACAGAGGGCGTCGAGTCATTCGGCCAGCAACACCTCAGTGTGTCTACTACACATATTCTGTAGGCGTTCGGAGCACACCGAGATAACACTCATATAACTCCCATCATCTCCGCCAACCCCGGCCGCCCCGAACCGTGCAGGCGACGTCCCGCCGGCGCCTTGCCCACGCTGCCGGGTTGCCGATGGCAAGGGCAATCACGACGAACACCACGGTGCGAGAACGATCACGAGGCACCTCTGACGCCACGGCCCGGCGTCGGCTCGTAGACTTGGCCCCGGCCGTGACTGGCGAGGGTGGGTCACCACCGGGGAGCGGCCGGGGCACCAGCGCGCGAGCGCCGGTCGCCGCCCCGTTCGTGCGCCGCCCGCCTGGGCGCCGGGGTCGACCGCTGACCGCCCGAACGACCCTTCGAGGAGCACTCGATGTCCGGCACCGCACAGGTCCATTCCTCCGCCCCCGACGTCCAGCTCGCCGACGACTCCCAGCGCCCCGTCCGGCGTGCGCTGCTGAGCGTCTTCGACAAGACCGGCCTGGTCGAGCTCGCCACCGCGCTGCACGCCGCCGGCGTCGAGCTCGTCTCGACCGGCTCGACGGCGTCGACCGTCGCCGACGCCGGCCTGCCCGTCACCCGCGTCGAGGACCTCACGGGCTTCCCCGAGTGCCTCGAGGGCCGCGTCAAGACGCTGCACCCGCGCGTGCACGCCGGCATCCTGGCCGACTCGCGCAAGGCCGACCACCTGCACCAGCTCGCCGAGCTGGAGATCGAGCCCTTCGAGCTCGTCGTCGTCAACCTCTACCCGTTCGCCGCGACCCTGGCGGCGTTCGAGAAGGCGGGCAGCGCCGACGAGAACACGATGGTCGAGCAGATCGACATCGGGGGCCCCTCGATGGTGCGTGCCGCCGCGAAGAACCACCCGTCGGTCGCCGTCGTCGTCGACCCGGCACGGTACGACGACGTCGTCGCCGCAGTCCGGGCGGGCGGCTTCACCTACGCCCAGCGCAAGGCGCTGGCAGCCGCCGCGTTCGTCCACACCGCCACCTACGACGTCGCCGTCGCCTCCTGGATGACGACGGCGGTCGCGCCCACCGACGTCGTCGACGGCGTCGCCTCCGGCTTCCCCGCGTGGACCGGCGCGACCTGGGACCGCGCTGCGGTGCTGCGCTACGGCGAGAACCCGCACCAGGCCGCGGCGCTGTACGTCAACGGCGACGGGACGCGCGGGCTCGCCCAGGGCCGGCAGCTCCACGGCAAGGAGATGAGCTACAACAACTACCAGGACGCGGACGCCGCCTGGCGTGCCGCCTGGGACTTCGACGAGCCGGCCGTCGCCGTCATCAAGCACGCCAACCCGTGCGGGATCGCCGTCGGCGACGACATCGCGCAGGCGCACCGCCGCGCGCACGCGACCGACCCGGTCAGTGCCTACGGCGGGGTCATCGCGGCCAACCGCGTGATCACGGCCGAGGCCGCCGAGGGCATCGCGCCGATCTTCACCGAGGTCGTCGTCGCGCCGGGCTTCGAGCCCGAGGCGCTCGAGATCCTCCAGAAGAAGAAGAACCTGCGCCTGCTCGTCGTCGACACCCCGCCGCTCGCCGCGCTGGAGACCAAGCCCATCAGCGGTGGCCTGCTCGTCCAGGCCGCCGACCGCTTCCAGGCCGAGGGTGACGACCCGGCGTCGTGGACGCTCGCGGCCGGCGAGGCGGCGGACGACACGACCCTGGCCGAGCTCGCGTTCGCCTGGAAGGCCGTGCGCGCCGCGAAGTCCAACGCCATCCTGCTCGCCCGCGACGGCGCCGCCGTCGGCATCGGCATGGGCCAGGTCAACCGCGTCGACTCGTGCCGCCTGGCGGTCGAGCGCGCCAACACGCTCGCGGGCGACGAGGAGCGCGCCCGGGGCTCCGTCGCGGCGTCGGACGCGTTCTTCCCGTTCGCCGACGGCCTGCAGGTGCTCCTGGACGCGGGCGTGCGTGCCGTCGTCCAGCCGGGTGGCTCGATCCGCGACGAGGAGGTCGTCGCCGCCGCGGCAGCCGCCGGGGTGACGATGTACCTGACCGGGACCCGCCACTTCGCCCACTGACGCACCACCGCCCGCGCCCACCCCGGTCGCCGGGGTGGGCGCGGGCGTGCCGGGCCAGGGTCAGCGCGCCGCGTCCCGCAGGCGCACCGCGGGGTCCAGGGCGCGGGGCAGGTCCAGGCGCAGCCGCGCCGGGCCGTTCATCAGGCGCCGGACGGCGCCGACCTCCCGCGGCGAGTCGACGAGGAGGATCGCGCACACGGTCGCGACGGGGTGGCCCTCGGGCGTCGTCTGCGGGTGACGGTCCAGCGCCCGCTCCACGTAGAGCGCGGCCCACGGGCCGCCCCGGCGGGATCGCCACGCAGCAGGACGTCGTCGCCCGCCGTCGGCAGGCCGAGCAGCGCCAGGTCGTGCCCGAGCTGGCGCGAGAAGACGTACGGCGCGTGCCGCGGGACCGGGGTCAGGCCGAGGCGGGCGCGCAGCTCCTCCGGGTCCGACGGCGCGGCGTCGACGCCGAGCATGGCGCGCACCGTCACCTCCGGGTCGTGCAGCGCGGCCGACCAGTGCCCGCCGGGGACCGGCCCGTACATCGGGTGGTCGCGCACCGCGACGTCGCCGACGGCCCAGATCCGTGCGAGCGTCGCGGGCGCGAGCCGGCCTGCGGACTCGGTCGGCGCCGCATGCCCGGTCAGCCGCCCGGACACGTCGACGCGCAGGCGGCCGTTGACGTCGAGCGGCAACGTCCCCGCGAGCCACCCCGACGCGGGCCGCGCACCGACGGCGGCGAGAACGATGTCGGCGGGCACGAAGTCGGCGGACTCGACGTCGGCGGGCACGAAGTCGGTGGACTCGACGTCGGTGGGCGCGATGTCGGTGGGCGCGATGTCGGTGGGCACGGAGGCGGAGGGCACGGAGGCGGAGGGCACGGCGGCGGAGGGCACGGAGGCGGAGGGCACGGGGCCGCCGCCCCGGGCGCCGGCGCCCTCGGCCGCCAGCAGCACGCCGTCGGGCCGCACCGCGGCGACCCGGCGCCCGGTGACCAGCCGGACGCCTGCCTGCGAGTACCAGCGACCGAGGTGCGCGCCGACGCGCGCGCCGAGCTGCCGCTCGAGCGGCGTCCCGGCCGCCTCGACGACGGTGACCTCGGCGCCGGCGCCGGCGGCGACCCCGGCGAGCTCGGCCCCGATCCATCCGGCGCCCACGACGACCAGCCGCAGCCCCGGCCGCAGCGCCGCGCGCAGCCGCGCGGCGTCGGCGGCCGAGTGCAGCGTCCACGCCGACTCCCAGCCGGGCGGCAGCACGGGCGCCGAGCCCATCGCGAGCACGACGGCGTCCGCCGCGACGTCGTCGCCGGCCGAGGTCCGCACGGTGATGCCACCGGGGGAGGCGTGCAGGCGCGTCGCCGGCTCGGCGAGCCGCACGTCGTCGGCGAGCTCCTCGACGTCGACGCCCAGGTCGTCGCGCAGCCACACCGGCTCGCGCCGTGTCAGCAGCTCCTTGGACAGCGGCGGGCGGTCGTAGGGCGGCACACCCTCGGCGCCCAGCAGGGTGATCCGCCCGTCATGGCCGTGAGCCCGCAACGCCGCGACCGTCTGCGCTCCGGCGAGTCCCGCACCGACGACGACGACGCTGCGCGGGGGTGCCTGAGCGGCGTGCGAGGCGGGCGGGACAGGCAGCGCAGGGAGTGCGGGGAACCGGCGCGGGGCAGGACGTGGGGGCACGTCAGACACGCTAGCGGGCCGGGCTCACGCCGGTGCGCCGGTAGGCTCGGAACGTGGATCCCCGCCCTCCGTCGCCCGGCTCGCGCGTACCGTCGCACGCGTCGTCGCAGCCGAGGTTCCGTGGCCCCGACCCGCGCCGTTCGCTCGTGGTCGCGATGCTGGGCGTGCTGCTCGCGGCCGTGCTCGGCGCGCTCGTCAGCGCGCAGCTCGGTGCGCTGACGATCGCCGTGACCCTCGCCGTCGTGGGGACGTGGCGGGCCGTGGCTCCCCGCACGAGCAGTGCGGTCGGGATCGCGGTGCGCAGCAAGGCGTTCGACGTCGTCATGTGCTTCGCCGCAGCGGTGGCGATCGGCCTGCTGGCCCTCACGGTGCCGTATCTGGGGTGATCGGCCCGGCGCGGGAGCCCGCCTCTGGTGGCCCGCTTCCGGTGGCCCGCTTCCGGTGCGGCCCGCCTCCGGTGCGGCCCGCTTCCGGTGCGGACGGCCTCCGGTGCGGCCCGCCTCCGGTACGGACGGCGAAGGCCCCGCCGTCGTCCGGGTGGACGACGGCGGGGCCGTCACGTTGGTGTTCCTGGGTGCCGACCGGTCGAGCGTCGGCCTCGGGCCGTCGACCTCTCGGCCGACCCCGAGGTCAGGCCTTCGGGTCCTCGGGCTTGTCGGCCGGCTCGGGTGTGTCGGCGGGCTCGGGTGTGTCGGCGGGCTCGGGCGTGTCAGCCGACTCGGGCGTGTCAGCCGGCTCGGGCGTGTCGGCGGGCTCGGGCGTGTCGGCCGGCTCGAGGTCGAGCGAGAGGGCGTGGCCGTGCGGGTGCTCCGCGTCGGCTACCTCGACGTCGTACGTCGTCTCGAGCTCGTCGAGGGCCTCGGCCCCGGCGATCGCGTGGATCGGCTGGAATGCGCGGTAGACCAGCGCGGCGAGCGCGCCACCGACCAGCGGTGCGACCAGGAAGAGCCAGTACTGGCGCCACAGCGACGCGTCCCCGGCGAACAGCACCGACGCGAACGAGCGCGCCGGGTTGAACGACGTGTTGGTGGCGGGCCACGAGATGATGTGCAGCGCGGCGAGCGTCAGGCCGATGACGACGGCGGGGTAGGTGATCTTCGAACGCTTCGACGTCACCGCGAGCACGACGCCCACGAACACGGCGGCGATCACGACCTCGAACACGAGCGCGTGCTGGAGGGAGAACTCCGCCCCGCCCTGCGAGAGGGACGCCAGCGGCGAGTGCTCGCCCCAGCCGTTGGCGGTACGCCCGAGCACGTCGCCGCGCGAGGCGACGCCGATCAGCTTCGCGAAGTCCGACGGCACGAGGAACCACATGACCAGCGCCGTGGCTGCCGCGCCGAGGAACTGTGCGACCCAGTAGGGCAGCACGTCCTTCCACGACAGGCGTCCCGCGATCGCGGCGCCGAACGTCACCGCCGGGTTGAAGTGGCCGCCGGAGACGTGCCCGACGGCGGCGATGCCCGCGATGAGCATGATGCCGCCCGCGAGGGCGACGGTGATGATCGTGCCCTGGTTGGCGGCGTTGAATGTCGCGGTTCCGACGATGCCGAGCACCAGGATGAACGTGCCGAAGAACTCGGCGGACATCTTGGTGAAGAGCGAGTAGGGGCCGTAGCCGACGTCTCGCCAGCGTCGTCGGCCGGGACGGTGACGCCGACGGGTGCGGCGTATTCCTGGGACATGTGATTCCTTGGTCCTCGTTCCGAGCTGTCCCCGGCACGGTACAGCCCTTCACTGGACGATTCCTCCGACACGGCGCACGAGCGGCAGGTTCGCCGCTCGATACCGAGTTCTCGGCTGCCAGCCCTGGATTCCCGCTCCCGATTACGAAAGAGTGGCTGGCATGACAACACCCGTCACCGTCACCGTCACCGGAGCCGCCGGGATGATCGGGTACTCGTTGCTGTTCCGCACTGGCGCGGGGCAGCTCCTGGGCGCCAGCACTCCCGTCCGTCTCCGCCTGCTCGAGATCCCCCAAGCCGTGCGTGTCGCCGAGGGCGTCGCCATGGAGCTCGACGACTGCGCCTTCCCGCTGTTGATGGACGTGGAGGTCACCGACGACCCCCGCGTCGCGTTCGACGGCGCGAACGTGGCCCTGCTCGTCGGTGCCCGGCCTCGCGGCAAGGGCATGGAGCGCGCCGACCTTCTCGGCGCCAACGGCGCGATCTTCGGCCCCCAGGGCCGCGCGATCAACGACGCCGCGGCCGACGACGTGCGCGTGCTCGTCGTCGGGAACCCGGCGAACTCCAATGCGCTGATCGCCGCGTCGAACGCCCCCGACGTGCCGAAGGAGCGCTTCTCGGCGATGACCCGCCTCGACCACAACCGCGCGATGTCGCAGCTCGCGCGGCACGCCGGCGTGCACGTGTCGCAGGTGCGGCGGATGTCCATCTGGGGCAACCACTCCGCCACCCAGTACCCGGACGTGTTCCACACCGTCGTCGGAGGGCGTCCCGGCGTCGAGCTGGCCGAGGACACGGCGTGGCTCGCGGGGGAGTTCATCCCGACCGTCGCGCAGCGTGGTGCTGCGATCATCGAGGCGCGCGGGTCGTCGTCGCAGGCTTCGGCGGCGGACGCCATCATCGACCACGTGCGCGACTGGTACCTCGGCACGCCCGAGGGCGACTGGACGAGCGCCGGCGTGTGGTCGACGGGGCACTACGGGGTGCCCGACGGCCTCATGTGTTCCTTCCCCGTGACGAGCGACGGCAAGGGGTGGTCCGTCGTGGACGGGCTCGAGATCGCGCCGTTCTCGCGCGAGCGGATCGACGCGTCGATCGCCGAGCTGGTCGAGGAGCGGGAGGCGGTCCGGGCGCTCGGACTGGTCTGACGGCGCCGCGGGACGGTCTGCGCGCGCCACGCGCACCGGCCACCGCAAAGCCACGGGACCGTGGCCCGCACCGTCGCCGGACGGCGGTCCGAGGTGCGGTCCGGGGCGCAGACAGGGCGCAGCGCGGGAAAAACGTGCGCTGGGGGCCATCACCCCGGCTTAGGGTCGGCACGATGTCCACCACGACCACGCACCCCGGCACCGGCCTGCCCGCAGGCGCTTCGGCGCACCCCGGCACCACCGGTCCGCACGCCGCGGGAGACCCCAGCCGCAGGCTCGACTGGCGGCGCCTCAAGGGAGCCACAGCGGCGCTCGCCCTCGTGGGCCTCGTCGTGGGTGCCGTCGGGCAGACGATCGGCACCGTCGTCGCCGGCCGGATGGCCGAGTCCCCGGCCGCGACGACGCTGCTGGTGCTGGCCGCGTGCATGGTGGGTGGCGCGCTGCTCGACAGCGCCGGGCTGGTGACCTGGGCGGGCGTCGTCGACCGCGCCGAGGGGCGGCTGCGCGGCGACCTGCTCACGGCCGCGCTGCACCAGCCGCTCGCGCAGCTCGGCGAGCAGGCGGCGGGCGAGATCCTCGACCGTGTCGACGACGACACGCACGCGGTCGGCAAGCTCGTACGCCGCCAGCTGTGGGCCGCTGGCCGCACCCTCGCGGGCGTGGTGCCGATGTGGGTCGTCGCGGGCGTGACCTGGTGGCCGGGCTGGTTCGTGTTCCCCGCGCTCGGCGGCCTCGTGTGGTGGCGCGCGCACCCCGGCTGGGCGAGATCGCGCGGCGCAAGGTCGAGGAGGAGAAGGCGTGGACCGACCACGCCGCCGCGTTCGAGGAGGCCGTCGCCGCGCGCGACGACCTGCGCACCAGTCTGGGGCGGCCGTTCGCGCTGCGACGCCTCGCCGAGCTGTCCGCCGTCGTCCACGGCCGTTTCAAGGACGTGCTCGACGTCGAGTTCCGGCTCGTGGGGGTGTCCGGGCTGCTGCTGCACGGGCTGCTCGCCGCCGTCGCCGTCGTCGGGGTGGCGCTCGCCTCGGCCGACGGGATGTCGGTGGCGCGGCTGGTCACGTTGTTCCTGGTCACAGCCCGGTTCGTGGGCCAGGTCGACAACCTCGTCCACCACCTGCCCGACATCCAGGAGGGCCTGGGTGCCGTCGTGCGCCTGCGCCAGATGCTCGACGTCGAGCCCGAGCCCGCCGGCGGCGCCGGCGTCCCCGCAGGGGCGCTCGACGTCGAGTTCCGCGGACTCGACTTCGCCTACCCGTCGGCCGAGGGCGGATCGTTCGCGCTGCGCGACGTGAGCCTGCGGGTGCCCGCCGGGCACACGATCGCGCTGGTGGGCCGCACCGGCTCGGGCAAGTCGACGCTCGCGTCGCTGCTCTCACGCGCCGTCGAACCACCGCCCGGGACCGTGCTGCTGGGCGGCGCGGACGTGTGCGACCTCGACCTGCAACGGCTGCGCGCCGCCGTCGGCGTCGTCACCCAGCGCACCGAGCTGCTGGCCGGCACGTTGCGCGAGAACGTCACGCTGTTCGACGACGTCGGTGCCGGCGTCGTCGAGGACGCGGTGCGCGAGCTCGGGCTCGGGGACTGGGTCGACGGTCTGCCCGACGGGCTGGAGACGCTGCTCGGGCCGGGCGGCACGCGCCTGTCCGCGGGCGAGGAGCAGCTCGTCGCGTTCGCCCGGCTGCTGGTGCGTGACGTGCAGGTCGTCGTGCTCGACGAGGCGACCGCGCGCATGGACCCGCTGACCGAGTCGCGCGTCGTCGCGGCCTCCGAGCGGCTGCTGCGCGGGCGCACCGGCGTGCTGGTCGCGCACCGCCTGTCGACCATCGAGCGCGCCGAGCTGGTCGCGGTGCTCGACCACGGGCGCGTCGTCCAGCAGGGTCCGCGCCAGGACCTCGCACGGCAGCCCGGCCGCTTCCGGTCGCTGCTCGAAGCGGGCGCGGCGGGGCTGCTCGACGGCGACCCCGCCGAGGTCGACGAGGTGCCCGTGGGCGCCGGCCTGGACATCGCGGCGGTGGAGCCGTCGGTGACGGCCGAGGCCTCCACGAGTGCCGCGGCGACGACGGCGACCGCCGCGACCGCGACGACCGTGGCCGCCGTCGGCCCGCACCGCGACCACCGGCCTGCCGACGCGGCCGCGCGCTCCCGGTCGGCCGGCGTCGGCGCGCGCCGACGCACCGGCCCGGCCCCGGCGCTGCGTCAGCCCGGCGACGGGCTGAGCCTGGCCCGGGGAGTGGTGCGCCAGCTGCGCGTGACGCCCCGCTGGGGCCTGGTCGGGGCGGCCATGTTCCTCCTGGCGAGCCTCGTCTCGGCGCAGGGCGCGGCGACCGGGTTCCTGTGGGGGCACGTCGTCGACGCGCTGCGCACCGGCGACGACGTGCGGTGGCTGCTGGCCGCGATGTCGGTGCTGCTCGTCCTGGCGCCGTTGGGCCTCGCGTGGGCCGTCTACGTGTACCCACGCTGGTGGATCGAGGTGCTGCTGCGCGTACGCATGACCGTCCTGGCCGGCCAGACAGGTCAGCACCGGCTGCCCGCCACCCCTCCGGGTGAGGTCGTCGCACGGGCGATGGACGCCGACAGGTTCGTGCAGTACGCCGACCGCTGGGTCGACTTCATCAACGGCCTGATCATCGTCGTCGTGACCGCGCTGCTCGGCTGGTCGTGGCAGGCGGGGGCCGTGCTGCTCGCGGTCATGGTGGTGCCGGCGGTCGCCTCGGCGGCGGGCCGGCCGATCGCGGGTCGTTCGGCCGCGCGCTCGTCGGCCGCCCGCGCACGGTTCGGCCGCGCCCTGGTCTCCGCGCTCGACGCCGCGCGCACCGTCAAGCTCGCCGCCCGCACGCCGCAGGTGCATGCCCACCTGAGCGGTGTCGACGCCGGACGCGTCAGGGCCGCGATCTTCGAGCACCGCGTCCAGGCGGTGCTCGACGGCGTGCCCACGGTGATGATCCAGGTGGGCGTGGTCGCCGCGTGGTTCGCGCTGCTTGACGGTGCGTGGAACCTGGCCACCGCGCTGCTGGTCGCCAACGCCGTGACCGGCTTCGGCTGGTTCGGCACGGTCGCGGGCGCCGTCGTCACCGAGGCACCCGGCACGCGCGCGTGGCAGCGGGCCACGAGCCAGTTCGCCGACGGCGCCGACCTGTGCGCGCTGCCCGACGGCGTCGACCTGGTCGCAGGCACCGCACCCGCACCGGCACCGGTCCAGCGGGACCCGTTCGACCGGCTCGAGATACGGGGCGTCACGGCGGTGCACGACGACGGCACCATCGGCGTCGCCGACGTCGACCTCACGGTGCGCCGCGGAGAGCTCGTGCTGCTGCTCGGGCCGGTCGGCTCCGGCAAGTCGAGCCTGCTCGCCTCGCTCGCCGGGCTCGTGTCCCACACCGGCGCGGTCGCCTGGAACGGCACGCCGGTCGCAGACCCCCAGACGTTCCTGCGGCCCAGGCGCGTCGCGTACGTCGCCCAGGTGCCGCGCGTGCTGTCGGGCACGTTCGCGGACAACGTGCGGCTCGACCACGCGCGAGACGTCGCCGGACCGCTGGACGCCGCCCGCATGACGGGCGACGTCGCCGACGCGGGCGGGCCCGGCTCGCTCGTCGGCCACCGTGGTGTGCGGCTCTCGGGCGGTCAGGTGCAGCGGCTTGCGCTCGCGCGGGCGCTCGCGGCCGACGCCGAGGTGCTGCTGGCCGACGACGTGTCGTCAGCGCTCGACGCCGCCACCGAGATCGAGCTGTGGGAGTCGCTGCGCTCGCGCGGCACCACGGTGCTCGGCTCGACGTCGAAGCGGGCCGCGCTGGCCCGTGCGGACCGCGTGGTGGTGCTGCTCGAGGGCACGGTGGCCGCCGTCGGGCCGTGGCGTGACCTGGCGGGCGCCTGGGGCCACCTGGCCGGGTAGGTCTGGCCGGGTAGGTCTGACGGGTAGGTGCAGGCGTTCGCGGGCTCGATCGCGGTCGGGGGGCCGGTGCACCAGCAGCCCCGCCGCGCGGGGGCGTTCGAAGACCTCCCTGCGGCGTGCAGCGGGTGGAGACGCCGGAGCAACGTCTGGCCCTTGCGCGGCAGGCCCATCGCGAGAGCTGACCGGGCCGCGGTGCTGGCCGGCGGGTGCGTCGCCGTCGGGCCGTGGCGCGAGCCTGCGGCGCGCTGGGCACGCGTGGCGGGGCGAGACGGCCTGGGCGCGGTGCCGGCTGGTCGACGGGTTGACTGGTTGACTGGTCGGCGGGGTGGCTGGTTGGCTGGCGCGTTCGGCGCTCGGGCCGTGTGACTGCGTCCGATTGCGGACACGGGTGCGTGGCGGGATGACAACGCGACGTGCCGCGGCCCTGTCTCCCGGTAGCGTCCCGCCGTCCATGCAAGGTGCTTGTGCTACGGGGTTGGGTGTTCTGCGACGGAGGGCCCATGAGAGCAGACGTCGAACAGATCCGGCAGGCCGACGAGCTGGCCGTGCGCCAGGCTGCGGCACCCACGGCGGTCGCGCGGCAGGTCCCGGCCAGCACGTCGATCTCGCCGGTCGACCTCGGCCCCGTGATCTTCGCGCTCTGGCCCGTCCCCGGAGGGTTGGCGTCGCTGGGGTGCACGGCCGTGACGCCGACGAGACGCGCTCCCACGAGACCGCCGGGGACCCGCTCACCGAGCTGGACGATCTGCGGGCCAGAGCCGAGCAGCGGTCTGCCGGGTCGCGTGCTCGGCTCCAGGGAGAGGAGAGATCGTGAGTACGACGTTTCATGCGCAGCCTGACGAGCTTGAGCGCTGGGCGGGCACGCTCGGCGGCGCCGCGCGGGCCATCACCGACCCCCTGAACGCCCTCGACCGGGCGGCGCAGACGCTGCGTCGCGACTGGAGCGGCGCGGCGCGGCTCGCCTTCGACGACGCGCAGCGCCAGCGGCTGACAGGGACGGCCGGTCTGACCCAGCTCGCGCAGGACTCGAGCCGGAGCCCAGACGCGGCCGCGCAGCGCTGTCGCGCCGCAGAGCAGGCCCACGCTCACCGCTGGCCGCTCGGGTGAAGCAGGTTCGTCGCGGGCGACTGTTCTCGTGGCAGGCGCGCCGCATTGCGCCCGCCCGCAGGTTCGTCGTCGCCCTTGCGCCAGACGCGGCGCTGCACCTCGCCGACCACATGCTGCGCTCCCGGCACTTCAAGCCACGGGCCACCGGTCCGTCCGGTGTGCGGTTCTATCGCTATGGCACGTGGGTCGGTAGCGCTCTGCTCGCGGACTTCCGCCTGCTGGCCCCGTTCTTCCCCGAGCCGCTGCGCCGCACCGTGACCTTTGCTCAGGTCGCCGTGGAAGCCACCCCTGCTCGCCCGGCCGCCCACGGGACCGCACCCACCTGGCTCACCGTCGCAGCCATCCCGGACCCGACTGGGGCCAGCGCCTGCGTGACCGGCGCGATCGAGGCGATCGAGGCCGAGCTCGCCGAGCGACGCGCACTCATCCACGCCGAGCCGCCCACCTCGACATACGACCTTGACGGGGACGGGATCAGGCCGGAGCGGTTCCAGCCCCCGCGCCGCGCGTAGCTCTCGCTGGACGACGGGCGTGGGACGGCGGGGACAGGGTCGTCGTTGCTGCCGGCCGCCCTCGCAGGTGACTGCGCCGACGTCGTCCTCGGCGATGCCGCAAGACCGTGCCGCGTCGGTGCCTCAGCGGAAGACGACCGTGCGGTGCCCGTCCAGCAGCACCCGGTGCTCGGCGTGCCAGCGCACCGCGCGCGCCAGCGTGCGCCGCTCGACGTCCTCACCGATCGCGACCAGGTCGGCCGGGGTGCGCGAGTGGTCGACGCGCTCGACGTCCTGCTCGATGATCGGGCCCTCGTCGAGGTCGCCCGTCACGTAGTGCGAGGTCGCGCCGATGAGCTTGACGCCGCGGTCGTGCGCCTGCACGTACGGGCGCGCGCCCTTGAAGCTCGGCAGGAACGAGTGGTGGATGTTGATGACCTGGCCCGCGAGGTCGCGGCACAGGGCGTCCGAGAGGATCTGCATGTAGCGCGCGAGCACGACGAGCTCGACGTCGAGCTCCTCGACAAGGGCCCGCAGGCGGTCCTCGGCGTCGGCCTTGGTGTCCGCGGTGACGGGGATGTGGTGGAACGGCTTGCCGTAGAACGCGGCGATGTCCTGCAGGTCCGGGTGGTTGCCGACGACGCCGACGACGTCGATCGGCATGCCCTGCGACCGTTCGCGGTACAGCAGGTCGACGAGGCAGTGCGCGGCCTTGCTGACGAGCAGCAGCGTGCGCACCCGGCGTCCGACGGCGTCGAGCTGCCAGGTCATGCCGAACGACTCGAACGCAGGCGTCAGGGCCGTCACGAGCTCGTCGCGCGTCGCGGAGGACACGACCTGAAGCCGGAGGAAGAACAGTCCCGAGGCCGGGTCGCCGAACTGCTGCGACTCGGTGATGTTGTCCCCGCGGGCGGCGAGCGTCCCGGTCACCGCGGCGACGATGCCGGGCCCGTCGGGGCACGAGACGGTCAGCACCCACTCGGTGGGCGCGCTGCTGGCAGGGGCGTCGGTCATGGGGACTGCGTCGGTCACGAGGACACGGTACGGCCACAACGCGCACGTCGGCGTCGTCGTCTGGTTCGATGCACCTATGGACGACGCCACGCAGGCCACTCGCATCGCTCTGGTCGACGACGCCGACGCGGGCGAGCTGCTCACGTTGCGTCGCGCCGCGTTCGTCACCGAGGCACAGGTCTTCGGCGACCCGAACATCCCGCCCCTGACGCAGACCCTCGCCGAGCTGCGCGAGGACCTCAAGCGTGACGACGTCGTCACGATCGGCGCGTGGGAGGGGCACCGGCTGGTGGGTTCGATCCGCGTCGAGCTCGAGGACAACAAGGCCACGCTGGGCCGCCTGGCGGTCGCGCCCGACATGCAGGGCCGCGGCATCGGCACGAGCCTGCTGTTCGCGATCCTGCCGCATCTGCCCGAGCAGGTCACCGAGGTGTGGGCGTTCACGGGGAAGGACTCGAAGGAGAACCTGACCATGTACGCCAAGCACGGTTTCGAGGAGCACCACGACGACTCCGCCGGCGCCCTGACGTACACGTACCTGCGCCGCGTCCTCCACGAGGTCGAGGCCCGCAACGCCGGCTAGCGGCGAGTTCGAGCACTAGTCGGGAGTTCGAGCCCTCGTGCGCTCGAACTGGACGACAACCGCTCGAACACCGACCCCCATCGCGTCAGCGGGCCAGGGAGGGGTGGAGGAGGGCCGGGGTGGGGTGGGCTGTGGTGCGAACCTCCGGGGGAAGCGGGCGAGGAGGCGAGCCGCCGTCGGGTCCGGGCGGTCCTGGGCCGTCGCGCGGAACGGGACGATGCCCGTCGCCTCGACGATCGCGTCCGTGCGCCGCTTCTCGGCGAACAGTGCCTGCGCGCCGTCATACCCCGTGCCCAGCGCACCGTCGGTGTACTTCACCCGGCCGTCGAACTCCGCGAGCACGCCGTGCTCGGGCCAGGCGATGTCCGCGCGGAAGGTCCCCAGGCGCGTCCGGATCGGATGCTGCGTGACCGGCCGCGGCAGCCCGGCGCGCAGCGCGAGGTAGCGCAGCCAGGTCTCCCACGGTGACTCCGCCCCCGGGTCGGCGAGGTCGAGCACGACCCGCGCCCGCCTGCTGCCGCGGACCGGGCCCAGTGCGGCAACGCGGTCGAGCACAGCTTCCCGATCGACGCCGTCGGCCAGCGCCGCGTCCGCGACGACGAGCCCGGCAAGCGGGTGCGCCGTCCGCGCGACGTCGACAAGTGTGCGCTCGCGGCTGGTCACGAGCAGTCCGTCGCGCTCGACGACGTCGCCGCCCGGCAGCCGAGAGAAGTGGCGCGCGACGTCCGCGGCGGCCGTGCCCGCCCGCCGTGTGCCCTGGGTGACGTGCGTGCGCGCGGGCACCGTCCAGGTGGGCCAGCCCCACCAGGTCGCTGCCGACTCGTGGCTGAACACGGGGGCCAGGAGCTGGAGCGAGACGGCCCGCATCCGCAGCCGCGCACTCTCCCGCGCGCCCTGGGCCGACGCGAACGCCGACACCGGTCCGCGCCGCTCGCCCCGCAGGGCACCGTCGGCGAGGTCGCCGACCCCCTCGCGGCCGGCCCCGCTGGCGCGGCCGGTGCGCAGGTAGGCTCCGCGGCGCACGCGTTCGACGGCTCCGCGGTCGAGGTCGCGCCGAAGGCGGTCCCGGTCGGCATGGCGGGCAAGCAAGATCTCAGGAGGCTCGGACACGCCGCACAGGCTGCCCCACCCACCCCTGCCAGCACCCCCCCACACCGCCCCCTGTGTCGACAACCCCCAACCCACCGACGGTGTGAACACCGTCGCTTCCAGGGGGTTGTTCGAGCGATTGTCAGTGCGTTCGAGCGCTCGGGGCTCGAAGTTTCGACTGATGCTCGAACTCACCCGCGGCCGAGAGCTGTCGCGCCGGTGATCGCTGCGACGACCTTTTCGTAGGTCGCGCTGCGGGCCTCGAACGAGCCGTTGTTGCGGCCGTGGCGCAGCACCTCGATGCGGTCCGCCACCGCGCGCACGTCGCTCATGTTGTGGCTGATCAGCACGACCGCGTGTCCGAGATCGCGCAGGGACTCGATGTGCGTGAGCACCTCGGCCGTGTGTGCAACGGACAGCGACGCCGTGGGCTCGTCGAGCACGACGACGCGGGGGTGGCCCAGCAGCGTGCGGGCGATCGCGACGGTCTGCCGCTGGCCGGCCGAGAGCACCGACAGCGGAGTACGTACCGACGGGATGTTGGCGGTCAGCGAGGTGAGGATGCGACGCGCCTCCTCCTCCATCTCCGCGTCGTCGAGCGGGGTGCCGAGCCCTCCGCGCCGGTGCGGCTCCAGGTTCTCCAGGCGACTCATGCCCGCCCGGCCCAGCCCTGGTCCGCCCGGCCGTTCCAACCCCGGCCCGTCCAGACTCGGCCCGTCCAGGCGCGACCCGTCCAGACTCGGCCCGCCGGAGTCCGGCCCGCCGGAGTCCGGCCCGTCAGCGCTTCGCCAGCCCAGGCCGGGCAAGCGCGGGTCGCCACCGTCCGGATCCGGCCGACCCGGAGCGCGCCGGCCGAGGACTCGTCGGCCCAGCCCTCTGCGGCCCTTCGCGGTGCGCGCCAGCCCGCGCCGCGTCTGGCGCAGCTCGCGCCCCAGATAGAGGTTCTCGACGACGTCGAGGTTCTCGCACAGGGCCAGGTCCTGGAACACGGTCGCGATCCCGAGCGCGTGCGCGGCGGCAGGGGAGGGGACGGTGACGGGCTCCCCGTCGAGCTCGATGAACCCCGCGTCGGGTTGCAGCACGCCCGAGATGATCTTCGCGAGCGTCGACTTTCCCGCGGCGTTGTCGCCGACGAGCGCGACGACCTCGTGCGCGTGCACGTCCAGGTCGACGTCGGTGAGCGCCTCGACGTGGCCGAACGCCTTGTGGATCCCGCGCAAGGACAGCACGGGTGGGGTGTGGGTGGTGGTCACCGCGCGACTCCTTCGACGTCGGTCTCCTTGCGCGCCAGCTCAAGCGCGCCGATCAGCTCGGCCCGGGGTCCGAGCTGGCCGGCGACGACGTCGACGGGTGCGAACCGGTGCGGGAGTGCGTGCCGGTGAACCGATTCTCGCAGAGCGACGACGACGCCGTCTCCCGCGCGCGCCAGCTCTCCGCCCACGACGACGACCTGTGGATCGAGGAGCGTCACCACCCCCGCGACGACCTCACCGGTGAGGCGGGCGGCGTCCGCGAGCACGCGCGCGCACCCGGGGTCACCCTGCTGCGCCCTGCGTACGACGTCGCGCAGCGTGACCTCGCCGAGGGCGGGTCGTAGGAGCTCGAGCAGTGCGGCCTCGCCGACCTCGGTGTCGAGACATCCGCGGTTGCCGCACGAGCACACCGGTCCGGCGGGTGACACCTGCACGTGGCCGAGCTGCCCGGCGGCGCCGGAGCCGCCGTGGTGCAGGCGCCCGCCCAGGATCAGCCCGGCGGACGTTCCGTACGAGAGTCGCACATACAGGACGTCCTGCACGTAGCGGCCGGCGCCGAGCTGGTGCTCGGCGAGCGCGCCGAGGCCGGCGTCGGACTCGACGTGGACGGGGCGGGCGAGCCGCTTGGTGAGCACCTGGGCGACGGGCACCTCTTCCCAGCCGCGCAGCGCCCCGCGGACGGCGATGAGCCCGGTGCCCGACTCGACAGGCGCGGCGATCGCGACGCCGACGCCCAGTAGCCCGTCGAGGTCCGTGCCGACGCGTTCGAGCAGGTCCACGATCAGGAGCGCGGCGCGGTCGAGCGACGTGTCGGGGCGGTGGTCCGCGGGAAGGGGTAGTGCTTGTTCTGCCACGACGTCGTGCGCGAGGTCGCCGAGCGCGACGGCGAGCGAGCGGGGTCCGATGTGGATTCCGGCGACGAGCCCGGCGCTCCGGGCGATCGTCACGCGCAGTGCGCGCCTGCCCGAGCGCGACGTCGTCTCCGTCTCGACGACGCCGGTGCCGACGAGCTCTTTGACGATGGTCGACACGGTTGCCGTCGAGAGTCCGGTGGCGGCTGCGAGCTCGACCTGGGTGAGGCCGCCGAATCGTTTCACCGCAGCGACGATGCGGCTCCGGTTCGCCTCACGGAGCGAGGTTTGGGAGCCGGGTGACGGCGTCGTGTCCCTGCGCACGCTTCGAGGGTAGCGCTGTCGGGCCCTGAGTTAGAGTCTTGAACACAATCTGATCACGATGACGCGGGTTGCGTCATTTGGCGTTGAAAGTCGAACGCAGCGGGGCTACGTTCTCGGTGGTCCCAAGGTCGGCACCACGGTCTCGCAACAGGCGCTAGACAGCCTCGACACCGGCGTGAAGGCCTATGGCTCGACGGGCGCGCTGCCCGTCTCCTGTACTCGACGACGAAGAAGGAATGACGATGAGGTCTTGGCGCAAGCTCGTGGCGATCGCCACGGTCACGCTCACGCTCGGCGCCCTCGGAGCATGCTCCGCGGAACGCAGCGACGACGCCGGTGGCGACGGGAGCGCGGCTCCCGGCGACACCCTGATCGGCATCGCGATGCCGACGCGCTCGCTGGAGCGCTGGAACAACGACGGCGCTCACCTGGAGTCGCTCCTGCAGGACGAGGGCTTCAAGACCTCGCTGCAGTACGCCGACAACAAGGTCGACCAGCAGATCACCCAGATCCAGAACATGATCAACGAGGGCGCCGACGTCCTCGTGATCGCCTCGATCGACGGCACCGCTCTCGGCCCGGTCCTGCAGACCGCCGCCGACGCCGGCATCAGGATCCTGGCCTACGACCGCCTGATCAACGACACGCCCAACGTCGACTACTACGCGACGTTCGACAACGAGCTGGTCGGCACCCTTCAGGGCCAGTACATCGAGGAGCAGCTCGGCCTCAAGGACGGCGCCACCGGCCCGTTCAACATCGAGATGTTCGCCGGCTCGCCCGACGACAACAACGCGCGCTTCTTCTTCAAGGGTGCGTTCGACGTCCTCAAGCCCTACCTCGACAGCGGCGTGCTCGTCTCCCCGTCGGGCAAGGTCCCCGCGGACCTCGACGGCTGGACCCAGATCGGCATCCAGGGCTGGGAGTCGGCCCGTGCGCAGTCCGAGATGGAGAACCGCCTCAACTCGTTCTACCAGGACAAGCAGGTCGACGTCGTGCTCTCGCCGAACGACTCGCTCGCCCTGGGCATCGCGCAGGCCCTGGCCGGCGCGGGCTACACGGTCGGCCAGGACTGGCCGCTCCTGACGGGCCAGGACGCCGACGTCGCCAACGTCCGCAACATCCTCGCCGGCCAGCAGTCGATGACCGTGTGGAAGGACACCCGCACGCTGGGTGACCAGGTCGCCAAGATGGTGACCCAGATCGTCAACGGCGAGACCGTCGACGTCAACGACACCACGTCGTACGACAACGGCGTCAAGGTCGTCCCGTCGTTCCTCCTCAAGCCGCAGGTCGTGACCAAGGACGACGTGCAGTCCGTCCTCGTCGACTCGGGCTTCCTCAAGGCGTCCGACGTCGGTCTGTGACCGTCTGCCGGCCCGCGACGCACGCGTCGCGGGCCGGCCACCCCGCCCTCGACCTTCCGGGTGCTCCCCGGGTCGACGGCAGGCATGTCATCACGACCACCAGACGACCCAGCAGTAGACGAGGAAGGAATCCGTCATGGCCACCCAGAAGACGGAGCAGGCCGGGTCCGGGGGCGCACCGGTCGCGCCCGTCGGGGACCTGATCTTGCAGATGCGCAGCATCAGCAAGGAGTTCCCCGGCGTCAAGGCCCTGAGCGACGTGACGCTCGAGGTCCGCCGGGGTGAGGTACACGCGATCTGCGGCGAGAACGGCGCCGGCAAGTCGACGTTGATGAAGGTGCTGTCGGGTGTGTACCCGTACGGCACCTACACGGGCGACATCCTGCTCAACGGCGAGGAGGTGCGGTTCAAGGGGATCCGCGACTCCGAGGAGGCGGGCGTCGTCATCATCCACCAGGAGCTCGCGCTCGTCCCGCGCCTGTCGCTCGCCGAGAACATCTTCCTCGGCAACGAGCAGGCGGCCGGCGGCGTCGTCGACTGGAACCTGACCCGCTCCCAGGGGGCCAAGCTCCTCAAGCGCGTGGGGCTCGCCGACAACCCCGACGTCACCCCGCTCGACATCGGCGTGGGCAAGCAGCAGCTCGTCGAGATCGCCAAGGCGCTGTCCAAGAAGGTCGACCTGCTCATCCTCGACGAGCCCACCGCGGCGCTCAACGACGAGGACAGCGCGCACCTGCTGGGCCTGATCCGCGAGTTCCGGGACCAGGGCATCACCTCGATCATCATCAGCCACAAGCTCAACGAGATCGCGGCGATCGCCGACCGTGTGACGGTCATCCGCGACGGAGAGACGATCGAGACGCTCGACTTCCACGGGGCGCAGCCCGTCACCGAGGACCGCATCATCCGCGGCATGGTGGGTCGCTCGCTCGACCACCGCTTCCCCGAGCACCACCCCCAGATCGGGGAAGAGGCGCTGCGCGTCGAGGACTGGACGGTCCACCACCCGATCGACACCGAGCGCGTCATCGTCGACCACGCGAACATCAACGTCCGCCGTGGCGAGATCGTCGGCCTCGCGGGTCTCATGGGCGCCGGGCGGACCGAGCTCGCGATGAGCCTGTTCGGGCGCTCGTGGGGCTCCAACATCTCGGGCCGCGTCTTCAAGGAGGGGCAGGAGATCACGCTGCGGCGCGTCGGTGACGCGATCGCGGCCGGCATCGCCTACACCACCGAGGACCGCAAGGCGCTGGGCCTCAACCTGATCCAGACCATCCGCGAGAACGTCTCGGCGTCCGCGCTGGGCAAGGTCTCGAACTGGTGGGGCGTGGTGCGCAGCGGCGCGGAAGAGGTCGTCGCGGAGAAGTACCGCAAGGAGTTCCGCATCAAGGCCCCGACCGTCGAGTCCCTCGTGGGCAAGCTCTCGGGCGGCAACCAGCAGAAGGTCGTGCTGTCCAAATGGGTGAACGCCGACCCTGACGTGCTCATCCTCGACGAGCCCACGCGCGGCATCGACGTCGGTGCCAAGTACGAGATCTACGGGATCATCAACGCCCTCGCCGACGCCGGCAAGGCCGTGATCGTGATCTCCTCCGAGCTCCCCGAGCTCATCGGCGTCTGCGACCGCATCTACGCGATGAGCCAGGGCCGGATCACCGGCGAGGTCCCGCGCGAGCAGGCCACGCAGGAAGAGCTCATGCGCTACATGACGATGGAGAAGGCCCCGGCGGCTGCCGGCGTGGCTGTGGAAGGAACCAACCGATGAACGTTCTGAGGGAGTACCTCGGCCGCAACGTCCGCCAGTACGGCATTGTCGCTGCGCTCGTGGTGATCGTGCTGCTGTTCCAGTTCCTGACCGACGGCCGCCTCCTGGCGCCGAACAACATCGCGGCACTGATCCAGCAGAACGCGTACGTCATGATCCTGGCGATCGGCATGGTGGCCGTGATCGTCGCGGGGCACATCGACCTGTCGGTCGGCTCCGTGGTCGCGTTCATCGGCGGTCTCGTGGCGATCATGATGCACGACTGGGGCTGGCCCGTCGCCATCGCGATCCTCGCGGGGCTCGCCATCGGCGCCCTGGTCGGGGTCTGGCAGGGGTTCTGGATCGCCTACGTGGGCATACCGGCGTTCATCGTCACGCTGGCAGGCATGCTCATCTTCCGCGGTCTGGCCATCGTGCTCGTCGGGCAGACGGTGGCCCCCCTGCCGTCCGGGTTCAACCGCATCGGTAACGGGTCGCTGCCGAACTTCCTCGGGTTCCTCGGGAACATGGACGTCGTCACGCTCGTCATCGGCGTCATCGCGATCGTCGGCCTGGCGTTCTCGCAGGTGCGCGCCCGTGCCAACCTCGTCCGGCACGAGCTGAGCGTCGAGCCGATCGGTGCGTTCATCGGCAAGCTCGTGGTGATGGCCGCGCTCATCGCGCTCGTGACCTACTGGCTGTCGCTGTCGCGTGGCGGCACCCCGATCATCCTGCTCATCGTCGGCGTCCTGATCCTCGGCTTCACGTTCGTGCTCAACCGCACGGTGTTCGGCCGGCACGTGTACGCCGTCGGCGGCAACCGCAACGCGGCCATCCTGTCGGGCGTCAACTCCCGCCGCACGGACTTCATGATCTTCGTCAACATCGGCATGCTCGCCGCGGTCGCCGCCATCGCGACGACGGCCCGTGCGGGTGCCGGCGTCGCGGCGGCCGGCATGAACTTCGAGCTCGACGCCATCGCCGCCTGCTTCATCGGTGGCACGGCCGTCTCGGGCGGCGTCGGCCGGATCTCGGGAGCCATGGTCGGCGCGCTCATCATGGGCGTGCTCAACATGGGCCTGTCGATCCTCGCGGTCGACGCGGCCTGGCAGCAGGCCATCAAGGGTCTGGTGCTGCTGCTCGCGGTCGCGCTCGACATCGTCTCCAAGCGCCGAGGGGCGCTGGGCTGACGGAGCTCGGCTGAACCGGCGCCGCTCGGCGCCCACCTGACATCGCCATCAGGGAGCCGTCGGACGTGGGGTGACCCCCACAGGTCCGGCGGCTCCTTGGTGCGTTACCCTGGACGGCGTCGCGACTGGCGCAGCCCCCTCCGCACGCGGGGACGGGGCAGGTGGATGACCACCAGGGAGCGGCAACGCTGTAACGACGACGGGTCGTCCGCCTGGGCCCTGTGTCATGACCTCGTGTCACGTCCATCGTCCGTCGCAGCGGCGTCCGTCGCTGCGTCCCGCAGCCAGGGAGCACGCCATGTCCTTCGAGACTCCGAGCGCACACACCCCCGACCCCCTCCTGACCGGCACCCTCGCCGACGTCGACCCCGAGATCGCCGCCGTGCTCGACGGGGAGCTTGCCCGCCAGCGCGACACGCTCGAGATGATCGCGTCGGAGAACTTCGTGCCGAACGCCGTCCTCCAGGCGCAGGGCTCGGTGCTGACCAACAAGTACGCCGAGGGCTACCCCGGCAAGCGGTACTACGGCGGCTGCGAGCAGGTCGACATCGCGGAGAACCTCGCGATCGCCCGCGCCCGCACGCTGTTCGGCGCCGAGCACGTGAACGTCCAGCCGCACTCGGGCGCCCAGGCCAACGCAGCCGTGCTGCACGCGCTCGCCACGGCGGGCGACCGCATCCTCGGTCTCGAGCTGGCCCACGGCGGCCACCTGACGCACGGCATGAAGATCAACTTCTCGGGCCGCCTGTACGACGTCGGCTCCTACGGCGTCGACCCGCAGACGTACCGCATCGAGATGGACGAGGTCCGCACGAAGGCGCTGCAGCACCGGCCCGAGGTCATCATCGCGGGCTGGTCGGCCTACCCGCGCCACCTCGACTTCGCCGCCTTCCGCGAGATCGCCGACGAGGTCGGCGCGAAGCTGTGGGTGGACATGGCCCACTTCGCCGGCCTGGTGGCCGCGGGCCTGCACCCGTCGCCGGTGCCGCACGCCGACGTCGTCTCCTCGACGGTGCACAAGACCATCGGCGGTCCCCGCTCGGGCTTCATCCTCGCCAAGGAGCAGTGGGGCAAGAAGATCGACTCGGCCGTGTTCCCGGGCCAGCAGGGCGGTCCGCTCATGCACGTCGTGGCGGCCAAGGCCGTCGCCTTCAAGGTGGCGGCGTCCGAGTCCTTCAAGGACCGCCAGGAGCGCACGCTGCGGGGCGCGCAGATCATCGCCGCCCGCCTGTCCGAGCCTGACGTCGCCGCGGCGGGTGCGTCGGTGCTCACGGGCGGCACCGACGTCCACCTCGTGCTGGTCGACCTGCGCAGCTCCGCGCTCGACGGTCAGCAGGCCGAGGACCTTCTGCACGACGCGGGCATCACCGTGAACCGCAACGCCGTGCCGTTCGACCCGCGCCCCCCGCGTGTCACGTCGGGCCTGCGCATCGGCACGCCGGCCCTGGCCACGCGTGGCTTCGGCGACGCGGAGTTCACCGAGGTCGCCGACATCATCGCCGTCGCCCTGCGTGACGGCGCCGCGGCCGACGTCGAGGCGCTGCGCGCCCGCGTCCGCACGCTGACGGAGAGCTACCCGCTGTACCCGGGCCTCCAGCAGTACTGATCGGTGACGGTACGGGTTTGTACAGAATCGGGAACGGTTCCTGTACAACCCGTACCGCGGGCCCCGGAGTGACGGGGGAAGGAGCGCAGATGGGCGCGCAGGTGCTGGACGGGAAGAGTGTGGCCGCCCGGATCAAGGGCGAGCTGAAAGAGCGGGTCGCGGGGCTGGCGGAGCGCGGCGTCGTGCCGGGGCTGGGCACGCTGCTCGTGGGTGACGACCCCGGGTCGCAGTGGTACGTCGCGGGCAAGCACCGCGACTGCGCCGAGGTGGGCATCGCCTCGATCCGCGTGGATCTGCCCGGCACCGCGACGCAGGAGGAGATCGAGGCCGCCGTGCGCCGCCTCAACGAGGACCCGGCCTGCACCGGGTTCATCGTGCAGCTCCCGTTGCCTCGCGGGATCGACACGAACCGGGTGCTCGAGCTCGTCGACCCGGCCAAGGACGCGGACGGCCTGCACCCGACCAACCTCGGGCGGCTGGTGCTGCGCGTCAACGAGGACGTCACCTCACCGCTGCCCTGCACGCCGCGCGGCATCGTCGAGCTGATCGAGCGGCACGGGGTGTCCCTGGCTGGCAAGCACGTCGTGGTCCTGGGCCGCGGTGTGACGGTGGGCCGGCCGATCGGGCTGCTGCTGACCCGCCGGGCCGTCAACGCCACGGTGACCCTCACGCACACCGGGACGACGAACCTCGCCGAGCTGGTGCGGCAGGCCGACGTCGTCGTCGCGGCAGCGGGTGTCAAGGGCATCGTCACGGCCGAGATGGTCAAGCCCGGCGCCGTGCTGATCGACGTCGGCGTCTCGCGCGAGACGGACCCCGCCACGGGCAAGTCGCGTGTCGTCGGTGACGTCGACCCGGCGGCGCTCGCCACCGCGTCGTGGTACTCCCCGAACCCGGGTGGTGTCGGGCCGATGACCCGGGCGATGCTCCTGGCCAACGTGGTCGACACGGCCGAGCGGGCGAGCTGACCCCACCGCGCGGCGCGCCTGCGGGCGCGCCGCGTCGTGGACCGATGACTTTCGCGAGCGGTGGCCGTCTACCTGGCGACCAGGGCCACCCGTGTGGGTGGCACCGCGATCGTGGGTGGCACCGCGATCGTGGGTGGCAAGGTGAGGAGGGCGGAGCCGTGGGCATCGTGAAGCCGCATCTGTGGTTCGCCTCGGGGGCCGAGGAAGCCGCCGCGTTCTATGCGAGCGTCATCCCGAACTCGCGCGTCGTCGGCGTGGTGACGGCGCCGCCGGGGGTGCCGGACGTCGAGGAGGGGGCGCCGTTCGTGATCGACCTGGAGCTCGACGGGATGGCGGTCCAGCTCCTCAACGCCGGGCCGGCGTTCACGCTCGACGAGGCGTTCAGCCTCGTCGTCGAGTGCGAGGACCAGGCGCAGGTCGACCACTACTGGGCAGCGCTCACGGCCGACGGCGGCACGCCGGGCCAGTGTGGCTGGCTGACGGACCGCTTCGGCGTGTCGTGGCAGGTGGTGCCGAAGCAGCTCGTCGAGATCTTCGGCGACTACACCACGGACGGCTCGCGGCGAGCGCTGGCGGCGATGTTCACGATGGGCAGGCTCGACATCGCGGCCCTGGAGGCGGCGGCCGCCGGGTAGGGGTGGCACACGCCGGCCGGGTCGCGCGGTCGACCTGCTCGGGGCGTTGTCGGAGCCGGATGACACAATCGCCCGCGTGAACCAGCTTGTCGTCGCCACCGCCAACGTCAACGGGATCCGTGCCGCCGTGCGCCGCGGCATGGGGGAGTGGCTGGACCAGCGCGCCCCCGACGTCCTGCTGCTGCAAGAGGTCCGCGCCCCCGACGCCGTGCTGAACGAGGTGCTCGACGGGTGGCATGTCGCGCACCAGGCGAGCGACATCAAGGGGCGTGCGGGCGTCGCGGTCGCCTCCCGCCTGCCGGTGCGCGCGGTGCGCGTCGGGCTCGAGGCCCACGGCCCGCACGAGGGACCCGAGCCCGCGGTCGACACGGGCCGGTGGGTCGAGGCGGACATCGAGGTGCCCGGTGCGCCCGGCGGGGAGCTGCTGACCGTGGTGAGCGCTTACATCCACTCGGGGTCGACCTGGCCCGAGGACAACCCGGTCAAGATGATCGAGAAGTACGCGTACCTGGAGAAGGTCACCTCGCGCCTTGCCGAGCTCGGTGCTGCGCCGGCCCCCGCGCTCGTGGCCGGCGACCTCAACATCGCTCACCACAACGTCGACATCGCCAACTGGAAGGGCAACCTCAAGAACGCCGGGTTCCTGCCCCAGGAGCGCGCCTACCTCGATCGCTGGTTCGGCGAGCTCGGCTGGACGGACCTCGGCCGCGCCCACGGCGGCGAGGGTCCCGGCCCGTACACGTGGTGGTCGTGGCGGGGCCAGGCGTTCGTCAACGACAAGGGGTGGCGTATCGACTACCAGCTCGCCAACCCGGCGCTCGCGCCGCGGGCGGTCAAGGTCGAGGTCGACCGGGCGGAGTCGTACGAGGCGCGGTGGAGCGATCACGCCCCGGTGGTGGTGACCTACGACCTGTGACGGCGTCGGGCACGCCGACCCGGGCGCGCCGGTGCGCGGCCGGGCCGGTGCCCCCGCCTCGGGCCGTCAGGCGTCGCGACCCGCGGCGTCCGACGGCGGGGCCGCGACGAACGCGGGAGCCGTCAGGCCTGCCTGCGCGAATGCCGTCGCCACCGCGGTCGCGACGGCGTCGACCTCGGACGTCCGGACCAGGGCGATGGTCGATCCGCCGAACCCGCCACCCGTCATGCGCGCCCCGACGGCCCCCGCGGCGAGCGACGCGTCGACGGCGAGGTCCGTCTCGCGCACCGTGACCTCGTAGTCGTCGCGCAACGAGGCGTGCGACGCGTTGAGAAGCCGGCCCACCCGGGCGACGGCCTCCTCGTCGGGCACGCCGTCCGCACCGAGGCCCTCGCGCACGAGCGCGACGAGCTCGGCCGTGCGGGCCGTCTCGGTGACGACGTGCCGCACGCGACGGCGCAGCGTGTTCTCGTGGTCGTGCGGCGCGAGGTCGTCCAGGGCCGCGTCGAGGTCGGACGGCGTCACCTCGCGCAGCGAGCCGACGCCGAGCAGCTCCGCGGCCGTCTCGCACGAGGCACGGCGTTCGGCGTACTGCCCGTCGACGAGCTGGTGCGGGGCGCGCGTGTCGATCACGAGCAGGGCGAGCCCGGCCGCCGCGAGGTCGAACGGGACGGGCTGGGCGAAGTCGCCCGGGGCGAGGCCGGGGCGGAAGTCCAGCAGCAGGGCCTGGCCGTCGGCGCACAGCAGCGAGGCCGACTGGTCGAGACCGCCCGTGGGGGCGCCCGCGATCTCGTTCTCGGCGCGGCGGGCGGCCGCGACGAGCTGCGCCCGCCCGGCGTCGTCGGCGCCCAGGCCGAGGCCGAACGTGTCGTCGAGCGCGACGGCGAACGCGCACTCGATGGCCGCAGAGCTCGACAGCGACGCGCCGAAGGGCACGCACGAGTCGACCACGGCGTCGAAGCCGCGCACGTCGTGCCCCGCCTGACGCAGCGCCCAGGCGACCCCCGCGACGTAGGTGCCCCAGCCGTGCAGCTCTCCGGGACGGACGTCGGCGAGCCGGATGGTCCACGGCTCGTCGGTCTGCTCGGAGACGATGCGCACGACGTCGTCGGCACGGCGGCGCAGCGCGACGTAGGTGCGGTGCGGCAGCGCGGTCGGCAGGCTCAGGCCCGCGTTGTAGTCGGTGTGCTCGCCGATGAGGTTGACACGGCCGGGGGCCGACCAGACGCCGTCGGGGGTGCCCGGCAGGGGACCGGTCTCGCCGTCGTCGTGGAACGTTCGAGCGAACAGGGCGAGCACGCGCCGGGCGCCCTCGTCACGTTTCCAGGCGGGCAGCCACTGGGGTGCGGGCATGCGGGTGTGCTCCTTGGGAGGGGTGTGTGGACGGTGGTCGCGGTGCGATCCTCCCAGGTGGAGAGGGGTTTCGCCGGGGTGAGACGTCCGCTGCGTCATGTTCGAGGCGCGCGGGCTGGACGTCGCCGCCCCGACCGAGCCTAGGGAGTCGCGGGTGAGACCGCCCGCACCGGTCCGCTCGGCACGACCGCGGCGACCGGGGATGCCGCCCTCGGAGAGCCTGCGCGATTCCGGCCCGGCGCCGACTCCGGGCTGGGCCGGCTCGTGCTGGGCTGGCTCGTGCTGGGTCGGCCCGTGCTGCTCGTCGATCGCGCGTCGTGGCGGACGCCGTCGCGCACGGCCCGGATGCCGGGCTCGCGCATCCCGCCCGGCGGCGGTCCCCCGAGGCGGACGGGGGAGGCGACGAAGGCGGCGCTCGCGAGCAGGGCCAGCACTGTCGCGACGGCGCAGGCGCGCACGAGGACCGTCGCCGTCCGCCTGCCGAGCCGCCGTCGTGCCAGGGCGAGCAGGCAGAGCCCCGCCAGCCCTCCGGCGGTGTTGGCGACGACGTCGGTGACGTCGGAGCTCCCGACGGCCAGGACGAACTGGGCGGTCTCAAGGCCCAGGCTTGCGCCCGCGACCGCCCCGATGACCTTCCACCACCGCCACGCCGGCGCGAGGAGCCCGAGGTACAGCCCGGCGGGGACGAAGAGGAGCAGGTTCATCGCGACCTCGAAGGGCTGGCTGGCACCGTGCCCGCCCGAGGCGACGAACGGCACGAGCTTGACGGTGCGCTGCGTGGTGCCCGTCCACGGGACGTCGAGCTTCCACAGCACGGTCCACACCAGCAGGGCGAGGTAGATCGCGAACAGCACGGTGAGCCGCGGCGTGACCCGGCGCGCGCCGTCGGCGACCGTGTCGTGCCCGCGCCGCGGGGTGCCGCTCACTGCTGCATCCTCGGGTCCTGCGTCGGGTCGGCGTACATCGCGGGGCAGCCGTTGACGGCGGCCTGCGGGCGAAGCTCGTAGTGCCAGGACTCGTTGGCGTAGATCTGGCACAGGCCGTACGCGGCCCCGTGCCGGGTCAGCCAGGCGGTGGCGCCCGCACCCGCGACGTCGACGGCGTCCCCGGACACGTGCGCGGACGTCTGCGGGGTGGCGACCCAGCGGGCGGCGGCCGCCGCCGAACCGTACTGCGTGATCGCCTGGTGGAGAAGCTGTTCCTGCTGCTCGGCGGAACGCCACCCGCTGGTCACGGTGATCGTGACGTCGTCGCCCGCCGCGTCGGTCGCGGCCGCGCGCAGGGCGGTGAGCAGCGCGGGGTGCAGGCGGGTCACGGTCGCCTCGCCGTCGTCGAGGACCGACAGCCCGCCCGTGCCGCCGGTCTCGCCGAGCGCGGGACGCCGGTCGCGGCCGGGTGCGGACGCCGCGGGCGCGTCGCCGGTGGCGTCGGGGGGCCCGGACGCGACGGCGTCGGGGGGCCCGGACGCGACGGCGTCGGGTGCGACCGCGGCTGCGGACGAGGCTGCTTCGGCCGACGCCGCGGCGAGCGGCGGGGTCACGACGGCGTGGTACGCGAACGCCCCGGCGAGCACCGCGCCTGCGACACCCGCAACCAGGAGCGCCCAGCGCGGGCGGCGGGCCGGTCGTCGTGCGTGTTCTCTGGTGGACATGCCACCAGTCCAGACGACGCCATGTTGCCAGGTCGTACACGGTTCTCGATACGCCCGCGATACGCCGGGCGCGGGACCATGGGGTCATGCGCGTGCTGATCGTCGAGGACGAACCCGAGCTCGCCGACGCCGTGCGTGACGGTCTGCGCCTGGAGGCGATCGCGGCCGACGTCGCGGGCGACGGGGACACGGCCCTGGAGCTGCTGGCCGTCACCACCTACGACATCGCCGTCCTGGACCGTGACATCCCCGGTCCCTCCGGCGACGAGATCGCCAGGCGCATCGTGGCCTCGGGCAGCGGGACGCCGATCCTCATGCTGACCGCGGCCGACCGGATCGACGACAAGGCCACCGGCTTCGAGCTGGGCGCCGACGACTACCTCACCAAGCCGTTCGAGCTGCGCGAGCTCGTGCTGCGGCTGCGCGCCCTCGACCGGCGGCGCGGCTACCACCGGCCGCCCGTCCAGGAGATCGCGGGCCTGCGCCTCGACCCGTTCCGCCGTGAGGTGTACCGCGACGGCCGGTACGTCGCGCTCACGCGCAAGCAGTTCGCCGTGCTCGAGGTGCTGGTCGCCGCGCAGGGTGGCGTGGTCAGTGCCGAGGAGCTGCTGGAACGGGCGTGGGACGAGAACGCCGACCCGTTCACGAACGCCGTCCGCATCACCGTCTCCGCGCTGCGCAAGCGGCTCGGCGAGCCGTGGCTGATCGCCACGGTGGCCGGCGTCGGCTACCGGATCGACACGGGACCCGACGGCGAGCGCCGTGGATAGGGCGCCCGGCACGAGCGTCCGCACGCGGCTCGCGTTCAGCTACGCCGGGTTCCTCATGGTCGCGGGCGTCCTGCTCATCGCGGTCGTGTGGGTGTTCCTCCTGCGGTACGTGCCCGACGAGGCGGTCCGGCTCCCCGCGCGACCCGCACGGTCGCTGGCCGGCTCGCCCGGGAACCCCGGTCTGTTCATCCCCGGCCGGTACGACCTGTGGCGCGCCTTCGCCCCCAAGGCGGCGCTCGCGCTGGCGGCTCTCCTCGTGCTCGGGCTGGTGGGCGGGTGGTTCCTCGCCGGGCGGATGCTCGCGCCACTGAACCGCATCACCGCTGCGACACGCGCCGCCGGGAGCGGGTCGCTCTCCCACCGGATCCGGCTGCCGGGCCGCAGGGACGAGTTCCGCGAGCTCGCCGACGCGTTCGACGGCATGCTCGCCCAGATCGAGGCCCACGTGGCCGAGCAGCGGAGGTTCGCCGCGAACGCCTCGCACGAGCTGCGCACCCCGCTGGCCATCGCACGGACGCTCATCGAGGTGGCCCGCAACGACCCGGACCGCGACGTCGACGAGCTTCTCGCGCGCCTGCTCGCCGTCAACCAGCGGGCCACCGACCTGACCGAGGCCCTGCTCGTGCTCAGCCGCGCCGACCAGGGCACCTTCACGCGCGAGACCGTCGACCTGTCCCTGCTCGCGGAGGAGGCGACCGAGACCCTCCTGCCGTTCGCGGAACGGCGCGGCCTGACCGTCGAGACCTCGGGCGACGTCGCGCTCACCGTCGGTTCGCCCGCGCTCCTTCTGCAGCTGGCCACGAACCTGGTGCACAACGCGATCGTCCACAACACCACCGGGCACGGCGGCGTGTGGGTGACCACGAGCACCGGCCCCCAGGTCGTCCGGCTCACGGTCGAGAACACGGGCGACGTCCTCGCCCCCGAGCTCGTCGCCACGCTCGCCGAGCCGTTCCGGCGCGGCACCGACCGCGTCCGCTCCGACCATGCCGGCGTCGGGCTCGGGTTGGCGATCGCGACCAGCATCGCGCGGGCGCACGGCGGGAGCCTCGATCTCGCCCCGCGCGACGGCGGCGGCCTGCGCGTCACGGTGCGGCTGCCGGCCGCCGGAGGAGGGGTTCCGGCGCCCCGCCCCGATCGCGCCCACGGCAGTGCGGGGCATCCGTAGGGCGCCGGAGCGCCGGGGCACGGCGTGGAAGCGGCGGTCGCGGGAGCGGTCAGGATGCCGCCCCGGATTCCCGGTCCGGTCAGGGCCGCGCCGGGCTGACGTCGAGCCGCCGTCCCGCGAGCCCGCGCTTGTGGGCGGCGAGCGAGCGGGCGACGTCGCGCAGCACGCGCGCCCCCGGCGAGTCGGGGGCGGCGAGCACGGCGGGCGTGCCGTCGTCGCCGGCCTCGCGGACGGCGACGTCGAGCGGCACCTGGCCCAGCAGCGGCACGTCCGTGCCGAGCGCCTCGCCGAGCGAGCGCGCGACGCGCTCCCCGCCACCCGAGCCGAAGACCTCCAGGCGCGTCCCGTCGGGCTGTTCGAGCCACGACATGTTCTCGACGACGCCGACCACGCCCTGGTGGGTCTGCACCGCGATCGACCCGGCGCGCGCGGCGACCTCGGCGGCGGCGGCCTGCGGCGTCGTCACGACGACGATCTGCGAGCCGGGCAGCAGCTGCGCCACCGAGATCGCGATGTCGCCGGTGCCGGGCGGCAGGTCGAGCAGCAGCACGTCGAGGTCACCCCAGAAGACGTCCGCGAGGAACTGCTCGAGCGCGCGGTGCAGCATCGGGCCTCGCCACACGACGGGCTGCCCGGCAGGGACGAACATGCCGATCGACACGACCTTGACGCCGTGCGCGATGGGCGGCAGCAGCATCGAGTCGACCCGCGTGGGCGGGCGGTCCACGCCCAGCATGCGCGGGATCGAGAAGCCGTAGATGTCGGCGTCGACGACGCCCACGTTGAGCCCCTCGGCGGCGAGCGCGACGGCGAGGTTGGCCGTGACCGACGACTTGCCGACGCCGCCCTTGCCCGAGGCGATCGCGTAGACCTTGGTGAGCGAGCCGGGCTGGGAGAACGGGATGACGGGGTCGCCGTCGCCGCCGCGCAGCCGCGAGCGCAGCGCCGCACGCTGGTCGGCGGTCATGACGCCGAGGTCCACGTCGACGCCCGCGACGCCGTCGAGCGCCTCGACGGCCGCGGTGACGTCACGCACGATGGTCGACTGGAGCGGGCAGCCCGCGACGGTCAGGTCGACGCCGACGCGCACCCGTGCCGCGCCGTCGGTCTCTGCGGAGACGTCGACCGAGCGCACCATGTCCAGCTCGGTGATCGGACGGCGGATCTCGGGGTCGACGACGGTGGCGAGGGCCTCGCGGACCCGGTCGGCGAGGGTGGTCATACCGCGATCCTACGGGGCGGGTGACGTGCCGGGGCTGGGCTGGGCCGGCGCGGGGGTGCTCTCGGGGGCGGTCGCCCGCTGCACCTCGAGGTCCTCGAGTCCTTCGAGGAGGTTGCGGATCTCCGAGCGGACGAAGTCGCGCGTCGCGACCTCGGACAGCGCCAGGCGCAGCGCCGCCATCTCGCGGGCCAGGTACTCGGTGTCGGCGAGGTTGCGTTCGGCCCGCTGGCGGTCCTGCTCGGCGGTGACGCGGTCGCGGTCGTCCTGCCGGTTCTGTGCGAGCAGGATGAGGGGCGCGGCGTAGCTGGCCTGGAGCGACAGCATGAGGGTCAGCGCCGTGAAGCCGTTCTCCGCCTTGTCGAAGCGCAGCGCGGGCGGACCCAGGGAGTTCCACGCGAGCCAGATCGCGCAGAAGACGGTCAGCCAGATGAGGAACCGGGGCGTGCCCAGGAACCGGGCGATGGCCTCGGTGGCCTTGCCGACGGCGTCCTGGTCCAGGCGGGGGCGGCGCCAGAGCGTGCGGCGGGCCTCCTTCGGGGTGTCGAGCCGGTCAGCCACGGGGCACCACCGTCTCCGTGCGCTCGGGTTCGGCGAGGCCCTCGTCGTGCGACTCGCGCCAGTCGTCGGGCAGCAGGTGGTCGAGCACGTCGTCGACCGAGACGGCGCCCAGCAGCCGCTTCTCGTCGTCGAGCACCGGCAGGGCGAGCAGGTCGTAGGCGGCGAGCAGGCGTGTGACGCGGCCGAGCGGCGCGTCGGCGGTCAGCCATTCGGTGTCGGTCTCGACGACCGAGCCGACGGCGGCGTGCGGAGGCTCGCGCAGCAGCCGCTGGAAGTGCGCGACGCCGAGGAACCGGCCGGTGGGCGTCTCGAGCGGGGGCCGCACCACGAACACGACCGACGCGAGCGCGGGCGGCAGGTCCTGCTTGCGGATCTGGGCGAGCGCGGCCGCGATCGTCGTCTCGGGGCCGAGCACGACGGGCTCGGTCGTCATCATGCCGCCCGCGGTGTCCTCGTCGTACGCGAGCAGGCGCCGCACGTCCTTCGCCTCGTCGGGTTCCATGAGCTCGAGCAGGCGCGCGGCCTGCGCGTCGGGCAGCTCGTGCAGCAGGTCGGCGGCGTCGTCGGGTTCCATCGCTTCCAGGACGTCGGCGGCGCGGGCAGTCTCCAGGCCCGAGAGGATGGCGACCTGGTCGTCCTCGGGAAGCTCCTCGAGCACGTCGGCGAGACGCTCGTTGTCGAGCGCGGCCGCGACCTCCAGGCGGCGCGTGCCTCCCAGCTCGTGCAGGACGTCGGCCAGGTCCGCGGGCCGCAGGTCCTCGTACGCCTCCAGCAGGGCGGCGGCGCCCTGGCCGGACCCGTCGGCCGCGAGCGTCGAGACGGCGTCGACGCCGACGACGAGCGTCGCCCCGCGCCGCCGCAGGCCGAGCGTCGACCGGCCCGGTTCGCGGCGGCGCACGAAGAGCTGGTCCACGAGCCAGTCGCCGTTGCGCTGCCGGGCGATGGCGACGTCCTCGACGACGACGGCGCCCGAGCCGTCGCGCAGCGTCACGGTGCGGTCGAGCAGCTCGCCCAGCACGAGCGACTCCATCGCGCGCTGCTCGAAACGCCGCAGGTTGACCAGGCCGGTCGAGATCACCTGGCCGGCGTCGATGCTGGTCACCCGGGTCATGGGCAGGAAGACCCGCCGTCGGCCGGGCACCTCGACGACAAGCCCGACGGCGCGGGGCGCGCCCTTGGCGCGGACGAGGACGACGACGTCGCGCACCCGTCCGACCTGGTCACCGATCGGGTCGAAGACCGAGGTCCCGGCGAGGCGGGCGACGAACACGCGGCTGGCGGTGCTCACGCTGGTCACCCTACGTCCCGACCTGGCGGGGCCGCTGAGGGGACGCGCGTGCATGCACCGGAGCGCAGGCTGGTGGTCACTCCCGTGGGGATAGGACACACTGAGCGAATGAGCTTCAGTCGTCAGCAGCCGGTGCCACGCGTGCCCACCCCGCCCCAGGGTGACGAGGTCGCCGCCTATCCGACGTACCTGGAGGCGCAGCAGGCCGTCGACTACCTGTCCGACCACAAGTTCCCGGTGCAGGCCGTCACGATCGTCGGCACCGACCTCAAGATGGTCGAGCGGGTCACGGGGCGCCTGAGCTACGGGCGGGTCGCGATCGCCGGCGCGGGCTCGGGTGCGTGGTTCGGCCTGTTCGTGGGGCTGCTGTTCACGCTGTTCGGCAGCGGGGGAGTGGCCAGCGGGTTCGCGTTCATCAGCATCGCGCTGGGCGCCGGGTTCGGGCTCCTGTTCTCCGTGCTGTCCTACGCAGTGACGGGCGGGCGGCGTGACTTCACGTCGCAGTCGCAGATCGTCGCGACGACGTACGCGATCCTGTGCGCGGCCGAGTCGGCCGGCGAGGCGCGCTCTTTGCTCATGCGGTCCCCGAACGGGCTGGGCAAGGCCCGCGCGGGTGCGGGCGCCGCGGCGGCGCCGGTCCCCGGCGCCACGGGCGCGCCCGTTCCGGCACCGCAGCCGGCCCGCGCACCGGATCCCCGCTGGACCACCCCGACGGGCGAGCCCCGCTACGGCGCGATGCTCCCGACGGCGGCACCGGCGACGCCCCCTGCGGAGCCCGCGCAGCCGGCACCACAGCAGGCGCCCGCACCTCAGCAGGCACCTCAGCAGGCACAGCAGCAGCCGCCGTCGGACCAGCAGTCGGTGACCCCGCCGACGGACCCGTACGCGCCCCCGCCGCAGGATCCGCGCCGCCAGCCCTGAGCGACCCGGCAGCCCTGAGCGACCCGGCGCCAGCCCTCACGGGCCCGGCGCGCGCGGTTCCCCGAGGCCAGCCGATGTGGCCCTGCCGGAGCGCCGGCAGGGCCACACGTCTCACGCGCGCAGCGCGCGCATCCAGGCCTCGACCGCGGCCGGGTCGCGAGGCAGCGCTGCCGAGAGGTTCTCGTTGCCGTCGGGGGTGACCAGCACGTCGTCCTCGATGCGGACCCCGATGCCGCGGTACTCCTGCGGCACGGCCAGGTCGTCGGCCTTGAAGTACAGGCCCGGCTCGATCGTGAAGACCATGCCCGGTTCGAGCACGCCCTCCTGGTACAGCTCGCGGCGTGCCTGTGCGCAGTCGTGCACGTCGAGCCCCAGGTGGTGGGACGTGCCGTGCACCATCCACCGGCGGTGCTGCTGGCCCTGGGGCGTGAGCGACACCTCGGCGGTCACGCCGTCGGGCAGCAGCCCCCATTCCTCGAGCCGCGCCGCGATGACCTTCATCGCGGCCTCGTGCACGTCGAGGAACCGCACGCCGGGGCGGGCGACGGCGAACGCGGCGTCCGCGGCGTCGAGCACGGCCTGGTAGACGCGGCGCTGGACGTCGCCGTAGGTGCCGGAGACGGGCAGCGTGCGCGTGACGTCCGCGGTGTACAGCGAGTCGACCTCGACGCCTGCGTCGAGCAGCACCAGGTCGCCCTCGTGCACCTTCCCGTCGTTGGAGATCCAGTGCAGCGTGGTCGCGTGGTCGCCCGCCGCGGCGATGGTCTCGTAGCCGACGGCGTTGCCCTCGAGGCGGGCGTGCGCGTCGAACGTCGTCTCGATGACGCGTTCGCCGCGGCGGTGCGCGACGGCGCGGGGCAGCGCGCGCACCACCGCGGCGAAGCCCTCGATCGTGCGGTCGACCGCCTCGCGGAGCTGCTCGATCTCGTACTCGTCCTTGATCAGCCGCAGCTCGCTGGTGGCGCGCACGAGGGCGTCGTCGGTCAGCTCGTGGGCGGCGGCCTTCTCCTCCTGGACGGCCGTGTCCGCGCCGGCCTCCGCGAGGATGGCCTCGACCAGCGTCTCGACGGCCTCGTCGGCCCCGGTCACCACGAGCAGCGCGACACCGGCGCCGACGTCCTTGGCGAGCGCGTCGCGCAGCTCGTCGACGTGGCGGGCCTCGATGCCCGTGAGCGTCGTGACGTCGTCGAGCGACGGGCGGGCACCCACCCAGAACTCGCCGTAGCGCGAGTCGGCGTAGAACTCCTCGGTGTCGCGCGCGGCGAGGGGCCGCACGTAGAGCACCGCGTGGTGGCCGGTCGGGCCGTCGGGGCCGACGTCGCCCGCGCCGTCCTCGACGGGGTGCAGCACCAGCACGGCGTCGGGCTCCTGGTCGGTGCCCAGGCCCGTGAGGTGCGCGAACGCCGAGTGCGGCCGGAACCGGTAGTCGGTGTCGTTGGAGCGCACGCGCAGCGGGCCGGCCGGGATGACGAGGCGCGCGCCGGGGAACTGCTCGCCCAGGCGGGCGCGGCGTGCGGCGGTGAAGGGCGCGGCCGCCGAGGGCACGACGCCCAGGCCGGCGCGCGGCGCCCACCGCGAGGTGATGAAGTCGACGAACGCCTGCGAGTGCGGCCGGTTCCGGTGGTCGGTGGCCTGGTCGCCGTCGACCGGGGCGTTCGGGGTGGTCTGGTCGCTCATGGGCCCAGTCTTGCACCGGTCCGGTGCGTGGGACCGGCGGGTCAGCCGCGGCCGAAGTCGTGCAGCGCGCGCGTCAGCACGCGGTTGAAGGCGTCGGGTGCGTCGGTGTTGACGTCGTGGCCGGCGCCCGGGACGACGACGAGAGCGCCCTGGTAGGCGGCCGCCAGGTGGCGGTGCTCCTGCAGCCGCAGGTGGTCGCGTGAGCCGTTGACCAGCCAGACCGGGACGCGGGTGGCCCGCACGTCGGCGACCGACGAGTGCCCGGCCAGGTGCGTGAGGGCGTCCGTGACGACCTGCCACCCGGGCCGGTACGGGCCGACCGCGGCGGTGCCGCCGAGCAGGGCTGCGACGTCGGCGCCGCCCGCCTTGGAGCCCTTGCCGCTGAGCGCCGCGCGCCAGCGCGTGGTCGTCGATCGCGCCTGCCTGCTCGCGGCCGTCGCGCCCGCGACCGTGACGCGTGCGACGTCGCGGAACAGTGCGACCGGCTTGCCCTTGGGGTCGGAGCAGCAGCCTGCGGCGACCACGCCGGCCAGCCGTGTGGTGTGGGCGGGGCAGGCCTGCTGGAGCGCGGCGTCGCGCGCCGCGTAGGCGAGCGTCGTGTACCCGCCGAGGCTCAGGCCGACGAGCGCGATGCGGCGGTCTGCGCCGAAGGACGTGACGGCGTCGTCGATGACCTCGAACGCCGCCGGGAGGGAGAACCGCTCGTCGCGCCGCTCGCCGTGCGCGGGCAGGTCGACGGCGACGGCGTCGTACCCGGCGTCGTGGACGTGCGCGACCTGCTCGTCCCAGATGGCCGACGACGTTCGCATGCCGTGCACGAAGACGACGGCGGGCTCGTTCCCCATGCGTCGATGGTCCCGCGCAGGGTGGTCGGAGGGCCAGGGCAGACACGGGGTGACCGGTGAAAGGTGGTGAAAACCCTGTGACGGCTACTGTGTCTCCGTGATCGACCTCCACACGCACTCGACGGCGTCGGACGGCACCGACCCCCGAGGCGCGTCATCGAGGACGCGGCGGGCGCGGGGCTCACCGTCGTCGCGCTGACCGACCACGACACCACGGCCGGCTGGGACGAGGCGGTGCTGGCGGCCGAGCGCACGGGCATCGCCCTGGTGCGCGGGGCCGAGATCTCCACGGTGTGCGGCGGCGTCAGCGTGCACCTGCTGGCGTACCTGCACGACCCCGAGCACGCGGCGCTGCTCGCCGAGCTGGAGGCCACGCGCGCGTCGCGCCTGACCCGGCTCGAGCGCATGGCCGGCCTGCTCGCCGTGGACTACCCGATCACCTGGGAGGACGTGCTCGCGCAGACGGGTCCGGACGCGACCGTGGGCCGCCCCCACCTGGCCGACGCGCTGGTCGCTGCGGGTGTGGTCGACACGCGTGACGAGGCGTTCGCGACCATGCTGCGGCCCGGCACCCGCTACTACGTGCCGCACGCCGCGCCCGATGCCGTCGCCGCGGTCCGCGCGGTGCGCGCGGCGGGCGGCGTGCCCGTGTTCGCGCACCCGGGAGCGTCGCAGCGCGGGCGCGTGGTGCCCGAGGAGCGGATCGAGGAGCTCGCGGCGGCCGGGCTGGCCGGCCTCGAGGTCGACCACCGCGACCACGACGGCGACACGCGCGCGCGGCTGCGCGACGTCGCGCGGGCGCTGGGCCTGCTGGTCACCGGGTCGAGCGACTACCACGGGGCGGGAAAACCGAACCGCCTCGGAGAGAACACGACGTCGGCCCGCGTGCTGGGTCAGATCGAGGAGCAGGGAACCGTGGACGTGGTGCGGCCGGGGCGGCGACGATGAGGGCGGTCCTGGACGTCACGTTGTTCACCGAGGTATTCGTGACGCTGTTCGTCATCATGGACCCGCCGGGGACGGTGCCCGTCTTTCTCGCGCTGACCTCGCGCATGACGCCGCGGCAGCGCAACCGGGCCGCCCGGCAGGCGATCCTCGTGGCGTTCGGAGTCGTCGTCGTGTTCGGCGCGCTGGGGCAGCAGGTGCTGGCCTACATGGGCATCTCGCTGCCGGCGCTGCAAGCGTCGGGTGGTCTGCTGCTGCTGTTCGTCGCCATGGAGCTGCTGACCGGCAAGGCGGAGAACCCCGAGCCTGCCAAGGGTGGGTCGGTCAACGTGGCGCTCGTGCCGCTGGGCACGCCGCTGCTCGCGGGCCGGGCGTGATCGTGGCGACCATGGTGTTCGTCCAGCAGAAGACGGACGCGGCCGACAGCATGGCGGCCCACTGGGCGGCGATCGTGCTCGGGGTCGTCGCGGTCCACGTCTGCACGTACCTGGCGATGCGGTTCGCGAACGTGATCCAGCGGGTGCTGCGCGAGTCGGGCGTCACGCTCATCACGCGTATCGCGGGCCTGCTGCTGGCGGCGATCGCCATCCAGATGATCGCGGACGCCGTGACGGCGTTCGTGCAGGCGGCGTAGCCCGCGAGCGACGTGCCATCCGCGTGAGGTGGCCTTGACCTGAAGACAGGCAGGCCCATACCCCACTCGATGTTCGAATCGTTGTGATTCGTGCCAACAGTCGGTTGGTTGCGCGCCAACCGCCCAGAACGGTCAAGACGCCCATGAATAGTTCATGACGTCATGACCACGACGGCAGCGCAGGTGCTGCCGCTGACTGGAGGCTGCAATGTCGCAGAGCACGACCCCGCGGATCGCGGTAGGCAACGACGAGGCAGCGGTGGCACTGCGCACCGTGGTGGTGGAGGAGCTGACCCGTCGAGGATGGCTGGTCGACACCTTCGGCCCCACCGACCGGGGCGACTCGGTCGACTACCCCGACGTGGCCGAGCTGGTCGCCCGCAAGGTCGCCGACGGCACGTACGAGCGGGCCGTCCTGCTGTGCGGCACGGGCATCGGCATGGCCATCGCCGCCAACAAGGTTCCCGGCGTGCGCGCCGCCCAGGTGTGCGACCCGTACTCGGCGCAGCGCGCCCGGATGTCGAACGACGCCCAGGTGATGACCATGGGCGAGCGCACCACCGGCCCCGAGCTCGCGCGCACGCTGCTCAACATCTGGCTGGACTCGGAGTTCGCGGGCGGCGGATCCGCGCAGAAGGTCGCCAAGCTGGACGCGCTCGACCGCCACGATCGCGCCGCGTGACGGCCCTCGGTGCCGGAGCCGCGGGCTCCGCGACCGGCACCTTCCTCCGCGCGGCCGGCTCACCGGCCGCGCGCCGGGGAACACACGATCAGCACCTCGCTGGGCGGTCCGATCGGCTGGACCCCCACCCCGGCGCGTGACCTCGCGCCGCGTGTCGCGCCCGCCCCTGGGCACCTTCCGGCGCTGACCAGCCGACCCGCCCGCGGGGCGGTGGACCCGTGCCCGCCACCGGCGCCCGGTCCTCGCCCTGACCACGAACGACCCGAAGAAGGAGAGCACGATGGTCACCACGCAGCTCACCGCTGAGTCCCGCACGCGGGCGCTCGCCGCGCTCGAAGCGTCCGACACCCCCTCTGGCGAGCTCGACATCCTCGTCATCGGCGGTGGCGTCACCGGCGCGGGCATCGCGCTCGACGCCGCGACCCGCGGCCTGTCGACCGCGATCGTCGAGGCACAGGACTGGTCGGCGGGGACGTCGAGCCGGTCCTCGAAGCTCGTCCACGGGGGCCTTCGCTACCTCCAGATGCTCGACTTCGCGCTGGTCCACGAGGCGCTGACGGAACGCGACCTGCTGATCAAGGAGCTGGCCCCGCACCTGGTGCGGCCCGTGCCCTTCCTCTACCCGCTCACCCGCCGCGTCTGGGAGCGCGCGTTCGTCGGCGCGGGCATCGCGCTGTACGACACGCTGGCGTCCCTCGCCCCGGGCAAGCGGGCCATGCCGCTGCACCGCCACTTCAGCCGCCACCAGCTCCTGCGCAAGTTCCCCGACCTGGCCGCGGACGCCGCGGTGGGAGCCATCCAGTACTGGGACGCCAGCGTCGACGACGCCCGGCTCGTCGTCACGCTGGTCCGCACCGCCGCCGCGTACGGGGCCCACGCGGCCTCGCGCACCCAGGTGGTCGAGCTGACCCGCACCGCGACCGGCGCGGTCAACGGCGCCGTCGTCGCCGACCTGGAGACCGGCAAGCACATCACCGTGCGGGCGCGGCACGTCGTCAACGCGACGGGCGCGTGGACCGAGCAGACGGAGGCGCTCGCCGAGACCGAGGGGGCCTGCGGGTCCTGGCGTCGAAGGGCATCCACATCGTCGTCCCGCGCGAGCGCATCCGCGGCACGTCCGGCCTGATCCTCCAGACCGAGAAGTCGGTGCTGTTCGTCATCCCGTGGTCGCGCTACTGGATCATCGGCACCACCGACACCCCCTACACCGAGGACCTGTGGCACCCGGTGCCGAGCGCGGCGGACATCGACTACGTGCTGGAGAAGGCCAACGCGGTGCTCGCCGACCCGCTGACGCGTGACGACATCATCGGGTCGTTCGCCGGCCTGCGGCCGCTGCTGCAGCCGGGCACCAAGGAGGGCACGTCGTCGGCCAAGGTGTCGCGCGAGCACACCGTCGCGAACCCGACACCCGGGTTCTCGGTGATCGCGGGCGGCAAGCTGACCACCTATCGCGTCATGGCCAAGGACGCCGTCGACCACGCCATCGGGTCGCGCGCATCGGCGCTGCCGTCGATCACGCACACCATCCCGCTCGAAGGGGCCGTGGGCCTGCACGCCGTCTCGCGGCACGCGAGGACGTGGGCGGCGCGGTTCGGCTGGAGCCCGGCCATGGTCGACCACCTGCTGCACCGCTACGGCTCGAACCTGGCGCAGGTCGTCGCGCTGTGCGAGGAGGACCCGTCCCTGGCTCGTCCGCTGGAGCACGCCCCGGCGTACCTGCGGGCCGAGGTCCACTACGCGGCGTCGCACGAGGGGGCCCTCCACCTGGAGGACGTGCTCGCGCACCGCACGCGCCTGGAGTACGAGACCCCCGACGGCGGGCTCGCGGCCCTGCCCGAGATCGCGGGCATCGTCGCCCCGCTGCTCGGGTGGGACAAGTCCACCACGGCGGCCGAGACCGCAGCGTGCGCCGCCCGGCGCACGGCCTACGAGGACGCGGTCACCCGGCCCGACGACGCCACGGCCGCGCAGGCCCGGCTCGCGGTCGCCGGGGTCGCCGCGCCGCTTCCGCTTTCCGTCGGCTGACAACACCACGTTCAAAGGAGAACCGGTTCACCATGCCTGACTTTGTTCTTGCTATTGATCAGGGCACGACGAGCTCGCGGGCGATGATTTTCGACCATGGTGGTCGGGTCGTGTCGGTGGGTCAGCTCGAGCACGACCAGATCTTTCCGCGTGCGGGGTGGGTCGAGCACAGTCCGGAGCAGATCTGGAACAACGTGCGTGAGGCGGTGGGTCTTGCGTTGACGCGCGCGAACGTGACGTTCACGGATATCGCGGCGGTCGGGATCACGAACCAGCGTGAGACGACGGTGGTGTGGGACAGGCGCACGGGTAAGCCGGTCTATAACGCGATCGTGTGGCAGGACACGCGTACCCAGCCGATCGTGGAGGAGCTGGGGGGGCAGGCGGGGCCTGACCGGTACAAGTCGATCGTCGGGTTGCCGTTGGCGACGTATTTCTCCGGGCCGAAGGTCAAGTGGATCTTGGACAACGTGGCCGGTGCCCGGGAGGCGGCCGAGCGTGGTGACCTGTTGTTCGGCAACACCGATGCGTGGGTGTTGTGGAACATGACCGGTGGCCCTGACGGGGGGGTGCACGTCACGGACGTCACGAACGCGTCGCGGACCATGCTGATGGACCTGGACACCTTGTCGTGGCGTGAGGACATCGCGGCGGACATGGGCATCCCGTTGTCGATGCTGCCGCAGATCCGCTCCTCGTCCGAGGTGTACGGGCTGGGCCGGGCGGGCGGGCTGCTGCCGGGGGTGCCGATCGCGGGCATCCTGGGCGACCAGCAGGCTGCGACGTTCGGGCAGGCGTGCTTCGAGGCCGGCACGGCGAAGAACACCTACGGCACGGGCAACTTCATGCTGCTGAACACCGGCACCGAGAAGGTCCCCTCGCGCAACGGGCTGCTGACCACGGTCTGCTACAAGATCGGTGAGCAGGCTCCCCGGTACGCGTTGGAGGGGTCGATCGCGGTGACCGGGTCGCTCATCCAGTGGCTGCGCGACAACCTGGGCCTGTTCTCCGACGCCCCGGACGTGGAGTGGATGGCCCGCAAGGTCGAGGACAACGGTGGCGCGTACTTCGTGCCCGCGTTCTCGGGGCTGTTCGCCCCGTACTGGCGTCCCGACGCGCGTGGCGCCCTGGTGGGCCTGACCCGGTACGTCAACCGCAACCACATCGCGCGTGCCGCGCTGGAGTCGGTCGCCTTCCAGACCCGTGAGGTGCTGGAGGCCATGCGCGCCGATTCCGGGGTCGAGCTGACCGAGCTCAAGGTCGACGGCGGCATGGTCGCCAACGAGCTGCTCATGCAGTTCCAGGCCGACCAGCTCGGCGTGGACGTCGTACGCCCCCAGGTCGCCGAGACCACCGCGCTCGGCGCGGCCTACGCCGCCGGGATCGCGGTCGGGTTCTGGTCCGGGGAGTCGGACGTGACCGCCAACTGGGCCGAGGACCGCCGCTGGGAACCGTCCATGGACACCAGCGAACGCGAACGCCTCTACCGGCAATGGAAGAAAGCCGTCACCAAGACCTTCGACTGGGTCGACGCCGACACACAGTAAACAGCCGGCGCACACATTTTTTCGAGTTCATAGCAAAGGGGTTATTTCCATGGCGAGTCATGCAGGTGTCCCGACGTCGGGCCTGGTCAGCTGGAGGGATCTGAGCACCCTGAGGCGGTGGGGGCTGCTGATGCTGGTCTCGGCCGGCAGCTCGATCATCTTCTACATCCCGTATCTGCGCTGGGTCTTCCCCGACCAGATGATGGATGCGCTGGGGATCAACAACCAGCAGATCGGCATCCTGATGTCCGCGTACGCGGTCACGGCGATGATCTGCTACGTGCCGTCGGGCATCCTGGCGGACAAGGTGCGGATGCGGACGCTGAGCTGGGTCGGCTACATCGCGACCGCCGTGCTGCTGTACGTGTACGCGCTGCTGCCCTCGTTCGGCGTGCTGATGGTCCTGATGATCGGCCTCGGCGTGACCACGATCCTGATCTGGTGGGGCACGCGCCTGAAGCTGGTGCGGCTGCTGTTCGACGAGTCGGAGTACCCGAGCCGCATCGGGTGGTCGTACCTGTTCTTCGCGCTGGGCGGCCTGCTGGTCGGCAACGTGATCGCGACGCTGCTGCTCAACCACACCGGGACCGACACCGCAGGTCACCAGGCGTTCTTGCGGTACCTGCTGCTGAGCGTGGCCACGATCATCCTGGTGATGGGCGTGCTGGCGTTCCTGTTCATCCCGCGGTTCGACAACGAGTTCGACCCGAACGCCAAGCGTCTGTCGCTCTCGGAGTTCGTCGCCGCGCTGAAGAACCCGGCCGTCGTGTGGGCGTCCCTGACGATGTTCTTCGTCTACTTCATCCACACGTCGATCACGTACACGACGCAGTGGCTGCAGATCGGTGCGATCGGGGTGGGCGCGGTCATGATCGCGAACATCGGCAACGTGCGCTCGTACGGGATGGGTGTGTTCTCCGGTCCGATCGCGGGTGCGATCACCAAGCGGGTCGGGTCGACGTCGAAGGTCGTCATGGGTGGCTTCGCGCTGGCCGTGGTGGGGCTGCTGACCTTCGTGCTCCTGCCGTGGAACACGTCGATGGCGGTGCCGTTCATCGTGCTGACGCTCGCGCTCGGGTTCGTGTGCACGGGTGTGTTCTACGTGACGACGGGGCAGCTGACCGAGGCGCGGGTGCCGACGCAGACGTTCGGTGCGGCGGCGGGCATCGTGTCGCTGGTCGGGTTCTTGCCCGACACGTTCCGTGACATCTGGTTCGGCCGGATGATCGACCAGGCCAACCTGGCCGACGGCGGGAACACCGGGGACGCGTTCCGCACCATCTGGTGGATCGTGATCGCCGCCTGTGTCCTGGGCGCCTTCTGCGCCTTCATGGTGCTGCGCATCGCTCGTAAGCAGAGCAAGGCCCGCGCAGAGCTGGCTTCCGGCGAGCACGGCGACGTCGTCGGCGCCTCCGCGAGCACCGGCGCGTAGCGGCGACTCGTTCCGCCCCCGTGGCGCGGCACGCGCACGGGACCATGCCTGACCTTCCCTGACCGACACACAGACATCGCTCACGCGAGAGAGATCGAGGACCGGATGGACTTCACCCTGACCGACGAGCAAGAGCTCATCGTCACCGGCGTCCGCGGGCTCATGGAGTCCGAGAACTGGGACGCGTACTTCGAGGAGTGCGACGCACGGCACGAGTATCCGGAGCGCTGGGTCAAGGCCCTCGCCGACCTGGGCATCGACTCCCTCATGCTGGACGAGGAGCACGGTGGCTTCGGCGAGGGGCTGACCACCCTGCTGGCGGTCTGGGAGGAGCTCGGGCGCCTCGGCGGGCCCACCTATGTGCTCTACCAGCTGCCCGGTTTCGACCAGATCATCGAGAACGGCACGCCCGAGCAGGTCGAGAAGATCATGGCGCTGCGTGGCACCGGCAAGCAGATGTGGAACGCGGCGATCACCGAGCCGAGCGCCGGCTCGGACGTCGGGTCGCTCAAGACGACCTACACGCGCCGCGACGGGAAGATCTACCTCAACGGGCACAAGACGTTCATCACGTCGTCCCTCGGGTCCCCGTACCTGGTGATCATGGCCCGTGACGCCGACAACTACGACGTCTTCACCGAGTTCTTCGTGGACATGTCGCTGCCGGGCATCAAGGTCGAGGCGCTCGACAAGCTCGGGTTGCGCATGGACTCGTGCGCCGACGTCTACCTCGACAACGTCGAGCTGACCGAGGCGGACATCTTCGGCACCGAGGGCAACGGCTTCCAGCGCGTCGTGCGGTCGTTCGACGTCGAGCGGTTCCTCGTGGCCGCGACGAACTACGCCACCGCCCTGTGCGCTCTGGAGGACGCCGCGAAGTACGCCAACCAGCGCGAGCAGTTCGGCGAGAAGATCTTCCGGTTCCAGCTCATCCAGGAGAAGTTCTGCTCCATGTGGATCGAGGTGGAGAACATGCGCAACATGCTCTACCGCACGGCCTGGCTCTATGACACCGGTCAGATGGGCAACGGCGAGGCCGCGATGTGCAAGTACTACTGCGCCAACGCGGCGTTCCGCGTCGTCGACCAGGCCCTCCAGGTGCTCGGTGGGGTCGGGATCGCCGGCGGCCACCGGGTCGGGCGGTTCTGGCGTGACCTGCGCGTCGACCGGATCTCCGGCGGCAGCGACGAGATGCAGATCCTGACGGCCGGCCGCTCCATCCTGAAGAGGTACCGCTGATGGCCGCGCAGGACGGCGCCGGGAGCGGCACGGGCCCGCTCGGCGCCGGGATGCCCGGGTTCGGCAGCCTCGAGGGCGTCACCGTCGTCTACTCGGCGATCGAGATCGCCGCTCCGACGGCCGCCGCGCTCATGGCGGAATGGGGCGCCAACGTCATCTGGATCGAGAACACCCGGGTCGGGGACTCGATGCGGGACACCGCCTTCATCAAGGAGGTGGAGCGCCGCAACCAGCGCAGCGTGTGCCTGAACCCGTTCAAGCCCGGCGGGCGGGAGGCGTTCCTCAAGCTCATCGAGAAGGCCGACATCTTCATCGAGTCCTCCAAGGGGCCGGTGTACAAGAACCGTGGGCTGACCGACGAGCTGCTCTGGGAGCACAACCCGGAGCTGGTCATCACCCACGTCTCGGGGTACGGGCAGTACGGCGAGGACGTCCGCGTCAACCGTGCCGCCTACGACCGGACGGTCCAGGCGTACATGGGCTATCTGTCGCAGAACGGCACGCCCGAGCAGCCCATGGCGCCCGGGCCGTACGTGGCCGACTACTTCACCGCGCTCATGGTGACCAGCTCGAGCCTCGCCGCGCTGTACCGCGCCAAGCGGACCGGCACGGGCGAGAGCATCGACTGCGCGATGCACGAGACGCTGCTGCGGGTCGGGGCCTACTACATGGTCGACTACCTCAACGCGGGCGTCGAGTACCCCCGGCCGGGGCCGCGCAACCAGAACCTGTGCGCGATCGGCGAGTACGAGTGCGCCGACGGCTGGGTGTCGATCATCTGCTACGGGGCGCCGCAGAACAAGTACCTGCTCGAGACCATCGGGCTGGGTCACCTGTGGGGCACGGAGGAGTACCCCGACGGTACGACGGCGCTGTGGCGTGACGGGCCGCAGGCCGAGGCCATCGAGAAGGCGCTGGGCGACTACCTGCGCACGCAGAAGGTGGCCGACGTCGAACGGGACTTCACGGCCCAGGCGATCGCCGCCGGGGAGATGCTCGAGATCCGCGACCTGGAGGCCCAGGAGCACTTCCAGCTTCGGGAGGACTTCATCGAGTGGGAGACCCACGAGGGCAAGACGGTCAAGGGCGTCAACATCTTCCCGAAGTTTGCCCGCAGGCCGGGCACCATCTGGCGGCCGATGCCTGCGCTCGGGCAGGACACCGCCGACGTCCTGACGGCCGCGGGCGTCAGCCCCGAGGAGCTTGAGGCCCTCCAGGAGCAGGGCATCGTGCGCCTCGGCGACTGAGCCCTGCACGCGAAGACAGGCCCGAGGACAGGCCCGAAGACGAGGCCCGAAGACGAGGAAGTGAGCCAATGAAGATCGTCGTGTGCTGCAAAGCCGTGCGCAACGAGGCAGACATCAAGGTGGGAGCCGGCGGTTCGCTCGACGCGAGCCGTGCGGCCTGGACCGTGGGGTCCTACGACCTGCACGCGGTCGAGGCCGGGAAGCGGCTGGTCGAGGCCACGCCGGGTGCCACGCTCGTCGGCCTCATGGCCGGCGGGTCCGAGCTGACGAACGTCAAGCTCAAGAAGGAGGTCGGCTCGCGAGGTCTCGACGAGCTGGCCGTGATCGTCGACGACGCGCTGGTCGAGGCGGACGCCCTGACCACCGCGCGGGCGCTGGCCTCCGCGATCGGCGCGATGGGCGACGTCGACCTCGTGCTGTGCGGCCCGGGCTCGGGTGACGAGTACGCCCAGGCCGTCGGGCCCATGCTCGGGGAGCTGCTCGGGCGTCCGGTCGTCAACGCCGTGGACGCGGTGGAGCCCGACGGCGCCGGCCTGCGCGTGGAGCGTTCGCTCGCGGGGGCGGTGCAGGTGCTGTCGGTGCCGCTGCCCGCGGTGCTGGCGGTGACGTCGTCGATCAACACCCCGCGCATCCCGGGGATGAGGGACATCCTCAGCGCCGGGAAGATCCCGCTGACCGAGCTGCCGGCGCCGTCCGCGGCGCCGGCCCCGGTCACCCGGGTGTCCACGACGGCGGCGCCGCGCGCCGCACGCGCGGGCAAGGTCCTCGAGGGCACGGACGAGGCGACGATCGCCGAGCTCGCCGCCCTGATCAGGTCGGCACTGTGAGCAGCGAAGGGAACGACGTCAGCATGACGAACGAGTTGTGGGTCATCGCCGAGGACAGTGCGGCGCTCGCCACCCTGTGCGGCGCGGGCCGTGCCCTCGGGCTGCCGGTCAGGGCCGTCGTCCTCGGTGACGTGGAGGACGCCGGCGCGTACGGTGCGCAGGAGGTGCTGCGGTTCGCCACCCCGGTCTCCGGGCTCGTGGAGGACACGGCGCCGGACGTCGCCGCGCTGCTCGAGGAGCGCCAGGCGCGACTCGTCGCCGCGAGCACGAGCCCCACCGGGACGCTCGTCGCGGGCCGGGTCGCCGCCCGCCTCGGCGTCCCGCTGGCCGCCGCGGTCGAGTCGGTCGAGGTCGGTGAGACCCTCACCGTCCGGCGGCAGGTGCTCGGCGGCATGGCCGTCCGCACCGAGCAGCTTGCCGGGAGCGCGGCCGTGGTCACGATCGGTGCCGGGACGTTCGACCCGGCACCGCGGGGCGAGGCCGCCGAGGTGGCGGTCGAGACCGTCGCCGCGGCCACGGACAGCGGCATCCGGCTGGTCGACACGCAGGTCCAGCAGGTCGAGTCGGTCAACCTCGCCGTGGCTCCGCGGGTCGTCTCGGTCGGCCGCGGGTTCGCCGCCCAGGAGGACCTCGCGCTCGCCGAGGCGCTCGCTGCGGCGATCGGGGCCGAGCTGGCATGCTCTCGCCCCGTCGCCGAGGGTTCGGGCTGGATGGCGAAGGAGCGCTACGTCGGTGTCACCGGCGCCAAGCTCAAGCCGGACCTGTACATCGCCGTCGGCATCTCAGGGCAGGTTCAGCACACCTCGGGCGTCGACGGCGCGAAGGTCATCGTGGCGATCAACAAGGACAAGGACGCGCCGATCTTCGCCGACGCGGACTTCGGCCTCGTCGCCGACCTGTACGAGGCGCTGCCCCTGCTGACGGCGCAGCTGTGACGGGTCACGGGCGACGATGATCGACAGTGTGGGGCCGCTGACCCTCGCAGACCTGTGGGATCAGCTTGCCCGTGACTGCGGTGACGACCCCTTCCTGACCTTCGAGGGGCAGGAGGGGGTCGTCCACCGGGTCAGCTACGGGCAGTTCGACGCCGAGACCAACCGGGCGGCGAACATGCTCGCAGCCCACGGCGTCAGGCACGGCGACAACGTCGCTCTGCACCTGCCCAACGGTCCGGAGTTCCTGGGTGCCCAGTTCGCGCTCGCCAAGCTCGGCGCGGTCGCCGTGCCGATCGCCGCGGAGCTGCAGCGCCGCGAGTGCGAGCACATCGTCGAACGGTGCCAGGCGCAGGTGGTGGTCGTCGCGGCCGAGTGGGCGCAGTGCTACGCCGACATGCCCGGGGTCCGCCTGCTCGTGATCGTGGGCGAGCACGCCGGCGACCCGGTGCCGGGCGTCGAGCGGATCGTCTCGCTCGCCGACCGGCGGTCCCACCCGCCCGTGCTGGCCACGTCTCCGGACGTCGCCAGCGACGACGTCGCGATGATCCTGTTCACCTCGGGGAGCACGGCGGCGCCCAAGGGCGTCATGATCACGCACGCCAACTGCATCTACGCCGGCTGGTACGGCAACTGGCAGGCGGGCATGACCCGCCAGGACCGGATGCTGACACCGATGCCGATGGCGCACTCGAACTTCCAGCTCGCCGCGCTGATGCCCGTCCTGACCGCCGGGTGCGAGCTGGTCATCGAGGCCCGCTACAGCGCCCGGCGCTTCTGGGGTCAGGTGCGGCGCCACCGTGCGACGCTCGTCCAGGCGGTCGCCATGATGGTCCGCACCCTGCTGCTCCAGCCGCCCGCCGACGACGCCGACAACGTCGTCCGGCACGTCATGTACTACCTCCCGCTGGACGCGCAGGCCAAGGACGAGTTCGAGGCCCGGTTCGGGGTGCGCCTGCTCAACTCCTACGGGTCGACGGAGTCGATCTGCTGGGTGGTCACCGACTTCCCGTTCGGGCCACGGCGGTGGCCGTCGCCCGGCCGGGTCGGGCTGGGCTACCAGGCGAAGGTCGTCGACGACGACGGAGCCGACCTGCCGCCGGGCGCGACCGGAGAGCTCCTCGTCCGGGGGGTGCCGGGGCGGACCCTCATGAAGGGTTACTACCGTGACCCGGAGGCCACCGCGCGGGCGCTCGACTCCGACGGATGGCTGCACACGGGCGACCGCTGCTTCTTCGACGCCGACGGGTACCTCTTCTTCGTGGGGCGTCACCAGGACCTCATCAAGCGCTCCGGGGAGAACATCTCCGCGCTCGAGGTCGAGGCCGTCCTCCTCGAGCACCCGGACGTCGCGCAGGCCGCCGTCATCGGCGTGCCCGAGCCGATCCGGGGTGAAGCGGTGCGCGCGTTCCTCGTCGCGCACGAGGGCCACGCCCTCGACGTCGAGCAGGTGCTCGCGTTCGCCCGCACGCGCCTTGCGCAGTTCAAGGTGCCGACCGACGTCGTGCTCGCCGACAGCCTCCCGCAGACCTCCACAGGAAAGACCGCCAAACACTTGCTCGACCGCGCACCGATGCGCTGAGACCGCACGAAGACCCTTCACGACAAGGAGACGACGATGAACATCAAGACGGAGATGGTGGGCCAGACCTTCGGGCCGTTCGTCCGGGAGTACACCTTCCGGGACCTGGAGCTCTTCGCGCTCGGCTCGGGCGCGGCGATCGACGGCCGGACCGGGCTGGAGTACGTCGACGAGAAGGACCCGGGCAAGCCTCAGCTCAAGGTCCTGCCGACCATCGCGGCGATGCCGATCGTGGACCAGGTCGTCACCAAGACGATCGACTACGGCTACAACTACGCGGGCTCGCTGCACTGGAGCTTCGACATCAAGTTCCACGGCCGCCCGATCCCGCAGGACGGCTCGTTCGTCACGAAGGTGCGGCTCGAAGGGCTGTACGACCGTGGCGCGGGCAAGGGCCTGCTCGCCCAGCACGTGGGCGACACCTACGACGCCGACGGCAACCTGCTGTTCACGAACGAGTCGTGGGACTGCCTGATCTACGACGGCGGCTGGGGCGGCCCTGCCGCGCCCAAGGACGTCGTCGAGATGCCCGACCGCGCCCCGGACTTCGAGGCCGAGGAGCGCGTGCCGTTCAACCAGGCTCTGATCTACCGCCTGTCGGGCGACTGGCACCCGCAGCACATCGACTGGGACTACGCGGCCGAGAACGGTCAGCGGCGCCCCATCCTGCACGCGGTGAGCACGGCCGGGTACGCCTGCCGCGCGTTCGTCGACGCCTTCGTCCCCGGTGAGCCGGAGCGGATCACGCGGTTCAAGACCCGCATCACGTCGCCGGTGCTGCCGGGCGCGACGCTGGTCACCCAGTTCTGGCGGATGGACGACACGCGCGTCCACTTCCGTGTCATCGACGCCTTCGCACCCGCCAAGCCGTACCTCAACTGGGGCGTCATCGAATGGGCGTGACCACGCCGAGGTCGCCCCGTCCCCGCACCGAGAGGACCAAGGACGAACATGCCGGACTTTGACGCCATCGTCGTCGGCTCAGGGTGTGCCGGTCCGATGGCGGCGCATGCGCTCGCCTCGGCCGGCAAGTCCGTCGCCGTCGTCGAACGCGGTGACCAGCCCGGGGCCAAGAACGTCACGGGGGCAGGCTCTACGCCCACTCGCTCGCCGCGGCGTTCCCCGACTACGCGACCGAGGCGCCGCTCGAACGCAAGATCACGCACGAGAAGGTCTCGTTCATGACCGACGACTCCAGCTTCACGGTCGACTTCACGTCGCCGGGTCTGGGTGTCGAGGGATCCGACTCGTACTCGGTGCTGCGTGCCGAGCTCGACCCGTGGCTGGCGTCGAAGGCCGAGGATGCCGGTGCTGACTACATCACCGGCATCCCGGTCGACGAGCTGCTCACCGACGGGGCGCGCGTGACCGGCGTCAGGGCCGGCGACGACGAGCTGACCGCCGACGTCGTCATCCTGTGCGACGGCGTCAACTCGCTCCTGATCGAGCAGGCCGGTCTGGGGGCGACGCCGTCGCCCCACCAGGTCGCCGTCGGCGTCCGGCAGACCTTCGAGCTGCCGGCGCGGGTCATCGAGGACCGGTTCCACCTCGCCGAGGGCGAGGGCGCCGCGTGGTTGTTCGTGGGCGCGCCCACGGGTGGGCGCGTCGGCGGCGGGTTCCTGTACACCAACAAGGACACGGTCTCGGTGGGGCTCGTGGCGACGGTCTCGGACCTGACACGGTCGCGGACCCCGCTGACGCAGCTCACCGAGGACTTCCTGCGGCATCCCGTCCTGGGACCCGTGCTCCGGGACGCCAAGCCGGTCGAGTACTCGGCGCACCTCGTCCCGGAGGGCGGCATGGACTCGATGCCGCGGCTCGCGGGCGACGGCGTCCTGGTCGCGGGCGACGCGGCCATGATGTGCCTCAACCTCGGGTACTCGGTGCGTGGCATGGACCTGGCCATCGCGGCGGGACGGATCGCCGGCGAGCAGGCGGCGCGGGCGCTCGACGCGGGCGACACGAGCGCCGTCGGCCTGGCGGGGTACGAGGCGGCGCTGCGGGACAGCTTCGTGCTCAAGGACATGAGCGCGATGCGCGCGTTCCCTCACTTCATGGAGAGCACGCCGCGCATCTTCAGCGCCTACCCCGCGATGGTGCGCGACATCTGCCTGTCGACGTTCGTCGTCGACGGCACGCCGGTCGAGCCTCTGCGACGGCGCGTCATGCGCCCGGTCAAGCAGGCAGGCGGGCTGTGGGCGCTGGCGAAGGACGGACTGCGAGGAATGAGGGCACTGTGACGGATCACGAGACCACCCCCGGGGCGGACCGGCAGCCGGTCGACGTCGACGCGAAGCTCGCGCTCGACCGGTTCGAGCTCGACGAGGGCTACGCGCACGTCGTGGTCGGCGACGACGCGGACGATGCCGTCTTCGACCACCTGGTCACCCTCTGCCCGGCGGGCCTGTACAAGCGAGGCCCTGCCGGCGAGCGGCTCTTCGACCACGCGGGCTGCCTCGAGTGCGGCACGTGCCGGATCGAGGGGGCACCGTGACGCTGTCGCGGTGGACGTTCCCGCGCGCCGGGCACGGCGTCAGCTACCGGTACTGATCGGACCGCGCCATGATCGATCAGGGTTCCACCCTGTGCGCGGACCTGCCGGGCGCCACGCTGCGTTCCGTGGTCGTCTCGCCCGAGTGGTCGAACAACGTCTATGTGCTGACGTCGAAGACCTCGGGGGAGCAGATCATCGTGGACGCGGCCGACGAGCCGTCGAAGATCCTCGACCTGCTGCAGGTCGCGGCGGCCGACTCACCTGAGCCGGCCGCCGTGCGCGCCATCGTGACCACGCACCAGCACGACGACCACATCGGCGCGCTGGCGGCGATGGTGCACCACACCGGTGCCCGCACGTACGCGGGCACCGACGACGCCGCGGCCGTCACCGAGCAGACCGGCGTGCCGATCGACCGGGCCGTCGCCGACGGCGACACCATCGACGTCGCCGGGCTCTCGCTCGGGGTGGTCGCGGTGCGCGGGCACACGCCGGGGTCGATCGTGCTGGTGCTCGACGACCCGCACGGGCCGACGCACCTGCTCGTCGGCGACGACCTGTTCCCGGGGGTATCGGCCGGACCGAGACCCCCGAGGACTTCGCGGCGCTGCTGTCGGACATCGAGCACCGGCTCATGCGCCGGTTCGCGGACGACTCCGTCGTCTGGCCGGGCCACGGACGGCCGACCACCCTTGGGGCCGAGCGGCCTCACCTGGCGGCATGGCGTGCGCGTGGCTGGTGACATGACCTGGCGGGACCTGACGCGGGCGCGGCGGTGGGGGCTGCTGATGCTGGTCTCGGCCGGCAGCTCGATCATCTTCTACATCCCGAGCCTGCGGCGGGTCTTCCCCGACCAGATGATGGATGCGCTGGGCCTGAACAACGAGCAGGTCGGCATCCTGATGGCCGCCTACGGCATCACCTCGATGATCTGCTACGTGCCGTCGGGCATCCTGGCGGACAAGGTGCGGATGCGGACGCTGAGCTGGGTCGGCTACATCGCGACCGCCGTGCTGCTGTACGTGTACGCGCTGCTGCCCTCGTTCGGCGTGCTGATGGTCCTGATGATCGGCCTCGGCGTGACCACGATCCTGATCTGGTGGGGCACGCGCCTGAAGCTGGTGCGGCTGCTGTTCGACGAGTCGGAGTACCCGAGCCGCATCGGGTGGTCGTACCTGTTCTTCGCGCTGGGCGGCCTGCTGGTCGGCAACGTGATCGCGACGCTGCTGCTCAACCACACCGGGACCGACACCGCAGGTCACCAGGCGTTCTTGCGGTACCTGCTGCTGAGCGTGGCCACGATCATCCTGGTGATGGGCGTGCTGGCGTTCCTGTTCATCCCGCGGTTCGACAACGAGTTCGACCCGAACGCCAAGCGTCTGTCGCTCTCGGAGTTCGTCGCCGCGCTGAAGAACCCGGCCGTCGTGTGGGCGTCCCTGACGATGCTCTTCTCGTACTTCGCCTACACGTCGATCACGTACACGACGCAGTGGCTGCAGATCGGTGCGATCGGGGTGGGCGCGGTCATGATCGCGAACATCGGCAACGTGCGCTCGTACGGGATGGGTGTGTTCTCCGGTCCGATCGCGGGTGCGATCACCAAGCGGGTCGGGTCGACGTCGAAGGTCGTCATGGGTGGCTTCGCGCTGGCCGTGGTGGGGCTGCTGACCTTCGTGCTCCTGCCGTGGAACACGTCGATGGCGGTGCCGTTCATCGTGCTGACGCTCGCGCTCGGGTTCGTGTGCACGGGTGTGTTCTACGTGACGACGGGGCAGCTGACCGAGGCGCGGGTGCCGACGCAGACGTTCGGTGCGGCGGCGGGCATCGTGTCGCTGGTCGGGTTCTTGCCCGACACGTTCCGTGACATCTGGTTCGGCCGGATGATCGACCAGGCCAACCTGGCCGACGGCGGGAACACCGGGGACGCGTTCCGCACCATCTGGTGGATCGTGATCGCCGCCTGTGTCCTGGGCGCCTTCTGCGCCTTCATGATGCTGCGCGTCTGCGCGCGGACGGGTCTACCGCACCGGGTCGAGGACGACGTCGACGGTCGCGCCGTCGGCGATGCCTTCGGCGTGCCGCACAGCCCGCTTGACCGGCAGCACGTAGCCGCGCTGCTCGTCGCTCGGGAAGACTGATGTCGACCACGTGGTCGCGCCGATCGTGACCACGACCTTGATCGAGCCGAAACCGCGCGGCGGCAACGGTAGCTCGGCGAGCTCGTCCGACAGGTCCGGGGGGACGGTGACGAACCACCACGCGTCGGTGCGCGCCCGCCACTGCCACAGCGGTGCAGCGAACCGGAAGGCCATGACCCGAGCGTAGACGCCCGGTCGGTACCGTGTCCGGGGGTTCGGGTGCTGCTGCCGGCGTGGCATGCGCCCCATGCCCCGGGGCGGCCCGGAGTTCGGCGGCGGACAGGCCGAACGACGGAGCTCGCCGGACGAAGGAGTCTGCCGAACAAGGGAGCTGGTGGCATGCCCGTGGTAACCGAGCCCGCGCTGCGAGAGATCGCGGTCGCCGACACGTTCTTCTCCACGACGGACCGCAGAGGCGTCATCGACGGGGCGAACGCCGTCTTCTGCCACTACGCGCGGTACCCGATGGACGAGGTGCTGGGCCGGCCGCACAACCTGATTCGTCACCCGGACATGCCCGGCGGGGCGTTCCGGCTCATCTGGGACCTGCAGCTCGCGGGCCGTCCCGCGGCCGCCTACGTGAAGAACCGGGGCCAGGACGGATCGGCCTACTGGGTCTTCGCGACCATGACCCCGCTCGGTGAGGGGTTCCTGTCGGTGCGGACGCGTCCGTGCCGCACCGACGTCTGGCAGGCGGTCGACGGCCTCTACCGCAAGGTGCTCGCGCTGGAGGTGGCCGCACGGTCCGAGGGTGCCTCGCGAAACGCCGCCGCCGCGCTCGGCGCGCAGGCCCTCACCGACGGCGTCGCCGACCTCGGCTTCGCCAGCTACCAGGACTTCGTCGCGTTCGCCGTCCCCGCCGAGGTCGCGGCACGCCGCGAGCTGGTCCGATGGACCGACCCCGACCCTCGGGACCCGGCGTCCGGCCCCCTGCGGGCCCTGCTCCAGGGAGCGGTCGGCGTCGACCTCGCGCTCGACGACCAGCTCGCCGGCCTCGACCAGGTCGACGCCCTCTCCGCGCGGCTGGCCGAGCTCTCGGACCAGACCGAGAAGGGCGTCGGCCGGCTCAGGGCGGCGGTGGCTGCTGCCGCTGCCGCGTCCGGCGAGGTCGCGGCGACCAACCCCGTGCTGGGCCGCGTGGTCGCCCCGCTGTCGGACATCGCGCGGGGCTGGCCGAGGCGATGGAGGACCTGCGGCTGCGCCACGGCGCGCTGCGCGCCCGGATCGGCGAGCTGCGGCTGCGCATCGCGCTGGCGCGGCTGCACGACGAGCAGCTCGGCGGCTTCGTACGCGAGCTCGCCGCGGACCACGCGGCGGACCGCAGCCCGCTGTACGTCCAGGAGCTGGCTCTGGCCCTCGAGGGGACCACGGTCGCCGCCGCGGACGAGGTCGCGTCGACCACCGAGGGCCTGCAGACCATGTCGCGCGACATCGGCGAGGTCGAGCGCGAGATGCGCTCCTTCCAGCGCCAGCTCGCGACGTGGCGGCTGCTCATCCCGCGGTACGGGCTGTCCCAGCGGCTCGACCCGTTCACCGAGCCGATCGACGCTCAGCTCGCCTTCGGGCTCGACCAGATCGGCGCGCTGCGCGCCCTTGCCGGCCAGTGCGTGGCCGCGTCACGTCCGTTCGACGTCGCACCGATGGCGGCGGCGGTCCAGGCCGTGCGGTCGGCGCGCGGATCGGTCGGCGAGTTCGCGGGCCAGGACCTGTCCTCGGTCCCGTGGCTCGCGTCCGCGGGCGGCTGAGCGTTCGGGCCCGGCAGAGCGTTCGGGCCCGGCAGAGTCGGACCGCGCTTCTGGCTGCGGGCCTGGCTGCCGGGTCCGGGGGGCGCGGGTCCGGGGGCGCGGGCCCCGGCGGCGCCCGGATGCCTGGACGCGGTGCCGCCCCGACGTGGCACGTCCTCGCGGGCCCGGTCCGCCGGGCCCGCGAGGACGGTCGTGTCTTCTCGGGCTCCCGTGCCGGGTGCCCGCGCGTGCGAGGGGCCTCAGCCCTCCGTCGTCCCCGCGGTGGGTCGTCCACCGCGCGTGCGGCGCCGGTTGCGCGAACGCCGACGTGCGGCGTCGCCTCCCGCCCGGGACGCCGTCCCGTCCGCTGCCGCGTCCGGCGCCGTGGCGCCGTCGCGCGTGCGCTCGCCCGCGCGCGAGCGGCCGCCGTCGCGACCGGACTGGCGCGAGCCGCCCCGCGCCTCACCCGCAGACCCTCCCGTGCGCGACCCGCTCGACGGGCGTGACGACGTCCGCTTGCCGGTCTCGCCGAGATCCTCGAGCGCCTCGGCGTCCAGGCCGGCAAGGGTGCGCTTGTCGCGGGGCAGGCGGCCCTTGGTGCCTGCCGGGATGTTCAGGTCGGAGAACAGGTGCGGCGAGGTCGAGTAGGTCTCGACGGGCTCGGGGTGCCCCGTGTCGAGCGTCTTGTCGATGAGCCCCCAGCGCGGCATGTCGTCCCAGTCGACGAACGTCACGGCCGTGCCCTTGTTGCCTGCGCGGCCCGTGCGGCCCACGCGGTGCAGGTAGGTGCGCTCGTCCTCCGGGCACTGGTAGTTGACGACGTGCGTGACGTCGTCGACGTCGATGCCGCGCGCCGCGACGTCGGTCGCGACCAGCACGTCGATGTTGCCGTGGCGCAGGGCGCGCAGCGCCTGCTCACGGGCGCCCTGGCCCAGGTCGCCGTGGATCGCGCCGGCGGCGAACCCGCGGTCGCGCAGCTCGTCGCTCACCTTCGCGGCCGTGCGCTTGGTGCGCGCGAACACGATGGTGCGGCCCCGGCCCTCGGCCTGCAGCAGCCGGGCCAGCACCTCGATCTTGTCGAGCGCGTGCGCGCGGTAGACGAACTGCGTGATGTTCTTGACGGTCACGCTCTCGTCGTCCGGGTCGGCCGCGCGGATGTGCGTGGGCTGCGACATGTAGCGGCGCGCCATGGCCACGACCGGGCCGGGCATCGTCGCCGAGAACAGCATGGTGTGGCGCTGCGCGGGCAGCCGCGACAGGATCCGCTCGACGTCGGGCAGGAAGCCCAGGTCGAGCATCTCGTCGGCCTCGTCGAGCACGATCGTCTGCGCGCGCAGCAGGTTCAGGTGGCCCTGGTTGAGCAGGTCGACCATGCGGCCCGGCGTGCCGACGACAACCTCGGCGCCGGCCTTGAGCTGCTCGATCTGCGGTTCGTAGGCGCGGCCGCCGTAGATCTGGACGACGCGCAGGCTCGGCCGCATCGCCGACGCGGTGGCGAGGTCGCCCGCGACCTGCACGGCCAGCTCGCGCGTCGGGGCGACGACGACGGCCTGCGGCTTGCCTGCCGCGACCAGGTCGTCCCAGCCGGGCTCGCCGGGCGCGACGACACGGTTCAGCAGCGGGATGCCGAAGCCCAGGGTCTTGCCGGTGCCGGTCTTGGCCTGGCCGATGATGTCGTGGCCCTGGAGGGCCACGGGCAGCGTCATCGCCTGGATGGGGAACGGGTGGGTGATGCCGACGGCGGCGAGCGCCTCGACGATCTGGGGTCGGACCCCGAAGTCGGCGAACGAGACGTCCTGCCGCTGGATGGACGAGGCCGCGTGGTGGGCCCGGGTGGCGTTCGGGGACGCGAGCGCCGTTGCGGCGCCCGGTGTGTGCTCTGTGGTCACAAGTGCCTTCGGTCAGTTCGTCGGCGCGGCACGCTCCAAAGTGGCGGCGCCGAATGGACGGCAGCCGATCGCGGAAGGACATCGCGACGCCCGGCGGGAGAGCCCGCCTGCCGTCGCGGGAGATCTGTGCGGGACGACCGGGCAACCGTGGTACAGAGTCAGTCTACGCGACGGGCGGTAACCGGCCCGTATCCTGACCGCATGAGCGAGCAACCCGTGGTGCCCGACGTCGCCGCACCCGCTGGGAGAGGACCGCTCCTGGAGGTGGTCGGGCTCGCCGCGTACGTGCGGCTCGGGCTGTTCGGGATCATCGGCCAGCACACGTGGGACGCCCCCGACCTGGCCTCCTCGCAGCGCATGCTCGCGATCGGCCTGCGCGTCGGCGAGCAGCAGGGCAGGCTCCTGGCCATCGGCGCGAGCCACGGCGTCGAGCCGGTCGAGCTCATGCGGCCGTTCGCGGGCGTTCTCGACTCGTTCGAGGCGCGCACGCCGGAGTCGTCCTGGTGGGAGGGGCTGCTCAAGGGCGTCGTCGGCCACGGCGTCGCCAGCGACCTGTGCCGGCTGCTGGCCCGCGGCCTTCCGGGCGACCTCGCCGCTCAGGTCGTCGGGGCGATGGAGTACACCGACGACGACGAGCGCGCGACATCGATCGTGCGCGCCGGCGTCGAGGCGGACGGACGTCTCGGGTCACGGCTCGCTCTGTGGGGCCGGCGCGTCGTCGGCGAGTCGCTCTCGCTGTCGCAGGCGCTGCTGACGACGCGGCCGTCGTTCGGCGAGCTCGCCCGGGCGGCGATGCCGGCGACCGTCGCACCGGAAGGACCCTCGGCGGACGTGGTCGCCTGGGTGCTTGGTGAGCTCACCGCCGAGCACACGCGGCGCATGGACCGGATGGGGCTCGCGGCCTGAGATCGGGTTTGAGGCCCGCGGCCGCCAGACCGTCCGATCCGGGCCCCGCGAACGGCGGGCTCGGGTCAGCGCAGGCCCGGCAGCAGGCCCGGCAGCAGGCCCGGCAGCAAGGTTGGCAGCAGGGTCGGCGCGCGGTCAGAGCGAACCGAAGCCGACCCGGTGCGTCTCCTCGGGGCCGACCTCGACATAGCCGATCGTCGCGGTCGGAACGATGATGCGGCGGCCCCGCGTGTCGGTGAGCTCGAGGACGCCGCCGTCGGCGAGGGCCTTCTTCAAGGTCGCGGTGACCTCGTCCGCAGTGAGATCCGTCTCCACGGCCAGCTCGCGCGGCAGGTTCTGCACACCGATCGTGACTTCCACGTTCTCTCCTTCGCCGTCACGCGCAGGTGGTGCGCGCGAGAGGTGGGCCGGGGCTCCGGCGACCCGAGGGCCACTGTCGATCCTAACCAGCGGCGTGAGCCCCCAGGGCGCGGCGCCCGGAGGTTTCGCCCAGGGCCGATCGGCGGCCACCCGCCGGTACGCATGCGCGGCCGCGAGCGCCGGCTGGCCCTGACGGGGTGACGGGAGCGGCGTGCCGAGGGCCGTCCGGGCGTGCCGGGTCCCGGCGCAGCCCGTTGTCGGTGGCGCGTGGTCGGATGTGCGGCATGCCGATCGACTCCGCCCCCGGCTCGTCGCGCCGGCCCCTGCCGGGGCCGGCGTCGTGCTCGACCGCACGCAGCGGGCCGCGCTCGAGGCGGCGCGGACGGCGTCGGCGCTGCTCGTCGCGGGGGCACCCGGCACGGGGCGGACCACGCTGGCCGCGGCGGTCGCCGTCGAGGCCGTGACCACGTGGGGGCTCGATCCCGCGCGGGTGCTGGTGCTCGCCGCGTCACGGCGCGGGGCCGCCCGCCTGCGCGACCAGGTGGCCTCGGCCTCCGGCCGCACGATCGGCGCGCCCATGGTGCGGACGGCGGCGTCCGCGGCGTTCGCCGTGCTGCGGACGCGTGCGGCCGCGGTGGGCGAGCCCCCGCCGACCCTCGTCTCGGGTCCCGAGCAGGACCTGGTGCTCGGTGAGCTGCTGGCCGGCCACCTGGAGGGTGAGGGGACGGCGCTGCTGGTGCCCGACGGCCTGCCCGAGGAGGCGCTGGGTCTGCGCGGGTTCCGCCAGGAGCTGCGGGACCTGCTCATGCGCGCGGCCGAGCGCGGCGTCGGGCCCGCCGACCTCGCCGAGCTGGGGCGGGCGCACGCGCGCCCCGAGTGGCGCATGGCGGCCCAGCTCTACGAGGAGTACCTGGACGTCACGTCCCTGCGCGCGGGCACGCCCGACTCCGGCGCGCGCTACGACCCCGCGGTGGTGATCGACGAGGCGGCGCAGGCGCTCGCGGCGTGGGACGAGGAGGTGCCGGGAGGCGCCCGGCCGGGGTGGGACCTCGTCGTCGTCGACGACTACCAGGAGGCGACCGTCGCGACCGCCCGCCTGCTGCGCGTGCTGCACGGATCGGGGCGTCACGGCACGTCGACGGCGGGAGCCGACGGGGCGCGGCTCGTGCTGCTCGCCGACCCGGACTCTGCCGTGCAGGGGTTCCGCGGTGCGACACCCGGGCTGGTCGGGCGGGCGGCGGCCCCCGGGGTGTCGTCGGGTGCGTTCGACGCCGACGTCGTCGTGCTCGGCACGGTCTGGCGGCAGACGGAGGTCTTGCGTGAGGTGACGCGGGCCGTCACCTCACGTATCCCGACGGTCGGCGGGCCGCTCCAGCGCGGGGCGGCGGCCGCGGAGGAGCGGGACGGTCGTGGCGGGATGGATGTCGCCGGTGCCGGGAGCGCGGCCTCGCCGGACGTCGGCGGCGTGCCTGGTGGCGTGCCTGATGGTGTGCCCGGCTCTGACGACGGTGTGTCGCGCATCGGGCCTCACGCCGACGGGGAACCGTCCGCCGGAGCGGCGGAGACCACCCCCGGCGGTGCCGACGCCCCGTCGGGGGTGGCCGTCGCGGTGCTCGCGGGGACCTCGCAGGAGGCCGCGTACATCGCCCGTGAGCTGCGTGCCGAGCACCTGGTGCACGGCACGCCCTGGGAGCGCATGGCCGTCGTGGCACGCACGGGTGATCGGCTCGCGGCGTTGCGGCGCGACCTCGTCGCCGCGTCCGTGCCGGTCGCCCTGCTCGGCTCTGACGTGCCGCTGCGCGACGAGCCCGCGGTGGCGCCGCTGCTCGCCGCGCTGCGCGTGAGCGCCGGGCCGCCGCCGGGCAGCCTGGAGGCGGTGCTCGACGACCTCGCGGGCGGCCGTGCCACGGCCGCCGGCACCGACGCCGGCGGCCGCGCGGACGGCGCCGTTGCGGCCGTCGACGGTGACCCTTCCCGCTCCACGGGCGTCGAGGCCGCTCCACCTGCGTTCGCGCTGCTCGACCCCGCCACTGCCGCCGCGTTGCTGACGTCGCCCGTCGGCGGGCTCGACGCCGTCGCGCTGCGTCGCCTGCGCCGGGCGCTGCGCGCCGAGGAGCTCGACGGGGGAGGCGGGCGCTCGTCCGACGCGCTGCTGGTCGAGGTGCTCGGGGACCCGGCGCGCGCGGCGAGCCTGCCGGCCGCGGTGCGCCGCGGGCCGACGGCGGTCGCGCGCGTGCTCGCCGCCGGGCGCGCCGCGGCGGGCGAGCCGGGCGCGACGGCGCAGACGGTGCTGTGGGCCGTGTGGCATGCGACGGGGCTGGCCGACCGGTGGCGTGACAACGCGCTCGCGGGCGGACCGGCCGGTGCGCGCGCGGACCGTGACCTCGACGCCGTGCTCGCCCTCTTCCGTGCCGCCGAGACCTATGTCGACAGGCTCCCGGGCGCGCCCGTCGCCGCCTTCGTTGACTATCTCGACTCGCAGGACCTGCCTGCCGACTCGCTGGCGGCCGCGGCCGTGGGTGCACGTGCCGTCGAGGCGCTCACGCCCGCGGGCGCCGCCGGGCGCGAGTGGGACGTGGTCGTGGTCGCGGGCGTGCAGGACGGCGTCTGGCCCGATCTGCGGCTGCGTGACTCGTTGCTCGGGTCGCAGGCATTGGTCGAGCTGCTGGCGGGCCGCTCGCAGGACGCGCACGGGCTCGGCCCCGAGGCGCGTTCGCAGGTGCTCGCGGACGAGCTGCGTGCGTTCGCGGTCGCGACCTCGCGCGCGCGCCGACGGCTGCTGGTCACCGCGGTCGAGGACGCCGAGGACGCGCCGAGCGTGTTCTGCGACCTCGTCGAGCCGCCCGACGGGGAGGACGAGGAGCGCGACTCGCGGCGAGTCGAGGTGGACGCCCCGCTCGACCTGCGCGGCGTCGTCGCGACGGCGCGCGCGGTGCTCGTGCGGGCCGCGGCGGCGCGCACGCCCGGGCCCGACGGCGACGCCCTGGGCGCCGCGTGCCAGGCCGTCGGCTCCGGGGGTTCCGACCCCGGTCAGGGGACCACGGAGGCGAGCGTCGCGGCGGCTCTGCTCGCCGATCTCGCGGCCGCGGGCGTCCCCGAGGCCGACCCGCGCACCTGGTACGGCGTGGCCGGAGCGTCGAGCGACGGGGCGCTGTGGAGCGACGACGCGGTGGTTCCGGTGTCGCCGTCGAAGGTCGAGACCGTCACCACGTGCGCGCTGCGCTGGGCGTTCGAGGCCGCGGGTGGCACGGCCGCGGACGACACCAGCCAGACGCTCGGCACGCTGGTCCACGCGATCGCGGAGGACCTGCCCACGGGGTCGCTGCACGAGCTCAAGGCCGAGCTGGACCGGCGCTGGCCCCAGCTCGCCCTGCCGCCGGGCTGGCCGGCGCGGCAGCTGCGCAAGCGCGCGGACCGGATGATCGAGCGGCTCGCCGGCTACCTCGGGGATGCCGGGACGCCGCTGGCCGTCGAGGCCGCGTTCGACCTCGAGGTGGGGCGCGCGCGGCTGCGCGGCAAGATCGACCGGGTCGAGGACGCCGGCGCGGGCGCCGCGCTGGTGGCGGACCTCAAGACCGGGCGGAGCGCCCCGACCAAGGACAAGGCGGCCGAGCACCCCCAGCTCGGCGCCTACCAGCTTGCCGTCGAGGCCGGGGCGCTCGGCCTGCCCGACGGCACCCGCAGCGCGGGCGCGCGCCTGGTGTACGTCGGCACCGACACCGTCTCGGCGTCGCTGCGCGAGCAGAGCGCGCTCGCCCCCGAGCCCGACGGGTCGAGCTGGGCGCGGGCGCTCGTCGAGGGCGCGGCGGACTCCATGGCCGCGGCGCGGTTCGCGGCACACACCAACGACCTGTGCCCGATGTGCCCGGTGCGCCGCTCGTGCCCGTTGCAGCCTGAAGGAAGGGGCGTGGTCGCGTGAGCCGCGACGAGAACCAGCTCGGGTTCGACGAGATCGACCCGGACGCCGACGGCGTCACGCTCGGCGACTGGTCGGCGCTCGGCGCCGCGGCTGCGCGGGCCGCGGGCAGCGGCCCCGCCGCGCTCGATGCCGTCGAACCCCAGGCGGACCCCGGTGCAGCAGGGTCCGACGTCGCGGCCCCCGCCCCGGCGCCGGGACCGGGACCGGCACCCAGCCTCACGGCCCGCGAGATCGCACGTCTCATCGGACGCCACGAGCCCACCGACGAGCAGGTAGCCGTCATCGAGGCCCCGCTCGAACCGACCCTGGTGGTCGCGGGCGCCGGGTCGGGCAAGACGGAGACGATGGCCGCCCGCGTGGTGTGGCTCATCGCCAACGAGCTGGTCGAGCCCGACCAGGTGCTCGGCCTGACGTTCACGCGCAAGGCCGCCGGCGAGCTGCAGACCCGGGTCACCTCACGCCTGGCCCAGCTCGCCCGCGCCCAGGGCCGGGCGGCGGGAGCCGTCGCACCGATCGACCTGCTCGCGCGCCCGACGATCGCCACCTACAACGCGTACGCGGCGTCGCTCGTCACCGACCACGGGCTGCGGCTCGGCGTCGAGCCGGGGTCGCGCCTGCTCGGCGAGGCCAACCGGTGGCAGCTCGCGGCCGAGCTCGTCGACTCCTGGGACGGCGACCTGGGCACCGACCGCGCGGTCTCGGGCGTCGTCGGCGCGGTCATGGCGCTCGCCGGCGAGCTGGGGGAGCATCTCGTCCCGGTCGACGTGGCCCGCGCCACGCTCGACGCGATGCTCGAGCGCCTTGAGGCGTTGCCGCTCGGCAAGCGGCAGCGCTCGCGCGGCGCCGACGTCGAGAAGCTGCTGCGCAGCCTTGCCGAGCGGCGTCACCTGCTGGACCTCGTCGCCGAGTACCGCCGCCGCAAGCGGGCCGCCGACGCGCTCGACTTCGGCGACCAGATCGCGTTCGGTGCCGAGCTCGCACGGTCGGTGCCGCACGTGGGCGAGGTCGAGCGGGCACGGTTCCGGGTGGTGCTGCTCGACGAGTACCAGGACACGTCGTACGCGCAGGTCGAGCTGCTCGCCGGGCTGTTCGGCGGCGGGCACGCGGTGACGGCCGTCGGTGACCCGCACCAGTCGATCTACGGATGGCGGGGTGCCTCGGCGTCAGGTCTGGCGCGCTTTCCGGAGCGCTTCCGCCGCGCCGGCGGAGGGCACGCGGGCGTGCGGTACCTGTCGACGTCGTGGCGCAACGACGCCGCGGTGCTCGCGGCCGCGAACGTCGCGTCGGCGCCGCTGCGGCGCGGCTCGACGCCCGCCGGCAGTGGGGACGCCGCGTCGGTGAGTGGTGCCGCGGCCGGTGCGTCGCTCGGCGTGCCCGTGCCCGTGCCGGCTCCGGCCGTCCACGTCCCGCCGCTCGACCTGCGTCCGGGCGCGGGCACTGGTTCCGTAACCGCGCACGTGGCCACGACGCTCGAGGAGGAGGCCGAGGCCGTCGCCGCGTGGGTGGCGGAGCGCTGGCGCCCGGGGTCGCACCCCGGCGGGCGCGTCACGGCAGCGGTCCTGTGCCGCGCGCGCTCGCAGTTCGCGGCCGTCGAGGTCGCGCTGCGGCGGCGTGGCCTGCCGGTCGAGGTCGTGGGCCTGGGCGGCCTGTTGTCAACCCCCGAGGTGGTCGACGTCGTGGCGATGCTCGAAGCCGTCCACGACCCGTCGCGGGGGACTCGCTGCTGCGCCTGATCACCGGGCCTCGCGTGAACCTCGGCGCGGCGGACCTGCACGCGCTCGGCTCCTGGGCGCACGACCTGGCCCGCGCGGACGACCCGCGCCGGACGTCGGGTGCGCGCCACGCGCAGGACGGTCCCGGAGCCGAGGGCGCGCGGAGCGACGACGCGGCGCGCGCCGACGAGCCCACGCACGCAGCCGGGCAGCAGGGGACGACCGCGGACGACGCCTCGGCACCGGCGGTCGTCGAGGGCGACGTCGTCGACCACCGTTCGCTGGTCGACGCGCTCGACGACCTGCCCGCGCCCGGCCGTGCGGCCCGGGACGGACGCGTCCTCACGTCCGAGGGCCACGCGCGGCTCGCCGCGCTGGGCGCCGTCCTGCGCGGACTGCGCGGGCTGACCTACCTCTCCCTGCCCGAGCTCGTCGTGCAGGCGGAGCGCGCCCTCGGCCTCGACGTCGAGGCCGCGACCGCAGACGTCCTGGCGGCGCTCGCGCCGGACGCGGGCGAGCGCGTCAGCCGCCGCGGGCGCGAGCACCTCGACGCGTTCCGCGACGTCGCCGCCACCTTCGCGCAGTCGGCCGACGTGGCGACCTTGGGCGCTTTCCTCGCGTGGCTCGGCGTGGCGCAGAACCAGGAGCGGGGCCTCGACCTGCCCGTGCGCGAGCCGGACCCGGACGCCGTCCAGGTCATCACCGCGCACGCCGCGAAAGGGCTGGAGTGGGATGTCGTCGCCGTCCCGGGCCTCGTCGACGGCGTGTTCCCGACGATCGCCGAGTCGAGCGCCGGGACGCGTGCCGAGAGCGCGTGGCTGACCGACGCGGGTGCCCTGCCGTATCCGCTGCGTGGCGACGCGGCCGACCTGCCGGTGTTCCGCTGGGAGGCCGCCGCCGACACGCGCGAGCTCGAGGAACGGCGCGTCGAGTTCCGCCTCGCGGCGGGCGAGCACGCGCTCGCCGAGGAGCGCCGACTCGCCTACGTCGCGTTCACGCGGGCGCGGCGCGAGCTGCTGCTCACGGCGCACTGGTGGGGTACGGGGGCCAAGCCACGGCGTGTGTCGCCGTTTCTCGTCGAGCTCGCCGAGGCCGGTCTGGTGACCGGTGACGGGTGGGCGGCGGCGCCCGGCCCGGCGGACGTCAACCCGCGCGATGCCGACGAGGTGACGGCGTCGTGGCCGGCGTCCGACGACGTCGAGACGGGGTCACCGCGCGACCTGCTGCGCGCGGCGGCGGCCCTCGTCGACGCCGCAGCGAGCGCGCGCGCCGCACTGGTTGCCGGTGCTGCCCGATCCGGGACCGGCGCCCGGCCCGCCGCTCCGGGCGAGGTCTTCGCACCGACCGGTGTGCTGCGGGACGGTGCGGGGCACGACGTCGTCGAGCTCTCGCGCATGCTGCTGGCCGAGCGCGACGAGCGCACCGGTCACGAGGTCGTCATGCCCGCGCACGTGTCGGCGTCGGGCCTCGTGCGGCTCGCCTCCGACCGCGACGCCTTCGCGCTCCAGCTGCGCCGGCCCGTGCCCGCGCAGCCCACGGTCCACGCCCGCCGCGGCACGCGGTTCCACGAATGGATCGAGCAGTACTTCACCGCGTCGTCGCTCGTCGACGTCGACGACCTGCCGGGTGCGGACGACGGCGACCTGCCGGGAGACGCGGACCTGGAGGCCCTGCGTGAACGCTTCCTGTCGAGCGAGTGGTCGGGACGCACCCCGGTCGCCGTCGAGCAGGACGTCGAGACCCCGCTCGCGGGAGTCATGACCCGCTCGCGCATGGACGCGGTGTTCCCCGACCCGGAACGCGGCCCGGACGCCGTCGTCGTCGTCGACTGGAAGACGGGCCGGCCGCCTGCCGACGCCGCCGCGCGTGCGGCACGCGAGGTGCAGCTCGCGGTGTACCGGCTGGCCTGGTCGCGGTGGTCGGGTCTGCCGCTCGAACGGGTGAGCGCCGCGTTCCACTACGTCGTGACGGGGGAGACGGTGCGTCCCGAACGGTTGCGCACCCAGGAGGAGCTGGAGGAGCTGATCGTGACCGGCCGGTGAGTGCCCGGGGTCAGGACGCGTCCTCGCGGGTCGCCTCGTCGAGGTCGGTGAGCATCGCCTCGGCGTCCGCCACCACCTCGGGCAGACCCTGCCGCACGCCGTGCAGGAGCCAGCGGGCGAGTGCGAGCTCGCCCACGAGCAGCGCGCGGTCCACGAGACGCGGGTCCTGCAGCTCGGTCCGTCGGAGCTGGTAGGCCTCCATGATCGAGTCGACCGCGTCGGGCGGGGCCGCGACCAGCAGCCAGGCAAGGTCGTCGGCAGGGTCGGCGACCCTCGCGTCCGACCATCCGGTCACGGCCGCGACGCGACCCCCCGCGACGAGCACCTGATCGGCGGCGAGGTCTCCGTGCACGACGACGGGCCGGAACCGCCACAGGGCGACGTCCTCGAGAGCAGCCTCCCAGCGGCGCAGCAGCGGCGTCGGGACACGGCCCGTCGCGGCCGCCTCGTCGAGCTCGACGAGGCGGCGCTCGCGGTAGACGTCCGCGGTGTACGACGGCAGACCGCACGTCTCGATGACCGACACGGGCAGCTCGTGGATCGCGGCGAGCGTGCGTCCGAGGTCGGCCGCGAGCCCTGGCCCGGGGCGAGGGACTCGATGTCGAGGCGTTGCCCGTCGATGTGCCGGTGGACGATCGCCCGTCCGCCCTCGGGCAGCAGCGCCGACCCGGCGACGCGCGGCACGGTGAAGGGCAGCACACCCGCCTCCTGGTACAGGTGCAGCGACTCGAGCAGTTCCATCTCGGCCTCGAGCGCGGCTCCTGCCATCGCCGAGCGTGGCGCGCGCACCTCCCACTGCACGCCGTCTGCCGCCGTGACCACGGCGACGTCGTAGTCCCCGGGCGTGTCCTCCTGCCTGACCGCGCGGGCGTCGAGGCCGGGCACGGCAGCCGTGGCGAGCGCGGCGAGGGCGAGGGCAGATCGTGACACGTGCCCCACCGTAGTCGCGGTCGCAGCACGGTCAGTGATCCCGTGGGCGTGTCGAAGGATGCGCCGCCCGAGTCGTGGCGTTCGCGCGGCGCGCCCGCCCGGGCGGGCCGCTCCGGGCAGCGTGTGCCGACCGCCGACGCGGTGCCCGGAGCGGGCATGACGGCGCTTCCGGGCCACGGGGGCAGCGGCTACGGTCGAACCGTGCCCGCCGTCCCTGTGCCTGCCGTCCCTGCTGTCCCTGTGCCTGCCGTCCCTGTGCCTGCCGTCCCTGTGCCTGCCAGCCCTGTGCCTGCCAGCCCTGTGCCCGTCGTCGCCGCGCTCGACCTGCCGCTCGCTCGCGCCCGCCACGACCGTGCGGCCGAGCGTCGTGACCGCGCCGGCCTGCTGCCCAGCCTGTACGCCGACGCGGCGACCCGCGTGCTCCTGGTGCACGGCGACCGCCTCTCGGTCGCAGACGCCGGTGGCCGGGCGAGGCTCGCGTGGCGTGGCCCGGCGGGACTGCCGGCGCCCGCGGACCCGGCGCCGACGCCGCCCCCGCGGCCGGACGCCGCCGACGACCCGGCGGACGTCGCCCGTGACACCCCCCGCGAGCAGGAGCCGCCCCTGTGGCTCTACCTCGGTGAGCACGACGGCGTCGCGTACGTCGCGCTCGCACTCCCGCAGACGGACGCGGCGCTCGCCACGCTCGACGTCGTACCCGGATGGGCGACCTTGCGCGACCTCGACCATCTCGACGACCTGGAGCAGGGGCTGGCCACCGAGGCCGTCGCGCTCGCGAACTGGCATGCGGTGCACGCGTTCTGCCCGCGCTGCGGTGCGCCCGCCCAGGTGCGCGCCGCGGGCTGGGTGCGCTGGTGCCCGGTCGAGGACCGCGAGCTGTACCCGCGCACCGACCCCGCTGTGATCATGGCGGTCGTCGACGACGACGAGCGACTCCTCCTGGGGCACGCGGCGCACTGGCCGGCGCACAGGTTCTCGACGCTGGCCGGGTTCGTCGAGCCGGGCGAGAGCCTGGAACAGGCGGTGCGCCGCGAGGTCGCCGAGGAGGTCGGGCTGAGCGTCTGCGACGGGCGCGACGACGTCGTCTACCGCGGTTCGCAGGCGTGGCCGTTCCCGGCGTCGCTCATGCTCGGCTTCCGGGCGCGGGTCGCGGGGACGGCAGCCGACCCGGCTCCGGACGGCGTCGAGCTCACCCAGGCGCGCTGGTTCACGCGCGCGGAACTGTCGGAGCGGGTGCGGACGGGAGAGGTCGTGCTGCCGACGCGCCTGTCGATCGCGCGGGCGCTCATCGAGGAGTGGTTCGGGGCGTCCCTGCCCGGTGCGTGACCGGTCGGTGCGTGACCGGTCGGTGCGTGACAGGCCCGGTGCGTGACAGGCCCGGTGCGTGCGTGGCCGGGAGACACCTCGGCGCCGGACGCCGTGGTGCGCGGCGTCGCGACGCCGGGCGCGATGTCACGCACCGGCCCGCGCCGACCTGGGCCTGGGGTCTCGCCGGGCCACGTTCTGGGTGACGGCCGACCGTGCTCCACGACCTGCGCGGGCCGACGACCGTGGTTACGACGCGAGCGCCTTCTTGACGTCGGCGAGCGACGGGTTGGTCGCCGCGGTGCCGTCCGGGTAGACGACGGTGGGCACGGTGCGGTTGCCTCCGTTGACCTGCTCGACGAACGCCGCCGTCTCGGGCCGCTCCTCGATGTCGATCACGGTGTAACCGATGCCGACAGAGTCGAGCTGGGTGCGCAGGCGGCGGCAGTACCCGCACCAGGTGGTCGAGTACATCGTGATGGTGCCGGGGTCGGGCAGTGTCGGGGTGGCGCCGGTCATGTGTCCTCCGTCGGGGTCGGTGGTGGTGTCGGATGCGGCTGCAAGAATCGCAGCGATGTCCGCCTCGACCAACTCCGACAGCGCCCCAGGTCTTCCCGGGGCGGTCCCTGGTGCGCCCGACCTTCCCGATGCGATCCTCGACGCCCTCGACCCCGAGCAGCGCGAGGTCGCGACGGCGCTGCACGGGCCCGTCGTCGTGCTCGCGGGCGCGGGCACGGGCAAGACGCGCGCGATCACCCACCGCATCGCCTACGGCGTGCGCGCCGGCGTCTACAAGCCGACGGCGGTGCTGGCCGTGACCTTCACGGCGCGCGCGGCGGGGGAGCTGCGCACCCGCCTGCGCGAGCTGGGCGTGGCGGGCGTGCAGGCACGAACCTTCCACGCGGCGGCGCTGCGGCAGCTCGGGTATTTCTGGCCGCGCGTCATCGGCGGGGCGCCGAACCGGATCGTGGAGCACAAGGCGCAGCTGGTCGCTGAGGCCGCGCGGCTGGTGGGCGTGAGCGTGGACCGGGTGGCCGTGCGCGACCTGGCCTCGGAGATCGAGTGGGCCAAGGTGAGCCTGGTCGGCCCCGAGGACTACGAGCGCCGGGCGCTCGCGGACGGCCGGCCAGCGCCGGCGGGCTTCGACCACCATCAGGTGGCCCGGCTGGCGACGGCGTACGAGGACGTCAAGTCCGAGCGCGGTGTCATCGACTTCGAGGACGTGCTGCAGATCCTCGCGGGCATCCTGGCCGAGAACCGTGCGATCGCCGAGGAGGTGCGGGCCCAGTACCGGCACTTCGTGGTCGACGAGTACCAGGACGTCTCGCCCTTGCAGCAGTTCCTGCTGGACCAGTGGCTGGGCGACCGCACCGAGCTGTGCGTCGTGGGCGACCCGTCGCAGACCATCTACTCGTTCGCGGGCGCCACCCCGCGTTACCTGCTGGGGTTCCGTCGCCGGTTCCCCGCCGCGCAGGAGGTCCGCCTGGTGCGCGACTACCGCTCGACGCCGCAGGTCGTCGGCGTCGCCAACGAGGTGCTGCGCCGCGGCCGCGTGACGGGCGCGCTGGAGCTGCGCGCGCAGCGCCCGCCGGGCCCGCCGGTGAGCTTCGTGGCCTATGACGACGACGACGCGGAGGCGGCGGGTGTCGCCGCGAAGGCGGGGCGGCTGATCGCGACCGGGACGCGCCCGAGCGAGATCGCGGTCCTGTACCGCACCAACGCCCAGTCGGAGGCGTTCGAGGCCGCGCTGGCCGACGCGGGGATCGGCTACCAGGTGCGCGGCGGCGAGCGGTTCTTCCAGCGCAAGGAGGTGCGCGACGCCGTCGTGCTGCTGCGTGGGGCGGCCCGGTCGGCGGACCCGGACCAGCCGATGCCCGAGCAGGTGCGTGACGTCCTGACGTCGGTCGGCTGGTCGCCCGACCCGCTGGCCGCGCGCGGTGCCGCACGCGAGCGCTGGGACGCGATGGCGGCGCTGGTCGCGCTCGCCGACGATCTCGCGCGTGCGAGCCGGCCGGGGGCCCAGGCCACCGTGGCCAGCCTGGTCGCCGAGCTCGAGGAGCGTGCGGCGGCGCAGCATGCCCCGACGGTCGAGGGCGTGACGCTCGCGTCGCTGCACGCGGCCAAGGGCCTGGAGTGGGACGCCGTGTTCCTCGCGGGGATGAGCGAGGGGCTCATGCCGATCTCGCTCGCGGAGACGGACGCGGCCGTCGCCGAGGAGCGGCGCCTGCTGTACGTCGGGGTGACGCGCGCGCGGGTCCACCTGGAGGTGTCGTTCGCCCGTTCGCGCACGCCCGGTGGCCGCGCGACCCGCAAGCGCACCCGGTTCCTCGACGGCCTGTGGCCCGAGCCGGGCGGCGGCCGTCGCCCGGGGCCGAGCGGACCCGCGCCCGCGACCTGCTGACGGGCGAGCATGACGTGACGCTCTTCGAGGCGCTGCGCGACTGGCGGCGGCAGGTCGCGGCCGAGATCGACAAGCCCGCCTACACGGTGCTCAGCGACGCGGTGCTGGCAGCGGTCGCGGAGGTTCGCCCGTCGACGACGATGCAGCTGGCGCGGATTCATGGCATCGGACCTGCCAAGATCGACCGCTACGGGGCCGCGGTGCTGGCCGTCGTGGCACGCGCGGGCGGCGCGGGAAACACGACGCGATGAGAAAGCCGAAAAAGAGGTGGCGTTCGGCGTCGGACGCTCTATCCTCGGAGAGTCCCTGACGGAGGCGGCGCACGCCGAGAGGCGAGCGCCCGAGCGCGCGAAGGAGGTGGAAGCAGTGGAGACCAACGACAAGACGATGGCGGCATTCGCCGTGCCAACGCATGCACTGGGCACGGGTCTGTCTATCCGCCTGCGTCGCCGCGCCAACGATCGCGCCGGCGTCACGCACACCTGGATCGACGGCGACCGCCTCGCCCCCGCACCCGACTCCGCTCCTGGGAGAAGTCCGGCCTAGCCCGGATCCAGGCCGCGGAGTCCTCCCAGGACCCGCGGCCTTCGTTCTCTCTTGAGCGGATCTCGACGAGATCTCGATGAGAACGGCCCGTTCCGCAGGTCCTGAAAGAGCCACAGACAGCTTTCAGCACCTGACGGAGGAAGACCGTGCGACTCGCGCACCTGCTGGACGAGCGTTACCTGGAGACGGCCCCAGGTTCCGCCGCCTGGACTCCCCACCAACCCCTGCCCGTCGCCGAGAGCGCGGGCGTCGACGCGGCGTTCGACGCCGTCATGCAGAGCGTCCTGCCCTGCCGCACGCACGACCCGGAGCTGTGGTTCGCCGAGCACACCGCCCAGGTCGAACAGGCCAAGGCCCTGTGCCGCACCTGCCCCCTGATCGCGGGCTGTCTCGCGGGCGCCGTCGAGCGCGCCGAGCCGTGGGGCGTGTGGGGCGGCGAGGTCTTCGTCGACGGCGTGATCGTGGCCCGCAAGCGGGGCCGCGGGCGGCCCCGCAAGTCGGAGGCCGCGGCTGCATGACCCTCATTCACGGCTGAGGGTCATGCAGCCGCACCGCCGGTGCGCGCGCAGCGGGCGCGCGACCGGCAGCACCTGCGGCAGCGCGAGCTCGACGAGGGCCCCTGCCGCGGCCGGGCGCGTCCCGTCGAGGTGCGCGAGCACCTGAGCGCTCGCGACCGCCGCCGCACCTGCGGCGAGCGCCGTCTCGTGCGGCGGCGGGGAGCCGCCCGCAGCTGGGCGGCGAGCGCCGGCCACGCCGGATCCTCGTCGGCGTGGTGCAGGTCGGCGCACCGCGCGCACGGCGTGACCCCCGGCAGCACGAACGGTCCGACGACGACATCGGCCTCGCGCACGGTCACGGTCAGGTGCGCCACCCCTTCCCCATCAGGCGCGTGTAGCGCGCGGGCATCGGCGCGTGCGCCTCGACCAGGACGACGACGTCGGCGACGCCGTCGGGCCGCACCAGGGTGCGTGAGGCGACGCGCGCGACAGCGTCGGCGATCGCGTCGCGGCGCGGGCGCCCGACGTCGTCGGCCACGTAGGCGCCCAGTCCTAGGTCGGTCGTCTGCACGGGGGAGGCGTCGGGGACGATGATCGTGCCGACCCCGGCCGTGGCGAGCTGGACGGCGACGACGGCACCGAGCCGTCCGGGCCGGTCACCGCGACGGCGGCCCGGGCCCGGCGGGCGAGCGTCGCGCGACCTGCCCCGTCGGGCCGCAGCGCGCCCAGCGCGGGCGCGTCGGCGGCACCGTTCCCGACGGCGCGTACCGCCGCGGTGCCCCCGGGATCGGCCGGCAGCAGGAACCCGCCGCGGCTCAGCACGGCGGCGATCGCCTCGCACCGCTCCGGTTCCACGCCCAGCCGTGCCGCCGCGGCGACGGGCGACGTGTGGCGCCGGGTCGCGAGCTCGCGCAGCCACGCCACCTCGGCCGCCTCGAGGCCGGCCAGGCGCAGCGCCCACCGCGGGTCGGTGCCGAGCTGCACCTCGCCCTGTCCACGGTCGAGCACGGGCATGCCGGTACGCATCCGAAGCCGAGCCAGCGGCAGGTCTGCGTCAGTCTGGTCCGTGGTCACGGTGCCAGCGTGCCAGGTGCGTCGTGCGCGCGGCTGGAATCGTCCACAGGCCACGAATGTGCGGATGCGGTGTGTGAATGACCACAGGACGGGAACATTTCGGTACGGTCGGGGCGTGCCCCACGACGCGCCGCCGTCCGTCGAGGTCCGCCGCAGCCGGCGCCGGACCGCGACGGTCAGCGCCTACCGGGAGGGCGACCGCACCATCGTCGCCATCCCGGCGCGGTTCTCCCGCGCCCAGGAGCAGGAGTGGGTCGCCAAGATGCTGGCGCGCCTGGAGAGCAAGGAACGCCGGCGCCGGCCGAGCGACGGCGAGCTCATCGCCCGGGCACGCGAGCTGTCCGAGCGTTACCTCGACGGCAGAGCGGACCCCTCGAGCGTGCGGTGGTCGACCAACCAGGGCCGCCGCTGGGGATCGTGCACGCTCGTCGACCGGTCGATCCGCATCTCCACGCGCGTGCAGGGCATGCCGTCCTGGGTGCTCGACTACGTGCTGCTGCACGAGCTCGCCCACCTGCTGCACGCAGGGCACGGCCCGGAGTTCTGGCGCCTGCTGGAGGCCTACCCCCGCACCGACCGCGCGCGCGGGTTCCTGGACGGTGTCACCTTCGTCCAGGACGACTGATCACTCGTCGCCCAGCAGGTCGGCCAGCGCCGCGTCGAGCTCGGTGTCGGCGATCGCCTGCGCCGCGCGCCGCGCGAGGTACCCCGCCGGGTCGTCCAGGTCGCCCGGGCCCGGCAGCAGGTCGGGGTGGTCCCACACGGCGTCGCGTCGCTCGACCCCGCCCGCCGTGTAGACGTGCGCGAACAGGGCGGCCGCATCGCGCGAGCGCCGCGGCCGCAGCTCCAGCCCCACGAGCGACGCGAACGTCTGCTCGGCCGGCCCGCCCGCCGCACGCCGTCGGCGCACCATCTCCCGCAGCGGGACCGCGTGCGGCAGGTGCGCCAGCGCCGCCTGCGTGGCGACCTCGTCGACCCAGCCCTCCACCAGGGCCAACGCCGTCTCGAGCCGCAGCAGCGTCGCCTTCTGCTCGGCCGTCGGCTGCACGCCGAACACGCCCCCGCCCGAGAGCGCGCGCCGGAGCTGGTCCGGGTCGGACGGGTCGACGTCGCGGACCTGCTGCTCGAGCGTGTCGAGGTCGATCGTGATGCCGCGCGCGTACCGGTCCACCAGGCCGAGCAGGTGCGCGCGCACCCACGGCACGTGCGTGAACAGGCGGGCGTGGGCCGCCTCGCGCACCGCGAGGAACAGCCGCACCTCCTCGAGCGGGGCGTCGAGGCCCTCGGCGAACTGGGCGACGTTCGTGGGCAGCAGCGCCGTCCCCGGACCGGGCAGCAGCGGCAGCCCGACGTCGGTCGCGCCGAACACCTCGCGCGACAACGTGCCTGCGGCCTGACCCACCTGCATGCCGAACGCCGCGGCCCCCAGCCGCCGCAGGACCTGCGCCGGCTCGAGACCACCCAGGCCGAGCTGCTCCAGCCCGAGCACCTCGCTCTGGCCCGTCATACCGGGCAGCCGCAGGCTCACGTCGACGTCGTCGCCGAGCTGGTCGCCCAGCACGGTGGCCAGCGCGTCCGCCATCGACGCCGCCACGGGCGCGACCAGCAGGCTCCAGGCCGGCAGCGTCGCCTCGACCCATTCCGAACGGCTCCAGGCGTGCGCCTGGCCGCCCGACGGCGCGAGCGTCGTCGCCGCGTCGAGCCACAGCTCGGCGACGCTCAGCGCGTCGGTCGCCGCCTTCGCGTCGGCGGCCGTGAGCGACGGGTCGCCCTCGGCGACCGCGACCTGGCGTGCCAGGTCGTGGGCGACACCGGTGTTCACCGGACCGTCGCCCGGCGTCGACAGCAGCCGTTGCACCTGGGCGAGCGCCTGCTGGACGGCCGCCGCGTCGGGCAGCGGACCGTCGCCGGCGAACGCCGCGGGGTCCAGCCCCTGCGCGCGCATCTGCTCCAGCACCTCGTCGGCGCGCTCGCCGAAGAGCTGGCTCAGCATCTCGCGCAGCTGGCGCTCGCGGTCGTCGGCGTCGTCGGAGTGGGTCATCGGGGACTCCTGGGTGCGTCGGTGCGTCGGTGCGTGGGGGTGCCGCCCCGAGCGCGTCTCGGGTCGTGTTCACCGTAACCACGACGACGACGCGAAGGCTCTCCCGGTTCCCCCTTTCGCCCACAGCGGAGCGGAGTTCGGGCCACCGGAGGGGTCGTGTCGGCGGGAGCGGGGATGATGGGTCGGTGACGTCGACCGAACCTCGCACTCGACTGCTGGCCGGTTCCTTCCTGGCGACCGCCGCGCTCGCCGCCGCCGCGCTCGTGCTGCCCACGGGCTTCGTGGTACGCGGCCCGGGCCCGACCGAGGACACTCTGGGGGAGCAGAACGACGTACCGCTCGTCGAGATCTCGGGCGCGACGACCTACCCGCCGTCGGGCGAGCTGCGGCTGACGACGGTCTCCGTGGGCGGAGGGCCGGTGAGCGACGTGTTCGCGGCCGATGTCCTGGCCGCGTGGGCCTCGCCGCAGCGAGCGGTCCTGCCGGCCGAGGCGGTGTTCCCGGTGGGGATCACGCAGCAGGAGCAACAGCAGCAGGGCCAGCAGCAGATGACGACGTCGCAGCAGTCGGCGACCGCCGCCGCCCTGACCGAGCTGGGGTACACCGTGCCCGCGAAGCTGACGATCGCCGGCGCTCCGGCCGGCTCGCCCGCCGAGGGATCGTCGCCGAGGGCGACGTGATCCGGACGCTCGACGGCGCGGCCATCACCACCTACGGCGACCTGCTCTCCGACCTCGCGGCCGTCACGCCCGGATCGGACGTCGTGCTCGGCGTGGACCGCGACGGCACGCGCACCGACCTCACCATCACCACGACCGACGGGACGACGCCCGACGGAGGGCGGCGCGCGGCGCTCGGCGTGCTCGTCTCCTCGACCTTCGACTTCCCGATCGACGTCGCCATCCGGATCGAGGACATCGGCGGGCCGAGCGCCGGCATGATGTTCGCGCTCGCCATCATCGACCGGCTCACGCCCGAGGACGAGCTCAACGGCCAGGTCGTCGCGGGCACGGGAACGATCGACGTCGACGGCGCCGTCGGCCCGATCGGCGGCATCGAGCAGAAGATGCACGGCGCGGTGCGCGACGGCGCCGACTGGTTCCTCGCGCCCGAGAGCAACTGTGGCGAGGTCGTCGGCAGGGTGCCCGACGGCTTGCGGGTCGTCCAGGTCTCGACGCTCGCCGAGGCGCGCCACGCGATCACCGCGATCGGGGCAGGCGAGGGAGCGTCGCTGCCGACGTGCTGACCGCACCCGCCGCGGCGCATGTGTGACAGGCTCGCAGCGCCGACCGTGCTACCACGCAGGCGCCAAGGGTGGGAACCTGGGTCGACCGGAGGACGTTAGCCCAGTTGGCCGTGCGCATCGCGCGGCCCCGGACCCATCCGAGGTAGGTACTCGTGTCGTTCGCTCAACCCCGCCGACCATCGCCGTCCGCGCGACGCCGGCCGAGCCCGATCGTCATCACCGTCGTCGTGCTCGCGGTCGTGATCGCGGCCGTGCTGCTCCTGGCCCAGTTCTGGACCGAGGTGATGTGGTTCCAGGCGCTCGACTTCGGGCGGGTGATCTGGACGCAGTGGATCGCGCGGGCGATCCTGTTCGCCGTCGGGTTCGGCCTCATGGCCGGGGCGCTGTCCTTCTCGTTCCGCGCCGCCTACCGGGCGAGGCCCGTCTACGCGCCGTCGACGCCCGAGCAGGCGACGCTCGACCAGTACCGCGAGGCCGTCGAGCCGCTGCGCCGCGTCGTCATGATCGCGGCCCCGATCGTCGTCGGCTTCTTCGCGGGCGTCGCGGCGGCGGCGCAGTGGCGCACCGTGCTGCTGGCGATCAACGCCGTCCGGTTCGGGACGAGCGACCCGCAGTTCCACATCGACCTCTCCTTCTACGTCTTCCAGCTTCCCGCGCTGCGGTTCGCGCTGAGCCTTCTGCTCGCCGTCGTCATCGTGTCCGGGATCGCCGCGCTGGTGACGCACTACCTGTACGGAGGGCTCCGGCTGGGGCCGGTCCCCGAGGGCATGTCGCGCACGACGTCGGCGGCGCGCGTCCACCTTGCGGTCAACGCCGCCGTGCTCATGCTGCTCATCGCGGCGAACTACTGGCTCGACCGGTACTCCCTGCTGACCGCCTCGGGCGGGCGCTTCGACGGCGCCTCGTACGCCGACGTCCACGCCGTCCTGCCCTCCAAGGCGATCCTCGCCGGCGTGGCCGTACTGGTGGCCGTCGCGTTCGCCGTCGCCGCGTTCCGCGGGAACTGGCGGCTGCCCGCGATCGGGGCAGCCCTGATGATCGTGTCCGCGATCGCGATCGGCGGCATCTACCCGTGGGTGGTCCAGCGGTTCCAGGTCACCCCCAACGCGCAGGAGCTGGAGACCCCGTACATCCAGCGCAACATCGACGCCACGCTCACCGCGTTCGGGCTCGACGACGTCGACACACAGCAGTACGAGGCGAAAACGACGGCCGAAGCCGGGGCGCTGCGGCAGGACGCCGAGACGACGGCGTCGATCCGCCTGCTCGACCCGCAGATCGTCAGCCCGTCGTTCCGCCAGCTTCAGCAGAACAAGCAGTACTACAACTTCACGGGCAACCTCGCCGTCGACAGGTACACCGTCGACGGTGAGTCGCGCGACACCGTCATCGCGGTGCGCGAGCTCAACCTCGACGGCCTGGGCGCCACCCAGCGCAACTGGGTCAACGACCACACGGTGTACACGCACGGGTACGGCGTCGTCGCCGCCTACGGCAACCAGACCGGCCCGGACGGGCGGCCCGCGTTCTTCGAGGGCGGCATCCCCACCCAGGGTGCGCTGACCGACTCGCAGAAGTACGAGCCGCGCATCTACTTCAGCCCCCAGACGCAGTCGTACTCCATCGTGGGTGCACCCGAGGGCACCACGCCGTGGGAGCTCGACTACCAGGCGGACGACGAGCAGGGTGGCGGCCAGGTCAACACCGCCTTCCCGACCGGCGACGTCACCGCCGGGCCGAGCATCGGGTCGATGTGGTCGAAGCTGCTGTACGCGGTCAAGTTCGGATCGCAGGAGATCCTGTTCTCCGACCGGGTCACCGGTGACTCGCAGATCCTCTACGACCGCAACCCGCAGGAGCGGGTGTCCAAGGTCGCACCCTGGCTGACGCTCGACAACCGCGTGTACCCCGCCGTCGTCGACGGCAGGGTCAAGTGGATCGTCGACGCGTACACGACGTCGAACGCCTACCCGTACTCGACGTCGACGCCGCTCAGCGAGTCCATCGCCGACTCGCTGACGACCGCAGGCCAGGCCCAAGGGGTGGCGCTCCAGCTCCCGCAGAGCGTCAACTACATCCGCAACTCGGTCAAGGCGACCGTCGACGCCTACGACGGCACGGTGACCCTCTACGCGTGGGAGCCGAACGACCCGGTGCTCCAGGCATGGGAGAAGGTGTACCCCGGCGCGGTCGAGCCGATGTCCGCGATCTCAGGCGACCTGATGAGCCACCTGCGCTACCCCGAGGACCTGTTCAAGGTGCAGCGCACGCTGCTCCAGCGCTACCACGTCACGGACGCCGGCCAGTTCTTCTCGGGCCAGGACTTCTGGCAGAGCCCGCAGGACCCGACGGCGAGCAGCACCACGACCGCGGCGCCCCTCCAGCCGCCGTACTACCTCACCCTGCAGATGCCGGGTCAGGACGCGGCCGCGTTCTCGCTGACCAGCCTGTTCATCCCCGGAGGCACGTCCGACCGGCAGATCCTCACCGGGTTCCTGGCCGTGGACGCCGAGGCGGGATCGACCCAGGGCCAGAGAGCCGACGGCTACGGCAAGCTCAGGCTGCTGGCGATGCCACGCGACAACACCGTGCCCGGCCCCGGACAGGTGCAGACCAACTTCAACACCAACACCACGATCTCCACACAGCTCAACGTGCTCGAGATCGGGTCGTCGACCATCAGACGCGGCAACCAGCTGACGCTGCCCATCGGCGGTGGCCTGCTGTACGTGCAACCCGTCTACATCCAGTCGGCGACCGGCACGCAGTTCCCGCTGCTGCGCAAGGTTCTCGTGGCGTTCGGCGACTCGATCGGGTTCGCCGACACGCTCGACCAGGCGCTCGACCAAGTGTTCCAGGGCGACTCGGGAGCCGCCGCCGGCGATGCCGACGGCGAGGCGACCGACCAGGCTCCGGTCGCGCCACCGACCGACGAGCAGCCGCCCGTCACACCGCCGTCGGACGGCGAGACACCACCGCCCGCGACCGGCGACACGCGAACCCAGCTCAACCAGGCGCTGCAGGACGCCAACCAGGCCCTCCAGGACGGGCAGGCCGCCCTCCAGAAGGGGGACTTCGCGGCCTACGGGGAGGCCCAGACACGGCTCCAGGCGGCACTTGAGCGGGCGCTCGCCGCAGACGAGGCACTGGGTGGCGGCGCGGCAGGCAGCTGAGACACCGCGAGGCCGAGCGAGGCCGCGGATCGCGCCCACCCCCGGGAACGGATTTGGTCGTTCCCGGGGGTGTGGCGTAGTGTTCACGGAGTCGACGCGGGGTGGAGCAGCTCGGTAGCTCGCTGGGCTCATAACCCAGAGGTCGCAGGTTCAAATCCTGCCCCCGCTACGAAAGAAGGCCCCCGACCTGCAGGTTTGCAGGTCGGGGGCCTTCGTTTTGCCTTGTCAGGCTCCCTCTGGCCGCCTACGGGCTAGCGGCCAGAAAGTGTGTCTGCGCCGGGCGTGTCGCGGGTCAGTTCGAGCGTCCAACCCAGCCTTTGCGTGCCCACAGCCCTTCTTCGGCGGTGGCGGTTGTGCTGTAGCCGCCGGGAAGCGGCGCCGTGCGCTCACCGTTGCTGGACTTGGTGCCCGCGACGAACGCGGTTCCGGCGTCGAGGTTCACGTCCTCCCACCGCACCGCCAGAGCCTTGCTGACCGGGTGCCCGTGTCCGCCATGAACGCCACCAGGTCGGCCACGTCGTGACGCTTCGCTCGCTCGCTCGCTACCGTCCGCCGCTGCAACGATGGCGTCGCGCTCCTTGCGGGAGCACGCGCGGGGCGTGTCTCGAGCTTCGGCCTTGAACGTCTCCGCCTTCTCGCCGCGTCAGATGGCACTGGTCTTGGCCGTCGTCGCCTTCTTCGCTTGAGCCTTCGCGAACCGGGTCGAGCGGATCGCGCTCATGGCCACGGTTCGGTCCCGCGGAGCCTCGCCCATGATCGATGACAGGACGCTCCGGGCGGTCTTGGCTGCGCTGCAGCCCGCGCCGTCTGCGGCCACCTGTAGCCATGCCTCCGCGATGCTGACTGCGTTCACCTCACGGGAGCGGTCAGGTCTGCGACCTGCGAGCCGTCCACCGCCGACGTCGACGCGCTTGAGCCAGAGGGCAGCCGCTTCGGTAACGGTCATGTCCGCCCGGTAGCCAGCCGTCGTCGTGGTGGGCTCCTGATGGACCTTGAGCGCGGACTCCGCCTTCGCATTCGTCGTCGCGTGCCGCCTGACCTGAGTTCTCCGAGCCGGGGGACGACCGACGGTTGGCGCTGGACCAGCTGTCGGCGACGACAACGTCGGGCCCGGCCCCGGTGAGCGCGACGACGATGCGGGAGCCGATGTAGTTCGCTCCACCGGAGACGAGGACTCGTATGAGGGATGACTGCCTTCTGCTGGCGGTCAGGACCGGATGCCGGAGGCGTCGATGGTGGAGTGGTCGGGGACGGCACCGGTGGCATCGGTGGGTGCGATGTCGAGAGAGACGAGCGCCTCGTCGGGGTCGGGCAGGCGGGCGTCGCCGAGCACGCGCACCCTGGCGCCGAAGTTCCAGTCCCCCTGAACGGTCAGGGAGGTCGCTCCGCGCAGGGAAGGGGGCTCGGCCGGGAAACGGGAGTCGAACCCGGAGATGGTCTTGTACGGTGCGCTCAGCGACACCAGGGGTGCGGGGACCTGCGCGACGACCCGGTAGTCGTCGGTGAGCTCGTACACGTCCGAGCGGAGCACGAGCAGGTCGTTGGTCGTCTTGACGGGGAGGAACCGATCCCGGCCGACCTCGATCGCGGTGGCCCCCTCGAAGACCGCGACGGCGGCACCCATGGCGGACTCGATCTGGACTACCTTCGTCGAGGCGGGGTCGGCGGGGTCAACAGTCTTGTCGTTACGGATCAGCGGCAGTTCGAGGACCCCTCCCGTGCGGTCCAGCTCGGCGGCCAGCACCTCCAGGTCGAACCACAGGTTGTTGGTGTGGAAGTACCGGTGCCGCGTCGGGTCCAGGCCGACGGTGAGATCGTCGGGGTGGGTCTGCGCGGTCTCCCGCTGCACGATCCGCCCGTCGGCCTTGCGCACCACGAGCTGGCCGCCCTTGACGTCCGCAGGCGTCTTGAGGCACATCTCGGCGGCGTACGGGGCGCCCGACGCCGCGAACCACCCCGCGATCCGCGCTTCCGGGGCCGCGCCCAGGTTGTCCGAGTTCGACACCGACGCATACCGGAACCCCGCATCCAGCAGCGCACGGACCACACCTGCGGCGTGCAGTGCGGGGTACAGGTCACCGTGCCCCGGTGGGCACCACTCGAGATCCGGGTCCGAGGGCCACTCCACCGGCGTCAGGTCGTCTGCCCGCAGCTTGGGCTCCCGGTTCTGCAGGAAGTCGAGCGGCAACCCGTCCATCGCAACGTCGTCATACCGGCCCAGCAGCGCGAGCGTGTCTGCCTGCGTGCGGAACGAGTTCATGAACACCAGCGGTAGCCGGGCACCCGTCGCCGCCCGTGCCGCGCGCACTTGCCCGACGATGATGTCGAGGAACGTCAGATCCTCGCCCTCGGCGGTGCGGCGCACCGGCAGCAGCGACTTCGCCTTGTCCATTCCCATCGAGGTGCCCAGGCCGCCGTTGAGCTTGATGATCGCCGTCCGGTCCAGTGCGGCGGCTTCGCCGTCGGACGGCTCAAGCTCGTCCGCGCGGGCGAGCTGTGGCAGCGGTTCGACGTCCTCTTCCCGGATGAGGCCCGAGACGCCGGACTCCAGCAGCCGGTAGAACCTCGTGAAGGTCTCCACGGCCGCGGGCGCCACGCCCGCACCCCGCATCTTCTCCCGCGCCTGCACGAGGCCGATGGCACTCATATGTGTTCCTCCAGTGGTCGTCAAGGTGGGCCGGTGGTCAGGCGTCGCGGCCGGCGGGAGCCGATGCCGGTGCGGTGAGGAATGCGGGGGCGGTCAGCCCGGCATCGGCGAACGCGGTGGCGACGGCGACCACGTCGATCTCACCGGTCGGGACCAGGGCGATGGTCGACCCGCCGAACCCGCCGTCCGTCATGCGCGCGCCGATCGCCCCCGCGGCGCGGCTTGCGGTGACCGCGAGGTCGGTCTCGCGCACGGTGACCTGGTAGTCGTCGCGCAGCGATGCGTGGGAGGCGTCCATGAGGGCCCCCGCCTCGTCATAGCGGCCCGCGCGCTCCAGGTCGACGAACCGCGCGGTGCGCGCGGTCTCGGTGACGACGTGCCGCACCCGCCTGCCCAGTGTCCCGGCCGGGTCTTGCGCTGTCAGCCCGGTCAGGGCGTCGTCCAGGGCGTCCGGGGTGATCTCGCGCAGGGCAGCCACACCGAAGAGTTGTGCGGCCCGTTCGCACGAGGCGCGGCGTTCGGCGTACTGGCCGTCGACCAGCCGGTGCGGGGCGCGGGTGTCGATCACCAGCAGGCTCAGCCCGGCCGCGGTCAGGCTGAACGCCACAGGGGTTGCGGACTCGGGGCGGGCCAAATCGATCGAGAAGTCGAGCAGCAGGGCTTGCCCGGTCCGGGAGCTGTCGACGACGCTCTGGTCGAGCCCACCCGTGGGCGCCCCGGCGATCTCGTTCTCGGCACGCACGCACGCCGCCACTAAGGTCGTGACCCCGTCGGGTGAGCTCGCTAGGCCCAGCCCGTAGACGTCGTCGAGGGCGACGGCGACCGCCGACTCAAGCGCTGCCGAACTGGAGAGCGATGCGCCGAATGGCACACACGAGTCGACGGCCGCGTCGAACCCGCCGACGTTGTGCCCGGCCCGGCGCAGCGCCCAAGCCGCCCCCGCGACGTACACGCCCCAGCCCCGCACCGCGCCCGGGGCGACATCACGCAGGTCAGCCTCCCACGGCTCGTCCGTGTTCGCCGAGACCAGACGAACCAGATCGTCCGCTCGCGGGCGCAACGCCACAAACGTGCGATGTGGCAGAGCGATCGGCAGGCACAGCCCAGCGTTGTAGTCGGTGTGCTCACCGATCCAGTTCACCCGCCCCGGAGCCGACCACGCCCCGGCGGCGGGCCCCTCGTGTCCGAAGGTGCGTGCGAACAGGGCCCGCGCACGGTCGGCGCCCTCGGCAGGCGCCCAGGCGGGCACCCAGGTCAGTTCGTGCTGCATCAGGTCTCCTGGTCGTGTTCAGGCGGTATGCGGTGTCGGGCGGCGCGGTGGCGCTCGGGTGCGGCTGAGCGTCGGCGGATCGTGGTGGTCACGGTCCGCCGACGATCAGAGTGCGCCGACCCGGCGGGCCGCTCAGTCGAGCGGCGGGAAGAGCAACAGGTCGGGCAGTGACGTGGCGAAGTAGTCGACCGACCCGTCGTCGAGGACGGGAGTGACGATGGCGTGGCCGCGCACCTGGGTGCGAGCGGCGGTCGCTTCGTCGTGGCGCCCGGACTGGTCGAGGAGCGTCGCAAGCCGGGTATAGATCTCGGTCGTGTCCGCCAGCGGGTGTCGGGTCTCACCGAGGTGCTCCGGGACGGCAATCGCGTCGTGCACTGCCTTGATTGCGCCGGGCAGATCGCCCTCTTGCTCAGACGTTCGGGAGAGTGCGAGGTTGAGGCGCTCCCAGACGGCGAGGACCTGACCCTCACCACCTTCGAACGGTGCGAATCGGCGGGTGTCCAGGATCGTGGCGGCGTCGTCGAGGCGCTGGACGTAAATGAGCAGGTTGCAGTATGTCACCGTCGCGTCGTCGCGCCGCAGCACGAGGTCGCGACGCGCGTCGAGGTTCGCAACCCGACCAACCACTGAGACCCCTGCGCGGGCGCACAGTTGGTCGTGTTCGTAGACGAGCCGCGCATCCGGGCGCACTGCGAGGGCCCGCTCGTAGAGGGCCAGTGCACCGGCAGGGTCGGCCTTCACGCTGTAGGTGGCGATGGCGGCGTTGCGCAGTGCGACGGTGCCGGTTTCGCCGTCGGCGATTGCCGACTCCCACAGGTCGAGCGCCTCGTCGCCGCGTTGGGCGTCGAAGTAGAGCATCGCGAGCAGGCAGCGGACCTGCCGGTTGGTGGGATCGGCGCTGAGCGCGGACTCCAGGACGTGCTGGTCGTCGAGTCCGGCCGGGAAGCACAGCGTGTCCGGGGTGTCCTGCGCGATCAAGCGAGCGGCGACGGCCTCCTGCGTGCGGCCGAGGCGGTCCAGGATCGCCGCACGGTGGTAGTGCGCCAGTGGGCGGAACTCGCCCGCGGGCGTGGGGGCGATGCGTGCGGCAAGTTCGAGCGCCTCAAGGGCCCCGTCGTCGTCGCCGGCCCGGGATAGGTCGAGCGCGACGTCGATGACGGTGCGGCCGTCGAGTCCGGAGAGCGCGCAGATGCCGTCACGCAGGGCGCACACCGTGTGGTCGAGCGGGCTCGCGGCCAGTGCCGTCGCGATGACGTCGTCGGCCTCGGTCGGTCGGCCGAGGCGGCGCAGCGCGACGATCTGCAGGGCACGGGCGCGGTTGTCGTCAGGGCCGCAGGAGAGCGCCTCGATCGAGAGGCGCAGGGCCTCGCCGAAGTGCCCGGTGCGGGCAGCGATGCGGGCTCGCTCGACGGCGGCGGGTGCCACCCAGGCACGGTTCCACGCGGCCTTGGCGAGCGCGTCGACCGCGGCGTCGGTGTTGCCCAGGCGCAGCAGCGTCAGGCCCAGCAGGTACGACGTCTCGCCGTCGCGCGGCTGCGCGTTGTACCTCGTGAGGCGGGCCAGGGCGCGGCGCAAGTACGCCTCGGCCTCCGAGTACAGGCCGCGGTGGAACCGCTCGGTGCCCAGGGCGAGGTTGCAGCGGGCGTCGCCCGGGTCGCGGCGCAGGCCTTCTTCCCAGTACGGGATAGGGGAGCGCGTGGGGTGGCGGTACTGGGTCAGGTGCAGACCCGTGAGGTAGAGCTCGTCGACGCTCTCGATCTCGGCCGGCTGCGGTGGCGGGACGGCTTGCCACGGTTCGGCACTCTCGGTGCGCGGGCGCGGCGCCCAGTCGATGACCGTCGTACCGTCGTGCTCGACGATGATGCGCGCATCAGTCGGGGCGGCGTCGTCGGTAAGCAGCGTCGACCATGTGAACGGCGCATCGGGGGCGAGGTTGACCTGCTGCTCGCAGATGGCCTTGCCGCGGACCGTGATGCGCACAACGGCGCTTGGGCGCGGGCGCGAGACCGCGACACCGGCCTGAAGGTGGTGACCGGTCACCTCAAGGTTGACCGCGGCCTCCGCGTTGGCCTGGTGAGCGACGCCGATCTTCTGGATCGGGAACCACGACTGCGTGAAGGTCTTGGTCTCGCCGGGCTCAAGCCACGTGAAGTCGGGTTGGTTGTCTGTGTAGACCCCGGCCATGAGCTCGATGTACGGGCCGTCGGAGTCGGTGAGCTGGCGATCCCATGCGTGGCCGAACGCCGCGTCCCCCCACGTCCACATCTTCTTGCCCGGGGCGATGTGGCGGTCCGCGACGTGCACGAAGCCAGCCTGCGCGGCGTGGTCGTAGCCGCCGAAGAAGTCGTCTTGGGTGTCGCACACCATGTACGACGTCGGCACCTTGACGTTCTTGTAGAAGTCGAGACGGTCTCCGCCGGTCTCGTGGTGAGCCGGATAGTCGTAGCCGTAGTACGGGCGGTCGGCCTTCGGGTAGGCGGTGATCGCGCGACGGGCGTGGTCCGCGACATAGTCGACGTCGGTCGGGAAGAACGCCTGATAGTCGTCGTGCACACGGGCCGCGACGTTCGCCCACCACAGGAAAGTCTGCGCCTCGGACGTCCGGTTGTGCAGGCGCACCACGACCTCCACGACGGCGCGGTCAGGGTGCAGGCGCACACCGTGCGTACCCCTCATACGAGCGAACGGGTCGTGGTCCGAGCACCAGACCGTCACGGAACCGTCCTCGTGCTCCTCGATCTGCGTCTCGACCGGCAGGTAGGTGGCCGGGCGGTGGTGCTGTGGCCAGTTGAACTCGACTCCGCCGGAGATCCAGGGGCCCCCGAGGCCAACCAGCGCGGGCTTGATGACACTGTTGCGGTAGAAGAAGTCGTAGTCGGCGCTCTTGTCGTAGCCGACGTGGATGCGTCCGCCCAACTCGGGCAGCACCATCAGGCGCACCCACCGATTCTCCAGGTGGATGGCCCGCCACTGACGGTCCACCGGGACCTCCTCGACGTGGTCGACGAACGGCACCGGGTAGATCCGTCCGCTGGAGCCCTGGTACACGCGACGGTTGACAAAGAGGGGGTACTCGTCAGGCGCGCCCGCCTCGTACGTCCTCATCGTGACGGGCTGCGACCACGCCACGGCGCCACCGGCGGCAATGCGGGCGGCGAGGCTCTCCGGGACGGCCGGGAGGTTGAGCTGAGCATCGTGGTTCATGCCGCCATAGGACAGGATTGGTGCATGTCTCGGCTATGGACAACCGACGTCAAGCATGGACGATCCGATGATTCTTGCGCGACAATCGGTCCATGCCGATCCGTGACGGCTTTCCTGAGCAGCGCCTCGTCGCGGTGCCCCGCCCTCTGGTGGAGGCGGCCCTGCAACAGCCGATCACTCGACGACTCGTTGTCACCGATGCGGGGTACTTCCCTCAGGCACCGGATCATCTCGTGGCCCGTCCAGAGGGCATCGGTGAACACGTCGCAATCCTGTGTACCTCCGGACGTGGATGGGTTCGCTTCGGCGAGCGTCGGCACCCGGTGGGATCCGGTCAAGCGCTAGTAATACCTGCGACGATCCCGCATGAGTACGGTTCAGGCGCCGAGGATCCGTGGGCGATATGGTGGGTACACGCGGCAGGAAAGGACGCGGGCGAACTGGTCAGTGCCATCGGCCCGAGGGCTCACCGGCCCACCTTTGAGATTCGTGTGGTTGAGCGTGCCGTGGCACTCATCGACGAGGCCGTGACATCACTCGAACGGGGAGCATCGGCCGCGACGCTCATCGCTGCCTCTGGCGCCGTCTGGAAGCTTCTGGCGCAACTTGCGGTTGACAGGATCCTGCCACCGCCAGGATCACCGCTCCAGCGGGCCATGGCGTACCTCGAGGCGCGCGTCGAGTCCCGCGTCCGCGTGAGCGAACTGGCGGCGATGGTTGGTGTGTCGCCATCGCACCTGACGGCGCTCTTCGGCGAGGCGACCGGCGGAGGGGTGCTTGCCTACCACACGGAGCTCCGCATGGCCCGAGCGCGTCGACTCCTCGACACGACAGGGCTGTCTGTGAGCGAGATCGCCCAGGACAGCGGGTACGGCGACGCGTTGTACTTCTCGCGACACTTCCGCAAGCACCATGCGCTGAGTCCGACCGAGTACCGACGCCGTGAACACGGAGGGTCATGAGCCGTCAGCCGACGGTGCTCGCCCGCACGACGAGCGTCGGTTCGAGGATCGCGGTCTCGTGGGCGTGGGTGGAACCGTCCGCGATCTCCTTGAGCAGTAGACGCATCGCGACGCGGCCGATCGCCTCTCCCGGTTGCTGAACGGTAGTAATCGCGACCGGGCTGTTCCAGGTCGCTTGATTGTTGTCGTAGCCGACGATCGCAATATCGCCTGGGATTGCGACGCCTGCCATTTGGAGGGCTTGCACCACGCCCACCGCAAGGAGGTCTGTCGATGCAACGATGCCATCGATCCTTCCGGCTCTGGCGTCGTCGGCGAGTTCCTGGCCTGCAGACCAGCCGTCGGCACGGCTCACGCCTGCGGGGTCAACGGTTCGAACGTGTTCGATCGCGTGCTCCTTCACTGCGCGATCGAACCCGGCTGCTCGATGTCGGATCGGACGCAACCCGAGTGGTCCGCCCACAAACGCTAGGCGCTGGCGGCCAAGACCTGCGAGGTGACAGGTTGCCAGGTAAGCGCCGTGCTCGTTGTCTGCTGAGACCGAGCAACTGAGCGCCGATGGTACCGACAAGTTCACCGAGACTGTTGGCAGTCTGCGCCCAAGACTGCCGAGCAACGCCGTGAAGTGGTCGTCATCGTTGAGTCCGAGAAGCACACCAGATGCTCGTTCCTCGTCGAACGCCTTCAAGTAGCGCTGCTCACGCTCGAGCCGCCCGTCGCTGTGGGCAATCATCAGCACGTGCCCTGCCTCCTCGGCCGCCGCCTCGGCGCCACGGGCCACGTCGACGAAGAACGAGTTGCCGAGATCGGGCAGAATCAGGCCGGTCAGTCGGCTCGACCCCGCAGCTAGCGTTCGCGCATTTGCGTTTGGCTGATAGTCGAGTGCCTCGATTGCCCGGGTAACCTTCGCGAGCGTCGCGGGTCGGACCCGGTCTGCGTGGTTGAGCACGTTCGAGACAGTGCCCGTCGAGACGCCCGCGAGTCGGGCAACATCCGTGATCGATGCTCGCGCTTGCATCAGGGCGTCCCCGCCCGCATGTCGGCAACCGTCATGTCTCCACCCTATCGATGCAGCGCTTCAACCTGATGCGTGACGCCCGATGGCAGCCCAACCGACAGCCCGCGCCGTCGCTCAGAGGTCCCGGGCATGGCGCCGGCCGCAACGAGCGGGCCATCGGCCCAGGTGATGCCTTCGAAGGCGAACCACCAGAAGCATCGCTGGGGTCTGGCGCGCCAGAGGCCTTCTAGAGCCGCCCGTGGCCGACCAGTTCGCGGACAAGCGTCAACCGGCCGACGCTCACTATGCGCCAGCACTTGATTGCAGCGCTTCAATCCGTGATGCTTGACCCAGGCGTTGGAGCGCTTCAAGAAGGTCCGGAGCCCTCCGTTGCCAGCCAGCCCGGCCACAAGGCCGGGGAAGGCTCGCTCCATCCGGCACCGGAGCCGGACGGGCTACAAGGAGGTGGCATGTGGCAGCAGTGACGAGCGCCGCGAGTGTCGGCGAACGGGCCCCGCGAACGGTGGAGGCGGGCAACGGGCGCCGTCGGCGATGGGCTGGGTGGGCCTTCATCGGCCCTTTCATGGCTGTCTTCACACTTGTCTTCCTGGCCCCCATTGCGTACTCACTCTGGCTCAGCGTCCACCGCACGCAGTTCGTCGGCGGAACGCAGTTCGTGGGGCTCGACAATTACGTTCGCGCCCTGCAGGACCCTCGATTCTGGGAGGGCGCAGTCCGGGTAGGACTGTTCCTGGCCGTCCAAGTCCCGGTCATGTTCGTCCTCGCGCTCCTCGCAGCGCTCGCTCTCGACTCGGGGCGCCTGTACGGAAAGAGCTTCTTCCGGATCTCGATCTTCATGCCGTACGCAGTGCCCGGTGTGGTCTCCGCGCTCATGTGGGGGTTCCTCTATGGAACTCGGTTTGGGTTGACTGGAAACCTGAACGACCTGTTCGGCTGGAACCTCGATCCTCTGAATTCGAGTCTCCTTCTGCCTGCGATCGGAAACATTGTGACCTGGCAATGGGTCGGATATTCCATGCTCATTTTCTACTCCGCGCTCAAGGTTGTGGACACCTCGTTGTACGAGGCGGCAGCAATCGACGGCGCCACTCAGTTTCAGATCATTCGCAAGATCAAGATACCGGCTCTTCGCGGCGCGATGGTGATCGCCACGATCTTCTCAATCATCGGTAGTTTCCAACTGTTCAACGAACCCCAGATTCTCCAGGCGTTGACTCCGCAGCGAATCACGTCACACTATACCCCGAACATGTTCGCATTCAACCTGTCCTTTGCCGGGCAGCAGGTCAATTATGCCGCTGCGATCGCCATCATCATGGGCCTGATCACCATGGTGATCGCCTACGTGGTGCAGCTTCGCGGCACGCGAAAGGACGTGTGATGGCCAGGCTCGCATCCACTGCCGTTCCGTCGAATGGCACCGAGTCCGACGGGCGCCGAACCGGTCGGCCCGGTCCCATCACGCTTCGGCCAGGGTTGCTTCGACCCGACAAGAAGCCGAAGAAGTCGATCGTCCGCACCATCCTGATGGCTTTGATGGCGCTCTACACGCTGGTGCCCCTGGCCTGGCTCGTCTTCAGCTCGACCAAGACACTCGAGGGTCTCCAGACATCGTTCGGACTGTGGTTCGCTGGGGATTTCGCACTGTGGGACAACATCCGGCTCGTCCTGACGCACCAAGACGGTGTGTTCCTGCGATGGTTTGCGAACACGCTCCTGTATGTGGTCGTGGGAGCAGGGGGCGCGACTCTGCTTGCGCTGCTGGGCGGCTACGCCCTGGCAAAGTTCGACTTCCCCGGCAAGCGCGCGGTCTTCGCCATAGTCATCGGCGCTGTCGCCGTGCCAGGCACTGCCCTCGCAGTACCAACCTTCCTGCTTTTCAGCCGACTCGGCTTCACCAACACGCCTTGGGCGGTGATCATCCCATCGCTCATCTCGCCGTTCGCGCTGTATCTCATGTGGACCTTTGCTAGCGAGGCAATTCCGACGGAACTCATGGAGGCTGCTCGAATTGACGGTGCCGGGGAGTTCCGCACCTTCTTCAAGGTGGGATTGCCACTGCTCGCACCGGGCACGGTCACTGTCATTCTCATTACGACCGTCACGACCTGGAACAACTTCTTCCTTCCTCTGATCATGTTACGCGATCCCCAGTGGTTCCCGCTCACGCTTGGGCTCAACAACTGGAATCAGGCGGCATTCACTCCGGGCGGGCAAGCACTCTTCCATCTTGTGCTCACGGGTTCGCTGCTCACTGTCATCCCGTTGGCGGTCACCTTCCTGCTGCTCCAGCGCTACTGGCAGAACGGTCTGGCCGCCGGCGCGGTCAAGGGTTGACCCCTGCAACTTCTCACAGCAACCTCACGATCCGATACGCGGCTCATGCCGCACACCACGAAAGGTCAACGATGACAAACATTCTCAGGCGTGCCGCACACGTCGGCGTCGCAGCCACGACCGCACTCGGACTCGGGCTCACGCTCGGCGCATGCGGCGGGGGAAGCGGCGACGCTGCTCAGGAAGTCGGTGCCGATGCTGTACGGGCGGCTCTTGAGGAGGGGGGTGACCTGCTCATCTGGGCGTGGGAGCCCACGCTTCAGGCCACGGTGGACGCGTTCGTCGCTGAGTACCCGCAGGTGAACGTCGAACTGGTCAATGTCGGTTCCGGTGCGGACCACTACACGGCGCTGCAGAATGCGCTCACTGCGGGCTCGGGTATACCTGACATCGCACAAATCGAGTACATGGCAGTCGAGCAGTTCAACATGACTGGTGACCTCGCAGACCTCACCCCGTTCGGCGCGGCCGAGCTTGAGGACCGCTTCGTACCGTCCTCGTGGGACGCGGTGGCGACCGGAGACGGCATCTTCGGGATGCCAATCGGCGGTGGTCCCATGGTGCTGTTCTATCGTGCGGACGTCCTCGCTGAGCACGGCATCGCAGCTCCCCAGAGACGTGGGACGAGATGATCGAGACGATGCGTATGCTGCGGGCGCAGAACCCTGACGTCTACATCGGGTCGAGCGCGATGGACTTCGGCTCGATGCTCGGGCTCATCTGGGCAGCTGGAGGCGACCCCTTCTCTGTCGATGGCACAACGGTCGGGATCAACCTGACTGATGACCCCGGCGTCGCCCGCGTCGCCGAGGTGTGGCAGACCCTCCACGACGAGGGCATGTCGTTCCCTATCCTCAACTGGACCGACGAGTGGTTCCGTGCCCTTGGCGACGGCACCATTGCCTTCTTGCCGATGGGCGCGTGGATGCCGGGGAACCTGATCGGCTCCGTGCCTGCTGGTGAGGGCGAGTGGCGGGTGGCGCCTCTTCCGCAGTTCGAGGCTGGTGGCACTGGCACTGGTCACCACGGGGGCTCCACGATCGCGATGATGGACGCTTCGCAGAACAAGGCCCTCGCATACGGGTTCCTTGAGTTCGCGGGTGTCGGCGCGGGCGTCCAGCCGCGCGTGGACGACGGGATCTTCCCTGACACCGTCGAACACCTTGAGGCGTCCTCTTGGCGTGACGCCGAGGTCGAGTACTTCGGCGACCGGCAGATCAACCAGGTGCTCGGCGACGCGGCTGCGAATGCTCTGCCCGGCTGGCAGTTCCTGCCCTTCCAGGTCTACGCCAACTCCATCTACTCCGACACCGTCGGTCAGGCGTTCATCGACCAGGGCACGATCATGGACGGAATGGCTGCCTGGCAGACGCGGCTTGAGTCCTTCGCGGAGACGCAAGGCTTCGATCTGAAGCAGTAGTCGACAAGGGTTCAGCGAGGCGGGGCGGACATCCGCCATGAGCGGATGTCCGCCCCGGTACCACCTCACGCGACCAGCGCTACCAGCAGCACTTCCCGCCGCTTGCCTTCTGGAGATCAGCATGTCCTACCAGCCGGTTCCGATCCCCTCACACATCCCCGAGAAGCTCACGATCACCTTGTGGGACTTTTCCTGGTACACGCGGACCGGGCCTGGGGAACCGTTCGAGGATCTAGACGCGGCGTTCCTGCAGTCCGCCGAGCGCGGGTACAACACGATCCGGATCTGCGCGATGCCGTTCCTTCTCTTCGGAACGTCCCATGGCGGCGAGTCCGCCTCGTTCGGACCGCTGGGAGGCCAGTACGCGCAGAATGTGCGCTGGTATGACGTGAAGCACCGTGTCACGATGAACGCGCGCGACCACCTGATCTCGTTGTTCGAGGCCGCGAAGCGGCATGGCTTCTTCGTTATCGTGTCGAGTTGGGAGTACCAGCAGAGTTCAGCATTCTACGGCGATGCATCCTGGTTCGACGAGCTAATGGCCGTCGATCTGTCCAACAGGCCAGCCGTGCTCGCTCGCTGCATCGCCGACATGGTCGATTTCCTGGCCTCACGCGATCTGGCGGACAGGATCGCCTTCGTCGAGTTGCACAACGAGGTCCAGTTCGGTTTCCTTGCGAACGCGCTCCCGGATGGCGAGGTCCAGCCTGGGTTTGCCACGGGCGGGCTGTCCAATGGCATGGATCCGGTGCTCGATCTGAAAGAGCGACTCACCGCGGGGCTCGACCTGTTCCACGACCGGCACCCCGGCATTGCGGTCACCGTGAACTACGCGGGCGTCCCCGCGGGTGTGATGCGCGGGATCCCCGAGAACATCGACGTCGCCGTGTTCCATCCGTATGTCTACGGGGTTCTCGACGAGTTCACTGCCAGGTTCAAGCTCCGCGACGAGTCGCGGTTCTCCACCGCCGTCGTGAGGCCGCTCCTGCGGTCGGGCGCACCCGACTACGTGGACTGGCAGCCGCCGGCTGAGGACGCGTGGCGCAAGCGCGCCACCATCGTCGGAAAGCCCGAGATCTACGTGCACGACTGGTGTGATGTGGAAGCGGTCGACCGGTACCTGTACGAGCGGTTCCAGAACCATCACTACGCGATGCTCACCAAGCTTGACTTGTGGATCGACGTCGCCGCCGACTTCGCCGCGAGCCGTGGGATCCCTCTCGTCTTTGCGGAGGGATGGGTCGGCTATACGCCGCTGCACTCGTGGTATGAAGAAGGGCCGATCGGGGCAGAGTTTTGCCGGATCGCCGCGAGAAAGTCCAATGAGATCGATGCATGGGGCTACATTGTGTGCTCCAATGCGGCCCCCCATCACCCAATGTGGGGCGAGGCCGCTTTGCAGCGGCAGTGCAACACCATTTTCACCCAAGGCCTCGAGGCGTAGCCACCGCTCGGCAGTCGGCCGGGTCGCTACGCCCCATCGACGAAGACCGCATTGGTCGCGTCCTGTGGTCCGCTCTGGACTTCGCAAATCGCAGCATCCCGCCGCCCGGTTCCCACCATCGCGGGTGCGTTCAATGACTAAGGAGTGCCTTCGTGCGCCGCTTTTCTGACACTACCTCTGCACTTGACCGCCTCTCTATCGAGGTACCGTCGTGGGCGTATGGGAACTCTGGGACACGGTTCAAGGTGTTTTCGACGCCAGGGACGCCGCGGGACCCGTGGGAGAAGATCGCCGACGCGGCGAAGGTGAATGAGCTGACAGGGCTGGCATCGGCTGTGGCGTTGCACATCCCGTGGGACAAGGTCGACGACTACACGGAGCTGCGGCAGTTCGCGAACGACCTGGGCGTCGAGCTCGGAACGATCAACTCAAACACGTTCCAGGACGACGAGTACAAGTTCGGGTCGCTAACCCACGTCGATCCGGCCGTTCGCCGCCGGGCGGTCGATCACCACCTGGACTGCATCGAGATCATGGGGCAGACCGGGTCGCGGGATCTGAAGATCTGGCTCGCGGACGGCTCCAACTATGCCGGGCAGGCCGACCTGCGCACGCGCCAGGACCTCCTCGCTGGGTCGTTGGCAGAGATCTACGCAGCCCTGGGCGACGAGCAGCGGCTGGTGCTGGAGTACAAGTTCTTCGAGCCGGCGTTTTACCACATGGACGTACCGGATTGGGGGACTGCGTACGCCCACGTCGCCGCTCTCGGGAACAGGGCCATGGTCTGCCTGGACACGGGACACCACGCCCCGGGTACGAACATCGAGTTCATCGTCGCCCAGCTCCTGCGCCTCGGAAAGCTCGGCTCGTTCGACTTCAACTCGCGCAACTACGCCGACGACGACCTGATTGTCGGGGCGGCAGATCCGTTCCAGCTCTTCCGCATCATGGTTGAGGTCATCCGCGGGGTGGCCTGGACGAGAGCTCCCCCGTGGCGTTCATGCTCGACCAGTGCCACAACGTCGAAGAAAAGATCCCTGGCCAGATCCGCTCCGTGCTCAACGTCCAGGAGGCCGCGGCCAAGGCGCTGCTCATCGACCGTGACGCCCTGTCCGCGTTGCAGGCTGCCGGTGACGTGCTCGGCGCGCACAACCTGCTAATGGACGCGTTCTGGACCGATGTGCGCGACGACCTCGCTGCCCACCGTGCTGCCAGGGGCCTCCCCGCAGACCCGGTCGCCGCTTTCCACGCCTCCGGATATTCCGCCCGTGTGGCGACGGAGCGTGTTAGCGGCACTCAGGCGTCCTGGGGGCTTGACATGCCGGCACGGGCGACGCGGGTGGCGGCTGTGGACATCGGGGCGACGTCGGGCCGTGTGATGGCCGTGACCATTGGCGCCGACGGGATCTTCATGGAGGAACTGCACCGGTTTCCCAATGGCCTGTGCGACGTCTCCGGTCACCTGGTCTGGGACTACACGCGCCTGACCGACGGCGTCGTCGAAGGCCTCAGGGCTGCTGCGGAGTCGGGTCCGGTGGATGGGATCGGGATCGACACGTGGGCGGTCGACTACGGCCTCCTCGACGAAGACGGAAATCTGCTCGGGAGCCCAGTCTGTTACCGCGATGAACGGACGACCAGTGCTGTTGAACGCTTCCCACTGTCGTCGGAGCGCTTGTACTCGGTCACGGGGATTCAGCACCAGCGGTTCAACACGGTCTATCAGCTCGCCGCCGACAAGGCCGGGCTGGCCCCGGTCAGCGATCGACTGGAGCGGGCGGCCCGGCTCCTGCTGATCCCGGACCTGCTCGCCTACGACCTGACCGGCGTGGCGGTGACCGAGGCGACGAACGCGTCCACGACGGGGATGTTCGACGCCACCACCCGTACCTGGTCACCGGAAGTCCTCGCCGCCGCGGGCGTGGAAGAGTCACTGTTCGGACGGTTGGTCGAGCCGGGTACGGTCATCGGACCTGTCACCGACCGGGTTGCGGCCCACACCGGGCTCGCGGTGGGCACGCCTGTGATCGCCGTCGGTTCGCACGACACCGCATCCGCCGTCGCCGCCACCCCCGGCCTGACGCGGGGGGGTGCGTTCATCTCGTCGGGGACCTGGTCGCTCGTCGGGATCGAGCTGAGTGCTCCGGTCCTGACGCAGGCCGGCAGGGCCGCGAATTTCACCAACGAGCTCGGCGTCGATGACACGGTGCGGTATCTGCGGAACGTCATGGGCCTGTGGCTCCTCACAGAGTGCCTGCGGTCCTGGGCGGCCGCAGGGAACCACCTGGACCTTCAAGAGCTGCTTGATGACGCCGCCCGCCAGCCCGTCGGTGTCGCGGTGATCGCTGCGGACGACGAGGCGTTCCTCGCCCCCGGCGACATGCCGGCTCGCATCGCGGCCGCCGTCCAAGCGACTGGCGGTGTCGTGCCGCAGACCCCAAGCCAGTTCGCACGTTGCATCATCGACTCCCTTGCCCATGCCTACGCTCGCACGATCGAGCAAGCATCCCGGCTCACCGCCACACCCATCGACTCCGTCCACATCGTCGGTGGCGGCTCCCGCAACGCCCTGCTGTGCCAGGCCACCGCCGACGCGACCGGCCTCCTCGTTCACGCCGGACCCGGTGAAGCGACGGTTCTGGGCAACGCGATCGTTCAGGCGCGGACACTCGGTGCCCTCAGCGGATCCCTCGATGACCTGCGCGCCATCGTCGCCGCGTCCTTCCCACCCACCGCCTACACGCCCGCCGCCGCGCCCACCGACAAGGGCCAGCCCGCCCGAAAGGCCGTCTGATGACCTATGACCTGAACGCCCTGCTCGCCGAGATGGGACAGGCGGGCACCCGCCTGAACCAGATCGACGCGTGCGAAGCCAACGCAGGCAATATCTCCGTGACCGTCCCGACCACCGGGCAAGAAGCCGACATCTTCCGCCACGTCGAGCCCTACGCCCTGCCGACCGCGGTTCCCGCGCTGCGCGGCCGGACGGTGCTGATGTCGGGGTCCCAGCAGCGACTCCGGGACATTGCGGACTCACCCACCGCGATCGTCGCCGCCATCGTGATCGACCACGACGGGTCCGCCGTCGTGCGCTCGGCTGAGAACCGGGCCTTCGCCCGCCCCACCAGCGAGGCCAACTCCCACCTCGCCGTCCACAACGATCGCGTCGGACGCCACCCCGTCGGGGTTCACGCCGTCGTTCACGCTCATGCCCCGTACACCACCACCCTCAGCCACCAGTTCTCGGGCAGTGGCGCGGACCCGCGAGAGTTCACTCGGCAGATCATGCGCTGGGAACCCGAGCTCGTCGTCCACGTCCCAAACGGCATCGGCTTCCTCCCATTCGAGGTCCCCGGCTCCAAGCGTCTCGAAGCTGCCTCTGTCGCGGGACTCCGTGATGCCTCTATCGTCGCCTGGGCAAAGCATGGCGTCCTCGCTCGCTCCGACAAGGGCCCCCTCGGCGCTGTCGACGTCATCGAGTTCATTGAGACTGGCGCACGCTTCCATGTCACCGCCCGGCTGGCGGGCAGCACTGCCACCGGCCTGACCGACGACGAGCTCGCTGCCATCATCGATGCCTTCTCCATCGAGACCACGGTGTTCTGACGATGGCGCGAACGATGTTCAGGTTCCGGGTCCGCCCCGACCTGCTCGATGAGTACCGGGAAGCGCACGCTGCCGTCTGGCCCGAGATGCTCCGGGCGCTCCACGAGACGGGCTGGCGCAACTACTCCATCTTCACCGCCCCCGACGGTGAGGTCATCGGCTACGTGGAGAGCGACGACATCACCGCGGCCCGTGAAGCGATGAGCGCGTTGGCGGTCAATGAGCGCTGGCAGGCCGCTATGGCCCGCTACTTCGCTGGGGCGGGCCCCGACGAGCGCCTGGTCGAGCTGAACGAGACGTTTCACCTGGAGACCCAGCTTGCGGCGGCTGACGGTCGGCCCATCGCCGTTGACCGGCAGGCCCAGCCCCGCGACTACCCAGTCGGCCGCTAGGTCGACAGGGCCGCACCAACCGGCACGAAGGAGACAGGCAGTGAACCAGACATACACGGGTGGTTTCACCCTGCCCGGCGAGGCCGGCAAGGAGGCTCTGACCCTGCGGCTTGCGGAACGGTGGGGTGCCGACGTGATCCGTGACTCGGACGGGACGAAGCTCTCGGACGAGATCCTGGGATCCGGTCACGGGATCTACTCGACCTTGTGCCTGGTCCGAGAGGATCTGGAGTGGGCGAAGGCCCACCCGCAGCTCATGCAGCAGAACTTCCTGATGTCGGCGCCCGTGGTCGCCGACGCGGACGCGGTGACGATCGACCTGCTGGCCGGGTTCTCTCGGGACCAGTTCGTGGTTCAGGACTGGGACGGGGTCGAGGAGTTCTGGCAGGTCCACGACCGCACCACCGGCGAGGTCCTCCCGATCACGCGGTGGGCGCTGGGGAGTGAGGGCACCGTTGTCGTGCGCGACGCGGTCCCGGGTCACACCTACACGGTGAACTTCCTGGTCATGCGGACCTGGGAAGAGATCTCGATGTACAACCACGTCACCAACGACTGGGGCGACCGCGAGCACCTGATGGCGGTCGAACCACGGCACCCCGAGGTCGCCGAGCACCTGCTGGCTTGGCTGGAGCAGTGGTGCACGGAGAACCCGGCGACGACGGTGGTGCGGTTCACGTCGCTGTTCTACAACTTCGCGTGGTTCTGGGGCTCCGACGGGAACCTGCCCCACCTGTACGCGGACTGGGCCTCCTACGACTTCACCGTGAACCCGATCGCGTTGCGCGCCTTCCGTGAGCAGACGGGGCGGACGATCACGGCCGAGGACTTCGTCAACGCGGGCCGCTACACCTCGACGCACAACCCGCCGTCGGACGTCTACCGGGCGTGGATGGAGTTCACCTGGGAGTTCGTCCTCGACCTCGGTCGCAAGTGCGTGGATGTCGTGCACCGGCACGGCAAGAAGGCGTACGTGTTCTACGACGACTCCTGGGTGGGCCTGGAGCCGTTCTCGGGCCGGTTCGCCGAGTACGGCTTCGACGGGCTCATCAAGGCCGTCTTCAACGGGTTCGAGGCCCGGCTCAACGCCGCCGTCGACGTCCCCATCCACGAGCTTCGCCTGCACCCTTACCTCTTCCCGGTGGACCTGGAGGGCAAACCCACGTTCGCGCCAGGTGGCGACCCGTCCACGGACTTGCTGCGGTACTGGGTCACTGTGCGGCAGGCGCTCGTGCGCGCGCGGATCGACCGGATTGGGCTCGGCGGGTATCTGTCGCTGGTCGAACCGTTTGAGGACTTCCAGGACGCCGTCGCCCGGATCGCCGATGAGCACCGCCGCATCCGCGCGCTTCATCTGTCGTCCGCCCGCAGCGGCGACGAGACGAGGCCGGTGCGCGTCGGCGTGGTCACCGCGTGGGGAGCGCTCCGCACCTGGTCGACCTCGGGGCACTTCCACGAGAACCGCAGCCTCTCGCTCATGCACGTCCTGGAGTCTCTGGCCGGGCAGGACTTCGACGTGTCCTTCCACCGCCTCGACGACATCGCTTCCGAAGGCGTCCCCGCCGTGGATGTCCTGCTCAACGCCGGCCTCGCCGGCTCCTCGTGGTCCGGCGGTGACGCGTGGTCCGACCCGCGCCTGGTCACCGCGATCACCCGGTTCGTGCATGACGGCGGTGGGCTGGTCGGCATCGAGGAACCCTCGGCGGTCGCGCCGGGCGCAGGCCTGCGCCGGTTCGCGCTGGCCGACGTGCTCGGCGTTGACCAGGACACCGGCGACCGCCGCGTCCTGGACCGTCGCCGCTTCGACATCAGCTCTGAAGCGCACCCGATCATGGACCGCGCCGCGAACGCCGCCGGGATCGGCCCCGTCCCGGGCCTGATGGTGCTGCGCGACGACGTGCACGTGCTGGCGGCCTCCGACGGCGCTCCGGTCGCGACCGCGACGCCGTTCGGCAAGGGCCGGGCCGTCTACCTCGCCGCCTACCGTCACGACGCGCACACAGCGCGCCTGCTGGAGAACGCCCTGCGCTGGGCCGCCGGCGCCGAGACCCCGCAGTGGTTGTCGACAAACCCCGCGGTCTCGGTCGCCGCGTTTGCGGACGCCGACGGCGACGGCACCGTCGTCGTGCTCAACGACACTCTCGAGCCGCAGCACACGCTGATCCTCAGCAACGGACGAGCCGTGGCGACTCTCGATCTTCCCCCTGCCGGGTTGATCGAACTGGAGGTCGCGGAGCTCGTCGCGGAGCCTGCCCCACCGGGCACGTGTTGATCCCGGGACAAGCAGCCCCACCGGGGACCGCCAGACACCCATCATCGAGGAAAGGAACGCCTCACCGTGGCACACCGCATGATCTGGAACCAGACTGCCTACTTCGGCCCGGGCTCGATCGCGGAGATCCCGCGTGAGCTCGTGGCGCGCGGCTTCACCAAAGCCCTTGTCGTGACCGACCAGGTGCTGGTCGACACGGGCGTGACCGCCCGCGTCACGACCCTGCTGGATGAGGCCGGGTTCGCCTACGAAGTCTTCAGCGACGTCGCCCCGAACCCGCCGATCGAGTGCGTCCAGGCCGGCGTGGCGGCGTTCGCCACGGCCGGTGCCGACGTGCTCATCGCCGTCGGCGGCGGGTCACCGCAGGACACGTGCAAGGCGGTCGGCATCGTCACCGCCAACCCGGAGTTCGCCGACGTGCGCTCGCTGGAGGGCGTGGCCGCGACGAGGAACCGGTCCGTGCCGATCATCGCGGTGCCCACGACGGCGGGCACGGCCTCGGAGACGACCATCAACTACGTGATCACCGACGTCGAGCGGCAGCGCAAGTTCGTGTGCGTCGACCCCAACGACATCCCGCTCCTCGCGGTGGTCGACCCGGAGATGATGGCGACCGCGCCGCGCGCCCTGAAGGTCGCCACCGGGCTGGACGCACTGACCCACGCGATCGAGGGGTACATCACCGCGGGCGCGTGGGAGCTGTCCGACCTGTTCCACCTCAAGGCGATCCAGGTCATCGCTGCCGCGCTGCCCGGCGCGGCCGACGGGGACGACGAGGCGATGGAGCGTATGGCGATGGCGCAGTACATCGCCGGGATGGGCTACTCCAACGTGGGCCTGGGCCTCGTCCACGCCATGGCTCACCCGCTCGGCGCGTTCTTCGACGCCCCGCACGGAGTGGCCAACGGCATCCTGCTCGCACCGGTCATGGCGTTCAACGCGTCGAGTTCCGCGGAGAAGTACCGCGACATCGCCGCCGCGTTCGGCGTCGACACCACCGGTATGGGCATCGAGGATGCACGCCAGGCCGCCGTCGTCGCCGTCGCCGCGCTCACCGAGTCGCTGGGCAACCCGACCACCATCACCGAGATCGGCGCGAGCGAGGCCGACATCCCCGCCCTGGCCCAGGCCGCCTACGACGACGTGTGCGCAGGCGGCAACCCGCGCACCGCGACCGTCGAGCAGATCGCAGACCTGTACCGCTCCCTGCTGTAGCGAGCCGCCGCTCTCGCCTCCGACCTCGTGATCGGGCACCGGACAGACCGCGTCCGGTGCCCGATCCCTCCCTCCCCGTTGTCACGCCGGGGGAGACCTTGAGAGGAACACCATGGCCCAGAGACCCCACCACGAGTCCATCGTCCCCCCGCAGGGCGTCATCGCCCCGCGACTGCGCGTCAACGACCCGGTCGCCGACGGGGCCCAGCGCCTGAGCCTCGACGGTGCCTGGCGGTTCCGGCTCTTCGACCAGGCCCAGACTGGCGTGGACACCGCCGACCCGGGCGAGGGCTGGGACGAGTTCACCGTGCCGGGGCACTGGCAGCTTGCCGGCGCTCCGAACGAGTGGCCGTACGGTAGGCCCGCCTACACCAACGTGGTTTACCCGATCCCCATCGACCCGCCGTTCGTTCCCACGGCGAACCCGACCGGCGAGTACCGGCGCCTGTTCGCGGTGCCGACCGAGTGGGCGGGCGATGGTCGTGTGGTGCTGCGGTTCGAGGGTGTCGACTCTTGGTTCGAGGTGTCGGTCAACGGTCACGTGCTAGCCCAGTCGCACGGGTCGCGGCTGCCGTCCGAGATCGACGTGACGGACGCTCTCCGTGGCGGTCAGAACCTTCTCGCGGTGCGAGTCACGCAGTGGTCGGCAATGACGTACATCGAGGATCAGGACCAGTGGTGGCTCTCGGGCATCTTCCGCTCGGTGACGCTGGAGCACCGCCCTGCGGGCGGCGTCGGACATGCAGTAGTGCACTCCGACTACGACCACGTCACCGGGCTGGGCACCCTGCGGGTCGAGGTTGAGGACGCGTTCGGCGCTCCGCTGGCTGGAGTGCGGGTGCGGGTCGCAGACCTCGGGATCGATGTCGCTGCGGGCGAGACGAGGTCGGTGTCCGTCGAACCGTGGAGTGCCGAGTTCCCGCGCCTGTACGACGTCGAGGTCGTCGCGCCGGCGCAGACAATGACGCTGCGGGCTGGCTTCCGCACCATCGCGATCCTCGACGGCGTGCTGACCGTCAATGGCGCCCCGATCAAGCTGTACGGCGTCAACCGGCACGAGTTCGAACCGAGAAGCGGTCGCACGGTCACGGCCGAGTCGATGCTCGCGGACGTGCTGGCAATGAAGCGGCACCACATCAACGCGGTGCGTACGTCGCACTACCCGCCGGACCCGCGCTTTCTGGACTTGTGCGACGAGTACGGGATGTACGTCATCGACGAGAACGATCTGGAGACGCACGGGTTCGAGCTGATCGGCTGGCGGGGAAACCCTACGGACGACCCGACGTGGGAGCCGGTGCTCGTCGACCGTGTGCAGCGAATGGTGCGCCGCGACGCACATCACCCGAGCGTCATCATGTGGTCGCTGGGCAACGAGGCGGGCGCCGGGCGCAACCTCGCCGCGATGTCGGCAGCGATCCGGGAGCTCGACGCAACCCGGCCGATCCACTACGAGGGCGACTGGTCCTGCGCGAATGTCGACGTGTATTCGCGCATGTACCCCGACCTCGCCGAGATCGAATGGATCGTCCGCGGCGAGGACGCACCCGCCGAAGAGTATGAGCGCATCTACCCGAACACCTCGGTCAGCGAGTGGAACGTCGACCGTGCCCGGGTGCTGGCCGATGACGCCAACGCGGCCCGGCGCCGCTCCCAGCCGTTCCTGCTGTGCGAGTACTCGCACGCCATGGGCAACGGCCCGGGCGGCCTGACCGACCACGTGGACCTGATCGACAACCACCCCCGATTCGCCGGGGGGTTCGTGTGGGAGTGGAAGGATCACGGGATCGCCACCGTGGACGCCGAAGCCACCGAGTTCCACGGGTACGGCGGCGACTTCGGTGAGGAACTGCACGACGGAGCGTTCATCGCCGACGGCCTGTCATTTCCCGACCGCACGCCCTCGCCGGGGTTGACTGAGCTCGCCGCCGTGTACGCCCCGATGGGTGTGCGCGAGCGAGACGGCGGCCTCGTGGTGCGCAACCGATGGGCCTTCCGCTCGACCGCTGACGTGGTCTTCCACGCAGAGCTCGTCACCGCCGGCGACGTCGTGGCCTCTGCCGACGCTGCCGTGCCGGTGCTTGCCCCGAGCGAGAGACACGTCGTGACGCCGGCCGACGTGTTCGGCGAGCGGGCCAAGGACGCCGCCCCGGGGACCTGGTTCGTGCTGCGTGCCGCGTGGCGCGCGGGCGCGGCACCCCCCTGGGCCGTGTCTTCCGAACTCGGTGCCGGTCAGGTGCTTCTGAACCCGTCTGCGGCGCTTTCCGCGGCGTCAGGCGCGGTGACCGAGGCCGTATGCGGCTACGTGGTCGGTCCGGTGCGAATCGACTCCCGCGGGCGGGTGATCGCCATCGGTGACACCACCGTCCGCGAGGCCCGAGTCGATGCCTGGCGAGCTCCCACCGACAACGACAGGGCGGTCGGCTCGTCCTCGCAGACCAGTGACGCCGATGACTGGCGCAACGCCGGCCTCCACCGACTCCACGAGTCCATCCGGTCCGTCCGGCTCGACGGCGATGCCCTGGTCATCGAGGCGCGCGTCGCCGGGGCCGGGACCGACTGCGGCCTGGCCGTTTGCACCGAGTGGCGCGCCGTCGACACTGCGACCGCCGACGTCACCATCCGGATGACGCCCGAAGGGCAGTGGCCGGGATCCCTTCCGCGGCTCGGCTGGCTGCTCACCCTCGAACAGCAGGATGCCGCGGCGGTGCTCGTCGACTGGGTCGGACACGGCCCGGGGGAGTCGTACGCCGACTCGACCCGTGCTGCCCTCGTGGGCCGCTGGCAGCACACCGTGCACGCGCTCCAGACGCCGTACCTGCACCCCCAGGAGAACGGTGCCCGCCGCGGCGTCACACGTGCAGTACTCCACCTCGCGCACGGCCCGCTGACGATCACCCCGGGCAAGGTCACGCTCGACGGGCGGCCGCAGGAGGGGTTCATCCTCACCGCTCGGCCCTGGTCCGACCAGGCGATCGACGCGGCCGCCCACCCGCACGAGCTCCGCTCCGACGGAGCGTTGCACCTGAACGTTGACGTCGCAGGCCACGGCCTCGGCACTGCAGCGTGCGGTTCCGGGGTCCGCACGGCCGACATGCTCCGACCGGCGCCCGCGGTGCTCCAAGTGCGGCTCTCGGTGGGATGACGATCGAGGTGATCCCCGCATCACCGCTCTCGCGGAGGGGCGATCCGGGGATCGCGCCGGTGGGCGTCCGCAGTCAGCGAAGGGTTTCGTGAGCGGGACGCCCGCGACGAGCCGCAACGCGGTCACGAGATCCTCGGTCAGGCCGCGACGGAGACCACCGCGCCTGTGCCCTGGTCGCGGGGGCGCGGAAGCGGCCGACGTGCCAGACCTGGGCCGGTGGGCCGAGGCGGTGCGACTGCTTGCCAGATGCCGGTTCGAGACGGCGGAGCACCGCGGACCGCGGGTGTGCGGTTGCTGGCGATCGCCGTGGCGCTGGTCCGGGGGCGCTCTGACCAGGCGGTGTCTCCAGAGCGGGCAGCGACGAGGCGAGGCGCGCGGACCCTGCGCGTCGGCGCAACCCGGCTTCTCCGCCGGGTTCACCAAATCCCCTGGCGCGGCAAGGAGCGGACGACACTTCGTCGGTCAGCAAAGCAGTTGACCACTAGCATCGAGGGACGCGACACCGACGGAGGGATCATGGCCGAGGACCTGGTGACACGGTTGTTGCCCGTCCTGAGCCGGTCGCTGGAGGCGGAGTTCAACGTCTTCGACGTGATGCGTCACGGGCGGCACGAGAAGCAGTTGTCGAACGTGTTCGGGTGGCTGCTGGAGGCGGGCGGCACGCACCGGCTGGGCGACGCGTTCGTGCGGATCTTCGTCGACGAGGTCAACCGGGCGTTGGCCGGCGCGACGGTCTTCCCGGTCGAGGCGCCGTACCTGGTGCGGCAGGAGGTCGACACGTCGGTGTCGGGCGTGGCGGACATCGCCGACCTGGTGCTGGAGAACAATGCCGCGCGGATCGTCGTGGAGAACTACTACACCTCCGACGGACATGGGCACTCCTACGACGGTTACCGGGCGTTCGGCGGCCGCGATGGGCGGGCGAGCGTCGTCGTGCTGTTGTGCCGGGACGAGGACAAGGGATTGCTGGTCGACGGATGGGAGGATGCCGTCGTCCTCACCTACGGGACGTTGCTGGAGCGGCTGCGGCGCGAGGTCGGTGAGGACTACGCGCGCGAGCACCCGGAGCAGCACGCGTTCATCGACCAGATGTACCGGAAGTACGTCAAGGGGAGAGGTCGGATGGACGACGGCGCGGTGCTCGACTTCGTGGTGGCGATGTGCGCCACGGGCGAGGCGGAGCGGTACGGGCGACGACCCATCGGCGTCGCCGGGGAGGAGTTCGCGACCGACCTGGCTCAGCAGGCGCGCGAACGTTTCACCGAGAGCCGTGAGCTGCTGCAGGCCGTCAAGGGCCGGCTGCGGGCCTTCGCGGTCAAGGTCCTGGTGCCGCAGCTCAACCAGGCCCTGGGGCAGGCCGTGTTCGACGACGCCACCGCCCGGTTCCAGGGCGGCTACGAGTGGACGGTCAACCTGGGCATCTCCGAGGTCGCGCACCCGGAAGGCTGGCGAGGGATGAGTGGCGGCTACGCCCTGCAGATCAAGTTCGGGCCGTCCGCCTGGCTGGCCAACGAGGGCGAGCCGCGTTGGACGGAGGCGGTCGACCCGGGCTTCGTCGACTACTCGCGCCCGCTGATCACCAACGGTGAGCGCGGGGTGGTCCGCCAGTCGAGCGTGCGGATGCAGGAGGTGCTCGACGGGCTCGGCCCGGACGACGTGCGCCTGCGCGACGAGTTTCTGTCACTACTCAACGAAGGAGGGGCGCGATGAGCCAGGGAAGGCCCGGCGACATCCGTCCGTTCGTCCCGAAGGGCCCGCTCAAGGAGCTCTTGGAGCCGGCCGGGAGAGACCAGGCGCTCCGGATGGTGGCCGGTTACTTCGCCGAAGGGGCCCAGCCTTTCTCCGGGCGGCGGTTCGAGCGGTTCGCCGGCGGAGGCGACCGTGAGGCAGTCGCTGACGTCATCACCGCTGACGACCTGATCGCGACGACGATGCTCGGCGTGACGATCAGCGGTGACAGCGCGATCGCGATCCTGGAGACCGAGCGCGAGAAACTCAGCGCCCTCCTCGCGGATGTCTCGAAGACCGACACGTTCGAGAACCTGACGACCGAGCAGATTCTGGACCCGGAGTGGCCTGCGACGAAGCTCTACTGGGCGCTCCGCGACCGGAGCATCCCTGACGTCGGGGAGACGAAGGCGACCAAGATGCTCGCCCGCAAGCGCCCTCACCTCGTCCCGATCATCGACTCATTCGTCCGTGCGCAGGTCCAGGACGAGCATGGGCTGGTCTGGGCGCCACTGCACCTGTGGCTGACGGACAACGGGCGGGAGAACGCGCAGTGGCTCCGCAGTCTCGGAGACGAGGCGGGCCTGCCGGACATCTCGACGCTCCGGATTTTCGACGTCCTCGCTTGGAGGTCCGGGACCGGCAAGTAGGGCTGCACGCGTTCCGGGTGTCTGTGAGAGTGAAGTGGCTCCGGGGACCGGCCGCTTGGCGGTGGCGTGTCGCCCGCTCCGCTGCGCGCCTACTTCCCGGAGCGGCTACCGGTGGGACTGGGTCCGCCGGGCGGGTCGGTGTACTCGACCGGCTTTCCGGTCTGGTGGGCGTAGCCGATCTCGCGTCGCGTGGACTCTCCGATGTACCCGCCGGGGTTGACCACGAGAACGCGGTCAGCAAGGTCGATCTTCGCGAGGTGCAGCGCGTCGAGCGCGGCCTTCTGCTCGTCGGTCATCCGGTCGCCCGCGTGAGCGAACACGCCCGGGGCGACGACGATCGACCCGCCGAGCGTCAGGTCGAGGTTGATCCGGCGGAACTCCTCGGCGAACCGCGTCGAGCCGCACAGGCACACGATCTCCGGTCGGTCAGTCATCGGACTCGCCCGGAACGACGACGACCTGGCCGTCGTCGGCGTAGACGACTCGGCCGGGCGCGGCAGAACGTCGTTCGGTCCACGGGACGCCGTACCGGTCGAGAAGGTCCAGATACTCGCGCGTCTTGTCGATGAGGTGGACAGCCGAGGGCCTGAACCACGCCGTCGCTCCCGGGTTGACCGCGTGGTCGTAGACCTGCGGGTCGACCGTGGACGGGTCCGGATAGGCCGCGTTGCACCAGTCGTTGGAGTGGCGCCACCACGCCCAGTCGTCGGGCGCCAGCGCCCCGTCGTGCGCAAGCCTGTTGGCGAGGCCGAACACCCCGACGTGGCGGCCACGGGAGTTGGGCGTGGGGCTCTCGAAACGGACGAACCCCGGCGCGCCCCGAGCGTCGTCGAGGTTGCGGAGCACGTCGGCGAGCCGCGACGTCGGACGCCACCGGAACGCGCGCCAGCCTGCCGCGCGGGCAGCGTCGACGTTCGCCTGACTGCCGTCGACGAGGCAGTGCAGGCCCGGCGCCCGTCCCGTTCTGCGTTGCACGGCGTCGTAGAACCGGTGATCGGCCTTGCGGTATCCGACGTCAGCCGCGGAGTGGATCGCGGCGGACCGCTCCCGGAGACCCGATGTCTCCCACGGGTGCCGAGCGCGGTGGTGCTCGTGGGCGGTGGCGAGATGCGCGTCGAACCCCGCTGTGCGCGCACTCGCAAGGTCCGCTAGGAGCTGGTCGTCGAGCGTGGCGTCGTGGGCGACCAGGAGGACGAACCCGTCCACGTCGACCATCAACAGGGGCTTCGTCACTCGGGCAGGCTATCGGCGCGCCTTTGTCGGTGCCTGTCTGGTAGGTTCCGGAACAGGTCAAGAGCGATCAGCGATACGCCCTCCGCGTGCTGGTCCGGCAACCGCGCACTCGCGCACGGTGCCCCTGGAGGAAGACCGGCCCGTCACGACCGTGACGGGAAGCGCGAAAGGAGACTGAGATGACGGACCTGATGTTGCTGCGCCCGGACGGGGTGCTGCTGTGGCGCCCGGACGAGGCGACCGTGGCGAGACTCGGCGACCAGGGCGCGTATGCGATCGGCTCGGGCGAGCTGTGCACGGCGTGCCTGGTGGGCAGCACGCCGCGCACGACGCTCTCGGCCCACCGCACCACCTGCCCCGAGTGCGATGCCCTCGCCGTGCACGTCACACAGCTGGCCGGGCTGAGCGACCCGATCCGGGCCGGGAGGCACGACGGGGTGCTGGTGCTCGGGGTGGACGCCCCCGAGGGTCCGCGGTTCGAGCGGATCCGGGCGGCGCGCGCGTTTCGGGCGGCGCGGCTGCGGCCGGTGTTCGTCCAGGCGCGGGCGCTGGGCATCGTGCGGCTGGAGGAGTCGCGCCGCCTCGGGCAGCCGCCGGTCGAGCTGGTCGACGTCGAGGACCTGCACCTGCGGGGGCTGATCGAGCCGGGGGCGGCGGATCGGGTGCGCCGCTACGGCGAGTGGCTGCAGGCGCTGTCCCCGCAGGAGCACGCGCCGCGCGCCGCAGTGCTGGCCGACGTCGCCTCGCTCGGGGCGTGGCTGGTCGCACACATCCAGCGCGAGCATCGCAAGCGGGCGCTGCGGGACCTCGATGACGCGATCGCCCGCGCGAAGCGGGCGAGGCGGGCGGTCACAGCGGCCTCGGCGCGAGTGCGTCAGCTCGACGTCCGCGGGTAGCGGCGAGGGCCCGGCCTGTCAGGTGTGAGGCCGCCAGGCCGGGCCGGCCGCCGGCCTGCTCCGCGCACGGTAGAGGCAGCAGCCGAGCCTCGGGGCTGTCACGCCGGGCGTGGTGGACTCGTCGGCCGTGCGAGGCGGCCGCCCGCGCGACTCGTCCGCAGGGCCACCCATGGCGCGAGGCCCGTGGGCAGCGCCACGGCGGCCGCGGTGAGCACCCACGCCGAGTAGTCCAGCCCCAGGCAGGCCCAGATGCTGGTGTGCATCGCCGCGACGGCCAGCGCGAACGGCGCCCGCGTCCACCGTCCGTACAGCAGGAACGGGGAGGCCAGCTCGAGCAGCAGCGCGCCGCTCGCGAGCAGCTGCGGAACCACCGGCAGGTTCGCGATGGCCTGCGGGAACGCCGCCCCGAAGGGCGAGGAGTGCGCGCCCTCCAGCAGCACCCAGCGCATGTTGTCGGAGTAGGCCCAGTGCGGCCCGCTGTGGACGAGCTTCTGGAAGCCCGTGAGGAAGTAGATGCCGCCCAGCACGGCGAGGCTCGCGCGGGGCGGCCACCCCCAGCGCACCGCCCGTTCGGCCGGTGGCACTCCGCGGCCAGGCGGACCGGCGAAGAGCCACACGGCTCCCACCCACACGGTGAGCACGTCGTTGTGCATGACCTTGCCGGAACTCGACCACAGCCCGCACAGCACCAGGTAGCACGCCCACGCGACGGTGAAGGCGAGCCGTGGCCGCCACCGCGCCACGGCGGCCGCGGCGGCCAGCACCCCGACCACCTGGACCGCGACGAGTCCCGCCGCGGGCAGGTCCGGGACCCAGCCCAGCAGGTTGGTGTGCGTCCGCAGGTCGGGCGCCCGGTCTGCGAGCACGGTCCAGTCGCGCGCCGCGAGGCGCCAGCCGACGACGGCGGCGACGCCCGCGTGCACCCAACGCGCGGTGCGTGCCTCGCCCGGGGCGACGAGCGCACCGTCGAGGCGGCGCTTCAGATCGGCGAGCGGCCCGCGCGCTCCGGCCCTCACGGTTCGACCTCCAGCACGACGTCGCGGCTCGTCTCATGGGCGGTCAGCGTCTCGGGGTCGAGCTCCCATGTGTAGCGTTCCAGCGCGACGACGTCGACGGCGTCGGGCGCGATGCCCGCGTCGTCGAGCCACGCGTCGACCTGGGCGGCGACGGCGTCGGGGGCGGCCCGGGCCAGCTTCGCGACCAGCTGGCGGTTCGTGGGGACGACGGTGCGGGTGCCGTCGGGGGCCACCGCGACGAGCTGGTACGTGGCGCCCGTCCCCGTGCGCACGTCGCTGAACAGCCGGAACGACGTGAGGGGCCACAGCTCAAGGTTCGCGACGGCCGCGACAGCGAGCACGGCGAGCATGCCGTAGGTGACGTACCTGGCGCGGCGACGTTGCCGCGCATCGAGCGAACGCATCTGGTCTCCATCATTGGGACGCAGGCAATCTAGCAGCCGCGCCCACCGCCGGGGTCCGGCGGTCCTGGTCCGTCCTGGTGGCGGCGGCCCACCGCTGGGCGGATCCTCTAGTCTCGGTGCAGCGGCTCACGGCGCGACGCCCGTGCGGCCACCCGGGAGCGAGGGAGCTGGACGTGGAGGACGCCGTCGTCGTCGGCTCGGGGCCCGGTGGCCTCGCCGCGGCCGTGACGCTCGCGCGTGCCGGAGTGCGCGTGACGGTGCTCGAGGCGCAGGACACGGTCGGCGGCGGGGCGCGCACTCTCGATCTCGGGCTCGCGCCGGGCGTCGTGCACGACGTGTGCTCGGCGGTGCACCCGATGGCGTGGGCGTCGCCGTTCTTCCGCGCGTTCGACCTCGCCGCGCACGGCGTCACCCTGCTCACCCCGGAGGTCTCGTACGCGCAGCCGCTCGACGGCCGGTCGCCTGCGGCCGCGTACCGGTCGCTTGCGCGGACGGTCGAGGGACTGGGCGCCGACGGCGATGCCTGGAGGTCGCTCGTCGGGGTGGCGTCGACGCAGTGGGAGGCCGTGACCGCCGTCGGGATGGGTGACAAGCGGTCGATACCGCCCGGGCTGGGTTCGCCCGGGGCGTTGCTCGGTGCCGCGCGGTTCGGGCTGGGTGTGCTCGAACAGGGCACCCCCGCCTGGGGCAGGCGCTGGCGGACGCCCGGCGCCGCCGCGCTGCTGACCGGCGTCGCCGCGCACTCGATCACGCCGCTTCCTTCGCTCGCCGGGGCCGGGACCGCGCTGCTCCTGGCGTCCCTCGCGCACGCCGGTTCCGGCTGGGCCATCCCGCGCGGCGGCTCCCAGGCCATCGCCGACGCGCTCGTGCGCGACTTGCGCGCCCACGGCGGCGACGTCGTCACCGGGGTCCGGGTGCGGTCGCGGGCCGATCTCCCCATGGCCCGGGCGTACCTGTTCGACACGACGCCGCGCACGCTCCTCGACGTCCTCGGCGACGAGGTCCCCGCAGCCGCGCGTGCGGCGCTGCGACGGCTCCGGTATGGCGACGCGGCCGCCAAGGTCGACTTCGTGCTGGACGGCCCGGTGCCCTGGGCCGATCCCGAGGGCGTCGGGGCGATCGCGCAGGCGGGCACCGTGCATGTGGGCGGGACGCGTGAGGAAATGGCCGAGGCCGAGGCCGAGGTCGCCGCCGGACGGCATGCCGCGCGGCCGATGATGCTGGTCAGCGACCCGTCGGTGGTCGATCCGGGGCGGGAGGTGAACGGCCTGCGGCCCCTGTGGACGTACGCGCACGTTCCCGCCGGCTCCGACGTCGACGTCACGGAGGCCGTGACCGCCCAGATCGAGCGCTTCGCGCCCGGGTTCCGCGACGTCGTCGTGGCTGCGCGGTGCGTCCCGGCCGCGCAGATGGCGGACCACAACCAGAACTACGTCGGCGGCGACATCGCCGCCGGTGCCGTGACGATGTGGCAGATGATCGCCCGCCCGGCCCTGCGGGCGAACCCCTACCGCGCGGCGGGCGGGGTCTACCTGTGCTCGGCGTCGACACCGCCCGGCCCGGGCGTGCACGGGATGCCGGGATTCCACGCGGCCAGGCGGGCGCTGCGCGAGGTGTTCGGGGTGCGGGTCGCCGCGCTCTGACCGGTGAGCGCCAGGCGCCCGGTGCCAGGTACGCCACGTCGCCTCTCGCCGAGCGGGCCTCGACCGCGTGCGGCCTCCGGCCCGGCGTGCCCGGGAGGGTCTGGCTGCCGTTCGACGTGCCGGGCCGGCCCAGGCGAGGACGCTCGCCTGCAACCCGCCGACCTCCCGATCCGCCTGGCCGCGAACGACGGCCGCGTGGCTCGATACGACCTCGCTCGCGCCCTCGGCCGCCTGCGCTTCGTCACAGCGACCAGCGCGCCGGTTCGCCGGCACGCCCGGCGGCCGCACAGACCCGCCTGCGACTGGCCCGACCAGGCGTGACATCCCTGACGCCCGTGCGGCCTCAGGCCCGCACGCCGACGCGCCGGACGGGGGAAGGGCGGTGGCGGGACGCGCGTGAGCGCGGACGCGTTCTCGGTGTTCCCGCAGGTCACCCGATGCAAACGCGCCTCGTGCGGCTGTGCCGTGCCGGGCCGCTGGCTCCCGCGTTCCCGAGAGGCAGCCCGAGCGCTGCTGCGAGGATTCCGTGCGCGCGCCGGTCACTGGGGCCGATGTGCGCGCCAAGGGGATCGCGGTGTGGTGCCGTCCCGGGGTGACGTGCCCCGGCAGAAGTGGGAACACGCCGCCGGCATCGTGACGTGACATAGGGAGATGGGGACATGTCGAGCCGAGACCGAGAGGGCTTGAGGTGTGGCCGAGCGGCGTTGACGGTCGGCGCTCTGGTCGCTGCGCTGGCCGTTGGTCCGCTGGGCGTGATCGACGCCCTCGCGGATCCGTCGGCAGGCGGCTCGGCCATGATTCTCGAGAGATTCGCGGGCTCCTCGGTCGAGGACCCCAAGTTCATCGGCTTGGGCAGCGCATGCCTGACGGGTGCGTCGGCAGGGTCCGTCCCGCCGACCGGGCAGTCGAACCTCAGCAACTGTGACGGCTTCCGGGTCGGCCCCGTTCCGTCCCAGGGCACCGGCGGTGGTGGCGGCGGGTGGCTTCAGCTGACCGACGCCAGCGGCGGCAACATGAACAACAACGGCAACGGCGCCGGCTCGTCGGCGGCCCGCGCAGGAGGCGTGCTGTTCAACCAGGCGCTCCCCGCAACCGCCGGCCTGCACGCGCGTTTCGAGCAGGCCCAGTACGGCGGCTTCGTCAACGGGACACGTGACGCGCCCGAGGGCACGTTCCGCAGCTGGGGGGCCGACGGCATCAGCTTCATCCTGACGGACGGCAACTTCACGCTCACCGAGACCGGTCAGACGGGAGGCTCTCTCGGATACGCGCAGTCGGGCAACGGGCCCGGTGTGGCCGGCGGGTTCCTCGGTCTCGGGCTGGACGCGTGGGGCAACTACCCCCGTGCGTCTGGTGCGCTCGGCGCCGGTTGTGCGGCGGCGGGGCAGAACCCCGGGCTGAGCGGGAGCTCGACGCTCCGGGACTCGGTCGCGCTACGCGGCCCCGGGTGGCAGGACTCGAACGGGAAGTGGACCCAGGGCTACTGCCTGCTCGCGGTCAACCAGCTGTCGTCGGGGAGCCTGCGCGAGCCGTGGGACCCGGCACTGGGCAACTCGGCCGACCCCGCGGACCACGATCTCTTCGCCGCCAAGGCGGCGCGGAAGGTCGACGTCGAGATCTCGCCCGCGGACCCCGACGGGTCGGCGATCATCACGGTCCAGCTCCAGTTCGCCGAGGGGGGCCGTGGCACACGGCCCTGTCCGCGAGGGTGCAAGACCTGCCGGCCACGTACAAGTTCGGCCTCGTGTCCTCGACGGGCAACGCGGGCGACGTCCACCTGGTGCGCAACCTCGCGATCGGCACGGTCAACCCGCTGACCGGCCTGACCTTGGTGAAGGCCGAGGACAACGCGAGCCCGCTGTTCCGCCCTGGGGGATACGCCGAGGGCGACAAGATCCCGTACACGATCGTCGTGTCGAACTTCGGCGAGGAAGCCGTCAACGACCTGGTCGTCTCGGACCCGCTCATCGACGACCTCGTGTGCCCGTCGACCCGTCTGGCGGCCCAGGAGAGGCCCGGTGCCAGCATCACCTGCACCGGCACGCACACGCTGACTGCGTCTGAAGCCACGAACCCGAGCGGCACGTTCGTGAACGCGGCCTCCGCGGCGGGGACGTCCGACCTCGGTGGCGGTCCCGTCACGTCGGACGTCTCGACCGCGACCGTGCGCGTGGTCGCGCCGGTGCCGGCGCTGGCCGTGGTGAAGCGGGCGTCCGTTGCTGATGTGAACAGGAGCGGGGTGACTGATGCGGGGGACGTGGTCAGTTACTCGTTCGAGGTGACGAACACGGGCAATGTGACGTTGGCTCCGGTGACGGTCTCGGACGGGATGCTGGGTCTGGTCGATGCGGCGTGTGCGGGTGTTCTGGCTCCGGACGAGTCGGTGGTCTGTGCGGCGACCGGGTCTCGCACGGTGACGGAGGCTGATCTGGGGGCGCCGTTGGTCAACACGGTGACGGCGACGGGTGTGCCGCCCGAGGGGTCGGGTCTGGCGCCGGTTGAGGCCTTGGGCGTGGTGTCGTCGGAGGTGGCCGATGCGACGACGGGTCTGGTGTTGGTGAAGTCCGCGGTGGTCGACGGGCCTGACCAGATCGGTGATGTGGGCGAGGTGGTCCGGTATGAGTTCGATGTGACGAACACGGGCACGATCAGCCTGGCTCCGGTGGTGGTCGACGATCCTGGTCTGGGGCTGGTGAGGTTGCGGTGTGCGGAGGTGCTGGCTCCGGGGGCGTCGGCGAGGTGTGCCGGCGGGAGGGCTCACACGGTCACGGAGGGTGATCTGGTCGCGGGCCGGGTGACGAACACGGCGACGGCGACGGGTGTCTCCACGCGTGCGGACGTGCCGGATCCTGAGCCGGTCACCAGTACGGCGGTCGTCGAGACTCGCGCGCCGGTGCCGGCGCTGGCCGTGGTGAAGCGGGCGTCCGTTGCTGATGTGAACAGGAGCGGGGTGACTGATGCGGGGGACGTGGTCAGTTACTCGTTCGAGGTGACGAACACGGGCAATGTGACGTTGGCTCCGGTGACGGTCTCGGACGGGATGCTGGGTCTGGTCGATGCGGCGTGTGCGGGTGTTCTGGCTCCGGACGAGTCGGTGGTCTGTGCGGCGACCGGGTCTCGCACGGTGACGGAGGCTGATCTGGGGGCGCCGTTGGTCAACACGGTGACGGCGACGGGTGTGCCGCCCGAGGGGTCGGGTCTGGCGCCGGTTGAGGCCTTGGGCGTGGTGTCGTCGGAGGTGGCCGATGCGACGACGGGTCTGGTGTTGGTGAAGTCCGCGGTGGTCGACGGGCCTGACCAGATCGGTGATGTGGGCGAGGTGGTCCGGTATGAGTTCGATGTGACGAACACGGGCACGATCAGCCTGGCTCCGGTGGTGGTCGACGATCCTGGTCTGGGGCTGGTGAGGTTGCGGTGTGCGGAGGTGCTGGCTCCGGGGGCGTCGGCGAGGTGTGCCGGCGGGAGGGCTCACACGGTCACGGAGGGTGATCTGGTCGCGGGCCGGGTGACGAACACGGCGACGGCGACGGGTGTCTCCACGCGTGCGGACGTGCCGGATCCTGAGCCGGTCACCAGTACGGCGGTCGTCGAGACTCGCGGGCCGGTGACGGGGTTGACGGTGGTCAAGCGGGCGGCACTGTCCGGGGGGAACGGTCTGGGTGTGGCCACCGTGGGCAACCGCGTCAGCTACTCGTTCGAGGTGACGAACACGGGCAATGTGACATTGGCTCCGGTGACGGTCTCGGACGGGATGCTGGGTCTGGTCGATGCGGCGTGTGCGGGTGTCCTGGCTCCGGGCGAGTCGGTGGTCTGCACGGCGACCGGAACGCACACCGTCTCCGAGGAGGACGCCCGCGCGTCGCGGGTTCGCAACACGGTGACGGCGACCGGGGTGCCGCCCGCAGGCGCCGGTGATCCTGTCACCAGTGCGGACACCGTCGAGACTCCCGTGCACCTGCCGCCGTTGCCGGCCCCGCTGCCGCCTCGGACGACCTCGCCGACCGCGGCTCAGGCGACCTCGCTGGCCACGGCATCGCTCGTGGTCTCTCGCGCAACGCCCAGTGGCCGCGGCGCATCGGTCCACACCGGCGGGCAGGGCTCCGAGCCGGCCGGTTCGGTGCTGGCACCGCTCGCGCTGCTCGCCGTCGGCATGATGGTGGCCTGCCCGAGCGCGGTCGTCGCCCGCAGACGGCACGACGCACGCAGGGGGCCCGGGCTCAGCTGCTGACGCGACCCGCGACCCGGCTACTCCTCTGGGGTCGGATCGCCCGCAGGTGTCCGGCGCAACCGGCGCGCGATCGACCGCGCCGGCCGCCACGCTGCCGCGGCGACGAGAGCGATCACGCCCGCCCCCACCCAGGGCGCGGCCCAGGACGACGCCTCGCCGGTGAGCGGGTCCGACGGGACGTACCCGTCGGATGCCTGCGGCCGGACGTCGAGGTGTGCGGACGCGCGGACGACGGGCGGCGCGTCGTCGAAGGTCTCGGTGAGGCGCACGCTCTGCCCGGGCAGGAGCGCGGGCACGTCGGCGGTGTGCGCGCGGGAGTGCCACAGGCCGCCCAGGCCCGCGGCGTCGACCGTGGTGGTGGCGGACTGCGCGAGGTTTCCGGTGTTGGTGAGCCGGTAGGCGACCGTCAGCCTGCCGAGCCCGAACCCGGCCGCGGCGGGGCGGTACGTGGTCGTCACGTCGGTCAGGGCGAGGCCGGCCGTCACGGGTCCGGGAACGGAGACGACCACTCGCGCACCGACGCGCAGGTCGAGCCGGACGCTCGAGGCGTCGGTCGCGGCGTCGCCCGCGTGTACGGACGTCACGATGCCGCCGCCGTGGTCGCCGGGCGTGACGTCGGGCGGCACCGTGACCCGGAACGGCAGGTCGACGCGCTTGCCGGCGGGGACGGTCACGACGGGCGCGTCGAACCCGATCCACGCGCCGACGTCGCGTCGCGGCTCGTCCCGGGCGGCGACGGTGAAGTCGCCGCCGGCGGTGATCGCGGCGTCGGCGGCGTACACGTCGAGGGTGACGTCGTGCGCGGACAGGTTCGAGATGGAGACGGTGTCGGTCACCGACTGCCCCGGTTCGAGCACGAGGTCGAACGCGGAGCGGGCCGTGCCGCTGCCGGCCGGCGCGGGGGACACGCCCCAGCGGAGGGTGTCGGCGTCCTCGGTGTGTGTCGCGCTCGTCGGCACCGCGGTCGCCGCGGTGGCCGTCCCGAGGAGGGCGACGGCCACGACGCCCAGGGCGGCCAGGGCAAGGAGGGCGCGGGAGGCGGTCTGAGGACCGTGCATGGTGAGCCTCGCAGGGACGGGCATCGCCCGGTGCGGGGCCGCCCGCAGGGGCAGCCCCGCACCGGGCAGGTGCGGCGGGATCAGATCAGGGTGGGATCAGATCAGGGTGAGCGTGAGCACCCCGGTGTAGACGCCCGCGCGGGCGGTGCCGGGGATGCCGAGGTCGAGGCGGCCGCCGGCGCCGAACTGCCCCGCCGAGGCGCCCAGGGGCGCCGCCGCGAGCGTCTGCGGCACGCTGAGCCCGCCGTCGGCCGCGGGCGCGATGCGCGGTCCGGCGGCCACGGACGGCGCCTCGTCGTCGGCGGTGACCAGGCCCAGACCGGAGGTGCTGACCGCGGCGGTCGGCTCCCAGCCGAGGTTGGCGGCCAGGATGCGGCCACCGGAGGAGGAGCCGAAGTCGGACGTCTCGCCCGCGAGCACCCAGCCTGCGGACGTGCCGCGCCCGTCGGACACCGACACCGGGACGAGGTCACCGGAGGCGATCTGGTCGGCGCCGGTCAGGGTGACCTGCGACAGCGGCACGGTGGCCGTGTCCGGGACCTCGAGCGCGAGCACGCCGGGCTGGACGTCGGCCACGACGAGCTCGTGCCCGGCGCCGGGGCCGGCGGCGAGCGGGTCCAGCCAGCGCGTCTGCCACGGCCCCCAGCCGGCCGAGCTCTTGGCCCGCACGTGGACCTCCTGGCGCTGGTGCACGTCGGCGCTCGGCGCGACCGAGCCGGCGAAGGACGCCGTCACGCCCGACGACGTCAGCGGCACCGACCGGGGAGCGGCGCTCGCCGGGGTGTCCCCGACGACCACCTGGACGTCCGTGACCTCGTGGGTCGCGGGGCGCCGGGACGCGGCCGCGGGGTGGTTGCCCAGCGTGTCGTCGCTGGCCACGCCGGCGACGGACACCGAGCCGTCGCCGGTGTAGGCCACGCTCACGTCGGTCACCGACGGGCCCAGGGGGAGGTGTACGGCGACCCGGCCGCCTCGGCGAGGTAGTAGATCGCCCGCTCCGTCTGCGCCCAGAACGCCGGGACGCGGCTGTAGGACGAGAAGAACCCGCCCTCGGCGCTCGAGCCGAGCTCCCACGTGTACGCCGGGATGCCGAGCTGGTCGTAGATCCAGTCGATGTCGTTGCCGGCGTTGTTGTAGAGGATCTCGCCGGCCTTGCCGGTGTTCTGCCCGCTGAAGTACGTCTGGCGGAACCCGAGCGTCTTGACCTGTTCGAGGTTCGGCACGTTCGCCTGGTAGTCGTAGGCGTACGGGTAGATCGCCAGGCCGCCGGACGTGTGCAGGTTGAGGAACGTGCCGCGGCGGTCGTCCGGGGCGGCGGTCGTGGTGCCGGTCTCGTACGTGCCGAAGAGCGTGGTGAGCAGCGTGGCCTCGGCGGCCGCCTCCGGCTCGGAGAAGGGGGCCGTGCCCCGGTAGGTCTGCGAGCTCGGGGTCGCCGACGTCGACGCGCCGCCCCAGTCGGTCGCGAAGTTGCGGTTCAGGTCGATGCCCGGCTGCGAGCTGGACCAGCTGGTGCTGGTCTGCACGTAGTCGGAGTCGTCGAGGTTCTTGCGCTGCCACGCCTTCGACTGGTTGACGGGGTTGCCGTCACCGGCCGCCGTCAGGCGCAGGTCGGGGTCGTCCAGGGCGTCCTCGACGAGGTCGATGCCGTCGGGGTTGTTCTGCGTCTGGACCCAGATCTCGGTGGACTGCAGGAGCTGGGTGACCTGCGGGTCCTTGCCGTAGTTGTCGAGCAGCGACACGATGTAGCGCCAGGCGATCTCCGAGGTGAGGATCTCGCGGGCGTGCGCCTGGGCGGTGAGGAAGAACCGCGGCTTGCCGTTGTCGTTGGTCTCCCAGCGGCCGTCGTGGTCCGCGCCCTCGGTGATGCGCAGCGCGACCAGGTCGTGCCCGCCGCGGCCTTGGGTCTTGAGCCACGAGTCGCCGTAGTCGACCAGCTCGACGAGCTCGGGGTAGGCCGCGGCGACGTCGCGCAGGAACTGCTCGTGCGCCGAGACGGTGCGGTACCCGCCGAAGAACGTCTCGTACTGGTTGCCCGCGATGCGCTCGGGGACCGGGTACAGGGACTGCGCCGGGGCTGCGCGCAGGGCGCGCGGCTGGGGTGCCGAGCCGATGACGTCGCCGTAGGCCCGCGTGCGGACGACGTCGACGCCGGCGGCCTCGAGGTCCTCGACCGTCGCGGCGTCGCCGAGCAGGTTGGCCTGCGAGCCGTTGGCGTCGAGGACGTCGAGCCCGGCGATCGCGTCCCGCAGGCCCGCGTCGCCGGACTGCCCGGCCTGCACGGTCACGACGACGACGTCGTCGGACCCGGCCGCGCGGGCCGGTGCGACGAGGCCGCCGACGACGAGACCCGCGACGGCGGTCGCGATCCCGGCTCGGGTGAGGGGGCGACGGCGCGACGGGGGCCTGCCGTCCGGCAGGCCGGTCAGGCCCTCCGGGGTGGTGCGATGGTGCGACATGAAGGTGTGCCTCTCTGTGGTGTGTCCGGGGGTCGTGCGTCCGGATCGGGCGTGCCGGGCGGCCCGGAGCGCTCGCGCGGTCTCGCCGCGTGGGGTGTTCCGGGCAGACGGCGCGTGCGTGGGCCGGAGGGGGCGCACGGCGTCTGCTGCCCGCCGGCTGCGGGGGCTGGTGATCCGTGGCCGCCCGGTTCCGGGCGGCGAGGTCACGGCGTGGTCAGCGACAACACGCGCGCAGCGAGACCGGCAGAGCGGTGGCCGCGTCCGCGCCGTGCGGCGCGGACCCGTCCGTTCCGCGGGGCTGCCAGGTCATGGCGTGACCGTAGCCATGGGCGCGCCCGGAACTGAAGGGGTGGAGCCCGGTGGGACACACCTAGGAAACACTTGTGTCCACCCTGAGCCTTCGATGAGACGCAGATCGGTGCTGCGCAGGAGGTAGCCGACCCGGTGCACGGTCGTGATCGCCGCGCCCGCGGGGCCCAGCTTGCGGCGCAGGCGGGCGACGTGGGTGTCGACCGTGCGCGACGCGTCGGGACTCGCCCAGCCCCACACGGCCCGCAGGATCGCCTCGCGCGTGTGGACGACATCCCGTTTGACCAGCAGGAACACCCACAGGTCGTGCTCCATGCGGGTCAGCGGCACGACGGCGTCGCCGCGGCGCACCTCGCGTGCCCCGGGCAGCACGGTGACCACGTCGCGGCCGGGACGGTCGTGCGGTCGAGGCTCAGGAGGGGCGGTCACCATGCCGCCGGACGCTACTGAAACGATTGCCGTCCGGTTCTGTGAGCCAAGTCTGTCCCAACCGGTGAGACAACCTGTGGGGGCGCCCAAAGAGCGTGCGGGACCGTGCTTCGATGCACGGCGTCCCTCCAGTCGGTTCCCATGCCGACCCCACCGACCTTGTCGGCATCTGTCGGCCCCTGTCGGCCCCTGTCGGCCAGCCGCCCCAACCTCGAAGGAGTCCCGTTGCCCCCGCTCCCGACCGACACGGCGCGAGTGCGTATCGCCGGTCTGCGCAAGGTGTACGGGTCCGGTGAGCGTGCCGTGACCGCGCTCGCCGGGATCGACCTCACGGTCCGCGCCGGGGAGATCCACGGCGTCGTCGGGCGCTCCGGCGCCGGCAAGTCGACCCTGATCCGGTGCCTGACACTGCTGGAGCGGCCCACGGCCGGCACCATCGAGGTCGACGGCGTCGAGCTGACCGCGCTCGGCGAACGGCAGCTCCGCTCTGCCCGGCGTCGCATCGGGCTGGTGTTCCAGCACGTCAACCTGCTCGACTCGAGGACGATCGCCGGGAACGTCGCCTACCCGCTGCAGATCGCCGGCGTCGGCCGCCGCGAGCGCGCCGCACGGGCGCTCGAGCTGCTCGACCTGGTCGGCCTCGCCGACCGGGCCGACGCCCACCCGGCGCAGCTCTCGGGCGGTCAGCGGCAGCGCGTCGGCATCGCCAGGGCGCTCGCGGTCCAGCCCGCCGTGCTGCTGTGCGACGAGCCGACCTCGGCCCTGGACGGGGCGACGACCCGCCAGATCCTGTCCCTCATCCGCGACCTGCGCGACCGGCTGGGTATCTCCGTCCTCGTGATCACGCACGAGATGAGCGTGGTGCGCCAGGTCTGCGACACCGTCACCCTGCTCGACGGCGGCCTGGTCGCCGAGCACGGCCCCGTCGCCGAGGCGGCGGGGCGTCCGGGCACCCGGCTGGCGCGCGCCCTCATCCCCGTGCCCGACCTGCCCGTCGGCGGCGAGCGTGCGCTGCTGGACGTCGGGTTCAGCACCGAGCGGACGCCGACGGCGCACGTGCTGCGCGCCGTGGCGGACCTGGGCGCCGCCGTCGAGGTCGCGGCCGGGACCATCGAGACGATCGCGGGGCGGCAGGTCGGCCGCCTCCAGCTCGACGTGCGTGCCGACCGGGTCGCCGTCGTCGAGGAACGGCTCCGGGAGATCGGGCTCGTCCCGACCGCGGCGGGGGAGGGCGAGCGATGAGCTGGTGGGAGGTGCTGACGACCCACCGGGTCATCCGGCAGATGCTGCCCGAGGCCACGGTCGAGACGTTGCAGATGGTCGGCGTCGCGGCGGGGCTGACCCTGCTGCTGGGCCTGCCGCTCGGCGTCATGCTCTACGCGACGGCGAGCGGCGGCACGTCGCCGAACCGCCCGGTCAACGCCGTGGTCGGGCTCGTGGCCAACGTGGTGCGCTCGATGCCGTTCCTCATCCTCATGATCGCGCTGCTCCCGCTGACCCGGTGGGTGGTCGGCACGACCCTGCAGTGGGAGGCCGCCGTGGTGCCGCTGACGGTCGGCGCGGTGCCGTTCTACGCGCGCCTGGTCGAGACCGCCCTGAGGGACATCCCCGTGGGCAAGGTCGAGGCGGCGCAGGTCATGGGCGCATCACAGGCCAGCGTCACCGTGCACGTGCTGCTGCGCGAGGCGCTCCCGGCGCTCGTCTCGTCCTTCACCGTCACCGTCATCGCCCTGCTGGGGTACTCGGCCATGGCGGGCGTGATCGGCGCCGGCGGGCTGGGTGCGCTGGCGATCTCCTACGGCTACCAGCGGTTCGACAACGTGGTCATGGCCGCCTGCGTCGTCGTCCTGGCCGTGCTCGTGGTCGCCGTCCAGGCCCTGGGCGACGCCGTCGCCCGCGTGGTCGACCACCGCTGACGCGCCGCCACCCCCCCTAGACCTGTGTACCCATCCCCAACCAAGGAGACACCGATGAGACGAATCGTGGGCCCCGCCGCCCTCGCCGCCGCCGCAGCACTCGCGCTCGCCGCGTGCGGCGGCTCGGCCGACGAGCCGGCCGCGGCAGGCGCGAGCTCGCCCGCCGGCGAGAAGGTCACCACCCTGCGGATCGGCGCCAGCCCGACCCCGCACGCGGAGATCCTGGAGTTCGTGCAGGACAACCTGGCGCAGGCCGCCGGGCTGAACCTGGAGATCGTCACCTACGACGACTACGTGCTGCCGAACACCGCGCTCGACGAGGGCGACCTGGACGCGAACTTCTTCCAGCACCTGCCCTACTACACCTCGCAGGTCAGCGAGCACGGCTACGACTTCGACCACTTCGACGGCATCCACATCGAGCCGTACGCCGCCTACTCGCAGCAGTGGGACAGCATCGACGAGGTGCCCGACGGGGCCCAGTTCGGCATCACCAACGACCCGGGCAACCAGGCCCGCGCGCTGGAGCTGCTGGAGCAGCAGGGCCTGATCACGCTCGCCGACACCGGCGACAAGGACCCGACCCTGCTCGACATCGCCGAGAACCCCAAGGACTTCGAGTTCATCGAGACGGCGCCGGAGTCCCTGGTGCGCGCGCTGCAGGACGTCGACCTGGCGATCATCAACGGCAACTACGCGCTCGAAGCCGGCCTCAACCCGGTCAAGGACTCGCTGTTCATCGAGTCGGGCGAGGACAACCCGTACGCCAACTTCCTCGCGGTGCGCGCGCAGGACAAGACCCGGCCGGAGATCGTCACGCTCGACAAGCTCCTGCACTCCGACGAGGTGCGCGCCTTCATCGAGGAGCGCTGGCCGGACGGCGAGGTCGTCCCGGCGTTCTGAGACGGCGGCGGATGTGACGGCGGGACCTGGCTCGTGCCGGGTCCCGCCGTTCGCGCGCCGGGGCTGGGCGAGCCCACGCCGCCGGGCAGGTCGACGCGACGGCGGCCGACGGGGCTAGGGCCTCTTTTGGAATTGCGTTGTGACCTGCGGTTTCGCCGGGATGCGGGGTCGTGCGTGGTGCGGCTGGTCGACATGATCTGAGTGATGAGGCGTGGGCGGTGCTCGAGCCGTTGCTGTCGGTCAGGGCGCGCGGCCGCAAGGCAAGGGTTCTGCGCCGGCAGGTCGACGGGATCCGGTTCCGGCTCCGCACGGGTTGCCCGTGGCGGGACGTGCCCGAGGACCGGCTGTCCCAGATCCGGCTACTCCTGCGCCGGTTCGACCGCTGCGGGTAGTTGTTCGACAGGCTTTAGGCGTGCGGTCCGGGCAGCCTCGTCCCGTCCGCGTTCGCCCAGGTGCAGACGCACCGGCCGCCGGTGCCGGTCTCGGAGCACAGGGCGAGCGCCTCGTACCGGCCTTCTGCGGCCACGGCCCGCTCGCGCTGGGTGGCCGCGTCGGTCAGCGCGGCGTCGAGCTCGTCGCGCAGGTCGGCCATCTGCCGGGCCCAGGTGTTGCGCTCGCGCACGAGCTCGCACAGGGCGCGCTCGGCCTTCTCGAGGGTGTCGAGCGCGTGGCCGTCCGGGGCGGGGTACGCGGGGGCGGCGAGCTCGGCAGGACCGCGTGGCCCGGAAGGCTGTGGCGGGGTCGCGGCGTGGGCGGTCGGCGTGACGTTCATGGCGTGTCGTCCTTCGTGGGCGGTGGTGGAGATGCGAGAGGCGGGCCCTGTCCCCGGTGACCCGGCCCGCCTTCCGCGGCTAGGGCATGACGCACCCCAGGCGACAGTTCGGGTTGACCCACGGATGCGTGGTGTCGGGCGGTACGGTCCCGGGCGTCCCGGGCGTCCCGGGTGTCCCGGGTGTCCCGGTGGACCCGGCGGTCTGCCGGAGGGCGGCGTCGGCCGCGGCCTGCGCGGCGGCCTGTCGTGCTGCCTCCTCGGCGGCCTGCTGCTCGGCGGCGAGACGCGCGGAGTGCGCCTGGACGGCGTCGTTCACGGCGGCCACTGCGCCGTCGACCGAGGTCTTCGCGCCGGCGGCGGCCTGAGCCTGAGCCTCCTGGGCCGCGACGGTGCGCTCGGGCACCGCGGCGGCGACGGGTGCGGCCGCGTCGAGCGCGCTGCGCAGCCCCTGGCGGACGGCGTCGTCGTCGACCTGCCCCTCGGTGGCGGCGAACAGCTGCTCGCCGCCGAGGGTCGAGGCGTTCAGCGCGCGTGTGGCGTCGTCCGCCTTCCGGGTGGCGTCGTCGAGGACGAACTGTGCGTGCGAGGCGGTCGCGACCTCCTGGGCGGCCCGCAGCCCGTCGAGGGCGAGCGCGTCGTCGTCGAGCACGGACTGGTTGACGGCGATGATCTTGAGGGCGGTGTGGAGCGTCATGGCGTCGGTCGCGATGGTCGTGGACGCATCGAGCTTCTTGCTCGCGGTGTCGACGGCGCGGCGGAGCGAGGTGAGGGTGCCGGGGTCCGCGACGACGCCCCTGTACGTCTCCAGCAGTGCGGTCGCGGTGGCGATCTCGGCCGCGAGCTTCTCGTCGGCGAGATCCTCCTGGGCGGCCAGCACGTTCGCCTCCCGCATGGCGGCGTCGGCCTTCCGCTCGTTGTCCCAGATGCGGTAGCCGAGCGTCCCGCCAACGCTCAGGACGATCACGAGCACGCCGGCCAGGACCGCGCGGGTGAGGGTGCTGCCCGCGTGCACGGCATCGGGGGTGGCTGGCTCGTACGGCTGAAGGGCAACGATGTCGGTCGCGGGAGTGGCGTTCATGACGGGGCGTCTTTCGGGCTGGTGGAGGTGCTCCGGTCAGCGAGAACGGCTCGGTGGGGCGGTCTTGGTTGCGCCAAGTCTCGCCGCGCCGGTCGCCCGTGGCTCACCGTTGGCACGAACTGGCGCCCGCCCGGCGACTCCTGGGCGTTCGCGACGCGTCACGCTCGGTCGGCAGGCGCCGTATCGCCGTGTCCCGCCCCGGCTTCGCCGCTCGCGGCGCGCCGCGCCGCGGCCGTCCGGGCGACGACGTCGGCCTGCACGGCGGCGTGCTGCGCGGCGGTCTCGTCGAACCCGGCGACGGACTCGTCGCGGGGTGTGGCGGGCAGTGCCGCCGCGACGGCGAGGGCGTCGCGCAAGTCCTGCCGGACGGCGTCGTCCGGGACCCGCCCCGCGGTGTCGGCGAGGGTCCGCTCGCCCTCGCCGACCGCGGCGTCGAGCGCGGTCCTCGCGTCGGCCGCGCGCGCGACCGCCTGGTCGAGGACGAACGTCGCGTGCGAGTCGCCGACCATCGTGACGGCCATCGACAGCTCCTTGCCCGCGTCCCGCTGCGCGGTGCGCGCACGCTGCACCGCACGGATCGCCGCCTCCGCCGTCTCGAGCGAGCGACCGGGCCGCGCTGCCTGGCTCTCGGCGGCCGCGTCGTCGGCCCTCTCGGCCTGGGCGATCGCGGCGGCGAGCGTCGTGCGCGTGGGGCTGTAGGCGACGGTTCCGTCGGTGTCGGCGAGCAGCCGGCGCGCCTCGGCGACCGCGGCGCGCAGGGCGGCGTCGTCGGTGTCGAGGCGAGCCACCTCGGCGGCGTGGACGTGCATCGCGGCCTCGTAGCGGGCCTGCGTCCGGGCGCCGGTGGAGGCGAGGGCGCCTGCCGTGACCGCGAGGACGACGGCCCCGCCGGTGACGGCGCGGGCGATCGTGGTGACGTAGGGGGTGATGCGCATGTTCCTGGCTTCTTCTGCTGCACGGAGACGACGTTTTGAGAATAGCGATCGGCATATGCGGTGTTCGCTGGTCGTGCCTCGACCGACAATGCGACAAAGAATGACGCCCGGAAATGCGTCGATGGTGTGAAGGCTCACACCGACGGATCTATGCCGACGTCAGACCCATTTTCGAAACAGGGTCGACGCATCGTGCCGACCGCAGCCGGCGGGAGGTCCCCGGTGATTCCCCGGCGCGCGATCCTGCTATTCGTGGCCATTCGGAAAAGGTGGCGCGACATGAGGGCGGCGCCAGGGGTGATCGTCTGATCGCTTTGCCTGGACGATCCGATCACCTCTCCGGTGTGCTGGGCGCCTGGCCGCGACCGAGCACGCCGCCAGGCGCACCCGTCCGAAGGAGGATCGATGAGGCTCGTCACCGAGTTCGCCCCCGCCGTCGAGGCTGCCGTGGCCACGCTGCGGTCCAACCTCGCCGCGTTCGGCTCGCTCTACCCGGACGACACGACGACGGGCGGCCGCTACCTGACGCGCCCGTCGGTGCCCGGGTTCGCGGAGGGGGGCAACTACGGGTGGACCACGAGCTTCTGGCCCGGCATGCAGTGGCTGGCCTACGAGCTGACGGGCGACGCCGTCTTCCGGTCCGCGGGCCTGTCGCACGTGGCCGACTTCGCGCGCCGGATCGAGCTGACCGAGGACGTCGGTACGCACGACCTGGGGTTCCTGTACTCGCTCGCGTGCGTGGCCCCGTGGCGGCTGACGGGCGACCAGGACGCGTGGCGGGCGGCGGTCGCCGCGGCCGAGCACCTCATGACACGGTTCCTGGAGCCGGCGGGCATCGTCCAGGCGTGGGGCAACCTGGCCGACCCTGCCCAGCGCGGGCGCACCATCATCGACAGCCTCATGAACATGCCGCTGCTGACCTGGGCGGGCCGGCAGACGGGTGACCCGCGCTACGCCGAGGCGGTGGCGCGGCACAGCGTGCAGCTCGCGCGGCAGATCGTGCGCCCCGACGACTCGACGTTCCACACGTTCACCTGGGACCCGGTCACCGGCGAGCCCATGGGTGGGTCGACGGCACAGGGTGCTCATGACGGCTCGTGCTGGGCGCGCGGGCAGGCGTGGGGCATCTACGGGTTCGCACTGAACTTCCAGGCGACGGGTGACGTGCGCCTGCTGCGCGCTGCCGAACGCTGCGCCCGCTACTACCTGGAACACCTTCCGGGGGACGGCGTGCCCTACTGGGACCTCACCTTCACCTCGGGCGACGAGCCGCGCGACAGCTCGGCGGCGGCGGTCGCCGCGTGCGGGCTGCACGAGCTCGCCCGGCTCGTGGCCCCGGCCCGCGGGGAGTGCTACGCGGCCGCGGCGCGCGACATGCTGCGCTCCCTGGCGAAGGGGTACACGCCCGCTGCCGACGGCGTCCGCTCGGACGCGCTGCTGCTGCACTCGGTGTACAGCGTGCCGGGCAACCTGGGCGTCGACGAGGGCAGCCTGTGGGGCGACTACTTCTACCTCGAGGCGCTCGTGCGGCACGTCGACCCCGAGTGGGAGCGGTACTGGTGAGCGGCCAGGGGACGGTGGGCCCCGGCGCGGGCCACGGTGCGCCGGGCGTTCTCGACCGCTTCCGGCTCGACGGGCGTGTCGCGCTCGTCACGGGCACCTCGCGCGGGCTGGGCCAGGGCATCGCGGTCGCGCTCGCGCAGGCCGGTGCCGACGTCGCGCTGCTCGACCGCAGCGACGCCTCGCGGACGGCGGACCTCGTGCGCGCCACCGGGCGGCGCTGCCTGGAGCTGCGCGCCGACCTGGCCACCGCGACGCCGGCGGACCTCGCGGCCGCGGTCGAGGCGACGTCGCGGGGCCTGGGGCCGGTCGACATCCTGGTCAACAACGCCGGGCTGATCCGGCGCTCCCCGGCGGCCGAGTACGCGGCCGCAGACTGGGCCGCGGTGCTGCGGGTCGACCTCGACGCGGTCTTCCACCTGACCCAGGCGGCAGGCCGGCACATGCTGGCGCGCGGCTCGGGCAGCATCATCACGGTCGCGTCGATGCTCTCGTTCCAGGGCGGCGTCCGCGTGCCCGCGTACACCGCGGCCAAGCATGCGGTCGCCGGGCTGACGAAGGCGCTCGCCAACGAGTGGGCGGGCCGCGGGGTCAACGTGAACGCTGTGGCGCCCGGCTATCTGGCGACCGACAACACCGCGCCGCTGCGCGCCGACGCCGCCCGCTCGCGCTCGATCGCCGAGCGCATCCCGGCCGGGCGCTGGGGCACGCCCGCCGACCTGCAGGGCGCGGTCGTCTTCCTCGCCTCGCCTGCGGCGGCGTACGTCCACGGCGTCGTGCTGCCCGTCGACGGCGGGTGGCTCGTGCGCTGAGCGCGCGGCACGCATCTGTGAGACCCCTGACGGACGGAGCACCATGCAGCAACGCCATGCGACCAGCCCCGAGCAGCTTCTCGGCGCGACCAGCCAGGAGGTGCGCGACAGGTTCCTGGTCGCGGACCTGTTCGTGCCGGGGGAGGTGCGGCTCACCGGGACCGAGCACGACCGCGTCGTCGTCGGTGGGGCCGTGCCCGTCGGCGAGCCGCTCGCGCTGCCGGCGCCGGCGGAGCTGCGTGCCGCGTTCTTCCTGGAGCGTCGCGAGCTCGGCGTCGTCAACGTGGGCGGTCCGGGTGTGGTCACGGTCGACGGCGACGTGTACGACCTGGCGCACGGCGCGTGCCTGTACGTGGGCCGGGGGGCGCGCGAGGTGCTGTTCGCGGGTGGGTCCGGCGACGGGGCCGAGCCGCCCGCGTTCTACCTGTTCTCGGCGCCCGCGCACGTCACGTGTCCGACGGTGCTGACGCCGCCGGGCGGCGGGACGGTGCTCGAGCTGGGTGATCCGCTCACCTCCAACCGCCGCTCGCTGCACCAGATCGTCCACGAGGGCGGGGTGCGGTCGTGCCAGATCGTCCTGGGGGTCACGCGGCTGCACCCGGGCAGCATGTGGAACACCATGCCGGCGCACACGCACGCGCGCCGCACCGAGTGCTACCTGTACTTCGACGTGCCCGACGACGCGCGCGTGCTGCACCTGTGCGGCGAGCCGCGCGAGACGCGGCATCTGGTCGTCGGAGACCGCGAGGCCGTGATCGCCCCGGGGTGGTCGGTCCACTCGGGCGTGGGAACGGCGGCCTACGCGTTCGTGTGGGCGATGGCGGGGGAGAACCAGGCGTTCGACGACATGGACGGGTTCCCGGTCGCGTCGCTGCGATGACGCACGCTCCGCGCGAAGGTCGAGCCATCTGCCAGGTTGCGACCATCATACGATCAGGTGACGATCAGTTTGACGGGACGACACCCATCCCGGTCACAGCGAGGTCCGCGGCACGCAGGCCGCGGCGAGAAGGGGAGTGGTGACGTGCGCGCGTCCGAGAGGCGAGCGGCCATCGAGCGCGAGCTGCGGCTCACCGGCAAGGTCAACGTCGCCGAGCTCGCGCGGGCGATGGCGACCTCGCCCATCAGCATCCGGCGTGACCTCAACACGCTCGTCGAGCGAGGCGTGGCCCGCCGCATCCACGGCGGCGCGATCGCCGTCGGGCAGAGGCAACCCACGCCCCCCACGCCCCGCCCGCGCCCGGTGCGGCGCCCCGGCGCCGAGGGCACGCCCACCACGATCGGTCTCCTCGTACCGTCGGCGCGCTACTACTACGCCGGCGTGCTCGACGGCGTGAAGGCCGCCGCAGCCCAGACGCGCGTGCGCGTGGTGCTCGCCGTCTCGGGCTACTCGCAGGCGGAGGAACGCTCGCAGATCCAGCGCCTGGTCCAGCGCGGCGTGGACGCGATCGTCGCCACGCCCGCGCAGGTCGCCCGGGACGACGCCGCGACCTACGACCTCCTGCGCGACCTGCCGCTGCCCGTCGTGCTCATGGAACGCGACGGCGGCGACGAGTACGCGCTGCTCGACTCCGTGCGCTCCGACCACGCCTACGGCGCCCGCATGGCCTTCGGGCGGCTCGCCGGCGCGGGCCACCGCGCGGTCATGCTCGTGTGCGCCGAGGACACGGCGACCTCCGCGTGGCTGCACGCCGGCTTCGAGGCCAGGCGCGAGCTGTTCGACCCCGCGCGCACCGAACGGATGGCGATCCCGTCCGCGCCCGAGTACGCGCCCGAGCTGCGCACACGCATCGACGAGGTGCTCGACCGCTGCGCCGAGCTCGGCGTCACGGGCGCCGTCGTCCACCCCGACGTCGCGGCCATCCTCATGGCGCAGCGCGCCCGCGAGCGCGGCATCGACATCCCGCGCGAGCTCGAGATCATCGCGTACGACGACGAGGTCGCGGCGCTCGCAGACCCGCCCCTCGACGCGATCGCCCCGCCCAAGCACGAGGTCGGGCGCCTGGCCCTGCGCCTGGCGATCGAGCGCGCACGCACGTCGCCCACCGGTGCGCTGCCCCGGCACATCGCGCTGCCGCCCTCACTGGTCCTGCGGGGCATGGGGCTGCGTGACGAGTCGGGTGCCGGTCACGAGACCGGAGCGATCCTCTGAGCGTCCGCGACGCACGCCCGCATCCGGTGGCTCCCCGCATGGCGGCGAGCGGGCAGCGAACGGCCGGACGGCACGGACCGAGGGAGGACGCGGTGCCACGACGAGTGCTCCTTCGCCCGCGCCTGGCCCTCGCCGTCGTGCTCGCGCTGGGCGCCGCCCCGGCCGCCTGCGCGCCCGGGGAGACCGGACCCGGCGGCGACCCGACCGGTGACGTCGTCGGCCCGTTCGGCGCGCCGGCGGGCGCAGACCTCGAGGTGTACGTCTTCGACGGCGGCTACGGAGCCGAGTACACCGACACGGTCGTCGACCTGTACCACCGCGGCCTGCCCGGATCGCGGGTCGACGTGTCCGCGGTGCAGGAGATCGCGACCCAGCTCCAGCCCCGGTTCGTGGCCGGCAACCCGCCCGACCTGGTCGACAACTCCGGCAGGCCGCTCGAGGTCACCACGCTCGCCGACGCCGGCCAGCTCACCGACCTGGCGCCGCTGCTCGCGGCGCCGTCGTTCGACGACCCGGCCGTGACGGTCGGCGAGACCCTGGTCGACGGCGTCGTGCAGGCCGGCACGCACGACGGCACGCTGCTCGAGCTGCGATACGTCAACACCGCCTACGGGCTGTGGTACTCGCGGTCGCTGTTCGACCGGCACGGCTGGACCGTGCCGACCACGTGGGACGAGCTCCTGGCCCTGGGCGAGCAGGCGAAGGCCGAGGGCATCGCGCTGCTCGCCTACCCGGGCCAGGCCATGAGCTACCTCGCCGACGTGTTCGTCGCCCTCGTCGGCAAGCAGGCAGGCCTCGGCGCGCTGGAGGCGCTCGACAACCTGGAGCCGGGAGCATGGCGGGCCCCCGCCGTCGTCGCGGCGTTCGACGCGCTCGCCGGGCTGCGCACGCGGGGCCTCGTCCTGGACGGCTGCGAGGGGCTCGACCACACCCAGGCACAGACCGCGTTCGTGCGCGGCGAGGCGCTGTTCTACCCGGCCGGGTCGTGGCTCGAGAACGAGATGCGCCACGTCACGCCGGCGGGCTTCGAGATGGCGATCGCGCCCGTGCCGCTGCTCGACGACGACGCCGCGCTCGACGCCGCCGCGCTCACCGTCGTGCCCGGCGAGCCGTTCGTCGTGCCCGCCCGGGCCGCCAACCCCGCCGGGGCGATGGAGTTCCTGCGCGCGATGCTCTCCCGGGAGGCCGCGGCCGACTTCACGCGGCGCACCGGCGTGCCCACCGTCGTGCGCGGCACGACCGGCGACGCCGACCTGCCGGCGCTGCGGACGGTCACCGAGGCCATCGACGCGGGCGCGCAACCGCAGCTGCGAGCGTGGTTCCGCACCTGGTACGAGCCGCTGCGCACCCAGGTGTTCGCGACGCTCGGCGACGTGCTCGCCGGCCGGGTCACGGCCCAGGAGGCCGCCACGACCCTCCAGGAGACCGCCGACGACGTCGCGGCCGACGACGCGATCACGAAGCACACGCGGCGGTGACCGCATGAGGCACGCCCGCACGCGATTCGTCGCCCTGTTCCTCGCCCCCGCGCTGGCGCTCTACGGGGTGTTCGTGCTGTACCCGTACGCCCAGGGCGTCGTCGTGTCCTTCACCGACTGGGGCGGGTACGGCGGCGAGCGCCGGTTCGTCGGGCTCGCCAACTACGCCGAGCTGCTGCGCGACGAGCGGTTCTGGGCCGCGCTGGGGCACAACGCGGTGTTCCTCGCCGTCCTGCCGCCCGTGACGCTCGGCATCGCCGTGCTCCTCGCCGCGCTCACGGCGGTGGCCGGCGGGCCGGGCGGGCGCCTCGGCCCCGTCGCCGGCGCCGGCCTGTACCGCGCCGTCTTCGTGATGCCCCACGTGCTGCCGCTCGTCATGAGCCTGGTGCTGTGGCAGTTCGTGCTCACCCCGAGGATCGGGCTGCTCAACGGCCTGCTCGAACGGGCCGGCCTGGGCGGCTGGGCGCACGCCTGGCTCGGGGAGCCCGGCACGGCGCGCTGGGCGGTGCTCGCGGTGCTCGTCTGGGGCCAGGTGGGCTTCGCCTACCTGCTGCTGCTCGCGGCGTTCGGGGCCGTGCCCGCCGAGTGCCTCGAAGCGGCCCAGCTCGACGGCGCCGGGCGGGTGCGCGTCGTGCGGTCGATCCTGCTGCCCATGACGGTGCGGACCGTCCGGGCCGTGGGGGTGTTCCTCGGGATGCTCGCGCTCGACATGTTCGTCGCCGTCGCGATCCTCACGCCCGACGGCGGACCGTCCGGCTCGACCGAGGTGGTCGCCACCTACATGCAGCGCCTCGCGTTCAGCGCCGGCCGGTTCGGCTACAGCGCGACGATCGGGGTCGCGCTCACGGTCCTGACGCTCGCGTTCGCGCTCGTGACGTTCCGGGTCACGCGCCGCGAACGCGTCGAGTACTGAGGTGACGGCCGTGAGCGCACCCACCCGCCACCGACGCGTCGCCGGGCAGGGCGCCGCCCACCTGGCGCTCGCGGGCTGGGCGGCGCTCGCGGCGTTCCCCGTGGCCTGGAGCGTGGTCGGCTCGCTCAAGTCCGACGCCGAGATCTTCGCCTCGCCCTGGTCGCTGCCCGCGGCCCCACGGTGGGACAACTACGTGCGGGCATGGCGCGAGGCCGGGATCGGGCGGTTCTTCGCCAACACCGTCGTGGTCGTCGGCGGCGCGCTGGCGCTCACGCTCGCGCTGGGGGCCATGGCCGCGTACGTGCTGGCCCGGTTCTCGTTCCGGCTCAACCGGACGGTGCGGACCGTGTTCCTCGCCGGGATGGTCTTTCCCGTGTTCCTGGCGATCGTGCCGCTGTTCGTCGTCGTCGACGCGCTGGGGCTGCTGGGCACGCAGGCCGGGCTGATCCTCGTGCTGGCCGCCTACGGTCTGCCGTTCACGGTGTTCTTCCTGACCGGGTTCTTCAGCACGCTGCCCGGCTCGGTCGCCGAGGCGGCGCTGCTCGACGGCTGCGGGCACGCGGGAGCGTTCTTCCGGGTCATGCTGCCCATGGCGCTGCCGGGTCTGGCGAGCGTCGCGGTCTTCGACTTCCTCGGGCTGTGGAACGGCTACCTGCTGCCGCTCGTGCTCAACCCCGACCCCGAGCGGTACGTGCTGGCTCAGGGCCTGGCCTCGCTCGCCGTCACGCAGGGGTACGCGGCGGACTACTCCGCGCTGTTCGCCGGGCTCGTCCTGACGATGGCGCCCGTGCTGGTCGTCTACGTCCTGCTGCACCGCCGGCTGCGCGGCCTGTCGCTCGGAGCGCTCCGGTGAGCGCCGTGTTCCCGCCCGACCTGTCGCCGTCCTGCCCTGTTCTGCCCAGTCCAGCCCCTTCCCGACAAGGAGACCCACCCGTGACCGACCCGCTGACCGCGGACGAGCGGACCGCCTGGTTCCGCCACGACCACTTCGGGATGTTCGTCCACTACGGCACCTACGCCGTCGCGGGCCGCCAGGAGTGGGTCAAGTACGCCGAGCACATCGACGACGCGACCTACCGCCGCTATGCCGACCACTTCGACCCCGACCTGTACGACGCGCGCGCGATCGCACGCCTCGCGCGCGACGCCGGCCAGCGCTACGTCGTCCTGACCGCCAAGCACCACGAGGGCTTCTGCCTGTGGGACACCGAGACGACGGACGACAACCTGATGCGCACGCGCGGGCGCGACCTGGTGCGCGAGCACGTCGACGCGCTGCGCGCCGAGGGGCTGCGCGTCGGGATCTACTTCTCGCTGCTCGACTGGTCGCACCCCGACTACACCGTCGACTGGTCGCACCCCCTGCGAGACCACCCCGACGTCGCCGGCCTCAACGCGGTGCGCGACATGGGCCGGTTCCGGGCGTACATGCGCGCCCAGCTGTGCGAGCTGCTGACCCGGTACGGGCCCATCGACTACCTGTTCGTCGACTTCACCCAGCCGGGGGTGCGCCACGGGCTGCGCGGCAAGTCGCCCGCGGACTGGGACTCGGCAGGGCTGCTGGCCATGTGCCGCGAGCTGCAGCCGCACATGGTGGTCAACGACAGGTTCGGGCTGCCGGCCGACGTCGCCACGCCCGAGCAGTACCAGCCGGTGCGACCGATCGAGGTCGACGGTGTGCCCGTGCTGTGGGAGGCGTGCCAGACCGTCAACGGGGCCTGGGGCTACGACCGCGACAACCTGGACGACAAGAGCCCCGAGCTGATCGCACGCATGCTCGCCGAGACGGTCTCGCTGGGCGGCAACCTGCTGCTCAACGTGGGCCCGACGGCGCGCGGTGAGGTGCTGGAGCGGCACGCCGACCTGCTGCGCGCCGTCGGCCGGTGGGTGCGGCGCAACGCCGGGGCGATCTACGGTGCGGGCCCGGCCGCGTTCGAGGCGCCGTCGGGCGTCGTCTACACCCAGCGCAGGGACCGGCTGTACGCGCACGTGCTGGCCTGGCCGTTCAAGACGCTCTACCTGCCCGGCCTGAGCGGCAGGGTGAGCTTCGCCCGACTGCTCGCGGACGGGTCGCAGGTCGAGATCGACGCCGCCCCCGAGCGCCCGGAGGGATCGAACCTCAACCCGGCGGCCCCGCCGCCGGGCACCCTGACCCTGACGCTGCCGGTGCGGCGCCCGGACGACCTGATCCCGGTGATCGAGCTGACCCTGCAGCCCGAGGCGAGCGGACCGGCGGGAGAGGGACGCGATGGTGTGGCAGCCCGCCCGTGACCCGCGGCGCGCGAGCGCCTGGACGCGCGAGGAGTGGACGGGGTTCGCCGACCGCCTCCTGACGGGTGCGCGCGCCTACGCGTCGCCGGGCTACGCGCGTCTGACGCTGCCCGGCCCGGCGGGCGCGTACGGCACGGCGGTCGACGGGCTGGAGGGCTTCGCCCGGACGTTCCTGCTCGCCGGGTTCCGCATCGCGGGCGACCCCGGCGGCGCGCGTGACGACCTCGCCCAGCGCTACGCCGACGGCATCGCCGCGGGCGTCGACCCCGCCGCCCCGGCGCACGAGCGCTGGGTCCGCCTGACCGAGCACCCGCAGGCCAAGGTCGAGGCCGCGTCCATCGCGCTCGTGCTCGACCTGTGCCGCCCGTGGGTGTGGGACCGGTTGTCGGAGCGCACGCGCGAGCAGGTGGTCGAGTACCTGTCGCCCGTCGTGGGCGACACCGCCTACCCCGACAACAACTGGCTCTGGTTCCGCGTGGTGGTGCAGACCTTCCTGCGGTCGGTGGGCGGCCCGTGGTCGCCCGACGACGTCGAGTCCGACCTCGCCCGCTACGAGTCGTTCTACCGCGGGGACGGCTGGTACTCGGACGGCCCGCGGCGGGCGTTCGACCACTACGCGGGCTGGGCGATGCACCTGTACCCCGTCCTGTGGTCGCGCATGGCCGGGGCCGACACGCTGGCCGGGGGCCGGTCGGCCACGCACCGGGACCGCCTCGACCGCTACCTGCTCGACGCGGTGCGGCTCGTCGGCGGCGACGGGGGCCCGCTCGTCCAGGGTCGCAGCCTCGTGTACCGGTTCGCGGCCGCCGCGCCCTTCTGGGCCGGGGTGCTCGCCGAGGTCCCCTCGACGACGCCGGGCGTGCTGCGGCAGGCGGCCGGGCGGACGGTCGGGCACTTCCTCGGTCACGGCGTCCCCGAGGCGGGCGACCTGCTGACGCTCGGCTGGCACCGTCAGTGGCGTCCGCTGGCCCAGGGCTACTCGGGGCCGTCGTCGCCGTACTGGGCGGTCAAGGGGCTGCTCGGCATCGCGCTCCCGGCCGGCCACCCCGTCTGGGCGGCCCACGCCGAGCCGTTGCCCGTCGACCTGTCCGACCAGGCGTTCGCCGTCGCGCCGGCGGGCTGGGCCGTGGCGACGACGCGCGCCGACGGTCTTGTGCGGGTCGCCAACCACGGCACCGACCACGCGACGCCCGGCGTGCCGACGGGCGACTCGCCCCTGTACGCCCGTCTCGGCTATTCGACGGCGACGTCACCGCTGCTCGACGAGGACGCGTGGGTCACACCCGTCGACCAGGCGGTCGCGCTCGTCGACCAGCAGGGCCGTACGACCCACCGCACGCCGATGACGCCGCGGAGAACCGTCGTGGGCGACGGGTTCGCGATGGCGAGCTCGGTGACCGACGCGCACTGGATGCGCGACGTCGTCACCCCGCCCATCGACCTCGGTGACGGGCGTGCGGGCACGGCGGTGCCCGCCGGCCGCCTGGAGGTGGTCTCGGTGCTGCGCGGCCCCTGGGAGCTGCGCCTCGTGCGGGTCGCGTCGATGGCCGACGGCGTCGCGGCGCACGACCTGCGGCTGCACGTCGGCGGCTGGGCGCTGCCGGGTGACACCGTCGACGACGGTGCTCCGCGGCCCGTCGAGGTGCGGGTCGACGCAGGCAGCGCCGTCGTGACGTGCGGCGCACTGACCTCGGCGATCGCGAGCGTCGAGGTGGGCGGCATCGGCGACGTCGTCACCGTCGCCGATGCCAGCCCGCTCGCGCGGCGCTCGTTCGTCCCGGTGCTCGAACGTCCCGTCACCGTCGGCTCCTGGTGCGGGGCGCTCGTCACGCTCACCGGGACGAGGCCCCCGCGGCGACGGTGCCGGGCCACGGTGACGGCCGGTGCCGTGGACGTCTGCTGGCCCGACGGTGTCGCGCACCGCGTGGCTCTGCCCGCCGACGGCGCGGCGTGACGCGCGCCGCGCGGCGAAACGATCGTCCGACGGCTGGTCAGGACGCGACGGGACGGGGCGAGGTTCACGGGCCCACGGGGGCGTGCGGAGCCGACCGACACCCGGCCGACCTGCGTAGACGCTCCGTTGCCCGCGCGCACGCGGACCACTGCCGCTGAGTCGATTTGCGACGCCTCGTGGAGAGCGTCCCGTTCGGGTCCCGATGATCTCTGTGCGAGCGCGGCAGTGCCAGGGCCGTCCGCAGCACATGAGGGCAGGGGGCCACCATGCGATCAGGGAAACGGGCGGAAAGAGCGGGGGCTCAGCACGTGCGCCCTCGACGCGGTGGTGGCCTGCGCCGGGCTGCGGCACTCGCGGCGGTTGCCGCGCTCGCGGTCGTGCCGGTCGTCGTCGCCGTCGAGGTGGCGTCGGCGACGGGCTATGTCCTGCCGGTCGACTCGCTCGGGCTGGAGCCCGCGGCGGGCAACCTGACCGACGGATTCTGCGAGTCGACCGTGGGCACCTGCACGCTTCGCGCCGCGATCGAGGAGGCCAACGCCCTCAAGGGCGCGCCCGGTGACGTGACGATCACCGTCCACCCCTCGTTCGCAGGGGGTGTGATCCCGCTCGACAACGCCGTCGGCACGCGAATGCTCACCACGAGCCCGTCGAGCGGGGCCACGGTCACCGGGGACGCCGGCGCGTACCTCGTCGTCACCCAGCCGGTGACCATCGACCTCGGCCACCGGATCAAGCTCCAGGACGCGGCGCCGACGACCGCCGAGTCGGCGTCCGCGGCGGTGTTCTACCTCAACGGACCGGACATCACGGTCCGGGGCGTGGACGACACCTACTCGTCGCAGACCACCTTCTACGTCGGCCCGCAGGCGACCCGCGTGTCGATCACCGACGGTTCGGTGACGACCCCCAACACCGATGCGAAGCGGTTCCTGGTCGTGCGCGGCGGGGCGAGCAACGTGACGTTGCGCGGCTACCAGGTCTCGGGGTACGGCTCGCTCGGGACCGCGGCCGACGCCCCCACGCAGGGGTGGGTGATGGTGGACGGAGCCACCGTCTCGCCCGTGATGGACCTGCTCGTGGACGGCAACACGTTCACCGTGGCGACTCCCGGCGCTCGCTGCGACACCTCGACCGCGGCCGGGTGCACCGCCCCGGCGGTCAACTTCAACTCGGCGGTCGGGCAGCAGGCGACGAGGTTCACCTTCTCGAACAACGTCGTCCGCGGCCTCAACCAGCGTGGCGAAAACTGGCACGCCGGCATCGACATGGGCCGAGCGAAGCTGACCGACACCGTCATCTCCGGCAACACGTTCGAGGACTGCCAGATGTCAGGTGCCGACGCGAGCGCGCTCATCGAGATGAACACCCACTCGACCTCCTCCATGGCGGTGATCGACGGCATCAGGATCGACCACAACGCGTTCTCCGGGCTGAGGACCGCGGTCGAGGGCGGCATTAACAGCGGCGTGATCCGGTTCCCCGGGATCGGGGGACGCTCAAGGGCATCTCGACGGTGGAGCACAACTACTTCGCGGCCAGCCCGGGCAAGCTCGGGCCGCAGGCGATCACGTGGCTGCCGGCCGGGAGCGCTGCCGCCAAGGTGACCGCCTCACGGCTGACCATTCGTGACAACTTCTTCGACGGGCTCGCAAGCGGCACCTCACGCTCGATGATGCGGCTGTGGGACACCGGAGCGGTGTTCGTCACGGGCAACCGGGCCGGCCCCGGCTCGCTCACGCTCGCGAACACCGTGCTCGAGGAGAACGAGGGCGACGCGGTCTACCACCAGAACATCCTCAACAACCTCTACCCGTCGAGCAACGGCAAGCTCAACACCTGGTTCCCGACCGCTCGCTCCAAGGACAACACGCAGACCGGCCCGGTGAACGCGGTCGCGTGCAGCGTCCCCTCGAGGTGGCCCCGCCGACCGACGCCGCCGCGAACGCGTCGACCACGGGAAGGATGCCCCCGGCCGCCAGCACCACGCTCGACGTGTACTGGACGGCGACCACCAACGCCGAGGTGTTCCTCGGCACCTACCCGCTCAACGGCACGAACGAGCGCCAGACGATCGACGTCGCGCTGCCGGTCGCGGGCGACCCTCGCCTGACCTTCGAGGCCGTCGACGGGGGCACGACCGGGCGGATCACCGTGCCGGGACCCGTGGACCCGGTCACCGGCCGGGTGAGCGGTGGGCTGCGCGTGCAGACGCACGACGCGTCGGCAGGGGTCACACCCGCATCGTCGCAGTACAGCCGCGTCGCGACGATCACCGGGCAGTGCGCCCCGGTGTTGACGATCATGCAGGCCGAGACGCAGCCGGAGGAGACGCTGGCCCGCGACCTCAGGTTCACGGTCACCTCGAGCATGGCGCTGGTGCCGGACTCGTTCGAGCCCGGTGACGTGCACGTGACGGCCGCGACCGCGACCTCGACCGGGGCGGACGGCGTGCCGGCCGGTGTGAGCACGCTCGACGGGACGCTGCCCGTCGCCACCGTCGTCTCCGTCACGCCGGTCCCGGGGACGGGCGACACGAGGTTCGAGGTCGTCGTCCGCGCGAACGACACGGCACGGGTCTCGGTGAGCATCGACGCCGACGCCGTCGTCTCGCAGGACTCGGGCCTGCGCAACCCGGCTCCGGCGGCGTCGGGCGCCACGGCGGCGACCGACAGCACGGTGACCTTCGTCAACCCGGTGACCGTCACGCCACCCCGGCTCCGGGTGGTCGCCGGTGACCCGATCGGCAAGGACTACTCGCTGACCCTGATCGCGGGTGCGCCGTCGCCGACGGCGGACCTGCGGTTCACGGCGACGGTGGACCAGCCGGCGGGCACCCCGGAGGTGCGGCTCAGCACGGGCGCGCCGGTGATCCCCGTGGCGGGGACCAGCAGCGAGCCGGTGACGGTCCGGGTCGCGATCGGTGACGTCGCGGCGAACACTCCGGCGACCGTCGTCCACACCGTGGCCTCCGACGACCCGGCCTACGACGGGCTCCTGGTGCCGGCGCTGCGGGTCGCCCTGTTCATGCACGACCCGAACCTGAGGGTCGTGAAGGAGGCGTGGGTGGAGCGCCCGGACGGCACTCCGCTCGACGACACCTCGGTCGAGGGGATCCGGGCGACTGGCGTCCGGGTGCCGGCCGGGTCGCGGCTCGCGGACCAGCAGACCGTGTGCTTCGTGTACACGGTCACCAACGAGACGGCCGGTGAGTGGGCGACCGACGTCACGGAGGTCACCGTGACCGACTCCGACGCGCGGCTCGGCGACGGCGGGGTCATCGGGCAGATCCCCGTGGTCCACGTCGACGAGCCCAAGTCGCTGTTCGCCTGCGCTCGGCTGGTCCCCAGAGACACCACGGTCGGCGGCAACGCCCCGACGGGGGAGTGACGGAATGGCAACCCGGACCCGGCCGAGGGCCGGGCGGTCGCGCACGCTGCTCGTCGTGACGAGCCCGTTCGCCGCCGCCGCGGTGGCGAGCGTGCTGGCTGCTGGCGGCACGCTTGCGGCGTGGTCGAGCGAGGGCTCGTTGCCGGACGTGGTGGTGAGCGCGGGCGACCTCGACCTGCGCGTCGTGGGGGCGCTCTGGCAGCAGGTCCCGCCGGGTTCGGGCGCGACCGCCGGGCAGCCGCTCGCGGACACGAACCCCGGGGTCGTGTCGATGCCTGGCGACGTGTACGCGATCCGGCTCGACGTCGAGACGTACCTGCAGGGCGACAACCTTGAGGGTGCCCTGCGCGTCGAGTACGCCGGAGCCGTCGCCGATGACGTCGCCGCAGGCCGTGCCGCCGTGTCCTTCCACGTCGAGGACGCCGACGGCAACCCGGTCGCTCCCACCTCGGGTGACGCCGACGCCGGGGCGACCGTGGCCGTCCCCGGGCTGCGGGGCGGGAGCGAGGGCGTGACGACGAGCTGGCGCGTCGTCGTGACCGTGCGCGTGCTCGGCGACAACCGGTGGGTCACGCCCGACACGGAGGGGTACCCGGGGGAGTGGTCGTCCGGTGACTTCGTGGTGCACCTCGACCAGGTGCGCCGAGGAGGTGCCGCGGGATGACGCCGACGGCACGACGTGGGGTTCGCGCGGGCGCCGCGGCCGCTGTCGCCGCAGCGGTGACGTGCGCCGCCGTGACGGCGGCGCACGCGCTGTGGTCGCTCGATGCTGCCGTCACCGTCCCGGCGTTCCAGGTCGGCGGGGTCTCGTTCGCCGCCGAGCCGCGCGATGCGGACGACGCGACGACCCTCCGCTATTCCGTCGACGGAGGCGCGGTGGCGGTCCTGGTCCCGGGATCCACGATCGCGCAGGTCCTCGGGCGGACGGGCAACGACCTGGCGCCGGTGATCTGGAGCTTCGACGTGACCGGCTGGGCCGACGGCGCCGCCGGGCTGGTCTACGACGTCTCCGTCGCCGCGCAGGTCGACGCGGTCGGCACCACCCACGACCTGTCGTCCGGGTCGGGCCGGGACGGGACGCTCCTGCGGTACTCGACCTTCAAGGTCTACCCCGCCTCAGGATCGGGCGGCTGCTCGTGGGTCCCCCAGACGGCTCAGCCCGCCGCGGGGCAGGTGCCGCAGAACGTCTACGTCGTCGACGGGGACGCGCACCTGCTCCAGGAACCGGGCGCACGGGCCGGCGAGGGCACCACGCAGGTGTGGTGCGTCGCGATCGCCGCCATCGACCGGCCCGACGGCCTGTACGCCAACGAGGTGACGGCGACAGGGACGGATGCTGCCAAGGGAACGACCCGCGTGTCCGTCGACTCGTGGCATGCGGCCGTGGCCTTCCCGTCGTCTCAGCCCCCGCTGGGCGACTACCGCAACACGGTGCTCGCGCAGGGCGTCGCGGACGGCACGATCGCCCGCGACGCAGACGAGTGGGGTGCCGCCGTCTACCCCGACCCGGGAAGCGAGCCGGACGTGCGCATCACGCTCGACCCGGCCGTCATCCACCCCGGCCAGAACTGACCCAGCACGCCCCTCCCGGGGACCACCGAAAGGAAACCCACACCATGAGCACCAACACCACCAACACCACCAACACCACCGACGCCTCGCTCGTCCTCGTGACGGAAGTCAGGAGGCGCCGCGGGGGCGCGATCTGGCTCGCAGGAGGCGCCGCGCTCGCAGTCGCCCTGCTCGGCGGCGGCACCTTCGCCCTGTGGTCGCAATCGGTCGGGTTGGACGGGGGCACGATCACGGCGGGCGACTTGTCGCTGAGCGCGGAAGCGTCCTCCTTCTACGATGTCTCGGCCGACCGGAACTACACCGAAGCAATCGCCGGGTTGAGCAATCCGGTCGTCAAGGGCCAGAAGATCTCCCCGGAGACGTGGCTGATGGTCCCCGGCGACAAGGTGGCCGCAGTCCTGCCCGTCGTAGTCACCCTGAAGGGCGACAACCTGGTCGCCACCCTGGCGCTCAGCTCGGAGGTGTTCGGCCAGGACAAGGTCATCCCCGGCGAGTACACCTACGCCGTCTACGACGGGAAGGGAACAGCGATCGCCCAGGAGGCGAAGGTGCCGGCAGGCGGGGTCCTGGCCACGCTCCAGGCGAAAGGGCTCGGCCAGGGCGTGGCTGGCGGCGAAGGCATCCCGACCCGTGCGGTGGACGGAACCGAGACTTTCACGGTGGTCGTCTTCGACACGTTCGATGAGAACGGCACGCCCGAGGCTCCAGGTAGGAAGGACGCGCTGACCGACCTGGAGGTGACCCTGACGCAGATCCGCACGCCCGGCGTCGGCAACTGAACGCCGAGTGAGCCGCCGGCGGCGCCTCGGCCCGGTCTGCGGGCCGGGGTGCCCGGCGGTCGCTCAGGACCGAAGGGGGTGGAGCATGCTGCGCAGGCGCGACGTGGCGTGGCGCATCGTCGGCGCGGCAGTCACGTTTGCCGTGTCCATCGCGCTCGTTGCCGTCGTCGTCCTCCTCAGCGTGATCCCGAGGGTGACGGGTGGCGCGAGCCTGACGGTGCTGACCGGCTCGATGGAGCCGACGTTCTCGCCGGGCGACGTCATCGTCGTACGTGGCGTGAGCGAGGACGACGTCTGCACTGACGTCGGTATCGGTGACATCGTGACGTACTTCCCCCGTCCTGAGGATCCCGCTCTGGTGACGCACCGCGTCGTCGGCGTGACGGTCGGAGCGTTCGACGACGGCACCTCCTGCCGGCTTGTCACGCAGGGGGACGACAACACCGCCGCCGACGATCCCGTGTCCCCCGCACAGGTGCGGGGCAGGTTCCTGTACCGGTTCCCCCGGGTCGGGCTGGCCCGCCAGTGGGCGCTACAGAACACCGACGTGGTCCTGGCGGCCCTTGCCGCGTGGGTGGTCGTCGCGCTCGTGTGGAGCGGGCTGCGTCCGTCGCGCACGCGTGTCGTCGTGCAGACCCAGACCGCGCACGACGCCGACCTGCTCCGGGAGAGCGGGCTCGCCGCGCGGGAGCGCCGGGTCGCGCTCCGGGAGGCCGAGCTCGGGATCGCTCGGCCCGGTGGCCGGTCCGGCGGCCGCCCCGCTGAGCATGTGCTCCCGGAGCGGCCCTGATGGCCGGCCGCACACGTGCCGTCCCGTGGGGAGGCGTGGCGTCGACCGTGCGCACGGGAAGCCCGTCTCGCCGCAGGCGAGCCCTGGCGTGGGCGGTCGCGCTGGCGTTCGTGGCGCTCGTGGTTCTCGCCGTGGCGGGGAGGCCGACGCTGGGGTGCGCCGGCGCGGCGCCGCTGACCATCCGCGCCGCGCCCGGCCCCGGGAACCCGACCGCCGGCGCAGCAGCCGTGAGCGGGGGATCAGAGGGCACCGCCGGTGGGTCGGGGCCGTTGCCGCCCGCATCGGTGCCCGGCGACCCGGCGCAGGACGGCTGGGCGCAGGACGGCTGGGCTCAGGACGGCTGGGCGCAGGCGCTCCGGGCGCGGTGGGACGGCCCCACGATGCACCTCGACTGGCGGGGGCGCGCCTATGCGACCGCCGAGGCGTCTTTTGTCGGGGACCGCGTCCTCACGCCCGGCGACGACGTGCACCGGACGCTTGCGGTGGGCAACGGCGGCCCGGCGGACGCCGTCATGACGGTCCGGATCCTGTTCGACGACCAGAGCCTGACGCGCGCCGACGAGGTGCTCGCCGCGCGCGCCGAGCTGTACTGGGATGTCGCGGAGGTCCACGGTGCGCTGTCGATGGACAGGCTCCGGGACGCTCCGGGCGGTTCCACCGTCGTCGCGGCGGTACGCGTGCCGCGGGCCGCGACGGTGCCCGTCACGGTCGGAGTCCGGATGAGGGCCGACGAGACCGCGGGCCGCGACACGGGCGACGACCCGGCGGACGGCATGGCGTTCCGGGTGCTCGTGCGTCTCGGCGCAGACACCTCCTCGGTCCCGGCGCCGGGCGTGCTGCCCCGGACGGGTGCGGCCGTCGCAGACCTGGTTGTCGTGGCGCTCGTCCTGGTGGGGCTCGGGCGGGTGCTGGTCGCCGCGTCGCGCCGCCGGAGCGGGTAGCCCGCGCCGGACCTACGACCGCTCGGCGTGCGCGGGTGGCAGGTACATGCCCGCGAGCGCGCCGGTGTCGCGCGCGTGGAGCGCCGCCCCGACGTGCCGTTCCCGGTACGTCGACGGCGGCAGGCCCGTCGCGGCCAGCACGCCGCGGCGCAGCGCGACCGTGGACCCGAACCCGACGCGAGCGGCGATCTCGGGCAGAGTCATCTCCGCGAACTGCGGGTCGCGCAGGAGCGCGAGCCCGCTCTCGAGGCGGAACGAGGCGATCCACTGCGACACGCTCTTGTCGTCGGCGAAGGCACGCTGGAGGGTGCGTACCGACATGCCCAGACCGCTGGCCACGGTGGCGGGCGTCAGCGAGGGGTCGGTGTGGTGGGTGCGGATGTACTGCAGCGCCTGCTGGCGGTGGCCGAGCACCTGCTCGACGCCGTTGAGGAAGGGCGGAGCGGTGGAGATGGTGGCGCACACCATGGCCTCGAGCGTGCTGCGGATGGACGCCCTGTCCGCCCACGTCTGGGTGCTGTCGTTGCGTTGCAGGAGGCTGCCGACGAAGGCGCTCAAGGCGAGGAGCAGCGGCGTCTTGGGCGGCCAGTGGCCGCAGCGGGCGTGCTCCAGGAGCGGCATGAACCCAGGGTGGTCGGCAGCGATATCGATATGCATACGCGCCGCGACGGTCGAGGCGTGGAACGTCGCAGGCATGTCGCCCGGCAGCAGGAACCCCGAGCCGGGTGTCATGAGGTACTCCTGGCCGTCGACCGTGACCGTCTGCGTGCCGTCGAGCGTGATGCTCAGGCGCGAGACCGGGTGGTTGTGCCCGAAGTTGTCGCCCGGGGTGGAGTGCGTGTGCGGTGTGAACTGAGTCAGCCCGATGTCGATCGGGCCATATCTCGCGCACACGACGCGGCCTTTGAACCGCAGGGCGTCGGCCCGGCGTGCTGGCTTCGCGCCCAGGGCAGCCATGCCCTTCGTGCCCACGAGCGTGCGGACCATGCGGCGGCCGCCGGGCTGTGTGCTCGCGAAGACCGACGGGCAGGAGACCCGGTCGCGCTCGCGGGCGTGGGCGGACACGGTCGCCGGCGCGAGCGCACGAGGTTCGGTCATCGATGACATGCGCCCATCGTTGGGTCCGCGACGGACCGCCTTCGTGCCGATGACACCGCGTGAGCAAGACCGTGTCGTGTAGCGCGCGACCGCACTTCTGGCGGCGTGCGTACGACATTCTGGCGCCGTGCGAACCGTCCGTGTCCGGACTGGACGTTCGTGCGTGCGCGTGACGTGCGGGGATGCGCGGACATCGTTTCCCAGTGAGGAAGATCACATGCCCTCCGGAGTCCAAGGGGCGGACGCTTCCGGCTGTTGCTGACACCCCGTTGCCTCGAGCGCGCGCGTTGTGGCACGATTACCGCCTGAACGGTCGGTCACTTATTCGGGTGAGGAGTCCCCGTACGGGCGGCCGCGCGCGAGCGACGACGAGGTCAGGAGCTGGGATGGCAGAGGCATTTCTCGTCTCGGGTGTGCGAACACCCGTCGGCCGGTACGGAGGGGCGCTCGCGAGCGTCCGTCCAGACGACCTCGCGGCGCTCGTCGTCGGCGAGGCCCTCAGCCGCGCCGGGCTCGACCCCGCGACGCTCGGCCACGACGTCGTCGACGAGGTCATCCTCGGTGCCGCGAACCAGGCGGGGGAGGACAACCGCAACGTCGCGCGCATGGCGGTCCTGCTGGCCGGGCTGCCCGACTCCGTCCCCGGCATCACGGTCAACCGCCTGTGCGCCTCCGGCATGTCGGCCGTCGCGATGGCCGCCCAGGCCGTGCGGGCCGGCGACGCCGACCTCGTCGTGGCCGGCGGCGTCGAGTCCATGACGCGCGCTCCCTGGGTACAGGCCAAGCCCGAGAAGGCGTTCGCCCGCCCGGGCGCGCAGTTCGACACCTCGATCGGCTGGCGGTTCCCCAACCCGCGCCTGCTCGCCCGTGAGAAGGCCACCTTCTCCATGCCCGAGACGGCCGAGGAGGTCGCCCGCGTCGCGGGGATCACCCGCGCGCAGGCCGACGAGTTCGCCTGCCTCAGCCAGCAGCGCGCCGCCCAGGCCGTCGACGCCGGCCACTTCGACGCCGAGATCGTGCCCGTCGAGACGCGCACGGGCCTGGTCGCCGCCGACGAGACACTGCGCCGCGACACCACGCGCGAGCGGCTCGCCGCGCTGCGCCCCGTCGTGCCCGGGGGCAGCGTCGTCACCGCCGGCAACTCCAGCCCGCTCAACGACGGCGCCTCGGCGCTGATCGTGGCGAGCGCCGCCGCCGTCGAACGGTACGGCCTGGTGCCGCGCGCGCGGCTGGTCGCCGCGGCGTCGGCCGGCGTCGCCCCCGAGGTCATGGGCCTGGGCCCCATCCCCGCCACGCGCAAGGTGCTCGCCCGCACGGGCCTGGACATCGGCGACCTGGGAGCCGTCGAGCTCAACGAGGCGTTCGCGACGCAGTCCCTCGCCTGCATGCACGAGCTCGGGCTCGACCCCGAGCGGGTCAACGCCGTCGGCGGGGCCATCGCCCTCGGGCACCCGCTCGGATCCAGCGGCGCACGGCTGCTGGTCACCCTGCTGGGCCGCATGGAGCGCGAGGACGCCCGGCTCGGGCTCGCGACCATGTGCGTCGGCGTCGGGCAGGGCACCGCGACGATCGTGGAGCGCGTCTGATGACCGCCACGCTCACCGAGAACACCCCCGGCACCGCGCCGGCACGCAAGCCCCTGAGGGTCGAACGGCGCAAGGACCGCGTCGTCGCGACGCTCGACCGGCCCGAGGTGCGCAACGCCATCGACCAGGCCACGGTCGACGCGCTGCACGCGCTGTGCGCCGAGCTGGAGGCCGAGCCGCGCACGCTCGTCCTCACCGGCGCAGGCGGCGTGTTCGCCGCCGGGGCGGACATCGCCGAGCTGCGCGAACGCACCGGCGCCGACGCCCTCGCAGGCATCAACACCCACGTCTTCGAACGCATCCACGCCCTCCCGATGCCCGTCATCGCGGCCATCGACGGCTACGCCCTCGGCGGCGGCGCCGAGCTGGCCTACGCGGCCGACATCCGCCTCGGCGCCCCCACGCTCAAGATGGGCAACCCCGAGACGGGGCTCGGCATCATCGCGGCCGCCGGCGCGAGCTGGCGGCTGCCCCGGATCGTCGGCCAGGCCCGTGCCGCCGAGCTGCTGCTGACCGGGCGCATCGTCGAGGCGTCCGAGGCGCTCGCGATCGGCCTCGTCAGCGCGCTGCACCCGGCCGCGGAGCTGCTCGCGGCCGCGCACGCCGTCGCCGACCGCATCGCAGCCAACGACCCGCTCGCCACGCGTCACATGAAGGAAGCCCTCGATGCCCCCGACGAGCTGCACCCGGGGATCGACCTGCGCCTCCAGGCCGAGCTCTTCGACAGCGCAGAGAAGCACCGCCGCATGACGGCGTTCCTGGAACGGAGGTCCAACCGATGAACGGAAGCGTCCCAGCACACGTCGGCGTCCTGGGTGCGGGGCGCATGGGCTCCGGCATCGCGCACGCCTTCCTGCTCGCCGGCTCCGCGGTCACGATCGTGGACCGCGACGACGCGGCAGCCGACGCCGGTCGCGCCCGCGTGGCCCGCGCCGTGGCGCTGTCCGTGGCGCGCGGCACCACGCACGAAGACGAGACGGCTCTGATGGACCGGCTCGAGACCCGCACGGACGTGGCCGCGTTCGCGCCGGCCGGGCTCGTCGTCGAGGCCGTCCCCGAGGACGTCGACCTCAAGACCGACGCGCTGCGCCGCGTCGAGGACGCCATCGGCCCGGGCGCCGTGCTCGCGAGCAACACGTCGTCGATCTCGATCGACCTGCTCGCCGGGCTGCTGCGGCGCCCCGCGGCGTTCGTGGGCATGCACTTCTTCAACCCCGTGCCGGCGTCGTCGCTGGTCGAGGTGGTTCAGGGCGCCGCGACGGCCGCGGTGACGACCGAGCGCGCGTGCGCCTGGGTCGAGGCGGTCCGCAAGACGCCCATCGTGGTCAACGACGCCCCCGGCTTCGCGTCCTCGCGCCTGGGCGTCGCCATCGGCGTCGAGGCCATCCGCATGGTCGAGGAGGGCGTGGCGGGCGTCGCCGACGTCGACGCCGCCATGACGCTCGGCTACAAGCACCCCGTCGGCCCGCTGCGGCTGACCGACCTGGTGGGCCTGGACGTGCGCCTCGGGATCGCCGAGTACCTCGAGAGCCGGCTCGGGCCGCGGTTCGCGCCGCCCGCGCTGCTGCGCGAGCTGGTCGCCGCTGGGCACCTGGGCCGCAAGACCGGCCGCGGGTTCTACACGTGGGACGACGACGGCGCCGGCGTGCCCGTCGAGGTCTCCCGGCTCGTCGGCGCGGGGGCCCTGCGGTGACGGCCACGGTGGACGCCCCCTGGACGATCGAGCTCGGTGAGCTCGACGCCCGGATGGGGGTCGAGGTCCTCGAACAGTCGGCCGACAGAGTCGTTGCGCGCATGCCGGTGGCGGGCAACCGGCAGTCGTTCGGACTGTTGCACGGCGGTGCGTCTGCCGCGTTCGCCGAGGCGATCGGCTCCTGGGCCGCCGTCATCCATGCGGGGCCGGGGCGCACCGCCGTCGGCGTCGACCTGAGCGTCACCCACCACTCCTCCGCGCGCGAGGGTCACGTCACCGGCGTCGCCACCGCGCTGCACCGCGGGCGCACGCTCGCGACGTACGAGGTCGTCCTCACGGCCGACGACGGGCGGCGCCTGTCCACCGCACGCATCACCAACCTCATCGTCACCAAGAAGGAGCCGGCCTCATGACCGCCGTTCCCGTCGTCCCCTCGTACGTCCAGGACACCTGGTGGGTCCCCCGGCAGGACGCGGAGGGCGGGGCCGTCGTGCGCGACGCGGCGACGGGCGAGCCCGTCGCGCGCGTGTCGGCCGCAGGGCTCGACGTCGCCGCCGCGCTCGAGCACGCCCGCACCGTGGGCCAGGAGTCCCTGGGCGCGCTGACGCTGCACCAGCGCGCCCTGCTGCTCAAGCAGATGGCGCTCGCGCTGACCGCGCGCAAGGGCGAGCTGTACGAGGCGTCGGCGCGCACGGGCGCCACGCGCCGCGACTCGGCGGTCGACGTCGACGGCGGCATCGGCGTCCTGTTCACCTACTCGTCCAAGGGGCGGCGCGAGCTGCCCAACGCGAACGTCATCCTCGACGGTCCCGCCGAGGTGCTGTCGAAGGACGGCTCGTTCCTCGGCCGGCACGTGTACACGCGGCTGCCCGGCGTCGCGGTGCAGATCAACGCCTTCAACTTCCCCGTGTGGGGGCCGCTGGAGAAGCTCGCGCCCGCGTTCCTCGCCGGGGTGCCCACGCTCATCAAGCCCGCGACGCCCACCGCGCCGCTCACCGAGGCGTGGGTGCGCATCCTCGCCGACGCCGGGCTGCTGCCCGCCGGCACCGTGCAGCTCGTCTCGGGCGCCGCGCGCGACCTGCTCGACCACCTGCGGCTGGGGGACGCGGTCGCGTTCACCGGGAGCGCCTCGACCGCGCGGCGGCTGCGCGCGCACCCGGCCGTCGCCGAGGCGGGCGTGCGGTTCACCGCCGAGACCGACTCGCTCAACGCGAGCGTGCTCGGCCCCGACGCGCTGCCCGGCACGCCCGAGCTCGAGGCGTTCGTGGCCCAGGCCGTCACCGAGATCACCACCAAGGCCGGGCAGAAGTGCACCGCGATCCGCCGGCTCGTGGTGCCCGGCGTGCTGGTCGACGTCGTCGTCGAACGGCTGCGCGAGCGCCTGGGCGCCACGGTGGTCGGCGACCCGCGCGCGGAGGGCGTGACCATGGGCCCGCTCGCCTCGACCGACCAGGTCGCCGAGGTGCGCCGCCAGGTCGAACGGCTCGTCGCCGACGGCGGCGAGATCGTCGTCGGCGCCCTGCCCGGTGCCGAGGGTCCGCGCGTGCGCCGGGCCGACGGCACCACGGGCACCGTGCCCGGCGGGGCGTTCGTCGCCCCGCTGGTGCTGCGCTTCGCCGACGGCACCGCGCCGGCGCTGCACGAGGTCGAGGCGTTCGGCCCGGTCGCGAGCGTCGTCGGCTACGGCACCGTGGCCGAGGCGATCGCCCTCGTCAACCGGGGCGGCGGCTCGCTCGTGACGAGCGTCGTGACCGACGACCCGCAGGCCGCCGTCGCGATCACCCTCGGCATCGGCGCCGCCCACGGGCGCGTGCTGCTGCTCGACCGTGACGACGCCCGCACGTCGACCGGGCACGGCTCGCCCGTGCCGCACCTCGTGCACGGCGGCCCCGGCCGCGCCGGCGGCGGCGAGGAGCTGGGCGGCGTGCGCGCCGTCCACCACTACATGCAGCGCACCGCCGTGCAGGGCTCGCCCCGCATGCTGACCGCGCTCACGGGCGTCTGGCACCCGGGCGCTGGGACGACGGACGACGGCGAGCACCCCTTCCGCAAGTCGCTCGCGGAGCTGGCGGTCGGCGACCGCGTCGTGTCGGGGTCGCGCACCGTGACGCTCGCCGACATCGAGACGTTCGCGCACTTCACCGGCGACACGTTCTACGCGCACATGGACGCCGACGCGGCCGCCGCCAACCCGTTCTTCCCCGGCCGGGTCGCACACGGGTACCTGCTCGTGTCGTGGGCTGCGGGGCTGTTCGTCGACGCGGCCCCCGGCCCGGTGCTGGCGAACTCGGGGCTGGAGAACCTGCGGTTCGTGACGCCCGTCTCGCCCGGCGACTCGATCCGCGTCGAGCTCACCGCCAAGCAGATCACCCCGCGCGAGACGGAGGACTACGGCGAGGTGCGCTGGGACGCGGTGCTGCGCAACCAGGACGACGCCCTGGTGGCGGCCTACGACGTGCTGACTCTCGTGGCCAAGACCCGCGCCCAGGTGCCCGCGCCGGTCTGACCCGGTCGGGCCGGCCTGCGGGTCCGGCCAGCACAGGTCCGGCCCGCACAGGTCCGGCCCGCACGGGTCCGGCCCGTGCGGGTCAGGCCCGCAGGCCCTCCAGGGCGACGGCCAGGACGTCGTGGGCAAGGTCGTGCGCCGACTGGGAGCGGTCGGGGCGGTACCACTCGACGATCGAGTTGATCATCCCGAACAGCAGCCGCTCGACGACGTGCGGGTCGACGTCGGAGCGCAGCGAGCCGTCCTCGATCGCCGCGGCGACGATCCGCTGCACGCGGTTGTCGAACGCGCGCCGGCGTGCGAGCGCGGCCCGCTCGACCTCGGTGTTGCCGCGCACGCGCAGCAGAAGGGTCACGTACGGGAGCTTCTCGACGAGCACGTGGACGGCGCCGCTGAGCACGTGCTCGAGCTGGTCCGCGGCCGCGCCCTGGGCGGCGGCCGGGTCGTCGAGCACGGCCTCGAGCGCGTCGAGCGCCTCGCCCACGGCGAGCTCGAGGATCTGCTCCTTGGCGGTGAAGTGGTGGTAGAGCGCGGACTTCGACAGCCCGAGCCGCTCCGCCAGCAGACCGACGGACGTCGCGTCGTAGCCGTGCTCGTTGAACGCGTCGACCGCGACGTCGAGGATCTCCCGGCGGTCGTATCCGGGGCGTCCGCGGCGCGTCGGCCGGTCCGGCGTGCGTGGTGCCATGGCGGACATTCTGACAGTGCGCGCGGTGGGGCCCGCGGCGGCGGCACGGCCTGCGTGCGCCACCGCGGGCCGCACCTCAGGCCTCGCGCAGGTCGCGCACCCGCTGCGTCTTGCCCTCGGAGCGGGGCAGGCTGCCGGGCGCGGCGAGCCGCACGGCGACGCTCGACCCCACGAACTCCTTGATCTGGAAGGCGAGCTCGTCGGCCCCGGCCTGTGCCGTCTCGGCCGACAGGCCGGGCTGCGGCTCGACGACGGCGGCGAGCGCGTCCATGCGCCCGGACGTGGTGAGCTCGAGCACGAAGTGCGCGGTGAGCGCCGGGATGCCGAGCACGAGCTCCTCGATCTGCGTGGGGAACACGTTGACGCCGCGCAGGTTGATCATGTCGTCGTTGCGTCCGGTGATCTTCGCCATGCGGCGCATGCCCGGGCGGTCCGTGCCGGGCAGCAGGCGCGTCAGGTCGCGCGTGCGGTAGCGCAGGACGGGGAACGCCTCCTTGGTCAGCGAGGTGAACACGAGCTCGCCGAGCTCGCCGTCGGGCAGGCGCTCGCCGGTCTCGCTGTCGACGACCTCGGGCAGGAAGTGGTCTTCCCAGATGTGCGGGCCGTCCTTGGTCGCGACGCTCTCGCAGGCGATGCCTGGCCCCATGACCTCGCTGAGCCCGTAGATGTCGACGGCGTCGATGCCGAGGCGCTGCTCGAGCTCGTTGCGCATCTCGTCCGTCCACGGCTCGGCGCCGCAGATCGCGACCTTGAGGCTGGTCGAGCGCGGGTCGACTCCGGCCTTCTCCATCGCGTCGGCGATGGTCAGCAGGTAGGTGGGGGTGCACATGATGGCCTCGGGCTCGAAGTCCCCGATGAGCTTGACCTGCTTGGACGTCTGCCCGCCCGACATGGGGATGACGGTGGCGCCGAGCCGCTCGATGCCGGAGTGGGCGCCGAGCCCGCCCGTGAAGAGCCCGTACCCGTAGGCGTTGTGCACGCGCCAGCCCGGCTTGACGCCGGCCGCGCGCAGCGAGCGGGCCACCAGCCCCGACCAGGTGTCGAGGTCGTCGGGCGTGTAGCCGACGACGGTCGGCAGGCCGGTCGTTCCGGACGACGCGTGGATGCGTGCGATGCGGTCGCGCGGCACGGCGAACATGCCGAACGGGTAGTTCGCGCGCAGGTCCGCCTTGGTGGTGAAGGGCAGCAGCGTGACGTCGTCGAGGGTGCGGATGTCGCGCGGGTGGACGCCTGCCTCGTCGAGCGCTTGCCGGTAGTGGGGCACCGCGTGGTAGGCGCGCGCCACGGTCTCCTGGAGGCGCTGGAGCTGGAGCTCCTCGATCTGCTCGCGTGACATCAGCTCCTCGGCGTCGAGGCCGGTCTCGTACGCGCTCAGCGCGGCGTCGGTGCCGAGAAGGGTCCGTTCGAGGCGGGGTGCGGGCGTGGCGTTGGTCGTCGTCGACAAGATGCTCTCCCGTGCGAAGAGGGGTCAGTGGGTGAGGGTGCGCGAGGTCGTGTGGCTGCGGCCGCGCATTTCGGCGACGACGGTGCCGTCGTCGGCCGTGACGGTGACGTCGTACAGCCCCGTGCGGCCGCGGCGCGCGCGGCGCACCGCCGTGGCGGTGAGCACGTCGCCGGACGTGGTCGGGGCGAGGAAGGCGATGTCGGCTCCGGAGGAGATGGTGATGCGCTCGTCCTCGTTGCACGCGACGGCGAACGCCGTGTCCGCGAGCGTGAAGACGACGCCGCCGTGGGTGATGCCGAAGCCGTTGGTGAGCGCGTCGGTGACCGTGAGGGTCATGACCGCGCGGCCGGCGCGCTCCTCGACGAGGGTGATCCCCAGCAGGTCGCGCACGTTGTCCTCGCGCATCATCGCGCGGACCTCTGGGCGGACCTCTGGGCGAACCGTGGGGACGGGTTCGGGCGCGAGCTCTGTCACGTGGCCTCCTCGTTGAGCCGCCGCACACGATACGTGATCGAGGTGGCGGGCCGTCATCTCCAATGTGACCCACACTATACTGACCGAACGATCGTTTGGTAAGGTGCGGCCCGAACAGATCCCGCAGCACCTGCCGAACCCCTTGGAGTCGACGATGACGACGACGACCGAAGCACCGCCGCGTGACGACCAGCAGGTCTTCGACGCACTGATCGAGGCGGACTCCCGCGTGGAGCCGCGCGACTGGATGCCCGACGCATACCGCCGCACCCTGGTACGCCAGATCTCCCAGCACGCGCACTCCGAGATCATCGGGATGCAGCCCGAGGCGAACTGGATCACGCGCGCCCCCAGCCTCAAGCGCAAGGCCATCCTCATCGCCAAGGTGCAGGACGAGGGCGGGCACGGCCTCTACCTGTACTCGGCCGCGCAGACGCTCGGCGCCTCGCGCGAGGACATGCTCGACCAGCTCCACGCAGGCAAGGCCCGCTACTCCTCGATCTTCAACTACCCCGCCCGCACCTGGGCCGACATGGGCGCCATCGGCTGGCTCGTCGACGGCGCCGCGATCTGCAACCAGGTCGCGCTGTGCCGCACCTCCTACGGCCCCTACGCCCGGGCCATGGTGCGCATCTGCAAGGAGGAGTCGTTCCACCAGCGGCAGGGGTTCGAGATCCTGCTCGCGCTCTCGCGCGGCACCGAGGAGCAGCACCAGATGGCCCAGGACGCCGTCGACCGCTGGTACCGGCCCGCGCTCATGATGTTCGGCCCGCCCGACGCCGAGTCGCCCAACTCGCGGCAGTCGATGGCGTGGAAGATCAAGCGCGTCTCCAACGACGAGCTGCGCCGCCGGTTCGTCGGCATGTGCGTGCCGCAGTTCGAGGCCCTCGGGCTGACGATGCCCGACCCCGAGCTGCGCTTCGACGAGGAGACCGGCCAGTGGGAGCCCGGCCCGATCGACTGGGACGAGTTCCACGAGATCCTCGCCGGCCGCGGCCCCCTGAACGCCGAGCGCATGCGACGCCGTCGTGCGGCGCACGACGAGGGTGCGTGGGTCCGCGACGCCGCGGCCGCCTACGCCCGCAAGCAGACCGAGCGCCCGGCACCGGCCGGCGCGAGCAACCACAAGGAGGTGGCGGCGTGACCACGCCTGGCTACAGCGAGAAGGAGTCCTGGCCCCTGTGGGAGGTGTTCGTCCGTGCCGGGCGAGGCCTGTCCCACGTTCACGTCGGCTCGCTGCACGCACCCGACGCGACGCTCGCGGTGCGCAACGCGCGCGACCTGTACACGCGCCGCCGCGAGGGCCTGTCGATCTGGGTGGTGCCCGCCGCGGCGGTCACCACGAGCGACCCCGACGCGCGCGACGAGTGGTTCGAGAGCCCGGCGGGCAAGAACTACCGGCACGCCGTCTACTACACGCACGCCGAGGGGGTGCGTCACCTGTGAGCGCCACCCGCACCGCGGACGACGTCCACGGCGACATCCACCGCGACGTCCACGGCGACATCCACGGCGACGTCCACGTCGATGCCGTCGAGCTCGACCCCGAGCTGGTCGGTGCCGGCGGCGCGGACGCCGACCACGACGTCGCGCAGTACGCCCAGTGGCTGGGCGACGACGCCCTCGTCCTCGCCCAGCGCCTCGGTGCCTGGATCTCCCGCGCGCCCGAGCTCGAGGAGGACATCGCGCTCGGCAACATCGCGCTCGACCTCGTCGGCCAGGCACGGTCGCTGCTGCACCACGCCGGCACGGCCGACGGGCGCAGCGAGGACGACCTCGCCTACTTCCGCGACGAGACCGAGTTCCGCTCGAGCTGGCTCGTCGAGCAGCCCAACGGGGACTTCGCCGCCACCATCGCGCGCCAGCTCGTCGCCTCGACGTACATGCACGAGCTGTACGCGCGCCTCCAGCACGCGAGCGAGCCGACGCTCGCGGCGATCGCCGCCAAGGCGGTGCTCGAGGTCGCCTACCACCGCGACCACGCCGTGCAGTGGACGCTGCGCCTGGGCGACGGCACCGACGAGTCCCGCCGCCGCATGGTCGCGGGGCTCGACGCCGTGTGGCCCTACGTGGACGAGCTGTTCGCCGACACCCCGCTGATCGACCGCCTGGGCGACCGTGCCGTGCGCCCGTCCACGCTGCGCGAGCCCGTGCTGGCCGCGCTGCGTGACGTGCTGCGGCAGGCGGGGCTCGCCGAGCCCGACCTCCCCCCGGCCCCGTGCGGCGGTCGCGCCGGCCGGCACAGCGAGTACCTCGGCTACATCCTGGCCGAGATGCAGGTGCTCGCCCGGCAGCACCCCGGTGCGTCGTGGTGACCAGCATCGACGGCGAGGTCGCGCGCGCCTGGCAGGCGGCCGCCGCCGTCGTCGACCCCGAGGTGCCCGTGCTGACCATCGAGGATCTCGGCGTGCTGCGGTCGGTCACCGTGACGGGCGACACCGCGCGCGCGGCGATCACCCCGACGTACTCCGGCTGCCCCGCCGTCGACGCCATCCGCTGCGACGTCGCCGACGCGCTGCGCGGTGCCGGCTACCGCGACGTCAGCGTCGACGTCGTGCTCGCCCCCGCGTGGTCCACCGACTGGATGACCGACGCCGGCAAGCACAAGCTGCGTGCATACGGCATCGCGCCCCCGTCGGGCCGGGCCGCGCACTCCGGGCCCGTCCCGATCGCGCTGTCCGTCCGCTGCCCGCGGTGCGGTTCGCTGTCCACGCGCGAGATCGCGCACTTCGGCTCGACCTCGTGCAAGGCGCTGTACGAGTGCTCGGCCTGCCTCGAGCCGTTCGACTACTTCAAGGTGCACTGATGACGACCACCGCGACCCCCACCCGCCGCCGCGCCCGCTTCCACACCCTCCGGGTGACGCGGGTGCGGCCCCTGACGACCGACAGCGTCGAGGTCACGTTCGCCGTGCCCGGCGCGCTCGCCGACGACTACGACTACGCGCCCGGGCAGTACGTGGCCCTGCGCGCCACCATCGACGGCCAGGAGGTGCGCCGCAGCTACTCGCTGTGCCGGCCCCCGCAGGCCGGCGAGATCGCCGTGGCGATCAAGCGCGACCACGGCGGACTCTTCTCCACCTGGGCCAACGACGTCCTCGCCGCCGGTGCCGAGATCGACGTCATGAGCCCGCAGGGCACGTTCACCAGCGACCTGCGCGACCTGGACGGCAAGCACCTGGCCGGCATCGCGGCCGGCTCGGGCATCACCCCGCTCATGGCGCTCGTGCGCAGCACGCTCGACGGCTCGCCGACGGCGCGCGTCAGCCTCGTCTACGCCAACCGCTCCACGCCCGACGTGATGTTCCTCGAGGAGCTCGCCGATCTCAAGGACCGCTACCCGGACCGGTTCGCGCTGCACCACGTGCTCACGCGCGAGAAGCGCACCGCCCCGCTGCTGTCGGGCCACCTCGACGCCGACCGCCTCGACGCGGTGCTGAACGGCCTGGTCCGCCCGCAGACCGTGGACGAGTGGTTCCTGTGCGGGCCCCTCGGCCTGGTGCAGACGTGCCGCGACTCGCTCGACCGCGCCGACGTCGACCGGACCCACGTGCGCTACGAGCTGTTCACCACGGGCGAGCCCGGCGACGGCCCTCGCCGCGCCGCGCCGGTGACGACCGGCGACGGGCCGAGCGTCCAGATCGACTTCACGCTCGACGGGCAGTCGGCGCGGGTCACCACCCCCGTCGACGCGCGCGAGACGATCCTCGATGCCGCGTTGCGCGTGCGGCCCGACACGCCGTTCGCGTGCGCGGGCGGGGTGTGCGGCACGTGCCGGGCGCGCGTGATCGAGGGCAGCGTGCAGATGGCCGAGAACTACGCGCTCGAACCGGAGGAGATCGAGCGCGGGTACGTGCTCACGTGCCAGTCGCACCCGACGACGCCGTGCGTCGTCCTCGACTACGACGTGTGAGGGGGGACGCCATGATCAGGCTCACGCTCGACGGCGACGCCGGTGTCGCCGAGATCGTCCTCGACGCCCCCAAGCGGCTCAACGCCATCGACGAGACCGGGCTCAGAGAGCTCGCCGACGCGCTGGCGAGGGCACGCCGCGCCCGGGTGCGCGCCCTGGTGCTGCACGGCGTGGGGCGCGCATTCTGCGCGGGGCGCGACATCGCGGGCGTCGACCCGGCGCTCGACGACCCGCTGCAGTTCCTCGGCGTCCACGTGGCCCCCGTGATGCGGAGCCTGGCCGAGTTCCCCGCCCCGACCTACGCCGTCGCGCACGGCGCGTGCCTCGGCGTCGGACTCGGGCTGCTCATCGCCTCCGACGTGGTGCTCGTCGCCGACGACGCCAAGATCGGCTCCCCGTTCGCCGGCATCGGGGCCACGCTCGACTCGGGCGGGCACGCGCTGTTCTACGAACGGCTCGGCGCGCACCGCACGCTCGACCTCGTGTACTCGGGCCGGCTCATGACCGGGGCCGAGGCCGTCGCCGCAGGCCTGTTCTCACGCGTCGTGCCCGCCGAGGAGGTGCTGGAGGAGGCACGGTCCGCGGCACGCGCCGCCGCGTCCGGCCCCACCCAGGCGTTCGTCGCGAGCAAGCGCCTCGTGGCCGAGCTGCGTGACCGGCGGATCGGGCTGTGGACGTCGATGGACGCCGAGAACCGCGCGCAGGCCGTGCTGTCCGACACCGACGACTACCACGAGGGGTTCGCGGCGTTCCAGGCCAAGCGGGCCCCGCAGTTCACCGGCGCGCCCCTGGCGTCCCGAGCCCACTGAGGCCGTCGACCCGGCGCGTGGCGCCGTCGCCCTTTCACCGCATCAGCGCGACGACGCGGGGTGACGGCTCCACGCGCAGCTCGGCGCGCAGGCGGCGGCGGAACGCGTCGAACGTGCGCCTGGCCTCGACGACGCTGCCCTCGGCCAGGTGCAACGAGATGAGCAGCATCGCCGGCTCCTCGCGCAACGGGTCGAGCTCCGCCGCCGCCTCCGCCGCCGCGATGGCCCACGACGTCTCACCCAGCCGTGCGAGCTCACGCGTCAGGTGCTCCAGAGCGTGCAGGCGCTGACGCTGCAGGCGCCGGCGCTCCTGCTCGACCCACTCGTCGAACTCGCCCAGCAGAAGCTCGGGCCCGACGATCGCGTGCAACGCGTCGACCGCGCGCCGCACCGTCAGCCGCGCCCCCGACAGGACGTCGTCACAGTGGGCGCGCACCTCGTGGACGTCCACCGCGAGCCCCGGCACCAGCCCCAGCGAGCCCGTGCCGACGACGAACCCGCCCGGCAGCACCTGCTTGAGCGTGCGCAGCGACTGCCGCAGGCTCGCGCGGGCGCGGTCCTCGGGCACCTCGGGCCACAGCGTCCCGGCGATGTGCCCGCGCGGGCGCGATCCCTGGAGCGCGAGCAACGAGACGAGCAGGCGCTCGCGGTGCTGGAGCGGGACGGCCGCGCCGCAGCGCTTCACCGTGACGTCCCCGAGCAACGTCACGCGATAGTCACTCCAGGCCGCCTCGCGCCGTGCGGCGGCGGCTTCCACGGTCATCGCCATGAATCGCACCCCGAGTAGTTCGACTCGCACCCCGAGCACCTCCCGCACCCCGGCGCGAAGTGGTCGGCCCTCATGGACAAGAGGGGGCGGGAGCGCGTTCGTGACACGGCACGCCGCGGCTCACGAACACCGCCACGGTAAGGCGGCGCTGCGGCGCACGACAGCCCATGTCACGCGCAGATCACGGTCCGATCACGCCCGCCTCACACGATGGTGACGCACGCACGACGCCCGGGTCACGGGCGCCCGCCTACCGTCGCCTCGTCCCGACACCGTGGGAGAGGGGGTGACAAGCAATGAACGAGATCACGTTCCTCGAGCTGGAGGGCGAGTCGACCGAGCTGCTTCCCGAACGGGAGACGCTGCTGTGGAACACGAACATCTTCCGCACCAACTACGCCAGTGTCGTCGCGTCGAACTCCTCGCTGGCCCTCAACGCCGCGTCGCTGTTCTCCGCGGCATCCAGCAACGCGCTGCAGTCCATCACCGTCGCCCAGGGCTGACCTGCCGGCGCCATGAACGCCCGGTGTCGCCGTGCCGTGGACCCGCGCGGCGCGCAGGGAGCCTCCCACCCCGAGGGCACGCGAGCCGTGCCTGCGGGCGGCGGCACCGGGCCTGTCCAGGAAGTGAGCTGCCATGCACGACCTCATCTCGGGCGACGAGCTCGCCGCGCAGAGCGTCGAACTCCTCCCGGAACGCGAGACGTTGTTCCTCTTCCGGGGCTTCTCGCCGGTCAGCGTCAACGTCGCGCCCGTCGTCGCCGTCAACGTGAGCCTCGCCCTGAACGCCGCGACGATCGGGTCGACGGCCGCCAGCGACATCCTCCAGGGCCTGTCCCTCACCCTCGGGCGCTAGCCCGTCAGCGCGACCACCGGCGCCGGACCGATCTGCGGCGCCGGCGGTCACGCCCCGGAGCAGACCATGACCGCCACGGCCCTCCCGCGTCACGTGCCGCCGCCTGCGCCGCAGCCGGTGTCGCCGTCCGTGCGCGCCGAGCCCCGCTGGGCGCGGCCCGCCGGGACGGCGCTGCTCGGGCGCGTGTCCGGGTCCGGCCTGGCCAGGCCCGCGTACCTGGTGCGCCGCCCGGACGGGCAGGTCGTTCAGGTCTCCGAGCTGGTCAACACCGTGCTCGCGCGCCTCGACCCGCGTCGCACCGCCGCCGAGGTCGCCGCGGCCGTCTCGAGCGCCTACGGGCGCACGCTCACCGCCGACGGCCTCCACCACCTCGTCACCATGAAGCTGCGGCCCGCGGGCCTGGCCGACGACGCCGCGACGCAGCGCGCGCCGGGCCCGGCCGCTCCGCGCTCGGCGCCGCTGCTGAGCCTCGCGCTGCGCGGCACGGTCGTCCCCGCGCGCGCGGTGCGCCGTGTCGCCCGCGTGCTCACCCCCACGTTCCATCCGGCCGTCGTGGCCGCCGTGCTCGCCGCCTGGGTCGCCGTCGTCGTCGCCGTCGTGCTGCGCGCGCAGGTGCTCGACGCCGTCGCGACCGTGCTTCGGACACCCGCCGTGCTCGTGGGCGTCTTCGCGCTCATGACGTTCTGCGAGCTGGTCCACGAGCTGGGCCACGCGGTCGCGTGCTCGTCCTCGGGTGCGACGCCGGGGCGTGTCGGCGTCGGCGTCTACCTGCTCGCGCCCGCGTTCTTCACCAACGTGACGGACTCCTACCGGCTCGGCCGGGCCGGGCGGCTGCGCACCGACCTGGGCGGCCTGTACTACACCGTGTGGTGCATGCTCGCCGTCGCGATCGCGCAGCTCGCGACCGGCGACCCGGTGCTGCTCGTCGTGCTCGTGCTCCTGCACGTCGAGGCCGCAGAGCAGCTCCTGCCGGCCGTGCGGCTCGACGGCTACTACGTGCTCGCCGACCTCGCGGGCGTCCCCGACCTGTTCGGGCGTGTCGCTCCCGTGCTGCGCTCCGTCCTGCCCGGCCGCGCCGTCGACCCTCGCGTGGCCGACATGCTGCCGTGGGCGCGGCGGGCCGTCACCGCGTGGGTGCTGCTCGTGGTGCCGCTGCTCGCGGGCGGGCTGGTGTGGCTCGCCTGGCACGTGCCGCAGCTCGCGCGCACGCTCGCCGACGCCGTCGCGCACCAGTGGTCCCTGCTCGACGCCGCACTGGTGGCCCACCAGTGGCCGGGCGTCGCCCTCGGGCTCGTCTCGCTCGCCCTGCTGGCCGTGCCCGTGGCCGGAGTGGCGGCGTTCGTGGCCCGCATCGTGCAGACGGCCGCCGCCCTCGTGCGCCGCCGGTACGCCCACACCCGGCACGAGGGCCGCGACCGCGAACGATCCAGGAGGCAGATCATGGACGCGATCACCACCCCGGGCGCCCACACGGGCCCCGGACGAGCCGACGACGACGCAGGCCCGGGTGCTCCGCGCCCGCCCGCGGCCGTCGCCGACCCGTGGTTCACTCCCGAGCTCCCGAGCTGGTCCTCGGGGTTCGACCTGCTCGCCGCCCTCGGCCGCGAGCCGGCCGTGCCCGGGCAGAAGCGCGACGCCGCACGTGCGCCCGCGTTCGACGACGCCCGGCACCTCGACGCAGGGCCGGGCGCGGCACCAGCCCCGCCGGCCCGCACCGCTGGTCTCGCCGTCATCCCAGCGGCCGCTCGGACGACCACTCTCGACGGCGGCCCCGAGGGCGGCCCCGACGGCGGTGCTGCACGCGGCCCCGAGGGCGGCCCCGGCGACGGCACCCGCCTGAGCGGTCTCACCGCGGCCGACCTGACCGACGCCACCGTGCTGGGCGCCCCGCGCCGGGTCGCCGCGACCGGCTGGCGTCGCGCCGTGCGCGCCGGCACGCACGGCGCCGTCGCTCTCGGCCCCAGCCGCGCCGAGCTGCGCCACGAGGCCGTGCTCGACCGCGTCCGCACGCCCATCGACGGGACCCGCCGCGTGCTCGTCATGAGCCGCAAGGGAGGTGTCGGCAAGACGTCCGTGACCGTCGGGCTCGGCGCGACGTTCGCGAGCCTGCGCGGGGACCGCGTCGTCGCCGTCGACGCCAACCCCGACGCCGGCAACCTGGCCCGGCGCATCGCGGGGGACTGCGACCGCACCGTCACCGACCTGCTCGCCGACGCCGACCGGATCGACAGCTTCTCGACGATGCGCCGCTACACCTCGCAGTGCCCCGAGTCGCGCCTGGAGGTGCTCGCGTCGAACGACGACGCCCGCATCACGCAGGCGCTCGACCGCGCCGCCTACGAGCGCGTCGTCGGCCTGCTCGACCACTACTACAACCTGGTGCTGCTCGACACCGGCACAGGCATTCTCGACAGCGCCAACCAGGGCCTGCTCGCCGAGGCGGACGAGCTCGTGCTGGTGCTGCGCCCCGCGCTCGACGGCGCCCGCGCCGGCGCGCAGACGCTCGACTGGCTCGAGGAGCACGGTCACGGGAACCTGGTCGGCACTGCCGTGGTCGTCGTCAACGGGGTGGCCGACCCGGCAGACCCGGCCGTCGGCATCGTGCGCGAGCACTTCGAGCAACGGTGCGCGCACGTGGCGCTCGTCCCGTGGGACAAGACGCTGCTCGCCGGCGGGCGCACCACGCTGGGCGCGCTCGCCCCGCGCACACGTGAGGCGTTCATGCAGGTCGCGGCCGCACTCGCCGACTCGTTCCACGAGCGCGGGAGGGCCGACCGGTGAGGGCCCCCGGTACCGCGACGTCGAGCGTCGCCGTGCTGGTGGCGTCCGCGCTGCTCGCCGGGGCGGCCTGGCTCCCGCAGGCGCCCTGGTTCCCGCACGCGTCCTGGTCCTGGGGGACGCAGTCCGACGTCGAGCTGGTCGCGACGGCGCACACCGACGTCGGACGCTCGGCGCTGACCGACGCGCGGGGCCGCACCTTCGCCGTGCGCGACGGCGGTCACGCACGGGCGACGGCGACGGCGTCGGCCCTGTGCGACGGGTGCGCCGGCCGGGCGGCGACCGTCGAGGTCGTGTACGTGCCCCGCGGCGGGGCGACGGCCGACAACGTGGCCGCCGCGTGGGCGTCGGGCGGGTCGGGGACGGCCAGCGCGGTGGCCGTGCAGGTCGTCGTCCAGCGGCCCGGCACGGGCGTGACCGCGAGCAACCGCGCGCTCGCCGTCTCGGCCGACTGCGCGGGATGCACCGCCGAAGCCGTCGCGGTGCAGGTGGTCGTGCTCACGCGGCTCGACCGGACGGTCTCTGCGCGCACCCGGGCGCTGCTCGAGAACCTCGCGGACGTGCTCGGCACTCCGGTGCCGGACGGGCCGCACCTGCGCCGGTCGCACCACAGCGGGCCGTGGGCGCGCGGGGCGGCGTTCCCGGCGCCCGACGGCGCGCGCGGCCGGTCGCCATGGGCCGCGACACTGCTCGCGCCCGCGCCGCTCGCCCGACCGGTGGTGCTGGGCGAGCGGGTGGTGCTGGGGGCGTCGGTGCCGTCGGGGGAGCAGGAACGGCTGGGGGACCCGGCGTCGTCGGGCTCGCCGCCGCCGACCGCCGCGCCGGACGAGCCGGTCGCCCCGGCTCCCGCACCGGGGGAGGGTCCCGACGCCGGGGACTCACCGGAGCCTCCGCCGGGCCCAGGGACGCCGGGCCCGTCACCCTCCACGTCGCCCGTCGTCCCCAGCCCGGCGCCGTCGCCTGCGGTGATGCGGCCCCTGCCCGCGCCCGACGATCCCACGCCGAGCGCGGCCGAGGGGGCGCTCGACGCGGTGCTGGCCCAGCTCGCGAGGGACTACATGACGGGGGCGGTCACGGTCGACGTCGACGAGGGATGACACGTGGCCGCTGGTCGCGGTCGCTCGCGGCCCCCGCACACGACGAAGCACCCGCCCGGGCCACGGCCCGAGCGGGTGCTTCGTGTGTGCCGCGCAGGCGGCAGGTCGGGGCCGGTCAGCCCTTCACTGCCCCCGAGAGGCCGTTGACGATGTGCTTCTCCATGGTGAGGAAGAAGATCAGCGCCGGGATCATGGCGAGCGAGGTGAACGCCATGATCATCGTCGTCGAGGACGAGAACTGGGTCTGGAACGCCTGGACACCAAGGGGAGTGTGACAGACGCGTTCATCCCGAAGATGTTGACGTTGGCGCCACCGACGCGCAGCACGAACAGCGGGAGCATGTACGCGTTCCACGAACCGACGAACGCGAGCACGCCCACCGTGACCATGCCCGGCTTCGCGAGCGGGAGCAGGATGCGGAAGAAGAAGCCGGTGCGCGTCGTCCCGTCGAGGGCCGCGGCCTCCTCCAGCTCCTTGGGGATGGCCTTGATGAACGGGGTGAGGATGACCACCGTCGTCGGCAGCGCGAACGCCACCTGCGGGATGATCACACCCGCCCAGGTCCCGATGAGGCCGACGCTCTGCAGGATCATCCAGGTCGGCAGGATGGCGATGGTCGCCGGGAACATGAGGCCGGCGGCGAAGATGCTGAACAGCACCGGGCCACCCTTCATGTTGAACCGGGCGATCGCGTAGGCGACCGAGACGCCCAGGACGACGACGAGCGCCGTCGTGATGAGGGCGATCGACACCGACGCGATGACCTGGCCGAAGAACATCGGGCCGAACCGCGTCGTCGGGTCGAGGATCTGGCCGTAGTTCGACCAGACCCACGGGTCGGGCAGGCCGCCCGGGTTCAGCAGGAGCTGCGGGTTGGTCCGGAAGCCGCCGAGGACGACGAACAGGACGGGCCCGATCGACAGCGCGAGCGCCACGAGGGCGACGAGGTAGACCCACGGCTGGCTCCAGGAGAACACCCGCTTGTGGCGGATCTCCGGTGTCGCCTCGGAGGTGCGGTCAAGAGTCACAGCGGCCACGTCAGGACTCCTTTCCGATGTCGCGGCTGAGGATGAAGCGCTGGTAGAGCAGCGCGACGATCAGCGTGATGACGAACAGCACGATGGCGATCGCTGAGCCGTAGCCGACGCGGTTGCGGTTCATGCCCTGGTCGACCATGAAGGTCGCCATGGTGTGCATGCCGGTGCGGCCAGGCTGCTGGCCGGTGAGGATCCACACCATGTCGAAGAGCTGGAACGACCCGATGAGGGACAGGAACGCCCAGATGCGGATCGTGGGGCCCAGCAGCGGGATGGTGATCTTGCGCTGGGTCTGCCACCACGTGGCGCCGTCGATCGCGGCGGCCTCGTTGAGCTCCTCGGGCACGCCGGACAGGCCGGCGAGGAACAGGATGATCGCCAGGCCCACGTACTTCCAGGTCAGGATGGCGAAGACGGCCCAGAAGGTGCGCGACCCGAGGATCGCGAACATGCCGGCGTCCGCCGGTGCGGCGCTGGTGTCCATGAGCCACTGGAAGTTCGCGAACTGCTCGAACCCGAGGCGGGTCAGCCAGTCGTTGACCGCACCCTGAGGCGAGAGCATGAGGCTGAAGATGACGCCGGTGATGACCTCGGAGAGGACATACGGCACGAAGATCATCAGCCGGAAGAATCCACGGAACCGCATCTTGCGGTTGAGCAGCAGCGCGACACCGATCGCGATGGGTCCCTGGATGAGCAGCGACATCACGGCGATGAGGAAGTTGTTGCGCACCGCGTGCCAGAACCACGGCTGGCCGAGGGTCTCACCACGTCCCGTGGTGAAGATCTCCGTGAAGTTCTGGAACCCGACGAAGTCGCGGATCGGACTGGTCGGCGTGCCGTTGAACAGCGAGAGGACGACGGCGTAGCCGATCGGGACGAAGACGAAGAGCACGAAGACGAGGAGCGCCGGCCCGGTGAACCCGATCACCTCGAGGCGCCCACGCCGCCGGCGTGCCCGCGCCGCCTTGCTGAGCGTAGGGGTAGACCCCCGGGCGGCGTCGGCCGCCCGGGGGTCAGTCTCGACTGCGGACACTGAGGTCAGCCTGCCCAGGAGTTCGAGATGGCGTCGACGACCTGCTGCGGCGTGCCGTTGCCCTGCATGAACTGCACGATCGCGTCGTTCATCGGGTTGGCGACGGCCGGGCCGAACGCGGTGTCGAGCCAGAGCTGGACACCCGAGGCGTTGGCGAGAGCCTTCTGGGCCGCGGCCTGAGCCGGGTCCTCGATCTCGGCGCCGAGGGAGGCGAGAGCCGGCGAGTTGCCGAGCGCGACGTAACGGCGCTGCACGTCCTCCGAGAGGATGTACTTGAGGAAGTCGACCGTCTCGGCCGGGGCGTCGGCGTGGACGGAGAAGCCGTCGCCGCCACCGAGGATGCGGCCGTCGCCCTCACCGTTCGCGAACGCGGGGAAGGGGAACCAACCGAGGTGGTTCTCCTGGAGCTCCTGCGAGTTCTCGTCGAGGCCGTTGGCCTCGTTGTAGATGCCACCCATGACGCCGCCGTTCCAGACGCCCATGAGCTCCGACGCGGCCTGGCCGAGAGCGACCATGCCGGCCGACGACGCGGCACCCTGCTGGGCCGAGGTGGCCTGCCAGCCGTCGTTGAACGCGTTCGCGTCCAGGATCGTCTGGAGGTTCTCGCCGGTCTTCTCCCACGCGGGGTCGGAGAAGTCACCGGTGGACATGGCCTTCTCGAACGTCTCGGGCGAGACGGTCGAGACGGCGGTGTGGTACCACCAGTGCGCGGCGGGCCAGCCGTCGAGGCCACCGACGGCGACCGGCGTGATGCCGGCGTCCTTCAGCGTGCTCCACGCGGCGAACAGCTCGTCCCAGGTGGTCGGGAAGTTGGTGGTGTCGAGGCCGGCCTTCTCCCACAGGTCGGTGTTGACCCAGAAGCCGGCGGGACCGAAGGTGTACGGCAGGCCGTAGGTCTTGCCGTCGACCTGCCACGCGGTGGCGGGGGTGCCGATCGCGTCGATCGTGTCCGAGGCCACGTCCGACAGGTCCTTGACGATGCCGTCCTCGACCCACTGGGCCAGCTCGCCGCCGCCCCAGCTCTGGAACAGGTCGGGAGCGTTGCCGCCGGCGAACGCGTTGGGGAGCACCGTGTTGCGGAGCTCCTCGTTCTGGAACGCCTGGATGTTGATCGTCACGCCCGGGTTCTTGTCCTCGAACTCCTGGGCGACGTCCTCCCAGAATCCGAGCAGCGGCTCGCCGGTGCCGTTGTGCCACCAGGTGATCTCGACGCCGTTGCCGTCGGCCGAGCCGCCGTTGCCGTTGTCGCCGCCACCGCAGGCGGCAGCGACCAGGGCGACGGTCGCTGCCATAGCGACCATGCCCCCTGCGCGAATCTTGGTCTTCATGGAATGTCCAATCTGATCGGGCGACCGACGTGGTCGCATGAACCCATCCCACCGGGGTCCCGCTCCCCGTGGTGCGAGAGTGCGTGGAACCACGCATAAACGTTTTCCTACTGTTGCGGGGGCACTCGATGGGCGCCACCGGAAGGCGCTTCCAGCGCCAGCGCCGGTGCGGCTGCTTGCCGTCGTCGTCGCGGGGCGTGCCGGACCCCGCAGAGCGCGCTCCGGAGGCCTACGAAGGCGCCCGCGCGCGGTGTCCTCAGGGCCCCGTTCGGTCGTCGGGCGCCCGCGCCGTGCCTGGTAGAGCGCGGTTCGGCGCGCCAACCTAGGGTGGGCGGATGGGCAGTCTGGACGACGTGATGCGGACCGTGATCGACGCTGTCGACGGCGCCCTGGCCGGCGCCGTCATCGACGTCGAGACGGGTGCCCTGCTGGGGGCGGCGCACGAGGTGCCGTATTTCACCCAGGACTACCTCGACGCCGTCGCCGCCGCGGCGATCGAGACCTTCCGTGGTGCGTCCGTGACGCGCGTCGAGGAGCTCATCGCGCAGCACCGCGGGGTGCCGCCCGAGCACCTCGTCGAGGAGGTCCAGGTCACCACGCGCGGCACGCTGCACTTCCTCACGACCGTGCCCGAGAGGCCGGACGTGGCAATCGTTCTTGTCATCGATCGACGTTCGAGCACCGGGATGGGCTGGGCGGCGACCCGCCGCGCGGCCGCCGAGGTGAGTCCGCTCCTGGACGCGCCCGACGCCGCCGCGCCGGGGTCTGGCGGCGCCGGATGAACATCGCGGCACACGAGGCCGAGCGACTCGCGGAGGCGGCCGGCAGTCGATACGACCGTGTGGTGCGACTGGTCCAGGCGATCTTCGGCGCCCCGATCGTCGCCCTCAACCTGCTCGGCCCGCACGAGCAGTTCACCGTCGCGGCGATCGGGCCGTACCAGCGGCGGCTCCCGCTCGACGCGTCGATCTGCGCCACCACCGTGCTCCACGACGACGTCGTCGAGATCCCCGACCTGCGCGCCGACGAGAGGTTCCGCGACTTCCCGATGGTCGTTGCGCCGCCCCGGGTGCGCTTCTACGCCGGGGTTCCGCTGCGCGGCGCGGGCGGGCGCAAGGTGGGGGCGCTGTGCATGCTCGACCTGGTGCCGCGCGAGCTGGGCCCGATGCAGCGCGAGATGCTCGCGGACCTGGGCTCGATGGTCGAGCGCGAGCTCATGGTGCAGGACGAGATGTTGCGCGTCGGTGAGGTGCAGCGGCTGCTCCTGCCGACCGGCCCACCCGCGATGCCCGGGGTCGAGGTCGCCGGGCGCGTGCAGTCGGCACGCGAGGCCGGTGGCGACTTCTTCGACTGGCAGGTCGTGGGCGGCCCCGGTGGGTCGCAGCAGCTCCAGGTGGTGCTCGGCGACGTCATGGGGAAGGGCCTGGCGGCCTCGCTCATCGCCGCCGAGATGCGCGCGGTGCTCGGCACGCACTCGCGGTACGTCGCACTCGACGAGGCCGTGCGCCGCACGAGCGAGGCGACGTTGCAGAACCTGGAGAGCAACGGCCGGTTCGTCACGCTGTGGGGCGGGCGGCTCGACCCCGCCGACGGTACGCTCCGCTACGTCGACGCCGGTCACGGGCTCGCCGCGCTGGCCTCTCCGCGCGGGGTGCGGCGTCTCGTCCAGCGGTCGATGCCGCTCGGGATGCCGGTGCCGGTCACCTGGGCGCAGACGACGGCGGTCATGGCGCCCGACGAGACGCTGGTCGTCGTCAGCGACGGCGTGCTGGACGTCTTCGGGGACCTGGGCATCGCGCTCGACGCGGTGCGTGACCTGATCGTCACCGGCAGGACGTGCGCCGACGTCGTCGACAGGATCGTCGAGCAGGCCGCGGGGCGTGGTGCCACGGACGACGTCGCTGCCGTCGTCGTCCGGCGTGCGAGTGGTGAGCAGGATGCGTGGCGGAGCGAGGACCGACGAGAGGGGCGAGCTGGCTGATGGAGTTCGGGGAGCAGGACGCAGGAACCTACATGACGCTGGCGCCGGAAGGGCGGCTCAACCTCATCTCGGCGCCACCGCTCAAGGCGCGCGTCGACGACCTCGTGCGGGAGGGGCGCACCCGGGTCGTGGTCGACCTGGGGGCTGTCGACCACATCGACTCCTCGGGCCTGGGTGCGCTGGTCGGCGGGCTGAAGGCGGCACGGCAGGCCGGCGGGGACCTGCGGATCGCGCGCGCAGGCGAGCAGGTCCGGGCGGTGCTCAAACTGACAAACCTGGACCGGATCCTCGTGCCGTACCGCACGGTGGAGGAGGCCGGCCATGACTGGTGACGCTGTCGAGCGCAGCGACTACGTGCTTGAAGGGTTCGCCGTGCCGGCGGAGATCGACCATGTCCACGCCCTGCTGGAGCGCGTCGGCGCGGAGCACCCGGAGCTCGACTCGACCGACCTCATGATGTTCGAGACCGCGGTGGTCGAGATCGCGACCAACGTCGTCGAGCACGGACGGCCACCCGGTGAGGTGCGCTGGCGGCTGACCCTGACCGTCCGCCCCGACGAGATCGAAGGCGAGCTGCTCGACTCTGGCCAGGAGTTCAGCCCCGACCTCGACACGCCCATGCCCCACACGCTGGCCGAGGGTGGCCGAGGCCTTCCCCTGGCGAGCGCGCTCCTGCACCGCATCGAGCTCGCGCGGATCGACGACGCCAACCACTGGCGCATGGTGCGGCACCTCACTCCGCCGGCCGGCGCGTGACGGCGCTGGCCCACAGCCACACGAAGCCCTCGCGGCCGTGGGGGTCGCTGTAGCGCACCTCGACCTGCCGGTCCGTCCACGCGACGGCGAGGCCGTCGGCCTCGAACGCACCCGTCTGCCGTTGGGTCACCCAGGCGCGCACCGGCAGCGGGTGCTCGGGGCGCGTGACGCGTGCGTTGTCGCGCTGACGGCGGGGTGCCTCCTCAGGGGAGTCGCGCACGGGGACTCGGTCGACCATCACACCAGAATAGAACATGTGTTCTAGGTATCGGCTTGAGTGAAGTCAACCCGTGTCATGTCTCGGGACATCGGTGACGGGTCTGCATCAGGACATCGGTAACAGTTGATGTGTCAGGACTTCGGTGACACTCCGCGGTTCTTGGGGTGGCCCCTCGGGGTTTGCCGTTGCCGACGCCGCACCCCCGCCACACGCTTTCAGCCTCACGCTGTCAACTCCAGCTCGCGATCGCCCTGTGGCCCGACGACGCGCCACGGGGCGCGGTGAGCACGGTCTGCGTGGAGCGCGGCATCTCGCGCAAGTCGTTCGACGAGCTGCGTCGGCGTGCCCGGGTCGAGGGGCAGGCCGCGGTTCTCGAGTCGCGTTCGCGGCGATCGCGAGGATCGCGCTGAGGCGCGACGAGAGACGGAGCCCGACACGCCGAAACCTGACCATTCCCTCAGTGTATACACCGGGTGTATGGTCGCAGTCATGACGGTTCCCATGGCTCTCCTGGCCCTCCTCGACGAGGGGCCCACACACGGGTTCGACCTCAAGCGTCGCTATGACGCGCTGCTCGGGCATGAGCGTGAGCTCAAGTACGGGCAGGTCTACTCGACCCTCCAGCGCCTCGAGCGCGACGGCCTCGCCGACGGCGTCGGACTTGAGGCGGGTGGGGGCGGTGACCGAAAGGTCTACGCGATCACCGCTCACGGCATCACCGAGCTCGACCAGTGGCTCGCCACGCCAGAGCCCGCGACCGGTCGCCCGGCAGAGGTCTTCACGCGCGTCGTGCTCGCCCTCGTCAGCGGCCGTGACGCCGACCAGGTCCTCGACGCACACCGCCGTGCGTACCTGGACCGCATGCGCGTGCTCACCGCCCGGCGGCACGACGGCGACGTCGTCGACCGTCTCGCGGGCGACTACGAGATCGCCCACCTGGAGGCCGACCTGCGCTGGATCGAGCTGGCCTCCGTCCGACTGACCACGATCGCTGCGCAGGTCCGCGCGGCGGGAGCGAAGGGATCGCACCCATGAACGGGATCGTCCTGGAGGGCCGCCGCCTCGGGCATTCCTACGGCCCCACCCGCGTGCTCGACGACGTCGACGTCACGATCCGCGCTGGGGAGATCGTTGCCGTCATGGGCCCGTCCGGCTCCGGCAAGTCGACGCTGCTGCACCTGCTCGCCGGGCTGCTGAAGCCCGACGTCGGTGAGGTCTGGCTCGCGGGCCAGAGGTTCGACACCTTGGGTGAGCGCAAGCGCTCCGAGCGGCGCCTCAAGGAGCTGGGATTCGTGTTCCAGTTCGGTGACCTGGTGCCGGAACTGACGGTCGAGGAGAACGTCGAGCTGCCGCTCCGGCTGCTGGGCACTCGCCCGGCCCAGGCCCGCGCGCGGGCGCACGAGATGCTCGACCGCCTTGGCGTCGTCGAGCATGCCGCGAAGCGGCTGAGCGAGGTCTCGGGCGGGCAGGCGCAGCGCGCCGCCGTCGCTCGCGCACTGGTGCACACCCCGCCGGTGATCCTCGCCGACGAGCCCACCGGTTCGCTGGACACCACCACGGGCGAGCTCGTCCTGGAGGCGTTCGTCGACGCCGCGCGGGATCAGGGCACCGCCGTCGTCCTGGTGACGCACGAGCTGCGCGTTGCGTCCTGGGCGGGCCGCGACATTCTGCTGCGCGACGGCCGTGTGGTCGGCGGTTCCGCGGCCGGCGACCTGACCGGCGCGTCCGCGGGCTCGGTGTCCGCATGAGCGCGCTCGTCACGCTCGGCCTGCGCCTGGCCCGGGCGGGTAGCCCGCTGCGCGCCTGGTCGATCGCTGCCGGGAACGCGATCGGCGTCGTGCTGCTGCTCCTCGCCGGCTCGCTGCCGCAGGCGATGTATCCCGATCCGATCGAGCGCGGCGACCAGCGTGTCGCTCTGCTGACGATCGCGCTGTTCCTGCTGGTGCCCGCCGCGGTGCTGCTGGTGATGGTCGGGCGACTCTCGTCCGGGGTGCGTGACCGGCGCCTGGCCTCACTGCGCATGATCGGCGTGCCGCCGCACCACACACGTGTGGTGGCCGCGGTGGAGAACGGAGTGCTCGCGCTCGTCGGCGCGGTCGCGGGAGCGGTCCTGTTCCTGGTGGTGCTTCAGCCCACCAGTGCGCTGTTCGTGCGCGACACGACCGTGCTGGGCGAGCGTCTCGACGGCGCCCCGGCCCTGGTCGTCGCCGCGGTCCTCCTGGTGGTTGCCGTGTCGATCGGCGCGGGAACGGCCTCGACGTGGGACCGCGCGCTGCCCGGCACTGCGCCGCGCTCCGAGGCGCGAACCACAAACCCGCGTGCGTGGCGGCTGATCGTGCTGGGCGCCGGGCTGAGCGCGCTTGCCTGGCTCGCCGGCGCCGATATGGGAACGGCGAACCCCGACCTTGTGACGGTCGCGATGCTGGGCGGCGCGACCGCGACCGGCGTCGGGATCGCGCTCGTCACGCCGCTCGTGTCGTCCTGCGTCGCGCGGCTGCTCGTCCGGTCCGACGGCGTCACCTCTCGCCTGGCCGGCCGCGCGATGCAGGCCGACTCGGGAAGTGCGTCCCGGGTCGTCGCAGGGCTCGGCGTGGCCGTGTTCCTCTCGACGGGTGCTCTCGGCGTGCTCGGCGCGTTCGAGGCCGCACCGCAGAACGCGGACGCGATCCGCACGTTCGGTTCCGGCCCGCAGAAGGTGCGCATCATGGCCCCCGCCGATGGCGTCGCCTGGGAGCCGAACGACCTCGACTCGCTTCTTGCGGTGCCCGGCGTTCGCGGACTCGAACCGATCTCGCTCCAGGCTGGCCCCAAAGGTTGCCCTGAAGACGGGACCTGCCTGGAGGTGCTGGTCGGGACCTGTGCGCAGCTCAAGCTCTCGTTTGCGATGACCGGCTGCGACGACACCCGCGCCTCGGTGATCAGCACGGTCGATGCCGACGGCGCCACCCACCCCACCGGCTTCCTTCCGGAGCCGCCGCCCGCGGTCGGCGACACCATCTCGCTCGTCGACGACGACGGAACCGTTGCGCAGTACGTGACCCTCGACGGCCCCACCGTCATCCAGGATCTGCCCCGCCAGCAGGAGGAGTGGGCCTGGCCCAGCGACGCGGTCGCCTTCGTCCCCGTCGCGCTGCTCGGCGACTGGTACGCCGGACAATCGTTCCCTGTCGTCGTCGCCGACGGCGGGAGCGCGATGGTCCGGCAGCTTGAAACCTGGGCAGACGAGCACGGCTACTTCGCTTGGCAGCCCGCCGAGAGGGAGTGGGCCAAGGTCCAGGCGTTCCGTACCGCGGTCTGGTCGCTGTGCGGGGTCGCGATCACGGTCGCCCTCATCGTGCTCGCTCTCGGCGCCGCCGACCGGGCGACCGAGCGCCGCCGGTCGGTCGCTCGTCAGGTCATGGTCGGCGTACCGCCACGTGTACTCCAGCGCAGCCAGCTCCTCCAGACGCTCGTCCCGGTCGCCGTCGCCGTCCTGCTCGCTCTCGGCGCCGGCATCGTCGGCGTCAGCGGCTACACCAACATGGCGGAGCAGGCCTCGACGCTGGACAGCGGCGCGTGGCTCGGCCTCGTCCTCATCGCCGGCGTCGGCGGACTCCTCGCGGCGGCGAGCACCGTGCCGCTGGTGCGCACGCGACTGACCCCAGAACTGCTGCGACGGGAGTGAGGTCGCGTCACGGGACTCGTGCGACGGTATCGCCACGTGACGATGTGGACGGCGCAGCGCGTGCTCCAGGCCGGACCGGCCGAGCGGTCAGGCCCGCGCCACGGTCACGCCCGTGCCCGGAGGCGTTCGATCTCCTCCTCGACGATCGAGTCGTCCAGCTTGGTGAAGACGGGCGACGGTTTGCCGATCGGCGTGCCGGGGACGACGGGCCGTGACCCCACGCAGGGACGTCGCGGTAGTCGCCCGTGATCACCGGGTAGGTGCGTGCGGCGTCGTCGAGGTCGGTGACCTCGTCGATGCGTGGCTGCGGTGCGATGGTCCCGGTGCCGCCGAGCGTCTCGTGGATCGTCTGGGCGCTGTGCGGCAGGAACGGCGACAGGAGCGTGTTGCAGTCGCTGACGGCCTGCGTCACGGTGTGCAGCACGGTGGCCAGCCGGTCCGGGTCGGTCTTGAGCTTCCACGGCTGCGTCTCGGACACGTAGCGGTTGACGTCGCCGACCACGCGCATCGCCTCGGCGATCGCGGCGCGCTGCCGGTTCGCGCCGATGCTCGCACCCACCGTCTCGAACGCCACCGACGTCGTCGCGAGCACGGCGCGGTCCACGTCGAGCAGGGCGCCGGGCGCCGGGATCTGCCCGGTGTTCTTGTGGACCATCGACGCGGTGCGGTTGACGAGGTTGCCCCACCCGGCGACGAGCTCGTCGTTGGTGCGGCGCAGGAAGCTCTCCCAGGTGAAGTCGACGTCCTGGTTCTCCGGCCCGGCCGCCGCCACGTAGTAGCGGAACGCGTCGGGCTGGTAGCGGGCGAGCATGTCGCGCACGTAGATGACCACCCCGCGTGAGGAGCTGAACTTCTGCCCCTCGACGTTGAGGTACTCGCTGCTGACGACGTCGGTCGGCAGCTGGAGCGTGCCGTAGGGGCCCGGCTGCCCGCCTCGTGACCCGCGGCCGTCGTATCCGAGCAGCTCGGCCGGCCAGATCTGGGAGTGGAACGTGATGTTGTCCTTGCCCATGAAGTAGTACGAGCGGGCGTTCTCGTCCGTCCACCAGGCCCGCCACGCGTCCGGGTCGCCCGTGCGGCGCGCCCACTCGATCGACGCCGAGAGGTAGCCGATGACGGCGTCGAACCACACGTACAGGCGCTTGGCGGGGTTGTCCTCCCACCCGGGCAGCGGAACCGGGATGCCCCAGTCGATGTCGCGCGTCATGGCGCGCGGGCGGACGTCGTCGAGCAGGTTGAGGCTGAACTTCAGCACGTTGGGGCGCCAGCCCTGCCGGCCTCGCAGCCAGCCGCCGAGCGCGTCGACCAGCGCGGGCAGGTCGAGGAAGAAGTGGTTCGACTCGACGAACCGAGGGGTCTCTCCGTTGATGCGGCTCTTGGGGTGGACGAGGTCGATCGGGTCGAGCTGGTTGCCGCAGTTGTCGCACTGGTCGCCGCGCGCCCCGTCGTACCCGCAGATCGGGCAGGTGCCCTCGATGAACCGGTCCGGAAGGGTGCGGCCCGTCGAGGGGGAGACGGCTCCCTGGGTCGTCTTCTCGACCATGTAGCCGTTCTTGTGGACCGTGCGGAACATCTCCTGCACGACGGCGTAGTGGTTGCGCGTCGTGGTGCGCGTGAACAGGTCGTAGGTGAGCCCGAGCGACGTGAGGTCTTCGACGATGACGCGGTTGAAGCGGTCGGCGAGCTGCTGCGGCGTGACGCCCTCCTTCTCGGCCTGCACGAGGATGGGCGTCCCGTGCTCGTCGGTGCCCGAGACCATCAGGACGTCGTGACCCGCCATCCGCATGTACCGGCTGAACACGTCGGAGGGGACGCCGAAGCCGGCGACATGGCCGATGTGCCGCGGCCCGTTGGCGTAGGGCCACGCCACGGCCGAGAGGATGTGGGTCATGCGCCCGATCGTAGGGGGCAGCGTCCGAACGGGCGCGCATCCAGGATCTCGGCGAGCTCGTCGAGCAGCAGCTCGGCCTCGCGGGGGCCGAACGGCATCGGCGGGCGCATCTTCAGCACGCTGTCCTCGCGCCCGATCCGGCTGACCAGCACGTGCCGTGCGCGCAGGGCCTCGACGACGCGCCGCGTGCTCGCGGGGTCGGGGCGCGCCCGCGGGTCGTTCCGCGGGCGGTCGAGGATCTCGACGCCGAAGAACAGGCCGGTGCCCTTGACCGGCCCCAGCCGTTCGTGCGCCGCGACGAGCCGCTCCAGGCCGCGGCGCACGACGACGCCGGTCGCGCGCGCCCGCTCGACGAGATCCTCGTCCCGCAGGACGTCGAGCACGGCCAGGCCGGCCGCCGCGGACACCGGGTTGCCGCCGAAGGTGTTGAAGTACATGTTGCGCGGGCCGAACTCGTCGAGCAGCGCCGCGCTGAGGGCGACGCCGCCGACCGGGTGCCCGTTGCCCATCGGCTTGCCCATCGTGACCAGGTCGGGCACCACGCCGTGGTTCTGGTACCCCCAGAACGCGGTGCCCGTGCGGCCGAACCCCGACTGCACCTCGTCGCCGACGACGAGGCCGCCGGCCCCCCGGACCAGGGCGGCCAGCCCGGCGACGTACCCCGCGGGGACGCGGTTGAGGCCTTCGGTCGAGAACAGCGAGTCGAACAGCAGGGCGCTGAGCCCGTGCCCTTCCTGGCGAAGCGAGTCGATGGCGGCCCGGGCCTCGTCCAGCGCCACGGCGAGCACCGTGGCCTCGTCGTGGCCGCGGTCGGCGCCGTCGAGGTCGGGGACCCGCAGGGTGCGCACGTGCGGCCCCAGGCCCTCGCGCGTGCGCAGCCCCGTCGTCGCGGCGGCCAGGGCGCGCGTGTGACCGTGGTAGCTGAAGTCGGAGACGAGCACGCCTTCGCTCGACGTGTGCTGCGCGGCGATGCGCAGGGCGAGGTCGTTGGACTCCGAGCCGCTGTTGGTGAACACCACGCGGTCGAGCGGGGCGTCGAAGGTCGCCAGCAGCCGTTCGGCGTAGTCGACGACGCGGTCGTTGAGGTACCGCGTGTGGAGGTTGAGCGTGGCCGCCTGCCGGGCGATCGCCTCGACGACGCGCGGGTGGGCGTGGCCCACGTGCGGCACGTTGTTGTACGCGTCGAGGTACCGGCCGCCCGCGACGTCCGTGAGCCACACGCCGTCGCCGCCGACCAGCTCCAGCGGTCGGTCGTAGAACAAGGGGGCGTACGGGCCGAGCGTCCGCTCGCGCCGCTCCCGCAGGCCGGTCATGCCGCGTCCCTCCCGGCGTCGCCCGCGGCGTGCAGCGACGGCCACCCCGTCTCGCCCGTCTCGACGAACCGGCGCGCGCCCTCGACGACGAACGGCGCGACGACCTCGTGGTGCCACACGCTCACCGGGTCGTCCGGGCGTTGCGCCGCCCACCCCAGGTAGCTCAGGGCGCGCGCGAGCAGCAGCGGGTGCCACGCCGCGGCGTCGTCGGCCGTGAGCGCGCGCACGGCGGCATACCCGCCGACGAGCGCGGCGACGCGCTCGGCCGCACCGTCGCCGCGACCGCACCAGAACGCGGGCGTCGCCAGGTCGAACATGAACCAGCCCTCGCCCGAGTCGTCGAAGTCGAGCGCCACGAGGCCGTCGGGCGTGGCCAGGACGTTCTCGAACGTGAGGTCGGCGTGGATGAGGCCGTACGTCGCGCGGTCCCGCCGCAGGCCGGCCAGCCGCTCGGCGACGGCGTGCTCGGCGTCGTCCAGGATGTGGCGCTGCTCGTCGTCCAGGGACGCCAGGTCACCGGGGCGGCCCCACAGCGCGGCCGGGCCGGTCAGGCCCGCCGCGTCCCACGCGGGACGCTCCGACGGCGGGACGCTCGCGGTGCTCGCGACCTGGTGCAGCCGCGCCGCGAGCCGCCCGAGCCGGTACAGCGCGCCCGGCTCCGGGCCGGCGCCGTGCTCGAACGCCGCGCCGACGTCGCCCACGGGCGCACCGCCGTCGCACCACTCCTGCATCGTCGCCTGGCGCCGCGTGCCCGCCGCGTCGACGACGACGGCGACGTGCTCGCCGCGCGGCGTCGGCACCGGCGCCGGGACGCGCAGCCCGGCGGCGCGGAACACCTCGAGCGCACGGCACTCGGCCCGCAGCTGCGCGTCGTCGCGGTACCCGGGGCGGTGCATGCGCAGCGCCCGGTCGACGCCGGGCGCGCGCACCCGCCACACGTGGTTCTCGCGGTGCTTGACGAACGAGAGGTCGGCGTCGGCGGCGATCCCGAACGCGGCGAGCGCCGCGCGCGCCACATCACGCTCGACGTCGGGAACGACGCCGTCGTCGGGAACGGTGGGGCAGGACGCGGTCATGAACGCTCCAGGGTCGGCTCGCCGCAAGGCTAGGGGCGGCGGGTGAGCGCGCCGCAGGGCCCGGACGGTCCGCGCGCGCACAGACAACTGCTCGGCACCGGCGGACAACCGCGGCGAGCGCCCCCGGCCTCACGGTGGGGGTCACACGTCCGAGCGCCCTACCGAAGGAGCCCCCCATGACCTCCGCCCCGCAGGGCGGCGCACTCAAGCCGAACCAGCTTGGTGTGCCCGCCATCGTCTTCCTCGTCCTGGCGGCCGTCGCGCCGCTCACCGGCGCCATCGTGGTGCTGCCCCTGGCCATCGGGTTCGGCAACGGCGGCGGCATCCCGGCCGCGGTCATCATCGTCGCGGTCGCGCTGCTGCTGTTCGCCGTCGGGTACGCGCAGATCTCCAAGGAGCTCGTCAGCGCCGGCGGGTTCTACGCCATCGCCGTCAAGGGCCTGGGCCGGGCCGCCGGGGTGATCACCGGGCTCGTGGCGACGCTCGGGTACAACTTCTTCGTCGCCGGGGCGCTCGGCACCATCGGCTTCTTCACGGGGTCGGTGGTGATGCCGGCGCTGTTCGGCGGGTTCGAGGTCCACTGGTTCCTCGCCGGGTCGGTGCTGTTCGTCGTCGCGTTCCTGCTCGCCCGTGCGGGCATCCACGTCAGCGCGCTGATCCTGGGCATCGCCCTGGTGCTGGAGACGCTCATCCTGTTCGCGTTCGTCGTCGTGGTGGCCGTGCGCGGCGAGTTCAGCACGGCCGCGTTCACGCAGGCCTTCAGCCCCACGATCCTCGTGGGCGGCTCGATCTGGATCGCCTTCCTGCTGGTCGCGACGGCGTTCATCGGGTTCGAGGCGACGGCCCTGTTCGGTGAGGAGGCGCGCGAGCCGCGCCGCACCATCCCGCGAGCGACGTACGCGGGCATCATCACGATCGGCCTCCTGCACAGCGTCGTGGGCTGGGCGATCGTCAGCGCCGTCGGCGTCGGCGAGTCACAGCAGGCGGCGCTCGACAGCCTCGCCGACGGCGACCTCACGCTCGACCTGCTCGACTCCTACCTGGGCCCCGTCGTGGGGGCCATCGCCCTCGTGCTGCTCGTGGTGAGCCTGTTCGCGGCACAGCTCGCGTTCCACAGCTCGGCCGCGCGGTACCTGTTCGCGCTGGGGCGCGCGCGCATCCTGCCGGGCTGGCTCGCCACGACCAACCGCAACGGCGTCCCGGAGCGGGGCCAGGTGGTCAACCTGGTGTTCGCGCTCGCGGTCGCGGGCGTGTTCGCGCTGGTCGTCGAGAAGGACGCGGACGGCAACCCGCTGCCGCCCGTGCTGACGCTCGTGCCCGTCGGCATCGGGTTCGGCACGCTCGCCGTCATGATCGTGCAGACGATCGCGGCGCTCGCCGTCGTCGCCTACTTCCGCAAGGCCGCCGACCCGCGGTTGTGGAGCACCCTGGTCGCCCCCGGCCTGGGCTTCCTCGCCCTGCTCGGGTTCAGCATCGGCGCGATCGTCAACTTCACGCTCGTGGCCGGGTCGGAGGCGCTGTACGTGCGGGTGCTGCCGTGGCTGCTGGTCGTGACCGTCGTCGGCGGCCTCGTCTTCGCCGGCCGCCTGCGCACCCGCAGACCCGAGGTGTACCGCGACCTCGACGAGGACCTGGAGCGTTTCGACGCCGCAGACCCCGTGCTGACCGGGGCCGGTGCGCGGTAGCGGCACCGGCCCCGGGCGGAGGCTACGCTCGCCCGCATGCGATTCACGGTGCGCGTGACCTCGGTGGGCGACGGCTGGCGCGCCGACGTCGAAGGGCTCGACGACGCGAGCGTCCAGGTGCCCGAGTGGGCGCAGCTCGACGCGGCGGTCCGTGCCCTGGTGGGGACCTCACGGGGGCGTGGATCGAGGACGTCGAGCTCGACTGGACCGACGGCTGACGCCCGGACGTCGCGAGCCGCCGCGCCGATGGGGAAGGATGTTGCCGTGGATCCCCGTGAAGCTCGAGCCGGTCGCCGCACGGTGGTTCCCACCGCCGCCATGGCCCTCGCCGTGGCGCTCGTCGCCGGTCTCGCGGCATGTTCGCCCGAGCCGGTCGCCGTGCCTCCCGCGGCGCACACGGTCGAGGTGCGTGACCTGCACGAGCACACCCCGCTGCTGACGTCGCCCGATCCGGCCGCGCTGGCGGTCGCCGCGAGCAAGCTCGTGTTCGAGACGTCACCCGTCGTGGTGGTCGCCGGCCTCGGGGACGACGACGCCGCGGCGGCGCTGAGCGCCGTCACGACGGCGCTGCGCGCTCCCGCGCTGCTCGCCGACGGCTCCGACGACCGGGGGCTGCGCAGCGAGGCCGCACGGCTCGGGGCGCGTGCCGCCGTCATCGTCGAGGAGGACCCGGCCGAGGTCGCCGCCGAGACGGGGGCGGCCGTCGAGCCGTCGGCGACGGAGGCCGCGGTGCGTGCTGCGGGCCTGCGGGTGGTGCGCCTCGACCCCGACGCCGTCGTGCCTGGCGGGGCGGCCGACGGCGCCGGCGCGGCACCCGGGACCGAGGGCCCCGCGCTCGACCGGCGCCGGCTCGAGGACCTGCGCGCCGACCTTGGCAGCACGCTGGCCGACGCGGAGCCCGCCCTGCTGACCGAGGTTCTCGCGCTGGTCGATCCCGCGCCGGGCCAGGAGGCGGCGCTCGCCACGCTGCGCGCGGCGGGTGCGGTGACGCGCGACGTTCCCGGCGGTGACCCGGGAGCGTCGGGGGAGACGGTCCGCCTGCTCAGCGACGCGCAGGCGCTGACGGTCGTGGGCGTGGGCCCCGGCTTCGCGGATCCCGCGACGTTCGCGTGGCAGGTTGCGGCCGCCGAGGGCGGGCAGCTCCTGCCCAACGGGAGCCAGCGCGTGCTGCCCGCGAGGTTCGACGCCGTGAGCGCGCGCGTCACCGACCCTCCCGAACGCGCGCTCGTCTCGACCGACGACGCCTCGCCCGACGACGCCTCGACGGGCACCGCCTCGACGGGCACCGCCTCGACGGGCACCGCCTCGACAGCGGATCCTGACGCCCCTCGCGTCCCTGCGCTCGTGCTGCGCTCGGCGACCCGCCTGTGGGACGCCGGGCCCGACCGCACGTATCTGCGCTCCGAGACTGTCGAGTCGCTCACCCCGATGGTCGATGCTGCGCGACGCGCCGGCCGCTACGTCGTGCTCAACCTCGAGGGCGGCAGCATCGCCCTCCTCGACCAGGTGCGGGTGCTGGAGCCCCTGATCGCAGAGGGTGGGGTGGGCGTGTTCGTCCACCCCGAGCAGCGGCGCTCGGGTGCGGGGATCGTGCGCGGCGGCAGCGTCGACGTGGCCGAGCTCCAGGCCGTGGTCGACTACCTCGCCGCCGTCGTCACCCAGCACGGCCTGCCGCAGGTGCTGCTCGCCGTCGGCTCGCTCGACTCGGCCGTGCACGGTTCCGCGTCCCTGGTCGCACGGCCTCAGGTCGCCGTCGTCGACGGCCGCGTCCTGGGAGTCGCGCGATGAGCGCGCTCGGGCTGGTCCCGTGGCCGACGGAGGTCGAGCCTCGCGGCGGCGAGCTCGACCTGTCCGCCGTGCTCGTCGTCTCGGCCGACCCGCTCCGCTGGACGCCGCTGGCCGGCGAGCTGTTCACGCCCCTGGGCGTGGCCGTGACGGGCGCCGGCCCTGACGCGCTCGCCGAGGGCGCCCCCGGCGTCGTCGTCGAGCTGCGGCGCGACGACGCCGCCCCGGGCGGCCCCGAGGGCTACGTGCTCGACGTGCGCGACGACGGCGTGACCGTCACCGCCGCGGAGGCGGCGGGGCTGCTGCACGGGATGCGCACGCTGCGCCAGCTCGTCACCGCACGGCGCACCGTGCCGACGGTCGTCGTGCGTGACTCCCCGCGGTACGCGTGGCGGGGCCTGACGCTCGACGTCGCACGGCACTGGTTCGGGCCTGCGGTGCTGCGCCGCGTCGTCGACCTCGCGGGCACCTACAAGCTGCGCGTGCTGCACCTGCACCTCACCGACGACCAGGGGTGGCGGCTCGAGGTTCCCTCGCACCCCGAGCTGACGCAGCGCTCGGGGCACACCCAGGTGGGCGGCGCGGTGCCCGACGGCGAGCGTGGCTGGCTCACGGTCGAGGAGTTCCGCGACCTGCAGGACTACGCCGCGGCCCGGTTCGTCGAGATCATCCCCGAGATCGACGTGCCGGGGCACACCAACGCCGCCCTGCACGCGTGCGGCGACCTCAACCCCGACGGCGCCCCGACCCCGGCGTACGGCGGGATCGAGGTCGGGTTCTCCCGGCTGTGGGCCGGCAACCCCGCGACCGAGCCGTGGGTGCGCGACGTGCTGGGCGACGTCGCCGCCATGACCGCTGGACGCTTCGTCCACATCGGCGGGGACGAAGCCCTGACCCTCGCCGCCGACGAGTACGCACGGCTCGTCGCGCTCGCCGTCGACGCGGTGCGCGCGGCCGGCAAGACGCCCCTGGCGTGGCAGGAGGCCGCCGTCGCGGCACCCGGCGTGACGTTGCAGTACTGGGACCCGCGCGCCGACGCCGCCCCCTTCCCGCGCGCGGCCGCTGCCGGGTCCCGGTTCGTGCTCTCGCCCGCCTCGCACGCCTACCTCGACCTCAAGTACGACGCCGGCCACCCCATCGGGCAGGACTGGATGGGGTTCGTCGACGTGCGCGACGCCTACGACTGGGAGCCTGCGACCGCCGTGCCGGGGCTGCCGGCCGACGCCGTCGAGGGCGTGGCCGCGGCGCTGTGGACCGAGACGGTCGTGACACCCGACGACGTCTTCTCGATGCTGCTGCCGCGGCTGCCCGCGCTCGCGGAGGTGGCGTGGACGGCACCGGGCGGGCGCGACTGGGCGTCGTTCCGCGAGCGCGTCGCACGGCACGCCCGGGTGTGGGACGCCGAGGGGTGGGCGTGGCACCCGACGCGGCAGGTGGCCTGGCCGGGAGCGGCCGAGGACGCGTGACGGCGCGTCGCCGGCCAGCAGCGTCTCGCCGCCACCCTCGGCGAACCGCAGGCCTCGGCAGCGCCGCCTGCCCCGGGCAGGGGCACGCCAGGGGCGTCCTGGCGGCGTGACCGACGGCTCGCGCTACACCCAGGACCGCAGCCGGATGAGGTTGCGCCAGTAGTCGAACGGCACCTGCTGTGCCGTCCACAGCGGGTAGAACGCCGCCGAGACCACGCAGATCGCCACCACGACGGCCGCGATGACCGCCACGACCCGGCGACGTTCTCGCGCCCTGCCCTCGGTGTGCTCCAGGGCGACGACGCCGACGTAGACCAGCGTGAGCACCACGAACGGCGTGAACGCGATGGTGTAGAAGGTGAACATCGTGCGCTGGGTCTGCAGGTAGGTGACCACCCAGGGCACCCAGCCCGCCACCGTGCCCGACAGCACGGCCAGCGCCCGCCAGTCGCGGCGCGTCGCGCCGAGCACGACGACGGCGACGATCGCGAGCGCCGCGAGCCACCACAGCAACGGGTTGCCGAGCGAGGTGATCGCCGAGGTGCAGCTGGGCGCGACGTCGCAGCCACCCGATCCGGTGTCGCTGGGCTGCCAGTAGAACGACGTCGGCCGCCACTGGATGATCCAGCCGAGCGGGTTGGACTTGTAGTGGTGGTCGGAGACGAGCGTGGTGTGGAACGTCCACATCTGCTGGTGGTAGTGGACGAGCGAGCGCAGCGCCTCGGGCAGCCATGTGACGCCCTGGCCGGGGTTCTGTGCGGCCCACTGCCGCAGGTAGGCGCCCGGGGTCGCGAACCACGACCACCAGGTCGCCACGTAGACGAGCGCGGCCGTCGGCACCAGGGCGAGGAACGCGGGCACGCCGTCGGCGATGATCGCGTCCTCCCACCAGCGGCGGATCCCGGCCGCGCGGCGCGCGGACAGATCCCACAGCACCGTCAGGACGCCGAACACCGCCACGAAGTAGATGCCGGACCACTTGACCCCGCAGGCCAGCCCGAGCGAGACGCCGGCGGCCAGCCGCCACCAGCGGACGCCGAGGCGTGGCCCGTACCGCAGGTGTGCCGCCGGTGCCGCGTCGACGATCGCGGCCACCCGCTCGGCCAGCCGTCGCCGGGCCCATTCGCGGTCCATCAGCAGGCAGCCGAACGCGACCAGCACGAAGAACATGAGGAACTGGTCGAGCAGCGCGACGCGGGAGTGCACGATCGACGTGCCGTCGACCGCCATCAGCAGGCCCGCGACCAGCCCCATCGCCGTCGACGAGAACAGGCGCCGCGCGATCCGGATCACCAGCAGCACGGCAAGGATGCCGACGACGGCGTTCGCGAGCCGCCAGGCTGCCGAGCTGGTCGCGCCCCCGCCCAGCTCCATGCCCAGCGCGATCAGCCACTTGCCGACCTGTGGGTGTACGACGTACGCCGCCTGGTCGAGGAAGGTCTCCACGTGCCCGGCCTCGAACGCCGGGTTCGGGTCCGCGGGCCACTGCGCCTCGAAGCCCAGGCGCCACAGCGTGAACGCGTCCTTGACGTAGTACGTCTCGTCGAAGACCAGGCTGTGCGGCCGGCCCAGGTGGACCAGCCTGGTGACGGCCGCGAGCACCAGGATCGCGCCCGTGCCCAGCCAGCCGTACAGCCGGTCACGCGGTGAGGTACCGAGCGCGAGCCGCCGCCGTCCCAGGAGGGTGCGCAGCAGCCGGTCGCGGGTCGACAGGGTCTCGCCCGGCGACGCCGACGCCGACGTCGCCGGGAACAGGGTGTCGGCCGCGTCGAGGTCGTCCGGGCCACCGAGGTCACCGAGGTCACCGAGGCCGTCAGGGTCGTCGACGTCGCCCGGGGTCGCGCGAACCTGCGCCCCGGCCAGGGGCGACTCGGCCGTGCTCGCTGCCGGTTCGCCGGGGTCGGACCCGGCGGGAGCTTCCTGAGGCTCGGTCACGGTGGGCATCGTAGGGGCAGCGGGTGGGAGCGCGGTGGCGACCGGCGGGTCAGCCATGCGGTGCGGCGTGCGATGGTTGACCGCATGACGTCACCACCAGGCGACGCGGCCCGTGAGGCCGGGTCGCTCGTGCTCGCCGCCACCCCCATCGGCAACGCCGAGGACGCCTCGCCGCGCCTGCGCCGCCTGCTCGCCACCGCCGACGTCGTCGCCGCCGAGGACACCCGGCGCCTGCACGCGCTCGCCGAGCGGCTCGGGGTGAGCGTCGGGGGCCGTGTCGTGTCCTACTACGAGCACAACGAGGCGGCACGCGCCGACGAGCTGCTCGACGTCGTCGACGGCGGCGGCACCGTCGTCGTCGTGACGGACGCGGGCATGCCGGCGGTCTCCGACCCCGGGTTCCGTGTCGTGGCGCGCGCCGTCGAGCGGGGGTGCGCGTGACCGCCGCGCCCGGGCCGTCCGCGGTGCTGACCGCGCTCGCGCTGTCGGGGCTGCCGACCGACCGGTTCACGTTCGAAGGGTTCGCGCCCCGCAAGCCGGGGGAGCGGGCGAAGGCGTTCGCGGCGCTCGCGGCCGAGCCGCGCACGATGGTGTTCTTCGAGGCACCGCACCGCATCGCGGCGACGCTCGAGGCGATGGCCGCGGCCTTCGGGGAGGGGCGCCCGGCCGCCGTGTGCCGCGAGCTGACCAAGACCTTCGAGGAGGTGCTGCGCGGCGACCTGGGTGCTCTCGCCGCGCAGGTCGCCGCCCGAGGCGACGACGGCGGGCCGGGGCTGCGCGGCGAGATCTGCGTCGTCGTCGGCGGGGCGCCGGCCGCGGCGACGCCGTCGCTGGACGACCTCGTCGCGGAGGTCCTCGCGCGCGTGGCCGGAGGGGAACGGCTCAAGGAGGCGGCCACGGACGTGGCGGCGTCGGCGGGCGTGAGCCGCCGCGACGTCTACAACGCCGCCCTCGCGGCGCGGTAGCGCGCGAGAGCGCGGGTCAGAGGGAGGCGGACGCGAGCAGGGCGACGCCCGCGGCGGTCAGCTCCTCGCGAGCCTGGGCTCCCTGCTCGGGGGTCACCGGGATCGTCAGGTCGGTCAGCACGCGCGTCGGCCAGCCCAGCCGGGCCGCGTCGAGGGCCGTGCGCTTGACGCAGTGCGACTCGACCAGCCCGACCACGTCGACCGCCTCGGCACCGGCCTCGCGCAGCACCGCCTCGAGCGGGCGGCCCGCCGGGTCGACGCCCTCGAAGCCCGAGTAGCCGTGCGCGTACTGGCCCTTCTTGACCGACGCGTCAGGTGCGAGGTCCGCCAGCGCCGGGTGCAGCGCCGCGTTCGGCGTGCCGGCGACGCCGTGCGGCGGCCAGGAGTCGACGAAGTCGGGGTGGTCGCTGAAGTGCGGGCCCGGGTCGATGTGCCAGTCCTGCGTGGTGACGACGACGGCGTACCGGTCGCGGTGCGCGCGCACGTACGCGGCGACGTCGGCGGCCACCTTGTCGCCGCCCTCGACGGCGAGCTCGCCGCCCTCGCAGAACGTCGGCTGGACGTCGACGACGATCAGGGCGCGGCGCGGGGTCTCGGTCATGGCGACCAGCCTGTCACCGTTCGGTCAAGGGCCGCACGGCGGCCACGATCCTGTCGTCGACGACGTCGTACACCAGCGTGCCCACCCACACGATGACGGTCGCCAGCACCCACGTGAGCAGGTTGTCGATGCGGAACCCGGAGCGCGGCGAGAGCCACGAGGTGACGACGAGCGACGCGAGCACGGTCACGAGGCCCGTGACCCACGTGTAGCGGTGCACGTGCGCGGAGAGCCAGCGCGTGATGAGCGGACGCAGCAGCGTGATCGACAGCGTGAACAGCGCCCACGCGAACACCGCCCACAGGAACCCGATGTGCAGGCCGGGCAGCACGAGCGCGGCCACCGTCAGCGTGACGCCGTAGGCGACCGCGGCGACGACGAAGCTCAGGACCCGCGCGTTCATGTGCCCTCCAGGCGACCCCTCGGCCGGCGCCGCCGTGGTCGCGGTGCGCCGCGAGGCGACACGCCCGCCGCCCCCTGCCAGGATGGGCGCATGTGCCGACGACGGCGAGCGGGAGCGAGGCATCACCCCGACCGGATCGGTGCGGCGGCGCTCGCGGTCGGCCTGCTGGCGCTGGGCGCGGCCTGCGACCCGGGCGAGCCCGGCGTGCCGTCCCCGGGCCCGGCGGCGTCCGTGACGCCCGAGCCGCCGCGACAGCCCGCGACGGCGCAGGCGACGACGGTCGCGACGGGCCTCGACGCCCCCTGGGGCCTGGCCCTGCTGCCCGACGGCAGGCTCCTGGTCACGTTGCGGGACTCGGCCGCTCTCGCCGTCGTCGATCCCGGCGACGGCACGGTCACGGCGGTCGGCGGGCCCGGCGCCGAGCAGCTGCGGCGGGAGACGGCGCCGGGAGGCGAGGGGGGACTGCTCGGCGTCGCCGTGGAGCCGCGCGCGGTCGCGAGCGCCGTCCCGGCGGCTCCCGTGCCCGCTGCGACAGACCCGGGCGTGACAGACCCGGGCGTGACGGACCCGGGCGCGCCCGCCCCGCTCACCGTCTTCCTCTACCGCACCGGCACGGACGACAACGCCGTCGTGCGCGGCCTGCTCACCCTGCCCCGCGCGGTGCCGCGACGCCGCGCGGCCCGGCGCTGGGCGAGCTCACCACGGTGCTCGGCGGCATCGCCAAGGCCGCCAACCACGACGGCGGGCGCCTCGCGTTCGGCCCGGACGGCTACCTGTACGTGACCACGGGTGACGCCGGGGACCGGCCGTCCGCGCAGGACCGCGCGTCGCTCAACGGCAAGATCCTGCGTGTCACGCGCGACGGCACGCCGGCCCCGGGCAACCCGTTCGACGGCTCGCCCGTGTGGAGCCTGGGGCATCGCAACGTGCAGGGTCTCGGCTGGGACTCCTCCGGGCGCATGTTCGCCAGCGAGTTCGGGCAGGACACGTGGGACGAGCTCAACGAGATCGTCCGGGGCGGCAACTACGGCTGGCCCGAGGTCGAGGGCGCCGGGCAGGGCACGCCCGACGCGGTGCCCGGTGGCGGCCCCGTCGTGGTCGACGGGTTCGTGCAGCCGCTCGTCGTGTGGCCCACGAGCGATGCCTCGCCGTCGGGGCTGGCCGTCACGGACGAGGCGGTCTACCTCGCGGCGCTGCGCGGCCAGCGGCTGTGGCGCGTGCCGTGGGCGCCGCCGTCGGCGTCGGTGGCGGCCACGGCGGGCGGTCCCCGCACGCTCGGCGAGCCGCAGGCGCTGCTGACCGGCGAGGGCCGGCTGCGCGCCGTCGTCGCCGACCGGGACGGGTCGCTGTGGGTGCTGACCAACAACACCGACGGGCGCGGCACCCCGGGACCGGACGACGACAGGCTGCTCCACGTGCGGGTCGCCGGCGGCTGACGGGCCGCGCTCGGCGTCGGTCGTACCCAACTACGATGGCGCCATGCCCGCCGCTGCGAAGCCGTTCTATCTCACCACCCCGATCTACTACGTCAACGACGCCCCGCACATCGGGCACGCGTACACGACGGTCGCGGCCGACGTCATCACGCGGTGGCACCGGCAGCGGCAGGAGGACGTCTGGCTGCTGACGGGCACGGACGAGCACGGCGAGAAGGTGCTGCGCACGGCCGAGGCGAACGGCGTGTCCCCGCAGGAGTGGGCCGACCGGCTGGTGGAGACGGCGTGGCAGCCGGTGCTCACGACGCTCGACGTCGTCAACGACGACTTCATCCGCACCACGCAGCCCCGGCACGAGTCGGCGGTGCAGGCGTTCCTGAAGGACCTGCACGACAAGGGCGAGATCTACGAGGGCTCCTACGAGGGCCCGTACTGCGTGGGTTGCGAGGAGTACAAGCTTCCCGGCGACCTGGTCGACGGCACGGGTGAGTTCGAGGGGCAGAAGGTGTGCCCCATCCACCTCAAGCCCGTGGAGATGCTCGCCGAGCAGAACTACTTCTTCCGCATGAGCGCGTACGCCGACCGCCTGCTGGCGCTGTACGAGGAGCACCCGGAGTTCGTGCAGCCGGCGTCGGCGCGCAACGAGGTGATCGGGTTCGTCAAGCAGGGCCTGCAGGACCTGTCGATCTCGCGGTCCACGTTCGACTGGGGCGTGCCCATCCCGTGGGACGACAAGCACGTGCTGTACGTGTGGTTCGACGCGCTGCTCAACTACGCGACGGCGGTGGGCTTCGGGTCGGACGACGACGCGCAGCGCGCCCGCTTCGAGGAGCTGTGGCCCGCGAACGTCCACCTCGTGGGCAAGGACATCCTGCGGTTCCACGCCGTGATCTGGCCGGCCATGCTCATGGCCGCGGGTCTGCCGCTGCCGGGGCAGGTGTTCGCGCACGGCTGGCTGCTGGTGGGCGGCGAGAAGATGAGCAAGTCCCGTCTGACGGGCATCGCCCCGAGCGACATCATCGACACGTTCGGCTCCGACGCGTTCCGCTACTACTTCATGCGGACCATCGCGTTCGGCGGCGACGGCTCGTTCTCGTGGGAGGACATGGTCGCGCGCTACAACGGCGAGCTGGCCAACGGCTTCGGCAACCTGGCCTCGCGGGTCGCGGCGATGGTCGGCAAGTACTTCGGGGGTGCGCTGCCCACGCCGGGCGCGCGCACCGACCTGGAGACCGACCTCGAGGCCGTCGCCGCCAAGGCCGTCGCCGACGCCGAGGCCGCGATCGACAGGCTGGCGATCCATGACGCGCTCGCCGCCGTGTGGACGCTGGTCGACGCCGCGAACCTCTACGTCACCGAGACGCAGCCGTGGAAGGTCGCCAAGGAGCCGGGCGAGACCGACGCCGACGGGCGCGGCGTCGACGGCGGGCGGCTCGCGACGTCGCTGGTCACGGCCGCGGAGGCCCTGCGGTCGCTGGCGGTGCTGCTGCACCCGGTGACCCCGAAGGCGGCGTCGGCGCTGTGGGACGCGCTGGGCGCGCGCGCGGTGCTGGGCCCGATCGAGGCGCAGCCGGTCGCGTCGGCGGCGGCGTTCGGCGTGCTGCCCGCGGGCACCGTGGTGACCAAGGGTGCGGCGCTGTTCCCGCGCCTCGAGGAGAGCTGACGGCGGGATCGGAGTCTCATGGCCCGCACGCGTGAGCGGGGGTTCCCCGCGGACCCTGCGCCCCTGCCCGTCCCGGTCGCCGACAACCACACGCACCTGGAGTCGATCGCCCACGTGCTGCCCGACGGCGTCCCGGTGCCCACCGTGGCCGAGCACGTCGCGCGCGCGGCGGCCGCCGGCGTCGACCGCATGGTGCAGGTGGGGTGCGACCTGCCCTCGGCGCGGTGGACGGACGCGCTGCTGCGCGGCCTCCTCCCGGAGGCCCCCGACGTGAGCGCCCTGCTCGGCGCGATCGCCATCCACCCCAACGAGGCGGTGCTGCACGCCGACGCGCACGACGTCGGCCCCGACGGGCAGCAGTACGAGCGCGCGCCGCACCACCTCGTGCCGCTCGACGAGGCGATCGCGGAGATCGCCGACCTGGCACGCGCGAACCCGCGCGTGCGCGCGATCGGCGAGACGGGGCTCGACCTGTTCCGCACCGGCCCGCGCGGTGCGGCCGTCCAGCGGGAGAGCTTCCGGGCGCACGTCGCACTGGCCAAGGAGCTGGGCTTGGCGCTGCAGATCCACGACCGGGACGCGCACGCGCAGGTCGTCGACGTGCTGCTGGCCGACGGCGCCCCCGAGCGCACGGTGTTCCACTGCTTCTCGGGCGACGTCGACCTGGCCCGCGTGTGCGCCGAGCACGGCTGGTACCTGAGCGTCGCGGGGCCGGTCACGTACAAGGCGAACGCGCACCTGCGCGAGGCGGTCCGCGTGGCGCCGATCGATCTGCTGCTGGCCGAGACCGATGCGCCGTACCTCACACCGCACCCCTTCCGGGGGCAGCCCAACGCGCCCTTCGCGGTCGCGCACACCGTGCGCTTTCTCGCTGACGTGCTCGAACGCCCGCTGGAGCGGGTGTGCGACGCGATCTCGGCGAACACCGGCGTGGTGTACGGGCCCTGGTGAGCGCAGGCTGCGAACGGTACGGTCTGGGTTCCGTGAGGACCAGGTCGCGATCGAGGCACGCGGACCACGCGGAGCCGTCGCCCGCGCATCTCGCGCTGCCCTCCGGCCGGCGCCGCGCCTCGGGTCCGGCGCGTCCGGCCGCCCACCGCGAGACGCACCCCGCCGGGCGCACGCGACGCGCGCTGCACGCCCTGGTCGTCGTCGGTCTCGTCGCGGGGTTCTTCGGCCTGGAGTCGGCGCACAAGACGGTCACGATCGACGACGACGGGCGCGTGCGCCGCGTGTCGGCGTACGGCCGCACCGTCGACGACGTGCTGCGATTCCAGGGCGTGGCCGTGCATCGGGGCGACGAGGTGACCCCGGCGCTGCGCGCGAACGCGCAGGACGGGAGCACGATCGTGGTCCGCTCGGCACGCCAGGTGACGCTCGAGGTCGACGGCAGCTCGCGCACGTTCGTGACGACGGCGCTGACCGTCGGGGACCTCATCGCGGCGCTCGGGGCACGCGGCGACGGCGCCGTGGCGACCGCGTCGCGGTCGCAGCCGCTGGGCCGCGAGCCGGTGCGTGTCTCGACGCTCAAGACGGTCACCGTGGCCGTGGACGGCTCGGTGCTGCCGATCCGCACCGCGAAGTCGACGGTGCGTGACGTGCTCGCCGACGCGGGCATCACGCTCGGCGACGGCGACGCGACGTCGGTGCCGCTCGGTGCGGCGGCCGCCGACGGGATGCTCGTGGTCGTCTCACGCGAGTCGACCGGTGCCGACACGCTCACCGAGGTGCTGCCGTTCGAGACCCAGACGGTCGAGGAGCCGGCGCTGCCGCAGGGCTACCGGCACGTGCGCACGGCGGGCCGCGCGGGCGAGGCCGTGACGACGTACGCGACGCGTTCGCTCGGCGGGGCGGAGGTCGAGCGCACCGTCGTCGCGCGGACCGTGACGCGCGAGCCGCGCACCGAGGTCGTCGTCGTCGGCACGCTGGACCCCGCGACGGTGAAGGTGACGCCGGGGTCGGCCCGCGAGACGGCGCAGGCGTTGCTCGCCGAGCGGGGGTGGGGTGCCGACCAGTTCGTGTGCCTCGACAAGCTCTGGTCCAAGGAGTCGGGCTGGCGGGTGGACGCCGAGAACGTGTCGTCAGGGGCGTACGGCATCCCGCAGGCGCTGCCCGGGTCGAAGATGGCGTCGGCGGGCGCCGACTGGCGCACCAACCCGGCCACGCAGATCACCTGGGGACTGGGTTACATCGCGGGCCGTTACGGCACCCCGTGCGGGGCGTGGAACCACTCGATCGAGTCCGGCTGGTACTGACGGCAGCTGTCGCGCACCGGACGGAGCGCGCCCGGGGACCGTTCAGCGTGGACCGCTCGCCTTGGGCCGACGGCGTCGGTGTGCCTACCGTCGATGCTTTCCGTGCCCGCCGCGCCCCCGACCGACCGGGGCGCCGACGTCAGGATCCGCGTGACCGCGAACCCCGGCCATCCATTCTCCGCCTCCCCCTCGCAGACGCCTGAGCCCGGCCTCGACACCGTCGAGATCCCCGTGAGCGCCGTCGACGCCCTCGATGAGACGCCCGCGTGCCCGCGCCCCGCGACGCGCTCGGTCGCCCGTGTGCGCCGTCGTCGTCGCCGGCGCCTGGGCGTCGTGGCCGGGGTGACGGCGGTGGCGCTGACCGCGGGCGGGCTCGTGTTCGCCGAGGCCCGCAAGACCGTCACGCTCGACGTCGACGGCGAGGTGTCGACGCTCACCACGTTCGCCGGGTCGGTCGAGGGGCTGTTGCGCGCCGAGGGCGTCGAGCTCGGTGAGCACGACGCCGTGGCGCCCGCTGCTGGCGCGCGTCTGCGCGAGGGCGCCGAGGTCGTGGTGCGGATCGGCCGTCAGGTGACGCTCGAGGTCGACGGCGTGCCCGCGCAGGTGTGGGTCGCGGCGCTCGACGCGGGCGACGCGCTCGCCCGGCTCGCGAGCCGTGGGGGTGACGTGCGTCTGGTCGCCTCGCGTTCGGGCGGCCGTGCCGAGGTGCCGCTGCGCCTCGACGCCGGGTACGGCGACGTCGCGCTCGTCGCCGACGGCGAGACGCACGCGGTGCGCTACGACGGCGGTGGCCTCGACGGGCTGCTCGCCGCGGCGGGCCTCGAGGTCGACGACGACGACCTCGTCCAGGTGGTCGACCCCGCGCGGGTGGGTGTCGAGCGCGTCGGGAACGCGCCCGTCGCCGTCGTGGTGCGGCGCGTCGAGACGCGCGAGGTCGTCGAGACGACGCCGGTGCCGTTCGCCCGCGTCGAGCGGGACGACCCCGGCCGTTTCGCCGACCTGGGCCCGCGCGTGACGCGGGCGGGCGTGGAGGGAGAGGTCACGCGCGTGACGCGGGTGACGACGATCGACGGCGAGGTCGTCGCGGAGACGGTCGTGTCGGATGCGCGCACGCGTGAGCCGGTCGACGAGGTCGTGGCGGTGGGGACGCGCCGACGGCCGGCGCCCGCCCCGGTGCCCGCCGCGTCCGGGGCGGTCCCGGACAGCGTGTGGGTGGCGCTGGCGCAGTGCGAGTCGGGCGGTCGCCCGAACGCCGTCTCGGCGGGTGGACGGTTTCACGGTCTGTACCAGTTCTCGGTCGCGACCTGGCAGTCGGTGGGGGGCACGGGTCTGCCGTCCCAGGCCTCGCCGGCGGAGCAGCGCGCCCGTGCCGAGGCTCTTCAGGCGCGGTCGGGCTGGGGCAGTGGCCGGCGTGCTCGCGCCGTCTGGGCCTGCGCTGAGATCGATCTTCGACGGGTCAGATTCCGGACATCGCGGCCAGGAGGTCGGAAATCGGCGCCCGATGAGTTGGCGTCAGGTCACGAGCCGGTTACGGTCGCGGGAATGCTGTGTCCCAGCCCGCCCGGCCTCGACCCGGGCGGCACGACCGCGAGGAACCGTGTGACTGATCCGCAGAGACCCGACCTGACACCCGCCGACGACGTTCCCGGCCGCCCGAGCCGACGCCGTCGGCGCGTCATGATCGCCGCGGGCATCGCGACCGTCGCGTTCGCTGCCGGCGGCGCCGTCGGCGCCGTGGCCGACGCGCACAAGACCGTGACGCTCGACGTCGACGGGCACGTGACGCAGGTGACCACCTTCGCCGGATCCGTCGAAGGGCTGCTGCGCGGCGAGGGCGTGCGGGTCGGCGAGCGTGACGCCGTCACCCCCGCGACCGGCGCGCGGCTGCGCGACGGCGCGGACGTCGTCGTGCGGTACGGGCGTGAGGTGACGGTGCAGGCCGACGGGCGGCAGGCCACCACGTGGGTCACGGCGGTCGACGCCGACGACGCCCTGCGCCGCCTGCGCGACCGCGGCGGCGACGTGCGCCTGGTCGCGTCGCGTTCCGGAGACCGCCTCGCGCTGCCGCTGCGTCTCGCCGCGGACGGCGGGCCGGTCGCCGTCGTCGCCGACGGGCAGACCCGCGCGGTGCCGGACGGCGGTGAGGGTGTCGCGGCCGTGCTCGAGCGCGCGGGAGTGAGCGTCGACGCGGACGATCTGGTGAGCGTCGTCCCCGCGCACGACGTCGACGCCCAGGACCAGGCCGCGGTCGCGGTCTGGGTCCAGCGCGTCGAGACGACGGAGGTCTCCCAGGACACGCCCGTCCCGTTCCAGCGGGTCGAGCAGCAGGACTCGAAGCGTTACGCCGATCAGGCACCGAAGGTCGTGCAAGCGGGTGCGGACGGCGTGCTCACGCGCGTCGAGCGGGTCACGACGGTCGACGGCGAGGCCACCGAGCGCACGCTGGTCTCCCAGACGCAGACGCGTGCGCCGGTCGACGAGGTGGTCGCGGTCGGGACCAGGGAGCGACCCGCCCCCACGGCCCCGGTGGCTGCCCCCGCCGCAGGCACGGCACCCGCACCGGCGCCCGCTGCCGCGGTGACCGGTGACGTGTGGGCCGCGCTCGCGCAGTGCGAGTCGGGTGGGCGCGCGGACGCGGTCTCCGCGAACGGGCTCTATCACGGCCTGTACCAGTTCACGGTCTCGACGTGGCAGGCGGTGGGCGGCTCGGGCCTGCCCTCGCAGGCGTCGCCCGAGGAGCAGACGCAACGCGCGCAGGCGCTCCAGACGCGTTCCGGCTGGGGCCAGTGGCCCGCCTGCGCGCGCAAGCTCGGGCTTCTGTGAGGGCCCGCGCGGGCCCCGCGCGGCGCGTGGTGCACAGTCGGGTGACGCGTGGCGTTCGCCACGTTCGGCCCTCCCGGTTTGAGAATCCGATAACAACTCGGTTACGGTCGATTGTCTTGCATGCGAACGGGCATCCCCGGGTGTAGGCCGGCGGCGCTCCTGACGCCGAGCCCACACGCACGCAGACCGACCCGACTCTCGGGTCGCGACCGCCGGATCGGCCGGTCGAGACCGCACCGTGGCCCTGACCGGGGACACATGTGCGCCCTCACGGGCGTACGCCGCGGTGGCCCACAAGGCCCGTCGCTCGCCCGCCCGTGCCCGGAGAGCACGACGTCTGGACCTCCGTGAACACCACTGACCACGAGTCGACGGCAACGCCCACCGAACCGGCCGCCGACACCACCGCGACCACCACCGCGACCACCACCGACACCCCCGCCCGCCGTCGCAGCGCGCGCAGCCGCAGGCTGCCCCTCGTCGCGGGCCTCGTGACCGCCTCGCTCGCCGTCTCCGGCGGAGCCGTCGCCTATGCCGACGCCCACAAGAACGTCACCCTCGACGTCGACGGCCACCTCACCACGATCTCCACGTTCGCCGGCTCCGTGCAGGGCCTGCTCGACGCGCGCGGCGTGCGCGTCAACGAACGCGACCTCGTCAGCCCCGCCGCCGACCAGCCACTGACCGACGGTGCCGACGTCGTCGTGCGCTACGCCCGCGAGCTGACCATCCAGGCCGACGGGACGCAGACCACCACCTGGGTCACCGCGCTCGACGCCGGCGAGGCGCTCGCCGCGCTCGCCGCGCGCGGGAACGACGTCGCGCTCGTCGCCTCCCGTTCGGGCGAGCGAGCCAGCCTCGCGCTGCGTCTCGACGCCGACGGCCCCGTCGCGGTCGTCGCCGACGGCACGCCGACGGTCGTGCCCGAAGGCCGCAACGGCATCGACGCGGCGCTCGCCGCCGCCCACGTCACGCTCGGCGCGCAAGACACCGTGCGCGTCGTCGGCCTCGCGAACGCCGGCCTGAACGCGGCCGACCTCCAGACGGTCGCGGCGCGTGGCGCCGGCGTCGCCGTCGTCGTGCAGCGCGTCGTCACGCAGGACGTCACCACCGAGCACGCGGTGCCGTTCGAGACGCAGACCCAGGACGACGCCACGCTCTACCGTGACCAGACCAAGGTCGCCCAGCAGGGCCAGGACGGCGTGCGGACCGTCGTCGAGACCGTCGTGACGGTCGACGGCGCCGAGACCTCGCGCACCGTCAAGTCCGACGAGGTCACCACGCCGCCCGTCGCGAAGATCGTCGCGCAGGGCACCAAGGAACGGCCTCAGACCCCGCCGCCCGCCGCGGGCGCCGGTTCCACGGGTGCCGCCTCCGGGCCCGTCATGTCGGGTTCGCCGCGTGCCATCGGCCAGGAGCTCGCAGCCGCGCGCGGCTGGACGGGCGAGCAGTGGCAGTGCCTCGACTCGCTGTTCCAGAAGGAGTCGGGCTGGAACCCGTCGGCCGCCAACCCCTCCTCGGGGGCGTACGGCATCCCGCAGGCGCTGCCCGGGTCCAAGATGGGCTCGGTCGCGGCCGACTGGCGCACCAACCCCGCCACCCAGATCACCTGGGGCCTGGGCTACATCGCCGGCCGCTACGGGACGCCGTGCACGGCATGGGGCCACTCCCAGTCGACCGGCTGGTACTGAGCACCGCCCCGGCGAGCCCGCCGGGGACCCCTACTCGATAGGCTCACCTGCATGACGCAGCCCTCAAGCGCCCTGCTCGGTCCCGCGGAGATCCGCGACCTGGCAGGGCGCCTGGGCGTCCGCCCGACCAAGACGCTCGGCCAGAACTTCGTGCACGACGCCGGCACGGTCCGCAAGATCGTGCGCGCGGCAGGCCTGCGGCCCGGGCAGCGCGTCGTCGAGGTCGGCCCCGGCCTGGGGTCGCTGACGCTCGGGCTGCTCGAAGCCGGGGCGTCGGTCGTGGCCGTCGAGATCGACCCCGTGCTGGCCGGGCAGATCGAGGCCACCGTGCGGGCGCACCTGCCGGAGGCGTCCTTCGAGGTGGTGCTCGGCGACGCGCTCGACGTGACGGCGCTGCCGGGCGAGGCGCCGACGGCACTGGTCGCCAACCTGCCCTACAACGTCGCGGTGCCCGTGCTGCTGACCATGCTCGAACGGTTCCCGACGCTCGAGTCCGTCCTGGTCATGGTCCAGGCCGAGGTCGCCGACCGGATCGCGGCCGCACCCGGCTCGAAGATCTACGGCGTGCCCTCGGTCAAGGCCGCCTGGCACGCGCGCGCCTGGCGTTCGCTCACCGTGTCCCGCACCGTGTTCTGGCCGGTGCCCAACGTCGACTCGGCGCTGGTCGCGCTCGAGCGACGCGACCCGCCGCCGACGTCCGCGACGCGTGAACAGGTGTTCGCCGTCGTCGACGCCGCGTTCGCGCAGCGGCGCAAGACGCTCCGGGCCGCCCTGTCCGGCCTGTTCGGGTCCGGCCCCGCGGCCGAGGCGGCGTTGCGGGAGGCCGGCGTCGACCCGGGTGCCCGCGGCGAGACGCTCGACGTCGCACAGTTCGCACGCATCGCCGAGCGGTGGGCACGGCACGACGCGCTCGACGGTGTGCGGCCCGGCGCGCCCGCTGGCACGGTGGACGAGTGAACCGGCCCCGGGCGACGCCTCCGACGCGACTGACCGCAGCACCCCCGCCCACGGTGCGCGTGCGGGCGCCCGGCAAGGTCAACCTCTCGCTGCGCGTCGGACCGGTGCAGGACGACGGCTACCACCCGCTGGTCAGCGTGTTTCAGGCCGTCGCGCTGTTCGAGGAGGTCGCGGCCAGCCAGGTGCTGCCCGGTGCGGGCGTCTCCCTGACGGTCGACGGACCGCAGGCCCAGCTCGTCCCGACCGACTCGACCAACCTCGCGTGGCGTGCCGCGGTGCTGCTCGCCGAGCACGCGGGGATCGCGCCCGACGTCGCCCTGCGCGTGCGCAAGGGCGTGCCCGTGGCCGGGGGCATGGCGGGCGGGTCGGCCGACGCCGCGGCCGCGCTCGTGGCGTGCGACGCCCTCTGGGAGACGGGCCTGCCACGCACCGAGCTGATGGAACTGGCGTCGCGGCTCGGCTCCGACGTGCCGTTCTGCCTGCTCGGGCACACCGCCGTCGGGACGGGGCGCGGGCACCTGCTCACACCCGCGATGACGCGCGGCGAGTTCCACTGGGTGTTCGGCGCGTCCGAGCGGGGGCTGTCGACGCCTGCCGTGTTCGCGGCCTTCGACGACCTCACCCACGGCGCCGCGTCCCCCGTGGGCCTCGCGGACGACACCGCGCTCATGCAGGCGTTGCGCGCGGGCGACCCGACGGCGCTCGGCGCGGCGCTGCACAACGACCTCCAGGAGGCTGCGCTCTCCCTGCGCCCCGAGCTCGCCCGCACGCTCGAGATCGCGCACGAGACGGGCGCGCTGGGCGCGATCGTGTCGGGCTCGGGCCCCACGGTCGCGGCCCTCGCCCGCTCCCGCCAGCACGCCCTCGCGATCGCGGCCACGTGGACGGCGGAGGGCGCCGCCGACACGGTGTGGACCACGACGGGCCCGGCGCACGGAGCGCGCCACACCACCTGACGCGACCGCGGCGGGTGCCTAGCTCGCGCGGAGCCAGGCGAGCTGGGGGGCGAACCGGTAGGCCTGACCGCCCTCGTGGTCGTTGTACGGGTAGACGTCGATGCGCTTGCGCGGCGGTGCCGCCGCCGCGGCGCCCCAGGCGTTGTAGGCCGCGTAGACCGTCGACGGCGGGCACGTCACGTCCATGAGCGCCACCGAGAACAGGGCCGGCGCGGTCGCGTGCCGGGCGAGGTTGGCGCCGTCGAGGTAGGACAGCGTGCGCCACACGGTCGCCTCGGCGGCCGGGCCGCGACGCACCGACAGGTACTGGGTGATCTCGCCGTAGGGGCGTGAGTCGACGAGCCGCACGGCCCGGCGGAAGTGCGACAGGAACGGCACGTCGGGCATCGCGGCCGCGACGTCGTCGCCCGCCATCGCGAGCAGCGACGCGACGGCGACCGACCCGCCGCCGCCCTGGCTCACCCCCGTGACCGCGACCCGTGCCGGGTCGATGCCGGGGATCTGCCGGACGGCGTCGACGGCCCGCACGCCGTCGGTGTAGAAGCGGCGGTAGTAGTGGTCGTGCGGGTCGTCGATGCCCGCCGTCATGAAGCCGGCGACGCCGGCGCTGCGGCCCACCGGGTCGGGCGTCTCGCCGCCCGCGCCCCAGTGCCCGCCCTGCCCGCGCGTGTCCATGACCAGGTGCGCGACGCCCGCTGCCGCCCACCGCAGGTGCTCGTGCGGCAGCCCGCGCCCGCCGCCGTACCCGAGCATCTCGACGACGGCGGGCAGCGGCGCGTGCGCGGCCGGATCGTGCCGGGCGGGGCGCACGAGCCACGCCTTGACGGGGTGGCCGCCGAACCCCGCGAAGGTGACGTCGTCGACGACCACCTCGGTCAGGCCGGTCTCCACACGGACGACGACGGGGGCGTCGGCGGTCGCGCGCGCCTCGGCGACGGTCGCCGTCCAGAAGGGGACCAGGTCGTCGGGGCAGTCGACCGCGGGGGAGTACCGCTCAAGCTCGTCGAGCGGCAGGTCGTACTGGGCCATGGGCGTCCTCCCGGTGGTGCGTCGGCGCGATGCGGCACGACTGTATCGATTCGAGAGGCGGCCCGCCGTCACGCGACGTGGACGCGCCGCCGGGCGGGCAGGATGTGCCGCCGCGATCCGTACCCTGGTCGGGTGGCACATCTCCTCGGGGCGGAAGCCCTGCACCTGGAATACCCGACGCGCGTGGTGTTCGACGCGGTGACCCTCGGCATCGACGAGGGCGACCGCATCGGCATCGTCGGGCGCAACGGCGACGGCAAGTCGTCGCTGCTGGGCATGCTGGCGGGCAGCATCGCGCCCGACGGCGGCCGGGTGACCCGCCGCGGCGGGGTGCGGGTGGGCGTGCTCGACCAGGCGGACACGCTCGACGACGACGCCACCGTCGGGCACAGCGTCGTCGGCGACCGGGACGAGCACGAATGGGCAGGGGACGCGGCGGTGCGTGACGTCATCGCGGGCCTGGTGCCGGACCTGCCGTGGGACGCGCGCCTCGGGACGCTCTCGGGCGGTCAGCGGCGCCGGGTCGCGCTGGCCGCGCTGCTGGTCGGGGAGTGGGACGTCCTCATGCTCGACGAGCCCACCAACCACCTCGACGTCGAGGGCATCGCGTGGCTGGCCGCCCATCTGAAGACCAGGTGGGCCCGGAACCAGGGCGGGCTGCTGCTCGTCACGCACGACAGGTGGTTCCTCGACGAGGTCGCGACCGCCACCTGGGAGGTGCACGACAGGATCGTCGAGCCCTTCGAGGGCGGGTACGCCGCCTACGTGCTGCAACGCGTCGAACGCGACCGGCAGGCGGCCGCCGTCGAGGCCAAACGGCAGAACCTCATGCGCAAGGAGCTGGCGTGGCTGCGGCGCGGCGCGCCCGCGCGCACCTCCAAGCCCAAGTTCCGCATCGACGCGGCCAACGCGCTCATCGCCGACGTGCCGCCGCCGCGCGACTCGCTCCAGCTCTCACGGATGGCGGTGTCACGGCTCGGCAAGGACGTCGTCGACATCATCGACGCCTCGGTGTCGTTCGGCGACAAGGAGGTGCTGCGCGACGTCGAGTGGCGCATCGCACCGGGTGAGCGCACCGCGATCCTCGGAGGCAACGGCGCCGGCAAGTCGACCCTGCTGGGCCTCGTCGCGGGCACGCTCCAGCCCACGACGGGTCGCGTCAAGCGCGGCAAGACGGTGCGGCTCGGGGTGCTCGACCAGCGGTTCACCGAGCTGGAGGGCATCGCCGACGACCGCGTGCGCGAGGTCCTGGCACGCACCCGGACGACCTACGTCGTCGACGGCAAGGAGCTCACGCCCGCTCAGCTCCTCGAACGGCTCGGGTTCGCGCGCGAGCACCTCTCGGCGCGCGTAGGGGAGCTCTCGGGCGGTCAGAAGCGGCGGTTGCAGCTCCTGCTCGTGCTGCTCGCCGAGCCCAACGTGCTCATCCTCGACGAGCCGTCCAACGACGTCGACACCGACATGCTCGCCGCGATGGAGGACCTGCTCGACTCGTGGCCGGGCACGCTCATCGTCGTCTCGCACGACCGGTACCTGCTGGAGCGCGCGACCGACCAGCAGTACGCCATCGTGGGCGGGAGGCTGCGGCACCTGCCGGGCGGGGTCGACGAGTACCTGGCTCTCGCGCACGCGGCCGCCGCGCACGCTCAGGCGGCACCGGCCACCGCCACACAGGCGGAACCCTCCACCACGTCGGCACCCGCGACGGCCCCCTCGGCAGCCGACGTGCGGCAGGCCCGCAAGGACCTCGCGCGCATCGAGCGGCGCCTGGCACGCATCGCCGACGACGAGGCCGCGCTGCACGGCAAAATCGCCGCCGACCCCACCAACTTCGACGCCGTCGCCGAGCTCGACGCACGGCTGCGCGAGCTCGCCGCCGAGCGCGACGGGCTGGAGCTGGAGTGGCTGGAGGCGGCCGAGGTCGCGGGCTGAGGGGCCGAGGTCAGAACCAGCGGCCCAGCACCGCCGTCGACTGGTCCTCGTAGCCGAGCCGCTCGTAGAAGCCGAGCGCCTGCGCATTGGTGCCGCGCACCATGAGCTGCACCTTGCGGGCACCGGCCGCGCGCAGCCACGCCTCGCCCGCGGCGACCGCGGCGCGGCCGAGGCCCGCGCCCCGCAACGCGGGGGAGACGGCGACGTAGTAGAGCCAGCCGCGGTGACCGTCATGGCCCGCCATGACGGTGGCGACGACGGCGCCGTCCGCGCGCGCGGCCAGCACCGTCGAAGCGGGCCCCCGGCGCGCGTCGGCGACATCGAGCAGCGGGTCGTTCCACGGGCGGGTCAGCCCGCATTCCTGCCAGAGCGCGGCGACGCCAGGGACGTCGTCGTCGGTGATGTCGGTGAACGTGGCGGTCGTGGCGGGGGTGGTCACCCGGGCAGGCTAGCGCCCTTCGCACAGAACGTATCGGCCATGGTCGTCGCGCAGGCCGGCCGCAGCGTTCGAGGGCGCGCCCCCCACCGAGACACCCACCGCGGCCCGCTCAGGTCTCCAGGCGGCGGGTGAGGACGAGCCGGCTGCGCGTCGCCAGCCATGCTGCGGCGACCGCGAGCAGGGGCAGGCCCACCACCAGCGTGAGCAGCATCTCCCAGGGGAACGTCAACGCCCAGGTGAGCCTCGGCGTCGCCCACCGGTACCGCTCGTACAGGACGAACGCCGCCCCGAGGGGGTAGCCCGAGAGCACGCCGAGCATCGCGCCGATCCCGGCTACCGTGCCCGCCTGCGCCGCGACCACGCGCTTGCGGGTGCGCGGTGTGGCGCCGACGGCGGCGAGCGTCGCCAGGTCCGGACGGGACTCGGTGGCGGCCAGGGCCGCCGCGATCCAGGCCGCGGCGAGCGCGAGCAACGCGCCGGCGCCGACGATCAGCAGCGTGGTCAGCCAGTCGGGGGCGCCGTAGTCGACCGGGTCACCGCCGAGCGTGACGGTCACCTTGCTCGTGCCCCACTCGTCGGTGCCGAAGCCGTCGTCGAGGCGGGCCTGGAGGGTGTTCTGCTGGGCCTGCGTCAGGTCGGTGGACGCCGTGGCCACGAGCCCGCTCACCTGCGTCGGCAGACCGAGCCGTGACACGAGCGACGTCGGGATCACCGGCATGGCGGCTGCGACCGGGCCGCGCGCGTCGCCCACCTCCACGGCGGGCAGCGTCACGGTCCGCGTCAGGACCGGCGTCGGGGAGTCGACGTCCGGATCCCAGCCCTCGACGGCGAAGTGCGCCGTGCCGTCGTCGAACGCCTGGCCGGCGGGGACGACGACGCGTCCTGCTGCGAGCGCGGCCCGAGCGTGTCCGGCGAGGGGATCGCGAACGCCTCGACGAGGTCGCCGTCGTCGACGATCGGCCCCATGATGGCGGTTCCCGAGACGCTGAACTCGAGCCCCTCGCCCGGGGGCCGGAGGTGCGCGCTGGTCGTCACGCCGTCGTCGACGGTCTCGGCGAGCGTCGTGACGGGTCGCAGGTCGCCGACGTCCGGCAGGACGTCGTGCACGATGCCGGTGACCGTGGCGAGGTCCGCCGGGGTCGCCAGCGCCTTGCCGCTCGGATCGGCGAGAAGGAGCACGCCCGGGGCCGCGACGATCGCCTGCGAGCGGTAGTCGTGGTCCGACTGCGCGGTGGAGTAGACGAGACCTGCGCTCGCCCCCGCTGTCGCGACCAGCACCGCCGCGATCGCGGGGGACGTCCGCGACCGGTGCCGTGAGGCGTCGCGTAGCGCGAACCGCCAGCTCAGCGGCAGCCGCCCGGCCATGCGCCCGAGCAGAGCGACGATCCCGCCGCAGGCGAGCACCAGCCCGATCTCGCCGACGATCACTCCACCTATCAGTAGCAGCACCTGAGTCGTGATCCCGCCGACGACGGCGGCTGCGTACCCGGCAACGGCGAGCACCGTGCCGACGACGGCCGGCCACCGCCGCGCCGCGGTCTCGCCGCGCCGCCCGGCGAGCACGGCGACGACGTCGGCCTTCGAGGCGCCGCGTGCGGGCAGCCAGGCGCCGGCGGCCGCGAGCAGCACCCCGACGACGGCGATGCCGAGCACGATCGGCCACGGGACGGAGTAGAAGCGCAGCCCGCCGGGCACTGAGGACAGCGCGACGGCGGCACCGGCCAGGCCGATCGCGGTCCCGGCGAGAGCGCCGCCGACGCCGATGACGACGCCCGTGCCGAGCACGACGGCTCGCAGGGTGCGGGCCGTGCCGCCGTTGGCGGCGACGAGCGCGAGCGAGCGCGCCGAGCGGCGGGCGCCGACGGCGAACGCCGGGCCGACGAGCAGCACCGCTTCGAGCAGCGCGACGGCGATGACCGCGACGAACAGGCCCCACGTCTGCAGCAGGTCGCTCGCGCTCCTCGGCGGGGTGCCATCGAAGTACGGGACGGCGGAGTGCGGCGGCGGGTCCAGCACCACCTGGCGGCTGGTGACGACAAACCCGGCGTCGTTGAGGCGCAGCACGTCGTCCCAGGTCACAGGGGTGTCGCCGGACACGAACCAGAACGGGGACGTCACCGTCGGTCCCGTGGGCCCGCCCACCGTCGCGGGCGGGGTGATCGGCCCGGACGCCGGGTAGAGGACCGTGACCGAGCGCGGCTGCCGGGCCGCCAGGATGCCGGAGAGGGTGGCGGAGCCGAGGTCCGCGGGACCGTCGACCTGCCCCACCCGGCCGTTGAGCCGCGCACCGACCGTGTCGCCGACCTCCAGCCCGAGCTGGCGGGCGATGTCCGCGCCGAGCGCGACCTCGCCCGCCCCCGGCAGCGTGCCCTCGGCGAGCGGGAACGCGGCGGCGACCGACGGGTCACCGACGTCGATCTGGACGGCCGGCTGCCACACCTGGAGCTCGCCGGCGAACACGACCACCGAGGCGTCGACCCCCGCGACGGCCCGGGCACCGCCGGGCAACGCGGCCCGGAACGCGGCGTCCACGCTCGCCACCTGCGTCTCGGCGGAGGCGCCGCCCGCGCTCGAGTTCCCGTCGGGCGTCTGCTGGACCTCGGTGCCGAAGAAGGACGCCGACGCCTGAAGGCGGGGGCCGAGCTGCTCGGCCACCGTGCGTTCCGGGGTGTCCCGTGTCGACCAGAGCGTGGTGGCCGCGAAGGCGCCGACGGCGACGGGCAGGGCGACCATGATGGCGACGAGGGCGGTGCGCCCCTTGTTGCGGCGGGCGTCGCGGGCGCCGAAGCGCAGCGCGACGCGCCAGCGGCCGCGGAAGCGGGCGGCGGCCCCGCGGCGGGGTTCGCGGGTGCCGGGTGCGGGGGGCGTGGTGGCGGGCCGGGCGTGGGTGACGGTCATGAGCGCACGGCCTGGGACAGGAGGTGGTCGGGCCCGTCGGCGCCGGTCTCGTCGACGACGAGTCCGTCGCGCAGGAACACGATGCGGTCGGCCCAGCCGGCGTGCCGGGCGTCGTGGGTGACGAGCAGCCCGGCCGCCCCGGCGTCGACGCGGGCGCGCAGCACGCGCATGACGGCCTCGCCCGTGACGGAGTCCAGGGCGCCGGTGGGTTCGTCGGCGAGCACGAGGCGGCGTGGCCCGACGAGGGCGCGGGCGATGGCGACGCGCTGGGCCTGCCCGCCGGACATGCCGTCGGGGAAGCGGTCTTCGAGTCCGTCCATGCCGACCTCGGCGAGCGCTGCGGCGCCGGCGGCGCGTGCGCGGCGTGCGGAGACGCCGTCGAGCTCGAGGGGGAGGGTGACGTTCTCCAGCGCGGTGAGTGCGGGGACGAGGTTGAGGTCCTGGAACACGTAGCCGACGTGCTTGCGGCGCAGGCGGGCGCGGCCCTTGGCGTCGAGGGCGCCGACGTCGTCGCGTCCCACCTGGACGGTGCCCGACGTGGGGGTGTCGAGGCCGCCGGCGAGGTGCAGGAGGGTGGACTTGCCGGAGCCCGAGGGGCCCATGACGGCGACGAGCTCGCCCATGCGCACGTCGAGGTCGACGCCGCGCAGCGCGTGCACCTCGCTGGCGCCGTGCCCGTGCACGCGCGTGGCGGCGCGCAGCGTGAGCATGACGGGGGCGTTCACCGGACGCCTCCGCGCTGCTCGCCGAGAGGCGCGTCGGCGTCGGCTGCCGGGCGGGCGTCGAGGGGTGCGACGACGGCGCCGACCGGGGTGCCCGCGGACGCGGCCCGGGTGACCGTGGCCTCGACGTGGTCGAGCCAGCGCACCTCGGCCTCGGCGGCGAAGACGAGCGAGTCGAGCACCAGCGACCAGGCCAGGCCGGGGCCGTCGGCGGTGGCCTCGCGCTTGAGCCGCGTGTAGTCGCGCAGCGCGCGGAGGGTCTCGGTGCGCTGGCGCTGGATGACGGCGGCGACGTCGACCGGGTGCCCGTCGGTGTGCACGGTCACGGCGAGCGCGAGCTTGATCGCGAGCTCGTCGCGGGCGGGGGCGTTGCGCTCGACGGGCCGGGTCCACCAGGCCCGGGCATCGGCGCGGCCGGCCTCGGTGAGGCGGAAGCGTTCGGGGGAGTCGTCGGCGTCGTCGGGTACGGGCTCGACCAGGCCGTCGCGCTGCAGGCGCTGGAGCGTGGTGTAGGCCTGCCCGATGTTGAGCGGCCAGGTGCCGCCGGTGCGGGTCTCGAACTCCTGGCGGAGCTGGTAGCCGTGCATCGGCTGCTCCGAGAGGAGGGCGAGGAAGCCTTGCCTGACCGACATGGGAACCTCCGTGGTTACCGGGTAAGCAGTCGCTGATGCGCCCATAGTTACCCAGTAAGTGCCGGTCGTCAAGCGACGTGGCGACCCGCAGTCGATCGCCGCCGCCCACCGGCGCGCTGCGCCGTCAGCGGTCGACCGGCTCCAGCCGTAGCCCCGGGACCGTGCAGGTCGCGACGACCTGCCCGTCGACCAGCAGCGACGTCGTGACGTCGACGACGTCGCCGAGGGCCGTGGCGGGGTCGCCGTCCAGAGGGACTTGCGTGGTCAGGTGGCTGCCGTCGGACGTCGTCTCCGACGTCGTCGACGCGGTCGAGCGGCCCTCGACGCCCACTCTCTGCGTGGCCACCGCGCCGCCCGGTGCGGTGGCGGTGAGCTCGACCTGGAGGTCTCCGACAGGCGTCGTCGCCTCGGCCCACGTCCACGTCGCGGAGTACGAGCGCGCGACGTCGGTGACCCGGCGCGCCCACAGCCGCCGCTCGACGAGCTGCGTCCTGACGCCCCGGAGCTCGACGGACGCCGACCGTGCGGCGTCCCCGTCACCGCCCGCGGAGGCGGCGGCGGGAATGCACCACGCCGTCGCCTCCGCGGCGGGGCCGCCCCAGCTCGTCGTCGTCACCGTGAGCCCGGCGCCGGCCAGGCACACCACGAGCGCCCCCGCCGTCAGCGCCCGGCGCGGTCCGGCCGGGAGGCCGGGCCGCCGCAGCACGACGACGGTGCCGACGATCGAGTCGGCGAACGTCCGGCGCCGCGCCTCCCACAGGGGCCGCAGGTAGCCGATGAGGAGGATCGCGTCGAGCATGTGGCACACGACTCGCAGGATCGTGCGCAGCAGGCCGGCGGGCCGCAGGTCGCGCTCGCGCACGACGGCGATGCCCGCGACGAGCTTGCCGGGCGTCCACCCGGTCCACGCCTGGAGCGCGAGCACGCCGAGGAAGACGAGCCAGACCCAGCCGGACTCCTGCCAGGGCGTCTGCCCGTCCTGGTCGCTGAAGAGACCCGTCGTGAGCGTCGGCACCGTCGCGCGTTCGCCGAGCGTGAGCCAGACGATGCCGGCGAGGACCGCCTGGTCCAGGAACCACGCCCCGACGCGTCGCGACCACGCGGCGTAGGCCTCACGCGGCAGGTACGGCTGCGTCGAGTCGTCCAGGACGGGGTACGGCGGCGGGGTGGCGACGGTGCTGCTCTCGGGCATGGGCGTCATCGTGGCAGACACCTGGGGACCGTGCGCGAGGACACTCAACCTTTGGCGGGGGCCGTGCGTGAGAGTGTCATGACCATGCCGATGGCAGCCCTCGGGGCTTTCGACGACGCCCCGCCGGACGATGCCCCGCCCGACGGCTCTGCGCGGTTCAGGGTGGTGACCAGCGCCTCCCGCGAGGAGGAGTTCACGGCGTTCATGGAGAGCGCCGCCCCGCAGCTCGCCCGCACCGCGTGGCTCCTGTGCGGCGACGCGCACCTCGCGGACGAGCTCGTCCAGCAGGCTCTGACGCGCACCTACCTGGCGTGGGGTCGAGCGCGCGAGGGCGAACCGCTCGCCTACGCGCGGCGCGTGCTCGCCAACCTGCGCGTCGACCTGTGGCGCCGCCGGCGCCGCGAGGTGCTGCTCGCCCCGGTGGACCTGCCGGAGGTCGCGCACGACGGCGCCGAGCGCCGTGTCGACGACCGCGACCGCCTGGTGCGCGCGCTCGCCACCCTGACCCCGCGTCAGCGCCGCATCGTGGTGCTGCGCCACCTCGTGGGGCTGAGCGAGCAGGAGGTCGCCGCCGACCTCGGCATCTCGCTCGGCACCGTCAAGTCCACCGCTTCGCGCAGTCTTGCCCAGCTCCGGTCGGTGCTGGACGCCGCCGAGTCCCGTTCCGAGGGGAGCATCCGATGAGCACCCGCACCGATGAAGAGTTTGCCGCAGACTTGCGCGCCCTGGTCGACGACGTCGCACCGGTGGTGGACGTGGACGTCGCCGGGGTGGTGCCCGCGGCCCGACGGCGCCGCGCCCGCCGTCGCGCGACGGTCTCCGTCGCCGCGACCGGGGTGGTGGCGCTGACGCTCGGCTGGGCGGTGCAGGCGCAGCCGTGGCAGGACGTTGCCGTGCAACCGTGGCGGGACGTTGCCGTGCAGCCGGCCCAGCGCGTGCTGAGCGTCGACCCGCCGCCTGCGCCGCAAGACCCGGCAGACGCCGTGCCGGTCGACCCCGCGGTCGGCGGGTGGCCGGACGCCGCGTACTGGCACGTCACGACGACGAGCGTCAACACGACGACCGCCGGCACGACGACGACGGAGCACCGCGAGTCCTGGTACGGCCGCACCGACCCGAGCCTTGTCGTCGTCGACGGCAACCTCGACCCCGACGCGCTCATCGCGACGGGCCCGGCGTCGTGGGGGCGCATCGACATCGACGGCGTGGACACCATCCTGCGATGGGACGTGCTGCCCGTGCTGCCCACCGACCCTGCGGCGCTGGGGGCGCTGCTGGTGCAGAACGTGCATCCAGAGCAGGGCGTCGGTACCTCGGACGACAAGGTGTTCCAGTCGGCGCTCGACCTGCTCTCCGGCAGCCCCGCACCGGTCGCGCTGCGCGACGCGCTGTGGCAGGTCATGACGACACTGCCCGGCTCGACGGTCGACGACGCGGCGCAGGACTCGACCGGTCGGGCGGGCGTCGCCGTCGAGCGCACGATCGACGGGCAGGTGGTCCGGGCCGTGTACGACACCGCAGGGCGCCGACTGCTGGAGAGCTGGACCCGCACGCTCGGCACCGGTGAGCCCGACGGGACGGGAGCCGCCGGGTTCCGCGTGACGTTCCTCGGCGAGGAGCCGTCCGGACCGCCGCCGGTCGACCCGACGCTCGAGATGGCCGGGTGCACGCAGTGGGACCGCTGCTGAGACGAGACGGACGGCCGCGCCGCTGATCGTTCTGCGAACACCGCGCGGGGAGCGGCGTGCTGCCGCGCCCCGCGCGCTGTTCGTGGCCGGCGACGTCTCCCACTCCCGCCGCAGCACGCCTGGTGTCAGACGGGTGTGCCCAGCGGCGCGTCGTGGTGCTGCGCTGTCGCGCGCGGGCAGAGGTGGCGCCCACACCGCTCGCACCTCTGGGCGTACAGTTGTTGAAAGCGCAAGTTTTCACGATCCCCTTGGGGGAGGCGCCGCGACTGGAGGCAACGATGCCTGCACCCACGCCCCGTCGACCGTTCGGACCCGGAGTCCCCCTCATGCCGCCGCTCGGCCTCGGCTCCTGGAACACCTGGGACCGGATGCCTCAGGACGAGCGTGTGGCCGTCGTCCTGCGCGCAGTCGAGGCGGGCGCCGCCTTCTTCGACGTCGCGGGCGGCGACGCCGGTCGGCACGCCGAACGGCCGACGGCGGACATCGCGTTCGGCGCCGCCCTGTGCGCCTCCGGTGTCGCCCGTGAGGACATCTACGTGTGCGCCAGGCTCCGGACGGGAGGGCGGCCACGGCGCAGTCTGCGGCAGCAGGTCAAGGAAGCACTCGACCGCACCGGCCTCGACCGGTTCGACGCCGTGGTCCTCGCAGGAGTGGCCACGGGCGAGGTTGCGGGCGGCCGGCGTGGCGCCGGGGAGAGCCACCGGAGGCGCACCGAGGTGTGCGTGATCGTGGCCGAGGCTGACGATCTCGTGCGCGAAGGGCTTGCCGGCGCGTGGGGAGTCGGCGGGTGGGCAGCGGGCGCCACCCTGGCCGCGCTGGACGCTGCCCGTCTCGACGGGCGCTCTCCGCCCGTTTTCGCGCAGCTCGCCTACAGCATCGCGCGCCGCGCCGACGCCGAAGGGGAGGCGTACCGGGAGCTCTTCGAGGCGCGCGGGCTCGGGCTCCAGGCCGTGAACGTGCTCGAAGGCGGCATCCTGGCCGGCAACCTGATGCCGACGCGCCGGATCGCATCCGACGCCGGGGGGATCCGCGGCCGCATCGTCCGCGCATACCCCGACGTCGAACGCGTCGCACGCGACTTCGGTGCGACGCCCGCACAGCTCGCCATCGCGTTCTGCCTCGCCTACGAGCCGACGGTCAACGTCCTGGTCGGCGCGTCCCGGCTCGCTCAGCTCGAGTCGAACCTCGCCGCCGTGCGGCTGGCCAGGCAGCACGGGACTCGGGTGCGCGCGGCGCTGCGAGGGTTCCAGGCAGACGGGCCGGGCGCGGGCCGGGCGTGAGAGCGCGGGAGCCGGCGGCGTTCACCGCCCCGGACGGGTCGCGACCGCCATCGCGCCCCCCATGATCCCGAGCAGGGCCAGCACCCCGACGAGCGGCATCGTCCAGCCACCCGTGGTGGCATGCATCGCACCGAGCACGGTGGGGGCAGCCGCCGCGCACGCGTACCCGAGCGTCTGCACGACGGCGGAGGCCCGCCGCGCTGCGGCCACGCTCGGTGCGCGCTGCGCGATGAGCGTGAAGATCACCGTGAAGTTGCCGCCCTGGGCCACGCCGGCGAGAGCGATCCATGCGAGGGCGGCCGCGGGCGCCAGCAGCATCCCCGCCGGCAGCGCGAGCCACATGCCGGTCACCGCGAGCGACACCCATCGCACCGGCACGCGCCGCGACAGGGTGAGCGGCACGCCCAACGATCCGGCCACCGCGCAGAGCTGGAACGGGGCGGCGAGGCTCCCGGCGGCGCCCGCGCCCAGCCCGAGCCGGGCGTGCAGGATCTCGGGCAGCCACGCCGTCATGGCGTAGTACGACGACGCCTGCCCGGCGAACGCGACGCACAGCAGCGCCGTCAGGAGAGCCATCGGCCGCCCGAGCCGCGCCGACCCGCCGTGCGCGGCGCGTGCCGGCCCTGGTGCCGCCGCCGTCGCGGGCGGCGCGACGCCACGGCTCGCCCGCCCCCAGACGACGAGGGCGACGACGGCGAGCACACCCCACCCGGCCAGCGCCCACTGCCAGCCCCACTGCGCGGCGAGCGGAACGGTCAGCGTCGTGGTCAGGGCGGAGCCGACGTTCATCGTCGCCGAGTACGCGCCCGTCACGGCCGCGGAGCGGGAGAGGAAGTCGCGCGCGATGACCACCGGAACGGCCACGTTGCCGATCGTGATGCCGGCGCCCAGCAGGGCCGTGCCTGCGAGCGCCGCGGGAACGGTGCCCGCCGAGCGCACCGCCTGCCCTGCGACCACCCCGGCGACGGCGATCAGCACGGCCCGCTCGGGGCCGAGCCGTGCGACGAGCGCCGACGCCGGCGGCGTCAGCAGCGCGAAGCACAGCACGGGCACGCTGGTCAGCAGGCCGGCCTGTGCCGGCGTCAGCCCCAGGGCCGCGGAGACCTGCCCGACGACGGGCGGCAGGGACGTCAGGGGTGCGCGCAGGTTGAGCGCGACGAGCAGCAGGGCGACGAGCAGGAACCCGGACGGGGGGATCGCGTTCCCCACCCGAATCGGTGTGGTCCGTGGCACTGCGTCACCGTATCCGGTGGGGGCGCCGGCTCTCGGTGCTGACGGAGCTGCCCGGGACGTCAGTCCCGCCCGCCGTGGTCGTCGAACGGTGCGATGACCTCGCGCAGCAGTGCCGCAAGCTCGGGCCGCCGCCGCGGCGCGAGTGCTCCCAGCATCCGGGTCTCCTGCGCCAGCAGGTCGTTCATCGCCGCGTCCACGCGCTCTCGTCCGGCGTGGGTCAGGCGCACGACGACGCCGCGGCGGTCGTCGGGGGAGCGGCGTCGCTCGACCAGCCCGCGGCTCTCCAGGCGGTCGATCCGGTTCGTCATGGTGCCGCTCGTCACGAGCGTCGCGGTGACCAGGCCGCCGGGCGACAGCTCGTACGGGTCGCCCTCCCGGCGCAGGGCCGACAGCACGTCGAACTCCCAGGTCTCCAGCTCGTGAGCCGTGAACGCGACACGGCGGGCGCGGTCGAGGTGGCGTGCCAGGCGCGTGACGCGCGAGAACACCTCGAGCGGCTCGACGTCAAGGTCGGGGCGCTCACGCCGCCAGTCGGCGACGATGCGGTCGACCTCGTCGAACAGCGCGGCCGGGGCGTCGTCGGACCCGGCGGCAGGTGCAGCAGCCTCCATGATGCGAGCCTAACCCCGATGTCTCGACATCAAGAGTCTTGAGGCGGCAACGATCAGGGCGCGCCGCCGGACGCGACCGGTTCACGCCCGCAGGGCGTCCCTGAGCCGCACGCGCGCGCCCGTACGCAGCACGGCGTTGGAGTAGATGCGCCCGGCGAGCCACACGAGCACCGGCAGCATGACCAGCGCCGCCACGAGCGCGAGCGCCAGCTCCCACGGCTGGGTCACTCCGAGCGCCTCGCGCATCGGCATGAGGAACGGCGAGAAGAACGGGATGAGCGACAGGATGCGGGCGATCTCGTTGGTCGGGTCCCACGGCAGCACGCTGATGCCGAACACGTACGGCAGCACCATGACCATGGTCGCCGGGGTCGTGACCGCGCCGACCTCCTCCTGCCGGGAGACCAGCGCGGCGAGCGCCGCCAGGATGAGGGCGTAGGTCGTGAACCCGACGAGGAACCACACGAGCGCCCACACGACCGTCGAGCCGACGCGCAGCCCCGAGGTGTCGAGAAGCCCCGTCGCCGACGCCGCGACGGCCGCGGCCCCCACGGTCAGCGCGACCTGGAGCAGCCCCACCAGGCCGATGCCCAGCACCTTGCCGGCCATGAGCTGCGAAGGCCGCACCGTGGCCAGCAACAGCTCGACGACGCGCGACGTCTTCTCCTCGACGACGCCCTGGGCGACGAGCTGCGCGCACAGCATGAGCGCCATGAACATGACGATCCCCACGAGGTACCCCGCGAACACCTGGGTCAGGTCCCGTTCCTGCGGCGGGTCGAGCGCGTCGACCGTGGCGTGCGCCTGCCCGACGGCGGCCTCGACGGCCGCAGGGTCGCCGCCCAGGTCGCCGACCTGCGCCGCCAGCACCTGCTGCCGGGCCACGCCGTCGAGCACGGCCTGAAGCGTCGGGTCCAGGGTCGAGTCGACCACCACGGTCAGCGTCCCGCCGTCGGCGGGCACG